>NZ_JAHUWL010000003.1:0-581914 GCF_019219045.1 Pseudomonas sp. PDM25
TCAACTTGGTCATGACACTGGCCGGCGTCTTTTGCTCAAACCGCGCTAGAACTTCTGCCCACATCGTTTTCGTCACCCTGACTGGAATTTTGGGAGAGTTTAAACGAAGACCTTGAAAGGGCTGGCTTTTACAGCGAGTCACTTTGGAAAAGCCCCAAAGTAACCAAAGGGCTCTTGTCCCTTTCGTTCGGTGCCTCGCCTAGGCTCGGCATGCCCTCGCTCCGGTCCTGCTCCGTGGGCCCGCCGCCATCGGCCATCCATGGCCGGGGGCGGCTAACCCGGCATCCATGCCGGGTTGCCCACTGCGCAGAACCTCCACTCGGCCTCCCGAGGGGGCGAGTACCGCAAAAGCAACGCGAGGCGGCCTACCGGCCGGCCTGTCTCTTCAAGCGTACGCATTCCCCTTTGGGAGCGAGCCTGCTCGCGAAAGACGTGAACGATAACGCGTGCTGTCTGAATGAACGCGGTGTCCGGACGTTTTTCGCGAGCAGGCTCGCACAGATACCGCGCTAGGCTTTGGCTTTGGCTTTGGCTTTGGCTTTGGCTTTGGCTTTGGCTTTGGCTTTGGCTTTGGCTTTTGATCTGCCTGCCCCTTTCCCAGAGGCCGAACGCAGGTATTGCGCAGGGGGCACCGCGGCAAGGATGCCGCGGTAGCCGCCCCCGGCCATGGATGGCCGATGGCGGCGGGCCCACGGAGCAATGCCGGAGTGAGGGCATGCCGAGCCTAGGCGAGGCACCGAATGGAGGGGCAAAAGCGCTTTGGTTACTTTCGCGCTTTTCGAAAGTGACTCGCTGTAAAAGCGAAACCGTAATCAGCCATCACCGCAGAAACGGATATGTACCCACCAACCCAACCCCAACCCCAATCCCAAAACTTTCTCAGGCGAACTGCATTCCCATCCTCGTCCGCTTGTAAGAACCGCTTTACAGCGGCACTCTCTAACCCAAGAGCATGGACCTCAAGTCACCCGGATTTTCGCTGGAGAACTGCTGATGACCGATATTGATGCACGCTTGCGCGAGGATGTTCACCTGTTGGGTGAACTGTTGGGCAATACCATTCGTGAACAGTACGGGGACGGTTTTCTCGACAAGATCGAGCAGATCCGCAAAGGCGCCAAGGCCGACCGTCGCGGTTCAATGGACGCTGAATTGAGCGCCAGCCTCAACCAATTGAGCGAAGCAGAGTTGCTGCCGGTGGCGCGGGCGTTCAACCAGTTTCTCAACCTGGCCAATATCGCCGAGCAATATCAGCTGATTCACCGTCGCGAAGAGTCACAACCTGCGCCGTTCGAAGCGAGGGTGCTGCCGGAATTGCTCGCCCGCCTGAGTGCTGAAGGCCATGGCGCCGAATCCCTGGCCCGGCAACTGGGACGGCTGGAGATCGAACTGGTCCTCACCGCGCACCCGACCGAAGTCGCGCGCCGCACGCTGATCCAGAAATACGACGCCATTGCCGCGCAACTGGCCGCCCAGGACCATCGCGACCTGACCACCGCCGAGCGCGAGCAGATCCAGACGAAGTTGCAGCGCCTGATCGCCGAAGCCTGGCACACCGAAGAAATCCGCCGCACCCGCCCAACCCCCGTGGATGAAGCCAAGTGGGGCTTTGCGGTGATCGAGCATTCGCTGTGGCAAGCGATCCCCAACTATTTGCGCAAGGCCGATAAAGCCCTGCATGACGCCACGGGCCTGCACCTCCCACTGGAGGCAGCGCCGATTCGCTTTGCCTCGTGGATGGGCGGCGACCGGGACGGCAACCCCAACGTGACCGCCGCCGTGACCCGTGAAGTCTTGCTGCTGGCGCGGTGGATGGCCGCGGACTTGTACTTGCGCGATGTCGATCACCTGGCGGCCGAGTTGTCGATGCAGCAGGCCAGCGATGACTTGAAGGCCAAGGCCGGGGACAGCGCCGAACCTTACCGTGCGGTGCTTAAACAGCTGCGTGAACGCCTGCGCGCGACGCGTAACTGGGCTCACGCTTCCTTGACGCAGACCACGCCGGCACCCGCCGATGTGTTGCAAAACAACCGCGAGCTGCTTGATCCGCTGGAGCTGTGCTTCCACTCGCTGCATGAGTGCGGCATGGGCGTGATCGCTGATGGGCCGCTGCTCGATTGCCTGCGCCGGGCGGTGACGTTCGGGCTGTTCCTGGTACGGCTCGATGTGCGTCAGGACTCGACGCGACATACCGCGGCCATGACCGAGATCACCGATTACCTGGGCCTGGGACGCTACGAGGACTGGAGCGAGGAAGAGCGCATCGCTTTCCTGATGCGCGAACTGAACAACCGCCGGCCGTTGTTGCCGGCGTACTTCAAACCATCGGCCGACACCGCTGAGGTGCTGGCGACCTGCCGGGAAATCGCTGCAGCACCGAGCGCATCGCTCGGTTCGTATGTGATCTCCATGGCCGGCGCCGCTTCCGACGTGTTAGCCGTGCAGCTGCTGCTCAAAGAGTCTGGTGTGTTGCGGCCGATGCGCGTGGTGCCGCTGTTCGAGACCCTGGCCGACCTCGACAACGCCGGCCCGGTGATCGAAAAACTGTTGCTGTTGCCCGGTTATCGCTCGCGCCTGCAAGGGCCGCAGGAAGTGATGATTGGCTACTCCGACTCGGCCAAGGACGCCGGCACGACAGCGGCGGCCTGGGCGCAGTATCGGGCGCAGGAGCGCTTGGTCGACATCTGCCGCGAGCAACAAGTGGAACTGCTGTTGTTCCACGGTCGCGGTGGCACCGTGGGGCGCGGCGGCGGCCCGGCACACGCGGCGATTCTGTCGCAGCCACCGGGTTCGGTGGCGGGGCGTTTCCGTACCACCGAGCAGGGGGAAATGATTCGTTTCAAATTCGGTCTGCCGGACATCGCCGAGCAGAACCTCAATCTGTACCTGGCAGCGGTACTGGAAGCGACCTTGCTGCCGCCACCGCCACCAGAGCCAGCCTGGCGCAATCTGATGGACGAATTGGCCGCTGACGGTGTCAGCGCTTATCGCGCCGTGGTGCGGGAAAATCCGCAGTTCGTTGAGTATTTCCGCCAGTCCACTCCAGAGCAGGAACTGGGACGCTTGCCGCTGGGCAGTCGCCCGGCCAAGCGCCGCGCCGGCGGGATTGAAAGCCTGCGGGCGATCCCGTGGATCTTCGGCTGGACCCAGACGCGTCTGATGTTGCCGGCGTGGCTCGGCTGGGAAGCGGCGTTGAGCAAGGCGCTGGAGCGCGGCGAAGGCGAGCTGCTGGGGCAGATGCGCGAGCAGTGGCCGTTCTTCCGCACGCGCATCGATATGCTGGAAATGGTGTTGGCCAAGGCCGATGCCGATATCGCCCGGTCCTACGATGAGCGTTTGGTCGAGCCGGATCTGCTCCCTTTGGGTGCGCATTTACGCGACCTATTGTCGCAGGCCTGCTCGGTGGTCCTGGGGCTGACCGGTCAGTCGCAGCTACTGGCACATAGCCCAGCCACGCTTGAATTCATCCGCTTGCGCAACACTTACCTCGACCCTCTTCATCTATTGCAGGCTGAGTTGTTGGCGCGTTCGCGACAACAGGAAGTGGCGCAGGGCAGCCCGGTAGAACAAGCGCTGCTGGTGTCTGTGGCAGGGATTGCCGCCGGTTTGCGTAATACCGGCTAAGGTTTTCGTCGTGGGTCAAGGCACTCGGCGCGAGCGTCGAGTTGCCTGTGGGCGAGGGGTTGAAAAGTGCTGCCAGGCGACAGTTAGTGATGGGGTTGCGACTAGGGTTACCCCGACGAAAGGCCACATCAGGCGCGGGTTTCTCCGACTTTCGGCGGCTTGTGTGGTCCGGGCCTGCTGTGTATCTTGATCAGCCTTTGACCGTTTGGGCGGTCACGACCCTTTTTTTGAGATTGGCCCCACGAGGCGAATCTGACGTTATCTATATAAAAAATTGAGGAGCACATCGATGCGCGTCATTCTGCTGGGAGCTCCCGGGGCCGGTAAAGGTACTCAGGCTAAGTTCATCACCGAAAAATTCGGCATTCCGCAAATCTCCACTGGCGACATGCTGCGTGCTGCGGTCAAGGCCGGCACCGAGCTGGGCCTGATCGCCAAGAGCGTCATGGACAGCGGTGGTCTGGTCTCCGATGACCTGATCATCAACCTGGTCAAGGAACGCATCAGCCAGTCTGATTGCGCCAACGGTTTCCTGTTCGACGGTTTCCCGCGCACCATTCCTCAGGCTGAAGCCCTGGTGAAAGCCGGCGTCGAGCTGGACCACGTGTTGGAAATCGACGTTAAAGACGAAGACATCGTTCAGCGAATCGCTGGCCGTCGTGTTCACGAGGCCAGCGGCCGCGTGTACCACATCGTCTACAACCCGCCAAAAATTGCCGGTAAAGACGACATCACCGGCGACGAGCTGGTGCAGCGCAAAGACGACACTGAAGAAACCGTGCGTCATCGCCTGTCGGTCTACCACGCCCAGACCGAGCCTCTGGTGAAGTTTTACCAGGAGCTGTCCGTCGCTCAAGGCAAACCGAAGTACAGCCACGTCGAAGGTGTTGGCTCGGTTGAAGCGATCACCGGCAAAGTGCTTGAAGCACTGCGCTAAAAAAACGCTTCATCTTCTACGGCCCGCTTGCGGGCCGTAGTTGTTTATACTGGCGCACTTTTTCTGACCTCTCTTACGGAAACATCGATGAGCACCTTGCTGGCCCTGGACACCGCGACTGAAGCTTGCTCCGTTGCCTTGCTGCATGACGGCAAAGTCACGAGCCATTACGAGGTGATCCCGCGCCTGCATGCGCAGAAGCTGCTGCCGATGATTCAGCAGTTGCTGGCGAATGCCGGGACCACCCTGCAAGCGGTCGATGCAATTGCTTTCGGACGGGGTCCGGGTGCGTTCACCGGCGTGCGGATCGCCATCGGCGTGGTGCAGGGGCTGGCGTTTGCGCTGGATCGCCCGGTATTGCCGGTGTCGAACCTGGCCGTGCTGGCGCAGCGGGCCTATCGCGAACATGGCGTGAGCCAGGTCGCGGCCGCCATTGATGCGCGCATGGACGAAGTGTATTGGGGTTGCTACCGCGAAACGGCGGGGGAGATGCGGCTGGTCGGCAATGAAGCGGTGCTGCCGCCGGAAGTGGCCGCGTTGCCGGCTGACGCCAGTGGTGAGTGGTTTGGCGCTGGCACTGGCTGGGGTTATGCCGAGCGCATCGCTGTCAGCCTGACCGGGCAGGATGCGGGCCTGTTGCCTCACGCTGAAGATCTGCTGACCCTGGCACGTTTTGCCTGGGCGCGGGGTGAGGCGATTGTGGCTGATGAGGCTCAGCCGGTGTACTTGCGCGATAAAGTGGCGACGCCCAAAGCACGTTAAATCTTGATACCGAGTTGCCCCCTTCGCGAGCAAGCCCGCTCCCACATGGTCTCCGCTGACCCCTGTGGGAGTGGGCTTGCTCGCGAAGGCAATTTACGAAACGCAGCCAATCGTCGTTTTATATCCCCAGCTTTTAAACCTTTTCCATTTTCTGTGTTCTAGTTATCACTCGGCGGTTTGCGAAGCGGGCCATGTGCCACTAAGCTGCCATCATTGATACCGGACATGTACTCATGCGTATAGACGGCGTTCCCTCTCAGTCCTACCCCATCAAGCGCAAGCCTCGCAAAGGCCCTGTGGCGGATGACGACTATGTCGATATCGACGGCGAGCTGGAAATTCCATCCGAAGAGCAAATGGCCGCCCGCGCTGCCAAAGCCTCTGCGCAACGCTTGAGCAATCTCCCCGCCCGTCAACAAGACATGCTTTATCACCGCGCCATGAGCAGCAGTGTCGCGAAGGCCCTGGCCAGCTACCTGAGCACCGCCGGTTTTGTCGATTGGGATTCGGATGTGCTGGGCCTCGATCTGTACATCTGATGCAGTTGCCTTACTACCTGGGCTGTCCGTCCTGGAGTGAAAACGCCTGGCGCGACTACCTGTATCCGCAAGACGCAAAACCCGCCGAATTTCTGAGTCTCTATTCCCAAGTGTTTAACGCAGTGGAAGGCAATACGACCTTCTACGCGAGCCCGGCTGCGACCACCGTGCAGCGTTGGGTCGAGACCATGCCCGAACACTTTCGCTTCACTGCCAAGTTTCCCGGCGACATCAGCCACAGCGGTGACCTGCGCGAACAATTGACCGCTGCCGACACCTTCCTGCAATTGCTCAGCCCCCTCGGTGAACGGGTTTCACCGCTGTGGCTGCAACTGTCCAAAAGTTTTACGCCGCAGCGACTGTCGGAGCTTGCCGGTTTTATTGATGCGGTGGACCGGCCTCTGGCGATTGAAGTGCGGCATGACGAGTTCTTCGCCAAGGGCGATGCCGAGAGAATGCTCAATCGCCTGCTACTGGATCGCGGTGTCGAGCGTATCTGCCTCGATCCCCGCGCGCTGTTCAGCTGCACATCGACCGATCCTTCTGTCCTTCACGCCCAATCGAAAAAGCCCAGGGTGCCGCCTCGTCCGGCCGCCTTCACGCAATGCCCGCAGGTGCGCTTCATCGGTCATCCGCAGCTTGAGGCCAACGACCCGTTCCTGGTGCCATGGGTCGAGAAAATCGCCGTGTGGATCGAGGAGGGCCGTACGCCCTATATCTTCCTGCACACCGCCGATAACCTGCTGGCCGCCAAACTGGCGCAACGTTTTCACGCAAAACTGATGCTGCGTTTGCCTGGCCTGCCGCCGCTGTCTGAGCTATACAGAGAGCCCGCTGCCGAGCAACTTGGTCTGCTCTGAAGCGGATTCCCTGCCCTTTTCAGGAGCCTGCCAAATGGATGCGCAAACCCTTCGAGCCCAAGCGTTCAAAGCACTGCACGAACGCGCGGGGGCTTTTGTCATTCCCAATCCGTGGGACGCCGGCTCGGCGAAAATGCTCGCCAGCCTTGGTTTCGAAGCGCTGGCGACCACCAGTGCCGGATACGCCTTTTCCAACGCCCGCCCCGATGGCGCACTGACGCTGGACGACACCCTGGCAAACGTTCGGGCGATTGTTGCGGCAACTGATCTGCCCGTCGCCGTCGATCTGGAAAACGGCTTCGCTGACGATCCAGCCGAGTGCGCACAGAGTATTTTGCGTGCGGCAGAGGCCGGTGCGGTCGGCGGCTCTATCGAAGATGCCACCGGCCGTGAAGAAGCGCCGATCTACTGCTTCGAGCACGCCGTCGCGCGCATCGAGGCTGCCGTGGCAGCCGCTCGCAGCTTGCCGTTTCCCTTTATGTTGACCGCTCGCGCGGAGAACTTTCTGCACGGCAATCCTGATCTCGCCGATACCATTCGCCGCTTGCAGGCGTTTGCCGAGGCGGGTGCCGACGTGCTTTATGCGCCAGGGCTGCGCAGCGCTGAAGACGTGTTGGCGGTGGTCCGTGCCGTGGCGCCGAAACCGGTCAATGTGTTGATGTCCGGCGGACTGAAATTGACGGTCGAGCAGTTGAGCGAAATGGGCGTCAAACGCATCAGCGTCGGTTCGGCGCTGGCCTTGGCCGCCTATGGCGAGTTTTTCCGCGCTGCCGAAGAGATCAAGACGTCGGGCACCTTCGGATTCACGTCGCGTTCCATGCCGTACGCCCAGGCCAATCAATTGTTCAAAGGCTGACGATGCGGTTTCGGTTGTGGGTGTGTCGCTGAGGTTTAAGCGGCGATGCGCAGGTTTTGCAGGACGATCGGGCGAGCCCAGCCATTATCGAAGTCGAGTTGTTTCTGTTGCTCCACCAGTTCTTCGGGCGAGAACGGCGGGAATGGCTTGTCCAGCAGATCGAGTTCGAATTCGGCAATTGGCAGGTGCAGCGGACGCGGTTGTGGCGCTGGACCTGCTTGCGGTACAGGCTGACCTGCGGTGAGCACGATCGGGCGGACCCAACGGCTTTCGAAGTCCTGTTGCTTCTGTTGAGCGACGATTTCCTGTGCCGGGAACGGTGGGAAAGGTTTGTCGGCCAGCTCCATTTCGAACTCGGCAATCGGCAGGAACAGTGGCTCGGGCGGGCGGACCTCGGTTTCTTTCACGTCGCATTCGCGCTGGGAAATGATGTGCGCCAGCAGTTCGCTGCCAACGGTGGGTTCGATCGGGCTGTCGAGATCAACCGGTGGAAAGTTGAGAGAAGCCGGTACGACATCGCCCGACTGATCGGCCAGGGCCTGGGCAAAGAAATCCTGCCACAGGTGACTGACGCCGCTCAGTGCTTGGGAGTTTCGTAGACCAAAATCGCCGTGTCGCGAAATGTAGCCTATCGATGTGCGTTGAATGTCTGACATTTCTCTCGGTCGACGCTCAGCTCTGGCAAAATGCTCGATAGTTTTGTTATCGGCCGTTTTTGCCGATCATTAATTTTTTGAGCGTGTTTTCTCATGATTGAGCAACCTGCGGCCTGCCGCATCCACGTCGAGGCCCTGGCCGCGACTTTTCAGCCACAGGCCGAGCAATGGGCCGAGCGCCTGGGTTTGCCGATGCAGGTGGATGACGGTGAGTTCGCCTTGCAGGTCGGCGACCAGGGTTTGCAGCTGCAGCAACTGGGCCCGGACGCACCGGGGCCGGTGCGGGTGGACTTTGTCGAGGGCGGTGCGGCCCATCGTCGCTTGTACGGCGGCGGCAGCGGTCAGATGATCGCCAAGGCTGTCGGGGTAGCCCAAGGCGTGCGTCCGCGCGTGCTGGATGCCACGGCGGGGCTGGGCAAAGATGCGTTCGTGCTGGCGAGCCTGGGCTGCGAGATGAGCCTGATCGAGCGTCAGCCGCTGATTGGCGCGTTGCTTGAAGATGGCCTGGCACGCGGCGCGGAAGACTTTGAGGTGGCGCCGATCGTGGCGCGGATGCGCTTGCTCAAGGGCAATTCGATCGAGGTGATGCGCAATTGGGAAGGCGAGCCGCCGCAGGTGATCTACCTCGACCCGATGTTCCCCCATCGTGAGAAAACGGCTTTGGTGAAGAAGGAAATGCGCCTGTTCCGGCCGCTGGTAGGCGATGACCCGGATGCGCCTGCACTGCTCGCAGCGGCGTTGGCGTTGGCCAGCCACCGGGTGGTGGTCAAGCGCCCGCGCAAGGCGCCCTGCATCGAAGGGCCGAAGCCGAGTCATGCGCTGGACGGTAAATCCAGCCGGTATGACATTTATCCGAAGAAAGCGCTGAAGCCTTAAGACCGCGTCGCGCCCTTCGCGAGCAAGCCCGCTCCCACATTTGACCGAGTCTTCTCAAGGGAACGCAGTCAAATGTGGGAGCGGGCTTGCTCGCGAAGGCGTCCGCCCAAACACTGCAAAATGATCAGGCTGACTCTGGCCGATACGCCCGCATAAACAACTCCACCACTTCCTGCACATGGCTCTCGGCCGCATCCCCGGTCAGCGGCTCGCCGCAGCCATAAAGCAGCCTGAAATTCCCCGCCCCCTTGAGCAGGCAGAAGAAATGCTCGGCCGCATTGCGCGGTTTGTCGATGCTCAAGGCGCCGCTGTGATCAACCTTGGTCAGCAACCGCTCCATGCCCTGCAGCATGCGCTCAGGCCCGGCCTCGAAGAAGATCAGCGAGAGTTTCGGGTCCTGGCTGCCCAGCGTCATCATCAGCCGGTGCAGGTTGACCGATTCGTCGCTGTTGATCAGCAGATGAAAGCCGCGCGCGATGTTCAACAGCACCGTTTCTACGGCAATGCCGTCCGGCAATTCGAAAAACAGCGTCGGCAATTGCTCTTCGCACTTGGCCATCACGGCGGCGGAGAACAGCGTCTCCTTGTCGTTGAAATGGCTGTAGACCGTCAACTTCGACACACCGGCCTCGGCCGCGACGGCGTCCATGCTGGTACTCGCATAACCCTTGCTCAAAAATAGAATTTTCGCCGCCTCGAGGATCGCCTGGCGCTTGGCCAGATCCTTGGGACGGCCAGGGCCGTTGGGTACTGAAAGATTGTTAGGCATATGCGCTTTTAATACTGGACTGGTGAGTTTGCTATTAATAACATACCGCCCAGTATAATTATTCCAAGCACCATTAGCGAAAGGTCCTTCACCATGTTCCGCTATGCCTTGCCCCTCGCGTTGCCAGTCAGTCTGGCGTTTTTATTGTCTGCGTGCGGTCACGAAGAGGCGCCCCAAGTCACCGTTCGCCCGGCCATGGTCGTGCAGCCAGAGCCTTCGGCCCAGGCGATAGAAAGTTTTCCCGGTGAAGTCCGCGCACGGTATGAGCCGGACCTGGCGTTTCGCATTGGCGGTAAAGTCAGTCGACGACTGGTCGAAGAGGGGCAGCGGGTCAAGGCCGACCAACCTTTGGCGGAGCTCGATCCTCAGGACGTGCGCCTGCAACTGGAAGCCACCCGTGCCCAGGTCGCTGCTGCCGAGGCCAACCTGAACCTGGTCCGCGCCGAACGTGATCGCTACAAGACCCTGATGGACCGTCAGATGGTCAGCCGTTCGCAGTACGACAATGCCGAAAACCTTTACCGATCCGGTGAAGCACGCCTCAAGCAAATCAAAGCCGAATTCAACGTCTCGACCAATCAGGCCAGTTACGCCGTGCTGCGTGCGCCGCAGGATGGGGTGGTGGCTAAACGCGCGGTTGAAGTCGGGCAAGTGGTGGCGGCGGGGCAAACCGTATTTACCCTCGCCACCGATGGCGAACGCGAAGTGTTGATCAGCTTGCCGGAGCAGAGCTTTGGCCGCTTCAAGGTTGGTCAGCCAGTGTCGGTGGAACTCTGGACCCAACCCGACCAACGTTTCGCCGGGCGCATCCGTGAGCTGTCGCCCGCTGCCGATCCAAAATCGCGCACCTTTGCCGCCCGTATCTCCTTCACCGCCGGCAAGGTTCCCGCTGAACTCGGCCAGAGTGCCCGGGTGTTCGTTCAGACCTCCGATGTGGTGCCGCTGTCGGTGCCGCTTTCCGCGCTGACCGCGGAAAACGGCGCGACCTACGTCTGGGTCGTCAATGCCAACAACACCCTGAAGAAAACCCCGGTACGGGTCGGTGCTTTCGGCGAGAAAACCGTACCGGTACTCGAAGGACTGAACGCTAGCGATTGGGTGGTCGCCGCTGGCGTCCATGTGCTGCTTGAAGGGCAGCAGGTGCGTCCGGTGGATCGCTCCAACCGTGTGGTCAATCTGGCGGGCAAGGAGTAATCCCCGATGGGTTTCAATCTTTCCGAATGGGCGCTGCGTAATCGCCAGATCGTACTGTTCCTGATGCTCTTGCTGGCCATTGTCGGCGCACTGTCCTACACCAAGCTCGGCCAAAGTGAAGACCCGCCGTTCACCTTCAAGGCCATGGTGATTCGGACCAACTGGCCGGGGGCCACGGCGCAGGAAGTGTCGCGTCAGGTCACCGAGCGTATTGAAAAGAAACTGATGGAAACCGGCGAGTACGAACGCATCGTTTCGTTCTCCCGTCCGGGCGAATCCCAAGTGACGTTCGTTGCCCGTGATTCCATGCACTCGGTGGAAATCCCGGACCTCTGGTACCAGGTTCGCAAGAAGATCAGCGACATTCGTCAAACCCTGCCACCGGGCATCCAGGGGCCATTTTTCAATGATGAGTTCGGCACGACGTTTGGCAATATCTACGCCCTGACCGGCGAAGGTTTTGATTACGCGGTGCTCAAGGACTACGCCGACCGCGTGCAGATTCAGCTGCAACGGGTCAAGGATGTGGGCAAGGTCGATTTGCTCGGGTTACAGGACGAGAAGATCTGGATCGAACTCTCCAACGTCAAACTCGCCACCCTCGGCCTGCCTTTGTCGGCGGTGCAGCAGGCCCTTGAAGAGCAGAACGCGGTGTCCACCGCCGGGTTCTTCGAGACCTCCAGCGAGCGATTGCAGCTACGCGTCTCGGGGAATTTTCAGACGGTCGAAGAGATCAAGAACTTCCCGATCCGCGTCGGTGATCGCACCTTCCGGATCGCCGATGTGGCGGATGTGCGTCGCGGTTTCAACGATCCGCCAGCGCCGAGCATGCGCTTCATGGCGGAAAACGCCATCGGTCTGGCCGTGGCCATGAAGGACGGTGGCGACATTCTGGTGCTGGGCAAGGCGCTGGAAATCGAGTTCGACCGGATCCAGAAAAACCTTCCTGCCGGTATGCAGTTGCGCAAGGTCTCCGATCAGCCCGCCGCCGTGAAAAGCAGTGTCGGTGAATTTGTTCAGGTGCTGGTGGAAGCGCTGGCAATCGTCCTGCTGGTGAGTTTCTTCTCCCTCGGCGTGCGCACCGGCATGGTGGTCGCGCTGGCGATTCCTTTGGTATTGGCGATGACATTCGCCTGCATGTATTACCTGGGAATCGGCCTGCACAAGATTTCCCTCGGGGCATTGGTACTGGCGCTGGGTTTGTTGGTGGACGACGCAATCATCGCCGTGGAAATGATGGCGATCAAAATGGAGCAAGGCTTCGACCGGATCAAGGCGGCCAGTTTCGCCTGGACCAGCACCGCATTCCCGATGCTCACCGGCACGCTGATCACCGCTGCCGGCTTCCTGCCGATTGCCACTGCGCAATCGGGTACCGGCGAATACACTCGCTCGATCTTCCAGGTGGTGACCATCGCGTTGCTGGCCTCGTGGGTGGCCGCTGTGGTGTTTGTGCCTTATCTGGGGGAGAAACTCTTGCCGGATCTGGCGAAGATTCATGCCGCCAAACATGGCACCGGCGGCGGCCAGCCCGACCCTTACGGCACGCCTTTCTATCAGCGCGTCAGACGCCTGGTGGAATGGTGCGTACGGCGACGCAAGACGGTCATTGTCCTGACGGTCGTGTTGTTTATCGGTTCTGTCATCCTGTTTCGCTTCGTGCCGCAACAGTTCTTCCCGGCATCGGGTCGTCTGGAATTGATGGTCGATCTGAAACTGGCCGAAGGCGCCTCGTTGAGCAACACCCGCGATGAGGTCAAACGCCTCGAAGCACTGCTCAAGGATCACGCCGGTATCGACAACTATGTCGCATACGTCGGCACCGGTTCGCCACGTTTTTACCTGCCGCTGGATCAACAACTTCCTGCCGCGAGCTTCGCGCAGTTTGTCGTCCTGGCCAAAACCATCGAAGAGCGCGAAACCCTGCGCACCTGGCTGATCGAAGCCCTCAAGGAACAATTCCCGGCCTTGCGTGCGCGGGTGACACGTCTGGAGAACGGGCCTCCGGTGGGTTATCCGATGCAGTTCCGGGTCACCGGTGAGCACATCGAGGAAGTCCGCGCGCTGGCCCGTAAAGTCGCGGCCAAGGTTCGCGAGAACCCGCATGTGGTCAACGTCCATCTGGATTGGGAAGAACCGAGCAAAGTCGTGTATCTGAACGTCGATCAGGACCGCGCCCGGGCGCTTGGCGTGAGCACTGCGAACCTGTCGAAGTTCCTGCAAAGTTCTCTGACCGGTTCGAGTGTCAGCCAGTACCGTGAAGACAACGAGTTGATCGAGATTCTGTTGCGCGGCACGTTGCACGAACGCACTGAACTGTCATTGCTGCCAAGCCTGGCGGTGCCAACTGACAATGGCCGCAGTGTTGCACTGTCGCAAATTGCGACCCTGGAATACGGCTTCGAAGAAGGCATCATCTGGCACCGCAACCGCTTGCCGAACGTGACTGTGCGTGCCGACATCTACGGCAAGGAACAACCGGCGACGCTGGTGCAGCAGATCATGCCGACCCTCGATCCGATTCGCGCCGAACTGCCGGACGGGTATTTGCTGGAGGTTGGTGGCACGGTAGAAGACTCGGCTCGCGGGCAGAATTCGGTGAAGGCCGGTGTGCCGCTTTTCATCGTGGTGGTGCTGACGTTACTGATGCTGCAACTGCGCAGTTTCTCACGCACGGTGATGGTGTTTCTGACGGCGCCTTTGGGGTTGATCGGTGTGACCTTGTTCCTGATGGTGTTCCGTCAGCCGTTTGGTTTCGTCGCCATGCTCGGCACCATCGCGCTGTCCGGGATGATCATGCGTAACTCGGTGATTCTGGTGGACCAGATCGAGCAGGACATCGCCGCGGGGCTCAAGCCTTGGCAGGCGATTATTGAAGCCACGGTGCGGCGCTTCCGGCCGATTGTGTTGACTGCACTCGCGGCGGTGCTGGCGATGATTCCGCTGTCGCGCAGCGTGTTTTTCGGGCCGATGGCGGTGGCGATCATGGGCGGGTTGATTGTCGCGACGGCGCTGACGTTGCTGTTTCTGCCGGCGCTGTATGCGGCGTGGTTCCGAATCAAAAAGGACCCAGCCTGACCTCTGTAGGAGCAAAGCTTGCTCGCGATGCAGGCGCCTCGGTCCAAATGGCAGACCGAGGTGCAGCCATCGCGAGCAAGCTTTGCTCCTACAGTTTTTGAAGAGAGTGGGAACGATTAGCAGGAGAGAGTACTAGAGGGTACCAAACACCTTCTTCGCCAAACTGGTGGCTGCCGCCGCAGGATTCTGGCGAATGGTTTCTTCCTGTTTACCAATCATTTCGAACAACCCGTTCAACGCCTGCTCGGTCACGTAGCTTTCGATGTTGGCGCTCTTCGCATCCACTACACCCATCGTCGCGGCTTGCCCGGCGAACGAGTTGTACTGTTTGGCCAGGCCCACCTGGTCGGTGGCTTGCTTGACGATTGGCAGGAACTTGACGCGGATCTGTTCGCGGCTGGTTTTGCTCAGGTACTGAGTGGCCGAGTCCTTGCCGCCGCTGAGAATACCCTTGGCGTCCTCCACGCTCATCTTTTTCACCGCGTCCACCAGGATCGGCTGGGCTTGCGTCACGGCGGTTTCAGCCGCTTTGTTCATGCTGGTTTCCAGCTGGTCGACCTGGTCGCCCATGCCGAACTGCTTCATCTTGCTGGCGACTTTGCCCAGTTTGCCCGGCAATTCGATTTTCACATCCGGGTTGTTGCTGAAGCCGCCCGGCGTGCCCAGTTGTTTCACAGCCAGTTGCGCACCTTGAGTCAGGGCATCCTTGAGGCCTCCGGTGGCGTCTTGTTGTGACAGGTCGTTGAGCGACAGCGCCAGGGCGCTGGCGGAGATCATCAAGCCTGCGCACAGGCTGGCGAAGCGAAGGGTAGGGCGGAACATGGCGGCTTCCTTGTTCAAAATAGAGAATTAGCGGGCGGCGTCGACGCGGATTTTCAGTGGCTGCGGATCGCTGCCATCCAGTTGCACGGCGTGATGTTCGGTGGTGATAAACATCAGTTCGCCATTCACTTCTATCCGTGCGCTGACCGAATAACGATGGCCCGGTTTGACCTGCGCTGGATCGTAACTCAGATGAAAGGGTAGCGGCACCTGGCCTTTGACCGGGCCTTTCTGTTCGTCGAGGATCACGGCGGGTGCGTCGGCGAGGGACACGTCCTGCAGGCTGACGCTCAATGTGGCGCTCGGCGGGAGGGCGATGCGTTGCAGGTAGAAAACTTCGCCATTGAGGCTGGTTTTAGCGGTGGGTTGTATTGATTGGCAGGCAGCGAGTAAAGCCGTAAGCCCTAGAAGCGAGAGTTTTTTCATGAGTTGAATCCCTGTCGTTGGCGCCCGAAGTAGACGAACGCCAACAGCAATTTAACGGATTTTTCCGGTGGTTTCTCCCTATGAATCTTTTGATGGGCGCTTTTTTCAGGTTCTACCAAAGGGTTTCAATACAACGGATCCTGGATATACCGTAATTGCATTGTGGTATTCATTTTCAGTGGCTGCCAGCGTATAGCGTTTACCAGGTACGACAGTGTCCGGATCGTATTCCAGGTAAAACGCCTCCGCCATTTTTTCGCTGATATGTATTTGCGTCAGTTGTGCAGCCGTATCGTCGTGCTCGTGGGCGACAACGGTTACAGCGTGTTCAGGTTGGACCGCCCGAGGCTCCTGTGCCTGGAGATAGAGGCGACCGATGGGGCTAAGGTGTAGGGTTTGCCGGTGCGGTGCACGGTGGACGATCACGAAGTAGTCCAGGTCAATCAGCAGTGGAACGCCGTTGTGGGTCATTCTGACGGTGACCAGGTATTTAACGCTGACATCGGAGTAGTTGTGTGCAAAGTAAAAATTCCAGCGCCCACTGTGCAGTACGGGTTCACGGGATTGCGCCACTTTGATGGGGGTGGAAGAGTTTGCGGTATGCACGCTTATATAAGTTTCGCCTTCGCCACCGCTGGGCGGAAGATAGTCTTCAGGCAAACTAAAGGTGAGGGTGACGTATGGGGTGGTGTTTTCTAATGGGTTCATCGCGATATCCGTATCGGGATTAGTTGTAGAGGGCCTCTATTAATTCATAACTGGGTGATTATAAGAACATCCTTGTTCTTATAATCGTTGTCAGAAAGTTACCGCTAATCGCAACTAAACTTGATCCGCCGCATCTTCACTGCGATGCAACGCGACCTGACGGATCGACAAGCGAATCTCCGCCGGCAACACTCGCTTGGCCGCACCTTCGGCCAGTTCGCCGAGCAGTTCGTGATAGCTCAGCTTGCCGGCCTCGTCGCGCTTGAGCACGTCGAGGTCGAGCAGGGTCTGGATGAAGTGGCGGAACAGGCTCTTGTCGAAAAACTCCGGGGCGTTGAGGCCATGGAGGATCGACAGGCGTTGGGCCATGACCGTGCACAAGTCTTCCAGCTCTTCGGCGCTGATGCTGTTCTGACCGCTGTTGAGCAGCAGCGAGACCGTCATGTAGAAGCGTTGCAGGGTCTGGGCGATGCTCTTCGACAGCAGGGTCAGCAGCACGAAATGCCGCGAGCTCGGCGCCGGGCGCAGGTAGACGTCGTTCTCGAAACGCAGCAGACCTTGCTCGACGAAGGCTTCGAGCCATTGATCGATCACCGCATCCAGTTCGTCCAGCGACCAGCGAATGAACAGCTCCGATTGCAGGTACGGATACAGCGCGCGGGTGTAGCGCAGGATCTGTTCACGGCTCATGCGTGAGGCGCTCTGGAAGAAACTCGCCAGCAGCGCCGGCAAGGCGAAGATGTGCAAAACGTTGTTGCGGTAGTAGGTCATCAGGACGGCGTTCTGTTCGTCCAGATACAAAATCTTGCCCAGGGCATCGCTCTGCTCGGACAGCAGATCCATGTCCTTCACATGCTCGATCAACGCTCGGCCGTCACCTTCCGGCAGCGTGGTGTGCGGCGAGTACGGGACCTTGCGCAACAGCGCCAGGTACAGATCGAGCACCCGTGCCATGGCGCGATCGTCCAGCGCGAGACGGCTGGTGGACAGCAGCGCCAGCGCCACGAGATTGACCGGGTTGATCGCCGCGGCTTCGTTCAGGTGCTGCGCGACTTTCTCGCCGAGGCGGTTGGTGGTTTCGTTGAGCCAGGCCGGTTTGAACTGCGGACCGAGTTCCTGTTGACGCCAGTCCGGCTGCTCGCTGTCGAGGAATTCCGCCAGTTTGATCGGCTCGCCGAAGTTCACCGCGACCTGGCCGAAACGCTGCTTGAGGGCGCCGATGACTTTGAAGATGTCGAAGATCGATTCTTTCTTCTTGGTCGCCCCACGCAGTTCGCCAAGGTAGGTCCGGCCTTCCAGCACACGCTCATAGCCGATGTAGACCGGGATGAAAACGATCGGCATCCGCGACGAACGCAGGAAGCTGCGCAGGGTGATCGCCAGCATCCCGGTTTTCGGTTGCAGCATGCGCCCGGTGCGCGAGCGGCCACCCTCGACGAAGTACTCCACCGGGAAGCCTTTAGTGAACAGGGTGTGCAGGTATTCGTTGAACACCGAGGTGTAGAGCGGGTTGCCCTTGAAGGTGCGGCGCATGAAGAACGCACCGCCGCGTCGCAGCAGGCCGCCGATTCCCGGCATGTTGAGGTTGATCCCGGCGGCGATGTGCGGCGGGGTCAGGCCATTGCGGAACAGCAGATAGGACAGCAGCAGGTAGTCGATGTGGCTACGGTGGCAGGGTACGTAAATCACTTCGTAACCCGGTGCGACCTTTTGCACGCCTTCGATGTTGTTGACCTTGATACCGTCGTAGATCTTGTTCCAGAACCAGCTCAACACCACTTCCATGAAGCGGATTGCGGTGTAGGTGTAGTCGGAGGCGATCTCGTTGCCATAGCGTAGGGCCTGGGCCTTGGCTTTCTCCGGGGAGATGTTTTCACGCTCGGCTTCATCGAGGATCGCTTGCTTGACCAAGGGCTGATTGAGCAGGCCTTTGACCAGGTTGCGACGGTGGGAAATGTCCGGACCGATCACCGCCGCTTTCAGGTTGCGGAAGTGCACCCGCAGAATTCGCTGGGCCATGCGCACGGTGCGCTCGTGGCCCTTGTTGTGGTCGATCAGCTCGCGTAGATGGATCGGCGCGGAGAACTGAACGCGGGTTTTGCGCCCCAGCACAATGATGCTCAGCAACCGACGCAGGCGTCCGGTGACCGCCCAACTGTCGGCGAAGAGCAGTTTCCACGGGCTCGACTCGCTGTCCGGCGACTGGCCCCAGAACACGCTGACCGGAATGATCTGCGCATCTTCGGCGGCGTTCTGGCTCAGGGCACTGACCAGGCGGGTCAGGGTCGGCGGCGCGCCGCGTTTGTCCTGGCGGCCGAGCCAATCGGGTTCTGGCGTCAGGTAAAAGAACGCGGCGGGTTCCTCCAGCGTACCTACCGAGACCGGCAACACCGGGCGCGGCAGGCCGGCCTTGCTGCATTCGGTATCGACCACGGCCAGGTCGGTCAGCGAAGGGTTTTGCAGGACGTAGAACACCGGGCGGCTGCGGTCGAGGTTGAGGGTGAACGACGACTGATTGATCGTCTCCGAGCGAACCCAGAGGTACAACAGTCGACGCAGGGTGCCAAACACAAGACGGCGGAACGGGGAGCGGGTCATACGGCTTCTGCATGAGTGGAAAAAACCGAGCAAATGCTCGGGCGGTCGTAGGGGGCGTTCTCAATGAGTTTTCACGCCGCGTTGTCGCCTTAAAGCGGGCCAGGCAAGGCGCAGGCCGCGGGGAATGGTTGTTCCCTTTCCAAGGCCTGCAACGCAGCCTGGCCCGCTTTAAGGCACAACCCGAAGGGCCGGGCCTGCTGTTGTGCAGGGCTGCGTTGCTCGAAGCTTATTTGGAATGACCAAACCACGCTTCTCGCGCCTTGCCCTGCACAACAGCAGACCCGGCGCGGCGTGAAAACTCATTGAGAACGCCCCCTAGTGTGCCGTATTCGCCGAAAATCGGCAAAAAAGCGGCTAAGTAAAGTGAGTTGAGAGTTTTGGCGGCTGTCATATACTCGGCCGTTCAAAATAAAAACAAGGGGGTACTGACATGGCAACGCGCGAAACCGGCAATGTGAAGTGGTTCAACGACGCCAAGGGCTACGGCTTCATTCAGCGCGAGGATGGAGTGGACGTGTTCGTGCACTACCGCGCGATCCGCGGCGAGGGGCATCGCTCGCTGGCGGAAGGCCAGCAGGTGGAATACGGCGTGGTGACTGGCGAGAAAGGCTTGCAGGCTGAAGACGTTGTAGGCTTGTAAACCCGCTCTTCAGATCACCCAAAACAACTGTGGGAGTGAGCCTGCTCGCGATAGCTGACTGACATTCAACATTGATGTTGACTGAAAGGGCCTCATCGCGAGCAGGCTCGCTCCCACAGGTTTTGTGTACAGCTTTTAGACTGTTTTCCAGGTGATCTCTTCTTCACCATCCGCGCTGATGCGCATCCAGCGATCGGCGGTCTCCTCACCTTCTTCCTCGACCCAGCTACCCGGTGCGCAACGCACTTCGACGTTCAGCGCGGCAAACGCTGCGCGGGCGCAGGCGATGTCGTCTTCCCACGGGGTCTGGTCGCTGTCCAGGAACAGGCTGTTCCATTTGCCCACTGCTTTCGGCAGCCAGGTGACCGACACGTTGCCGGCCTTGCACTTGTAGGTCTGGCCTTTCTGGACCCAGTCGGTGCATGGGCCCAAAGCAGTGCCGAGCCAGGCCGCGACGGCCTTGTAGTCGACGTCGGCGTCTTTCAGGTAAATCTCGATATCGGGTTGGCGCATGGATGTCCTCACTGCGGGTCTGAAAAATCCATTCGCGGATTTAGCCGGCCTAAGGCAAATGCCGAAGACCAAAAAATTAAGAATTATTGAAGTACGAAGTAATCGTAGCGCATTGAAACAGTGACCTCGAATGGCTCGACCTGTTCGATGACCGCCGCCCGGCGTTCGGCACTGGCGCGCCAGCCGTGGGGTGTCATGGCCAACAGGTTTGCACGGTCCTGTCCCTTTTCCAGCGTCAGTTTGAATTCCAGGGTTTCACTGTGTTGCAGCGCCATGCCTTCCGGCACCAAAGCCAGATGCTTGTCGTCGGTGTATTCACGGACTTCGTCGTACAGACGCTCACGCAATTCCATCAGATGGCCGCTGGTCGGCCCGACTTTCATCAAACCGCCGCCGGGGCTGAGCAGGCGTTTGGCTTCCTCCCAGTCCAGCGGGCTGAAGACGCTGGCGAGAAACTGGCAGCTGCCGGAGGCCAACGGCACCCGCGCCATGCTGGCGATCAACCAGGTCAGCTGCGGGTTGCGTTTGCAGGCGCGTTTAACGGCTTCCCGGGAGATGTCCAGCGCGTAACCGTCGGCGTTCGGCAATGCCTCGGCGATTTGCGCGGTGTAGTAACCCTCGCCACAACCGATGTCCAGCCAGCGCTGCGGGGCGTACTGAGCGGCCAGTTCTGCCAGACGCTTGGCCACCGGCGCGTAATGGCCGGCGTTCAAGAAATCGCGGCGGGCTTCGACCATCGCCAGGTTATCCCCAGGGTCGCGGCTGTTCTTGTGCTGCACCGGCAACAGGTTCAGGTAACCCTGACGCGCACGGTCGAAACGATGCCCGGCGGGGCAGGCCACGCCGTTGTCCACCGCGTTCAGCGGTTCACTGCAGATCGGGCAGGCGAGCATCAGGCGAGCAACTTGATCAGGGTCTGGTAGTAAATTTCGGTCAGCACATCGAGGTCGGCAGCCAGTACACGCTCGTTGACCTGGTGGATCGTTGCGTTGACCGGGCCCAGTTCAACCACCTGAGTACCCATGGTCGCGATGAAGCGCCCGTCGGAGGTGCCGCCGCTGGTGGAAGCTTTGGTTTCACGACCGGTGATGTCCTTGATGCTCGACGCAACGGCATCCAGCAATGCACCCGGTTCGGTGAGGAACGGCAGGCCGGACAGCGCCCAGTCGATGTGCCAGTCCAGGCCATGCTTGTCGAGGATGTCAGCGACGCGCTTTTGCAGGCCTTCCACGGTGGATTCGGTGGAGAAGCGGAAGTTGAACACCGCCACCAGATCACCCGGAATCACGTTGGTCGCGCCGGTGCCGGAGTTCACGTTGGAGATCTGGAAGCTGGTCGGCGGGAAGAAATCGTTGCCGTGGTCCCAGTGCTCGGCGGCCAGTTCGGCCAGTGCCGGGGCGGCGAGGTGGATCGGGTTTTTCGCCAGGTGCGGATACGCCACGTGGCCTTGCACGCCGCGCACGGTCAGTTTGGCACCGAGGGAGCCGCGACGGCCGTTCTTGACCACATCGCCCACCAGGGTAGTGCTCGACGGTTCGCCGACGATGCACCAGTCCAGACGCTCCTTACGGGCGGCAAGGCGTTCGATCACAGCTTTGGTGCCGTGGTGCGCCGGGCCTTCTTCGTCGCTGGTGATCAGGAAAGCGACCTTGCCCTTGTGATCCGGGTAGTCGGCGACGAAACGCTCGGCCGCCACGGTCATGGAGGCGAGGCTGCCTTTCATGTCTGCCGCGCCACGGCCGCAGAGCATGCCGTGTTCATCGATCACCGCATTGAACGGATCGATCTGCCAGGCGGTCACCGGGCCGGTCGGCACCACGTCGGTGTGGCCGGCGAAGCACAGTACCGGGCCGTCGTGTTTACCGTGGGTCGCCCAGAAGTTATCCACATCTTCGATGCGCATGGGTTCCAGCATAAAACCGGCATCGCCCAGGCGCTGCATCATCTGCTTCTGGCAATCGGCGTCGACCGGCGTCACGGACGGACGGCGGATCAGGTCGATGGCGAGTTGAAGGGTCGGCGAAAGGTCGGCGTGGGCCGTCATGGGAAACTCCGAAAACATGAAATATGGGCGCGGACTAAATGTGGGAGCGGGCTTGCTCGCGAATGCGGTGTGTCAGTCAGCATAAAAGTTGATTGTTACACCGCATTCGCGAGCAAGCCCGCTCCCACAGGTTTCGAGTACGGTCAGAAAGACCGTATATCACGCCAAGCCCTGCAAAATGGCGGTTATCTTAAAGCAAAACGGCGGCCATTGGCCGCCGTTTAGTGCATCTGGAGCGATTTAGACCGCCGGAGCCGTCTCGCCCTCGACCGCCGGTTTCGGCAGGGAAGACAAGAACGCCATGATCAGCGCCGCCAGGTACGGCAGCGACTGCACGAGCAACATGGTCACCCAGAAGCGCATGTCGTTGCTCGGCATGCCGTTCACCACGAAAATCCCCAGCGCTGCGCTCCACAACAGCAGCATGATGAACATTTCTTCGCGAGCTTCCGAAATCGCCACCCAGAAGCCGTGGTTATCGGCGTTTTTCGGGGTGCGGAAGAACGGAATGCTGCTGGTGAAGAAACCGTACAGCACCGCTTTGGCGATGGTGTGCGACAACGCCAGACCGGCCAGTGCCGCGCAGAATGCATCCTTCAGGTTGACCCCGACCGCACGGCGGTACAGGAAGATGATCTTGCCAACCTTGAACACGAACAGCGCCAATGGCGGGATCGCGAAAATCAACAACGGTGGATCGACCCGTTGCGGCACGATGATCATCGCCGCCGACCACAACAGGGCGCCCACGGTGAAGAAGATGTTCATGCCATCCGCCACCCACGGCAACCAGCCCGCGAGGAAGTGGTAACGCTGGCCACGGGTCAGCTCGGTGTCCTTGCCGCGCAGCAAACTGGCGGTGTGACGCTTGATGATCTGAATCGCACCGTAAGCCCAGCGGAAACGCTGTTTCTTGAAGTCGATAAAGGTATCGGGCATCAGGCCTTTGCCGTAGCTGGTGTGGTAATACGCCGCTGACAAGCCTTTCTCGAACACGCGCAGACCCAACTCGGCGTCTTCACAAATGCACCAGTCAGCCCAGCCCAGTTCCTCGAGCACCGAGCGCCGGGTCATGGTCATGGTGCCGTGCTGAATGATCGCGTCACGGTCGTTACGGGTAACCATGCCGATGTGGAAGAAGCCTTTGTATTCCGCGTAGCAGAGCTTCTTGAAGGTGCTTTCGTTCTGGTCGCGGTAATCCTGTGGCGACTGCACCACGGCGATTTTCGGATCGGCGAAGTGCGGCACCATGTGCTTGAGCCAGTTCGGGTCGACGCAGTAGTCCGAGTCGATCACCGCAATCACTTCGGCATCCTTGGCGGTGTGCGGAATCAGGTAATTCAGCGCGCCTCCCTTGAAGCCGGCCAATGGTGCGACGTGGAAGAACTTGAAGCGCGGGCCGAGGGTTTCGCAATAATCGCGCACCGGTTCCCAGACCGCCGGGTCCTTGGTGTTGTTGTCGATGATCAGGACTTCGAAGTCCGGATAGTCGAGGTTGGCCAGGGCGTTGAGGGTCTGTTTGACCATCTCCGGTGGCTCGTTGTAGCAAGGTACGTGAATCGAGACTTTCGGTCGGTAGTCCGAATCGCCCACCACCGGCAGGAATTCACGCCGGCGTTTGTGGGTCCAGACCGCTTCGGCCAGCTCATGCGCCTCGGTCAGCAGCACGATAAACACCCCGAGTGCGCCGAGGGCAAGCAAGAAGCCCACCGTCAGGCTGAACCAGGTGCTGTATTGCTGGCTGTAGTCGTAACCGATCCATACCAGCACCGAACCGCAGAGGAACGCGATGAAGGTCAGGAAGGTGCGGCCGCGTTGACGCAAGGCCGAGCCGTCGATCATCAGCAGGGTCAGGGACAGCAGAGCCAACACCACCGAACCGATGGCCAGCACGCGCCATTGCGGGATCGCGACGACCGGGCCTTCAAAGTTGAATTTCTGCTGGCGCGCGGCGTTGAAAACACCCCAGTAAGCGCCCACGGAACCTTCGTCACTGGCCTTCCACGGTTGGTCAAAGGCTTCGATCACGAAGTAGTTGAAGCCCTGGCGATTGAGCTTGTTGACCAAGGTCCGCAGATAAATCGCCTGGTCTGCCGGCGACGCGTCGGCGCCACCACGCATACGGCCGTTGCTCGGCCAGCCGACTTCCGACAGCAGCAGCGGTTTTTTCGGGAACATCTTTTTCAGGTCACGGGCGCGGTCGAGTACGAACTGCCCGGACTGTTCCATCGGAACATGTTCCCAGTACGGCAGGATGTGGGCGGCGATCAGGTCGACGTGCTTGGCCAGGCTCGGGTTTTCTTCCCAGACGTGCCATTGCTCGGAGGTCGTCACCGGTACTTTCACTGCCGCGCGGACGCGATCAAGGATCACGCTCAGTTCGGCGGCGGTAATTTCCTTACGGAAGATCGCCTCGTTACCCACCACCACGCGGACCACGCTGCGGGAGGTATTGGCCAGGTCGATGGCGCGCAGGATTTCACGCTCGTTGCGCTCAAGGTCCGGGCTGATCCAGATACCCAGCGTCACGCGCAAACCGAATTCTTCGGCGAGCCTGGGAATATCACCCAGGCTGCCATCGACCGAGTAAGTACGGATGTTGTCCGTCAGCTTGCTCATGATCTCCAGATCGCGACGCATTTCATCGTCGGTCGGGTATTGCTCTTTTTGTGGGTACTGCCCTTGCTGGAACGGCGAGTACGAAAAGCCGGAGATCTGTTCAGGCCAGTTGGGGGCGGTGACCGGGCGATTGATCAGCGCCCAGAAGCCGGTAAACAAGGCTGCGATGGCGAGCACCACGACCAGGTTGAGTCCAAATTTACGCGATGACATAGCTATTTCAGGTTCCAGGGGCTGCTGAACGAAGGAACGGTCGGCGGCCGATTGCCAAGAGGCTGGGGGCGCGCATCCTACACCGGGCGTTCACTGACCGTACAGCGGACAGGGAAATGCCGGACGTTGGGCACTCCAACTCGGTTTAAGTTCTTCCGTTGGACCTTGTAGGTTAAATCTTGGTTCTGTGTAGGCTGATTAAAGAGGTCAAGACGCCCGTTCATAGCCCAAAGATGCTCTTGGCCGCTGACGGCCCTATAATGCGCGCCGGTTTTTGGGGTAATGGTCATGAGTACAGAAGATCCGCGGTTTGCAGGCATCGCCCGTTTGTATGGCATCGACGGCCTGGAGCGTTTGCGCGCGGCCCACGTGGCGATCGTCGGCGTCGGTGGCGTCGGTTCCTGGGCGGCGGAAGCCGTCGCCCGTTGTGGCGTGGGCGAGATTTCGCTGTTTGACCTGGACGACGTCTGCGTCAGCAACGCCAACCGTCAGTTGCACGCGCTGGACAGCACCGTCGGCAAACCCAAGGTTGACGTGATGGCCGAGCGCCTGCGCGGGATCAACCCGGACTGCACCGTGCACGCGGTGGCGGACTTCGTCACCCGCGAGACCATGGCCGAATACATCACGCCGAACATCGACTGCGTCATTGATTGCATCGACAGCGTGAATGCCAAGGCGGCGCTGATTGCCTGGTGCAAGCGCCGCAAGATCCAGATCATCACCACCGGTGGCGCGGGCGGGCAGATTGATCCGACGTTGATTCAGGTGTGCGATTTGAACCGGACCTTCAATGATCCGTTGGCTTCGAAAGTGCGCTCGACCTTGCGCCGGGATTACAACTTCTCACGCACCGTGACCCGCCATTACAGCGTGCCTTGCGTGTTTTCCACCGAGCAACTGCGCTACCCGAAACCGGATGGCAGCATTTGCTTGCAGAAGAGTTTTGTCGGTGATGGTGTAAAGCTCGACTGCGCCGGAGGGTTTGGTGCGGTGATGATGGTGACGGCGACGTTTGGCATGGTCGCGGCGACCAAGGCTGTGGATAAGATTGTGGCCGGGGTGCGGCGACCGGCGGATCGGGTCAAGCCTGAGGTTTAAGTTGTTGCTGATGGCGCCTTCGCGAGCAAGCCCGCTCCCACATTCGACCGAGTTCTCTCAGGGGAACACAATTAAATGTGGGAGCGGGCTTGCTCGCGAAGGCGATTAACCAGCCAACTCATTCATCCGCTGGAGCACGGCATTGAGGCCATTACTGCGTGATGGGGATAACTGTCTGCTCAGTCCAAGCTGATTAAACCAATCCGGCAAATCCACCTGCTGCAACTCAACCGCCGACAACCCGTTCACCCGCGCCAGCAACAACGCCACCAACCCGCGAATCAATCGTGCATCGCTGCTCGCGGCAAACTGCCAGTGACCGTCATCCAGCGCACCCACCAACCACACCTGGCTTTCACAGCCGTGCACCCGGTTGGCTTCGACTTTATCGACATCGCTCAAAGCAGGCAGACGGTCGCCCCATTGCATCAACAGCCGCGCCCGTTGTTCCCAACCGGCAGCATTCTGAAAAACCTCCAGCGCCGCAACCGCATCGGCAGGCACGTTCATCGCAACAACTCCAGCGCCTGATCCAGCGCTTCAAAGAACCGTTCCAAATCTTCGGAATCGTTGTACAGCGCCAACGACACCCGAATCGCCCCGGCCAATTCAAAGCTTTTCAGCAACGGCATGGCGCAGTGATGACCGGCGCGCACCGCGATCCCTTGTTCCGTCAGTAAGTGCGCCAAATCAGAGTTATGCACACCCTCGACGACAAAACTGGCAAGCGCCAGTTGCGGCTTGCCCAGCAACCGAATGCCGCTGCGCGCTTCGAGGCCTTTGAGCAAATAGTCATGCAGCGCTGCTTCATGGGCGCAAACCGCGTCCTGATCGAGCCCCGCAAGATAATCCAGCGTCGCCCCCAGACCAATCACACCGGCAATCGGCGGCGTACCCGCCTCAAAACCCAGTGGCGCCGGGCGGAACCGTGCGCTGTGATAATCCGCATCCAGCACCATTTCGCCGCCGAATTGCCAGTGGCGCAGTTGCTCAAGCGCTTCATTGCGACCGAACAGCACGCCCAGTCCATCGGGGCCGTAGAGCTTGTGGCTGGAAAACACATAGAAGTCGCAACCCAGCCCCTGCACGTCGTGCCGGCCATGCACCACGCCTTGGGCGCCATCGACCACGGTCAGCGCGTCATGCGCCTTGGCCATCGTCAAGAGGGCGGGCAAAGGCTGCCAGGCGCCGAGCACGTTGGATAGCTGACTGACCGCCAGCAAGCGGGTTCGCGGACCGATCAACTGCGTGGCAGCATCAAGGTCGATCAAGCCGTCGGCGTCCAGCGGCAGGATCACCAGCTTCAGATCGCGACGGTGGGCCAGTTGCTGCCATGGCAACAGGTTGGCGTGATGCTCCAGGGCGCTGATGACAACTTCATCGCCCGGATTGAAAAGATGTTCCAGGCCATAAGCCAGGAGGTTCAGCGCAGATGTTGCGCCGTGGGTAAAGATGATCTGCCCGCAATCGCCGGCATTGAGCCAGTGGGCGACTTTGCTGCGGCTGGCCTCGAACGCCTGGGTGGCGTGGGCGCCGGGCAGGTGTTGCGCCCGATGCACGTTGGCCGCGCCGTTGGCGTAGTAATGCGCCAGGGCATCCAGCAGGGCTTGAGGTTTTTGCGTGGTGGCGGCGTTGTCCAGATACGTCTGGTCTTGCCGTTGCAATGCGGCGATGGCCGGAAAATCGGCGCGCCAGGGAGAGGCAATCATCATGCTATCGAGCCCTGTTAAACATGGGCGGGTGTACGCCTGAACCTGTGGGAGCGGGCTTGCTCGCGAAGGCGTCCTTGAGGTCGCCAAAAGCTTCGCGAGCAAGCCCGCTCCCACAGTTGATCGGTTGGGTTGCTGCAGCAATCAGTTGTGAGCGTGCAGCGCTTCGTTCAGTTCGATGGCCGATTTGTGGGTTTTGCATTCCACGGCACCGGTCTCCGAATTGCGACGGAACAGCAGGTCAGGTTGACCGGCCAGTTCACGGGCCTTCACGACTTTGACCAGTTTGTTGTTTTCGTCCAGCAGTGCCACTTTGGTACCCGCGGTCACGTACAGGCCCGACTCAACGGTGTTGCGATCGCCCAATGGAATGCCGATACCGGCGTTCGCGCCGATCAGGCAGCCTTCGCCAACCTTGATCACGATGTTGCCGCCGCCCGACAGGGTGCCCATGGTCGAGCAACCGCCGCCCAGGTCCGAACCCTTGCCGACGAATACGCCAGCGGAAACGCGGCCTTCGATCATGCCCGGGCCTTCGGTGCCAGCGTTGAAGTTGACGAAACCCTCGTGCATCACGGTGGTGCCTTCGCCGACGTAGGCGCCCAGACGAATACGTGCCGCGTCAGCGATACGCACGCCGGCCGGAACCACGTAGTCGGTCATTTTCGGGAACTTGTCCACCGAGAACACTTCCAGCAGCTCGCCACGCAGACGGGCTTCCAGTTGATGCTCGGCCAGTTCGGCCAGGTCGATTGCGCCCTGGCTGGTCCATGCCACGTTCGGCAGCAACGGGAATACACCCGCCAGGTTCAGGCCGTGCGGCTTGACCAGGCGATGGGACAGCAGGTGCAGCTTGAGGTAGGCCTCAGGGGTGGAGGTCAACTGAGCGTCTTCGGCCAGAATGGTCGCGACCAGCGGCTTGTGACTTTCAGCCAGACGGGTCAGCAAGGCAGCCTGGGCAGCGTCGACGCTTTTCAGGGCCTCAGCCAGTTGCGAAGCCTGAGCGGTAGTGAACGCGATGGCCTGATTGCCTTCGGTGTAGCCCAGAACCGGTGCGATGGTAGCGACGAGTTCGGCCGAAGGGTTGAGCAGCGGCTGAGCGTAAAACACTTCCAGCCATGCGCCTTGACGGTTTTGAGTGCCGACACCAAAGGCCAGGCTGAACAGGGTAGTGGACATGTTGATACCTCTAACAAAATGGAACGGGCTGCCTTACTTGAGCGCTGCCGCGTAGATATCTGGCTTGAAGCCAATCAGGGTTCGGTCACCGAGATCAAGCACCGGGCGCTTGATCATCGAGGGTTGTGCGAGCATCAGTTCGATGGCTTTCGGCTGGTCGAGATCGGTTTTGCGTTCGTCGTCGAGCTTGCGAAAGGTCGTGCCTGCACGGTTCAACACCACTTGCCAACCGTGCTCGTCGCACCATTGGGTCAGGTGTTCACGGTCGATTCCGACCGCTTTGTAATCATGGAAGTCATAGCTGACAGCGTGTTCATCGAGCCAGGTGCGCGCCTTTTTCATGGTGTCGCAGGCTTTGATGCCGAAAAGGTGCAACGTTTTGCTTGAAACGGTCAAGGAATTGCCCCCTTTGCAGGTGCTGGAAATAAAAGGTGACGGATTATGCCATGAGCGGACGGTTTCGCGTCGGTCGTGGTCGGGTTTGTCTGTGGGGCATGGCGATCAGCTACTGCGTGCGACATGGGTATAACGGTTCGCCCGCAGTCTAAACGGCGAATATGGCACTTCAATGCTGTCGATTGCTTGGAAAATGCGCTCAGGAAATTGCCGGACTGATGGTGCAGCACCTGGGGGCAAGCTCAGGCGTCATCACCAGTTGAGTGATGACGTGCTGCGAGAGGGGCTTGGGGAGAGCCGGTGATGAAATAGTTTTACGAGTGCTCACTCGACTCTATGGGCTGCTTGGCTGCTAGCGCTTCGGATAAAGCAACTTCATGAGTTTTTTATCTTTTTTACTGATCTTTCGGTTGATAGGTAATTCCCAATCGCCCACTGTCAGCGTATTAGCCACCGGGTGGTGCATGATCGACTTTCTGTCGTAAGACGTATAAATCGCTTCGATTGTATTGAAGGGTTGAAAGAGGTTTCTATCGACTTGCTCTTTGGTCAGTGGATTCATTTCCCGATTCTGGTAGAACTCATACACCTTCGGTTTATCCCAGGGAATATTCGCATCGGGGTGTTGATGTTCGTGCATCGCGCCTAAGGCATGTCCGAACTCATGAGTCACGATCACTTCGAAATCTTCATGTTCAGGTTTGACCCCCAGGTTCATGGTGGGCCAATCAGGATGAATCAATAGCGCGTCAGTGCCCAGCATTGAGCTGTTGTCATTGTTTTTGGTTGCGATTCGGATATCACCTTCCAGCCCCTCAACGAAGTCGAAGCTCAGATTGATATGGGGCAGCCATTGGCGCGCTGCGTTGATGATCTTCTGTTTGTGTTCATCGTCGGGGCTGTCGATAAACGCGATCTTGAGTGTGCGTCCGTTTGCCCACAGCTTTGAGTAATTGATCAGAGAGCGCTTGCGACGAGTGCCGCCGCCGGTGCCGGCATTCTCAGGGTTCTCGTTGATAGCGGTTTCATAGGATTGTTGATCGTCGGGCCATTGGATAAGGGTGCAGTCTTCAATACTGTTCATTGGCTACTTCTTCCTTGAAGTAAGGTTGTTTGGATGCGCACGCTAATGCGCTGAATGAGAGTAAGGCGGACTCCGCAGTTCGGTGAGCTTTAGTTTCGGGGGAAGTGTAACTGGCTATATCAGAGTGCCCGCACTGCGTTGCACAGTGCGGGCTGGGATATTTACTTGTTGCGGGTAATAAACTCGCGAATTCTCTTGGCCGCTTCTACACATTCGGCCAGCGGCGCGACCAGTGCCAATCGCACGCGTCCGGCTCCCGGATTGAAGCCATCAACTTCGCGAGACAGATAAGATCCGGGCACCACGGTCACGTGTTCTTCAACGAACAGATCACGGCAGAACGCCTCATCATCGCCTTCAACATTCGGCCACAAATAGAAACCGCCGTCCGGACGCTGCACATCCATCACCGGGCTGAGGATTTCCAGCACCGCATCGTACTTCTCGCGATACAGCGCACGGTTGGCGCGCACGTGTACTTCGTCATCCCATGCAGCAACGCTGGCCAGTTGGGTCTGAACCGGCATCGCGCAGCCGTGGTAGGTGCGGTACAGCAGGAAGCCCTTGAGGATGTCGGCGTCACCGGCAACAAAACCGGAGCGCAGACCTGGCAGGTTGGAACGCTTGGACAGGCTGTGGAACACCACGCAGCGCTTGAAGTCCTTGCGGCCCAGTTCCACGCAGGCGCTGAGCAGGCCGGCCGGCGGGGTTTGTTCGTCGAAGTACAGTTCGCTGTAGCACTCGTCGGCGGCGATCACGAAGTCGTATTCGTCGGCGAGGGCGATCAGTTTTTTCAGGGTTTCAACCGGGATCAATGCGCCGGTCGGGTTGCCTGGCGAGCACAGGAACAGGATCTGGCAGCGTTTCCAGATGTCTGGGGAAACGGCGTCGAAATCCGGGTTGAAGCCGTTTTCGTCCAGGCACGGCAGGTAATGCGGCTTGGCTCCGGCGAGGAACGCGGCGCCTTCGTAGATTTGATAGAACGGGTTAGGGCTGACCACCAGGGCATCGTCGCCACGATTGACCACAGTCTGGGTGAACGCGAACAGCGCTTCACGAGTGCCGTTGACCGGCAGCACATTGCGCGCCGGGTCGAGCCAGCCGTGCGGAACGCTGAAACGACGTTCGCACCACGCGGCGATGGCTTCACGCAGAGCCGGAATGCCGAGGGTGGTCGGGTACACGGCCATCTTATCCAGATTGCTTGCCAGGGCTTCGGCGACAAAGCTCGGCGAACGGTGTTTCGGCTCACCAATGGACAGCGCAATGGCGCGCTTGTCCGGGTTTGGCGTGACGCTGCCGAGCAGGGCGCGGAGCTTCTCGAACGGGTAGGGCTGCAACTGGTTCAGAGCGTTGTTCATGGGGGCCTCATCTAATGTGGGGGCGAGCCCGTGTGGCGAGGGGATTTATCCCCGTTCGGCTGCGAAGCAGTCGTAAACCTGCTTTAACTTTGAAATGCCGGGGCCGCTCCGCAGCCCAGCGGGGATAAATCCCCTCACCACATGGTTCGCTCCCACAGGGGGAAAATTTGTTAATTCAGATGCTGATGCGCGACAGTTTGATATCGGGTTCGTTACTGACGGTCAGCTGTTCGACGATTGCATCCTGCAAGCGGCTGCACAGCAATGGGTCGGACAACGGCTGGTTGTTCGCGTCGGTGATGAAGAACACGTCTTCCACGCGCTCGCCCAAGGTGGCGATCTTGGCATTCTGCAGCGACAAGTCGAACTCCAGGAAGATCGTGCCGATGCGTGCCAGCAGGCCCGGGCGGTCGGGGGCGCTGAGCTCCAGCACCGTTACCGGACGCTGGGCGTCGTTGTGGATCGTCACCTGTGGCGCAAACGCGAAATGCTTGAGCTGGCGCGGTACCCGACGCTGAATGATGGTCGGGTAGTCGTCCGGGTTGCGCAGGGCCTCGGTCAGGCCTTCGCGAATCTGTTTGACCCGCGCCGGGTTATCACCGATCGAGTCGCCGTCGGTGTCGAGCACGATGTAGGTGTCGAGGGTGAACTGGCTGCTGGAGGTGATGACCCGGGCGTCGTGAATGTTCAGGTTGAGCTGGTCCATCGCGGCCACGGTCACGGCGAAGAAGTCGTGCTGATCCGGCGCATAGATAAAGATCTGCGTGCCGCCTTCGAACTCGCGCTGGGTGGTTTCCTTGATCAGCACCAACGGCCCGCCGTCGGCCGGCTGCTGGAGGATCGCGTCGCTGTGCCAGGCCACGTCGCCGGCGGTGTGGCGCAGGAAGTAGTCATCACCCAATTGCGCCCACAATTGCTCGACATCGTCCGGATCGGTGCCGCCGCGTACCAGAATGTCCAGCGCTGCGCTCTGGGTCTGGCGAATCTGCTCTTCGCGGTCCACCGGGTTTTCCAGGCCACGACGCAAGGCGCGCTTGGTCTCGGTGTAGAGCTGGCGCAACAGGCTGGCGCGCCAGGAATTCCACAGCGTCGGGTTGGTGGCGTTGATGTCGGCGACCGTCAGCACGTACAGATAATCGAGGTGGGTTTCGTCGCCGACGATCTGCGCGAAATCGTGGATCACTTGTGGATCGGACAAGTCCTTGCGCTGGGCGGTGGTCGACATCAGCAAATGGTTCTGCACCAGCCAGACGATCAGGCGGCTGTCCCACACTGGCAATTGGTGGCGCTGGCAAAAGGCTTCGGCATCCACGGCGCCGATTTCCGAGTGATCACCATGCCGGCCCTTGCCGATGTCGTGGTACAGGCCGGCCAGGTAGATCAGCTCGGGTTTGGGCAATTTGCCCATGAGCTTGCTGGCCAGCGGGAATTTTTCCGACACCTGGGTGTACTGCAACTTACGCAGATGTTTGATCAGGTTCAGGGTGTGAGCATCGACCGTATAGATGTGAAACAGGTCGTGCTGCATCTGCCCGACGATGAAGCCGAACTCCGGCAAGTAGCGCCCGAGGATGCCGTAACGGTTCATCCGTCGCAGGTTTCGGTGGATGCCGATCTTGCACTTGAACAGTTCGATGAACAGGCTGGTATTGCGGATGTCGTTGCGGAAATCATCGTCGATCAGATGACGGTTTTCTCGCAGCAGACGAATGGTGTCGGCGCGCACGCCTTTGATTTCCGGCTGCTGAGCCATCAATACGAAGATTTCCAGCATGGCGAACGGTGTGCGGCGGAACACGTTGTCGTTGCGCGCCTCGATGTAACCGTCGTGCAGCTGGAATCGCGAGTTGATCGGCTGCGGCGGCGCTTCGTCTTCCGGTGCGAGGATGACTTCCTCGAAGTGCTGGATGATCAGGTCGCTGAGCTGGGCAATGCTCATGACCACCCGGTAATACTGCTGCATGAAGTTTTCAATGGCTTGCTTGGCGTCATCGCCTTTGAAGCCCAGCAGCCCGGCAATGGTGCGCTGGTGATCAAACAGCAAGCGGTCTTCGGAACGGCCGGCGAGCATGTGCAGGGCGTAACGAACCTTCCAGAGGAATTCCTGGGAGGAGGCCAGCAGGGCGTTTTCGCTCTCGACCAGGAAACCTTCGCCGGCCAGGGCCCGCAGGTTCAGGGTGCCGTACTCGCGACGGGCCACCCACAGAATCGTCTGAATATCCCGTAGGCCGCCGGGCGAGCCTTTAACATTGGGTTCCAGGTTGTATTCGGTGTCGTTGTACTTGTGGTGGCGGGCCTTCTGCTCGGCGCGTTTGGCCAGGAAGAAGTCCTTGCTCGGCCACATGTGCGCGGTGCTGGTCACGTCCAGCATGCGCTGGCGCAAGCGCTCGGGGCCGCAGATGGTACGGCTTTCCATCAGGTTGGTGACAACCGTCAGGTCGGCGCGGGCCTCCTGGACGCATTCGTCCACGGAGCGAACGCTCTGGCCCACTTCAAGGCCGATGTCCCACAACAGCGTCAGAAAACGCTCGATGGAATCTCGGAAAACTTCGTGATCGGCACTGTCCAGCAGGATCAGCAAATCGATGTCGGAATAAGGGTGCAACTCACCGCGACCGTAGCCGCCGACCGCGACCAGCGCGATGTCGGCGTCTTCGCTCCAATCGAACTGCTCCCAGGCCTTTTGCAGGATGTTATCGACGAACCAGGCGCGATCCTCGATCAACCGGCGAATGTCGCGGCCGCTGCGAAAGCGCTCGTCGAGCACCTCGCGGGCCTGGCGAATCGCTTTCTTGAAGGCCGCGATCGGGCTTGCCTTCAGGGCCAGTTCAGCCTGGAACTGGCCACGGTCGAAGAGTTCGGGATCCACCTGCGGCATCGATTGGCTTTCCTGTCTATAAGGCTGAGGAGCTGCGCGCCCGGATCAGGCCGAAACGCGCGGGATGGTGTCGTCGGCGCGCAGGGTGAAGATCTCGTAACCGGTTTCGGTTACCAGAAGGGTGTGTTCCCACTGTGCCGACAGCTTGCGGTCCTTGGTGATTGCGGTCCAGCCGTCGCCCAATACCTTGGTGTCGGCCTTACCCTGGTTGATCATCGGCTCGATGGTGAACGTCATGCCGGCTTTCAGCTCCATGCCGGTGCCAGCGCGGCCGTAGTGCAGGATCTGCGGCTCTTCGTGAAATACCTTGCCGATGCCGTGACCGCAGAACTCGCGAACCACGGAAAAACCGTTCTTTTCAGCGTGCTTCTGGATCACTTCACCGATGTCGCCCAGGCGGCAGCCGGGTTTGACGATTTCGATGGCCTTGTACATGCATTCCTGGGTGACCTGCGACAGGCGCTCGGCCCAGACCGGCACGGTGCCGACGTGGAACATGCGGCTGGTGTCGCCGTGGTAGCCGTCCTTGATGACGGTGACGTCGATGTTCAGCGTGTCGCCATCTTTCAGCGGCTTCTCGTTCGGGATGCCGTGGCAGACCACATGGTTGATCGAGGTGCAGATCGACTTCGGAAAGCCCTTGTAGTTGAGCGGGGCAGGGATGGCTTTCTGCTCATTGACGATATAGTCGTGGCAGATGCGGTCCAGTTCTTCAGTGGTAATGCCCGGCTTGACATGTTCGGCAATCATTTCCAGCACATCGGCGGCCAGTTTGCCGGCGATGCGCATTTTTGCGATGTCCTCTGGGGTTTTGAGGGTGACGGTCATACAGGCTCTCTCTGCGCTCGATGGCGCCTTCTAAAACGAAATGGGCGTTACGCGATCGATCTTCGCGGCCCTTAAAAACGCGATTCTAACAGACGAGCAGCGCAAATCTGAGCCTCTGTGCATCGCTTCTCCTTATAGAATGGCGCATTCTTGGCGGATTCCAAGGGCTGGAACCAAAGCACGCGCCGGGATTTAACAATCCGGGTTCCGTTTTTTTCTGCCTTGTGATATAAAATGCGCCGCTTTCCGGGGATCCCCTGAAAAGCCTAAATCCACACACGTGTCGACACGATGACCTGGGTGCCTTCAGCTGATGCTGCTGGTTGGTCATTGGGATACGTGGAGGCCAAACCCGACTTATTAAGGAACTATCATGTCCCAAGTCAACATGCGCGATATGCTGAAGGCCGGTGTGCACTTCGGTCACCAGACCCGTTACTGGAACCCGAAAATGGGTAAGTACATTTTCGGCGCGCGTAACAAGATCCACATCATCAACCTTGAAAAAACCCTGCCAATGTTCAACGAAGCTCTGACTTTCGTAGAGCGCCTGGCCCAGGGCAAAAACAAGATTCTGTTCGTCGGCACCAAGCGTTCCGCTGGCAAGATCGTTGCTGAAGAAGCAGCACGTTGCGGTTCGCCGTACGTCGATCACCGCTGGTTGGGCGGCATGCTGACCAACTTCAAAACCATCCGTGCTTCCATCAAGCGTCTGCGTGACCTTGAAGTGCAAGCCGAAGACGGTACTTTCGCCAAGCTGACCAAGAAAGAAGCGCTGATGCGCACTCGCGATCTTGAGAAGCTCGATCGTTCCCTGGGTGGTATCAAGGACATGGGCGGTCTGCCAGACGCACTGTTCGTTATCGACGTTGATCACGAGCGCATCGCGATCACCGAAGCCAACAAGCTGGGCATCCCGGTTATCGGCGTAGTCGATACCAACAGCAGCCCGGAAGGCGTTGACTACATCATCCCAGGCAACGATGACGCAATCCGCGCTATCCAGCTGTACATGGGTTCGATGGCTGACGCTGTTATCCGCGGTCGCAACCACGTTGCTGGCGGCACCGAGCAGTTCGTTGAAGAAGCTCCGGTAGCAGCAGCTGAGTAATTGACGCCCAGGCGTTGACTCAGTAAGCAAAAAGGGGGCTTGGCCCCCTTTTTGCCACCTCGAAAACCGTTTGTCGGCAGCGCAGTTACAGCCTTTGTAACCTGCTGCAGCCAGCAAGGGTGGTTCGGGAAGAATTGATCGCCCGTTCGATCGGGTGGAATGGTTGAAAACCTATCCAAGAGGAATTTTGAAATGGCAGAGATTACTGCAGCGTTGGTCAAAGAACTGCGCGAGCGTACTGGCGAAGGCATGATGGACTGCAAAAAGGCCTTGACCAAGGCTGGCGGCGACATCGAAAAAGCCATTGATGACATGCGTGCTTCGGGCGCCATCAAGGCTGCCAAGAAAGCTGGCAACGTTGCCGCTGAAGGCGCGATCGCTCTGAAGGAAGACGGTAAAACCGCCGTTCTGCTGGAAGTGAACTCGCAGACCGACTTCCTGGCTCTGCAGGACGACTTCAAGGCATTTGTTGCTGGCAGCGTTGAAAAAGCGTTCGCTGACAAACTGACTGACGTCGCTCCGCTGATCGAAGCTCAAGAAGCTGATCGCCTGGTTCTGGTCGGCAAGGTTGGCGAAAACGTCAACATCCGTCGCCTGGCTCGCGTTGAAGGTGATGTTGTTGGTGGTTACCTGCACGGCAACAAGATCGGTGTTGCGGTTGTTCTCAAAGGCGGCACCGTTGAGCTGGCCAAAGACATCGCTATGCACGTAGCGGCCACCAACCCTGAATTCCTGCTGCCATCGGAAGTTTCCGCTGAAGCTGTCGAGCGCGAGAAAGGCGTGTTCCTGACCCTCAACGCTGACAAGATCGCTGGCAAGCCAGAAAACATCGTTGAAAACATGGTCAAAGGTCGTATCAGCAAGTTCCTGGCTGAAGCGAGCCTGGTTGAGCAGGCGTTCGTCAAGAACCCTGAAATCAAAGTTGGCGAACTGGCCAAGAAAGCCGGTGCTGAAATCGTTTCTTTCACCTACTTCAAAGTAGGCGAAGGCATCGAGAAGCCGGTCGACAACTTCGCTGAAGAAGTTGCTGCCCAGCTGGCTGCCGCCAAGCAATAAGACGGTTTTTTAACTGTCGCCCTGAAGAGGCTGCCCGCTCACGCGCGCAGCCTCTTTTCAGATGGGGCACCAATTTTTAATTGGTTTCCTTTTGGAACTGGCTTACAAAGCCATGTTCCGATGGCGCTGAAGCAGTGCCAAGTTAGAGTGAACGCCAGCTGTAAACAGCTCGCAAAGAATTTTTAAAATACGCCGCAGGAGAGATTCGCAATGGCTCAGCAGGGCAGTGGTTATCAGGCTCGCTATAAACGCATTCTACTCAAGCTTAGCGGCGAGGCCCTGATGGGCTCGGAAGAGTTCGGGATCGATCCGAAAGTTCTGGATCGCATGGCGCTGGAAGTCGGTCAACTGGTCGGCATCGGTGTTCAGGTCGGTCTGGTGATCGGCGGCGGCAACCTGTTTCGTGGTGCAGCGCTGAGCGCGGCCGGCATGGATCGGGTTACCGGCGACCACATGGGCATGCTGGCCACTGTGATGAACGCCCTGGCCATGCGCGATGCGCTGGAACGTGCCAATATCTCGGCCATCGTGATGTCGGCCATTTCCATGGTTGGCGTAACCGATCACTATGATCGCCGCAAAGCCATGCGCCACTTGAACGCCAAGGACGTCGTGATTTTCGCGGCCGGTACCGGCAATCCGTTCTTCACCACGGATTCGGCAGCGTGCTTGCGTGCAATCGAAATCGATGCCGATGTCGTGCTTAAGGCGACCAAGGTCGATGGCGTCTACACCGCTGACCCATTCAAAGACCCGCATGCCGAGAAGTTCGATCATCTGACGTACGATGAAGTGCTGGATCGCAAGCTGGGCGTGATGGATCTGACCGCTATTTGCCTGTGCCGCGACCACAAGATGCCGTTGCGCGTATTTAACATGAACAAGCCCGGCGCCCTGCTGAATATCGTGCACGGCGGCGCTGAAGGGACCCTGATCGAGGAAGGCCAACAATGATCAACGAAATCAAGAAAGACGCTAAAGAGCGTATGCAGAAATCCGTCGAGTCGCTGATGCACAACTTCGGCCGTATTCGTACTGGCCAGGCGCATCCAAGCATTCTTGAAGGTGTGATGGTGCCGTATTACGGTTCCGATACTCCGATCAAGCAGGTAGCGAACATCACCGTCAAAGACGCCCGTACCCTGCAAGTTGTTGCCTTTGAGCGCAACATGCTCGGTGCTGTCGACAAGGCCATCGGTAGCGCGGGTCTGAACCTCAACCCGACCAACCTGGGTGAGTTGCTGCTGATCTCCATGCCGGCCCTGACCGAAGAAACCCGTAAGGGCTTCACCAAGCAGGCTCGCGATGTCGCTGAAGATGCCCGTGTTGCAGTGCGCAACATCCGTCGTGATGCGAACAGCCAGCTGAAGGATCTGGTCAAGGAAAAAGAAATCAGTGAAGACGAAGAACGTCGCGCCACTGGCGAAATTGATGATCTGACCAAAAAATACGTGGCTGAAATCGACGCGAATTTGGCGCAGAAAGAAAAAGACCTGATGGCCGTATAAGGGTCACGTTTTAATGGATAAGACAAAGCAGACTGCACCGGCCGCGGTGCCGCGCCATGTCGCGATCATCATGGATGGTAATAATCGCTGGGCGAAAAAACGCTTTATGCCGGGTGTCGCCGGGCATAAAGCGGGCGTGGATGCAGTGCGGGCGGTGATTGAGGTGTGTGCCGAGGCCAAGGTCGAAGTACTGACCCTGTTCGCGTTCTCCAGTGAGAACTGGCAGCGCCCGGCCGATGAAGTCAGTGCCTTGATGGATTTGTTCTTCAAGGCGCTGCGTCGCGAGGCCAAACGCCTCAACGACAACAACATCAGTTTGCGCATCATTGGCGACCGTTCGCGTTTTCATCCGGAGCTTCAGGCTGCCATGCGTGAAGCTGAGGCAATGACGGCGGGCACCAATCGCTTCATTCTGCAGATCGCTGCCAACTATGGCGGACAGTGGGATATCGCGCAGGCCGCACAGCGTCTGGCTCGGGAAGTCCAGGCCGGGCACCTGCGTCCGGAAGACATTACCCCTGAACTGTTGCAAACCTGTCTGGCGACCGGCGATTTGCCGTTGCCGGACTTGTGCATCCGTACCGGTGGCGAGCACCGCATCAGTAACTTCCTGCTGTGGCAACTGGCTTACGCCGAGTTGTACTTCTCCGACCTGTTCTGGCCGGACTTCAAACACGATGCCATGCGTACCGCGCTGGCCGATTTTGCTTCTCGGCAGCGCCGTTTCGGTAAAACGAGCGAGCAGGTCGAGGCTGGAGCCCGGGTTTAATGCTTAAACAACGAATCATCACTGCGCTGATCCTGCTGCCGATTGCCTTGTGCGGGTTTTTCCTGCTCGAGGGCACCGGTTTCGCGCTGTTCATCGGGCTGGTCGTGACTCTCGGTGCGTGGGAATGGGCTCGCCTGGCGGGCTTCACTGAGCAACCGATCCGCCTTGCCTATGCGGCTGTGGTCGCGCTGATGCTGTTTGTCATGCATATCGTGCCCGGGCTCGCGCCTTGGGTGTTGGGCGCTTCGGTGCTTTGGTGGGGCGTTGCAACCTATCTGGTGCTGACGTATCCGCGCTCCAGCGAGCTTTGGTCCAGCGCTGCCTGCAAGCTGATGATCGGTCTGCTGATCCTGCTGCCCGCCTGGCAAGGTCTGATTCAGATCAAACAGGAGCCTTTGGGCAACTGGCTGATCATGGCGGTGATGGTGCTGGTCTGGGGCGCTGATATCGGTGCTTATTTCTCGGGCCGGGCTTTTGGCAAGCGCAAGCTGGCGCCACAGGTCAGTCCCGGCAAAAGCTGGGAGGGCGTCTACGGCGGCCTCGTGGCGAGTCTGGTCATTACTGTCATTGTCGGTCTGGTTCGAGACTGGACGGTGGCGCAGCTGTTTAAAGGTCTGATAGGTGCAGCCATCATCGTATTTATCTCGGTGGTAGGCGATCTCACCGAAAGCATGTTCAAGCGTCAGTCCGGGATCAAGGACAGCAGTAATCTGCTTCCGGGGCATGGCGGCGTGCTGGACCGTATCGACAGCCTGACGGCAGCGATTCCGGTATTCGCTGTGCTCCTGTGGATGGCGGCACCGTGAGCCGCCCGCAGCAGATTACCGTCCTGGGGGCGACCGGTTCGATTGGTCTGAGCACGCTTGACGTCATCGCTCGCCATCCTGAGCGTTATCAGGTTTTCGCCTTGAGCGGTTTCACCCGTTTGAGCGAGCTGTTGGCGCTGTGCATTCGTCATACGCCGCGCTTCGCCGTGGTACCCGAGGCGGTTGCTGCCCGAGGCTTGCAGGACGACTTGCGCGCCGCAGGCCTGTCGACTCGCGTGCTGGTGGGTGAGGAAGGCCTGTGTCAGGTTGCTTCCGATCCTGAGGTCGATGCGGTCATGGCGGCTATCGTTGGCGCTGCGGGCTTGCGACCAACTCTGGCGGCGGTCGAAGCCGGCAAGAAAATTCTCCTGGCCAACAAAGAAGCATTGGTGATGTCCGGTGCGCTGTTCATGCAGGCGGTGCACAAGAGTGGTTCGGTGTTGCTGCCCATCGACAGCGAACACAATGCGATTTTCCAGTGCATGCCACAGGATTTCGCTCGTGGACTGGGTGCCGTCGGGGTGCGTCGGATTTTACTCACGGCCTCTGGTGGTCCGTTCCGACAGACACCTATGGCTGAACTGGTGCATGTTTCCCCTGAGCAAGCGTGCGCCCATCCGAACTGGTCCATGGGGCGCAAGATTTCGGTGGATTCGGCCAGCATGATGAACAAGGGGCTGGAGCTGATCGAAGCCTGCTGGCTGTTTAATGCCAAGCCGTCCCAGGTCGAAGTGGTGATTCATCCTCAAAGCGTGATTCATTCACTGGTCGATTACATCGACGGTTCTGTATTGGCCCAGTTAGGTAACCCTGACATGCGCACGCCGATCGCCAACGCGCTGGCTTGGCCTGAGCGAATCGACTCGGGTGTTGCGCCGCTGGACCTGTTTGCAATTGCGCGGCTGGACTTCCAGGCGCCTGATGAAGAGCGATTCCCGTGTCTGCGCCTTGCGCGTCAGGCGGCCGAATCCGGCAACAGCGCGCCGGCCATGCTCAATGCAGCGAATGAAGTGGCAGTCGCGGCCTTTCTCGACGGGCGGGTTCGCTACCCGGAAATCGCGAGTATCATCGAAGAAGTGTTGAATCTCGAGCCCGTGGTTGCGGTTGATGATCTCGAGGCAGTGTTCACGGCCGACGCGAAAGCGCGAGTACTGGCCGAACAATGGTTGAGTCGTCACGGGCGGTAAGTGCTGCAATACGTTGACCCATGCGGCACTGGACAGGATTGCGGAGAAAGTAGATGAGCGCGCTCTATATGATTGTCGGCACCCTGGTGGCTTTGGGCGTGCTGGTCACCTTTCACGAATTCGGCCATTTTTGGGTCGCACGTCGCTGTGGGGTCAAAGTGCTGCGTTTCTCCGTGGGCTTCGGTATGCCGTTGCTGCGCTGGCACGACAAGAAGGGCACTGAGTTCGTCGTCGCCGCGATCCCGCTGGGCGGTTACGTGAAAATGCTCGATGAGCGCGAAGGCGAAGTGCCGGCTGATCAGCTCGATCAAACCTTCAATCGCAAATCCGTCCGCCAGCGTATCGCTATCGTATCGGCGGGTCCGATTGCCAACTTTTTATTGGCGATGATTTTTTTCTGGGGGCTCGCCATGCTCGGCAGCGAGCAAGTGCGCCCGGTCATTGGTGCGGTCGAATCCGGCAGTATCGCTGCCAAGGCTGGTTTGAGCGCGGGCCAGGAAATCATTGCCATCGATGGCGAACCAACTTCCGGTTGGGCTGCGGTGAACCTGCAGTTGGTCCGTCGTCTTGGGGAGAGCGGTTCCCTGCAGTTGCTGGTCCGTGATCAGGGTTCCACAGTGGATTCGCCCCGTGAACTGATGCTGGATAAATGGCTCAAGGGTGCCGATGAGCCGGATCCGATTCGTTCGCTGGGCTTGCGCCCTTGGCGTCCGGCGCTGCCACCGGTCCTGGCCGAACTTGATCCGAAAGGCCCGGCACAGGCTGCTGGCCTGAAGACCGGTGACCGACTGTTGGCTCTGGACGGCAAGTCGCTTGATGACTGGCAGCAGGTGGTGGACACGGTCCGTATGCACCCTGATACCAAAATCATGCTGCGCGTCGAGCGTGATGGTGCTCAAATCGACGTCCCTGTGACGCTGGCCGCTCGCGGCGAGAAGAAGGCACCCAGTGGTTATCTGGGGGCAGGGGTGAAGGCAGTTGATTGGCCGCCAGAGATGATTCGCGAAGTTAGTTATGGTCCTGTGGCAGCAATTGGGGAGGGTGCTCGACGCACCTGGACCATGAGCGTACTGACCCTCGATTCGCTCAAGAAAATGTTGTTCGGTGAGCTCTCGGTAAAAAACTTGAGTGGACCGATAACCATTGCTAAAGTGGCGGGCGCTTCTGCCCAGTCGGGTGTCGCTGATTTCCTGAATTTCCTTGCTTATCTGAGTATTAGCTTGGGGGTTCTGAATTTGTTGCCCATTCCTGTACTGGATGGGGGACATTTGTTGTTTTATCTGATCGAGTGGGCGCGTGGTCGCCCCTTGTCGGATCGGGTGCAGGGTTGGGGGATACAGATCGGTATCAGTTTGGTGATCGGGGTGATGTTGCTTGCTCTTGTCAATGATCTGGGTCGACTGTAACGCTTCGCTGAATTGCGAATCTGCCGCATTTTGCGGCAGTTTGTTTATTGCCAGTTGGAATAAGAAAGGACTTCATGAAACGTCTGCTGCTAACTGCGGTTCTCACCGTATTGATGATCGCCGAAGTTCACGCCGAGTCCTTCACTATCTCTGATATTCGCGTCAATGGCCTCCAGCGGGTCTCCGCGGGTAGCGTCTTTGGTGCTTTGCCGTTGAACGTCGGTGAACAGGCGGATGATCGTCGCCTGGTGGAATCCACTCGTGCGTTGTTCAAAACCGGTTTCTTTCAAGATATCCAGCTGGGCCGCGAAGGCAACGTCCTGGTCATCACTGTAGTCGAGCGCCCGTCGGTCGCCAGTATCGAGATCGAGGGTAACAAGGCGATCTCCACTGAAGACCTGATGAAAGGCCTCAAACAATCCGGTCTGGCTGAAGGCGAGATCTTCCAGCGCGCCACCCTCGAAGGTGTGCGTAACGAGCTGCAGCGTCAATACGTCGCTCAGGGTCGCTACTCGGCCACCGTCGACACCGAAGTGGTGCCTCAGCCGCGCAACCGCGTTGCGTTGAAGGTCAACATCAACGAAGGCACCGTTGCTGCTATCCAGCACATCAACGTGGTGGGTAACACCGTCTTCCCTGAAGAAGACCTGACCGACCTGTTTGAACTCAAGACCACCAACTGGCTGTCGTTCTTCAAGAACGATGACAAGTACGCTCGTGAAAAACTTTCCGGTGACCTGGAGCGTCTGCGCTCCTACTACCTGGACCGTGGTTATATCAACATGGATATCGCTTCGACCCAGGTGTCCATCACCCCGGACAAGAAGCACGTCTATATCACCGTCAACGTCAATGAAGGCGAGAAGTACACCGTCCGTGACGTCAAGCTGAGCGGTGACCTGAAAGTCCCTGAAGACCAGGTCAAGTCTCTGCTGCTGGTCCAGAAAGGCCAGGTGTTCTCGCGCAAACTGATGACCACCACGTCCGAACTGATCACCCGCCGTCTGGGTAACGAGGGTTACACCTTCGCCAACGTCAATGGCGTGCCTCAGCCTCACGATGAAGACCACACCGTCGATATCACGTTCGCCGTCGATCCGGGCAAGCGTGCTTACGTAAACCGCATCAACTTCCGTGGCAACACCAAGTCCGAAGACGAAGTGCTGCGCCGTGAAATGCGTCAGATGGAAGGTGGCTGGGCTTCGACTTACCTGATCGACCAGTCCAAGACTCGTCTAGAACGTCTGGGCTTCTTCAAGGAAGTCAACGTCGAAACACCGGCCGTGCCGGGCGTCGACGACCAGGTAGACGTGAACTACAGCGTTGAAGAACAGGCTTCCGGTTCGATTACCGCCAGCGTTGGTTTTGCCCAGAGCGCCGGTCTGATCCTCGGTGGTTCGATCACCCAGAACAACTTCCTGGGTACGGGTAACAAGGTCAGCATCGGCTTGACCCGCAGTCAGTACCAGAGCCGCTATAACTTCGGTTATGTCGACCCGTACTGGACTGCTGATGGCGTGAGCCTGGGTTACAACGCGTTTTATCGCACCACCGACTATAAAGACCTCGATGTCAACGTAGCCAGCTACGCCGTCGACAGTCTGGGTGCAGGCGTCAGCGTTGGTTACCCGATCAGCGAGACTTCGCGCCTGACCTTCGGTCTGTCTGCACAGGAAGACAAGATCAAGACTGGTCAGTACACCGTTGACGAGATTTTCGCCTTCGTTAACAAAGAAGGCGATCAGTACCTCAACTTCAAGGCATCGGCTGGTTGGTCAGAGTCCACCTTGAACAAAGGTGTACTGGCAACCCGTGGTCACTCCCAGAGCTTGACCGCGGAAGCCACGACGCCGGGCAGCGACTTGTCGTTCTTCAAGCTCGATTACCGCGGTCAATTGTTCCAGCCGCTGTCTGAAAATTACACCATGCGCCTCCACACCGAGCTGGGTTATGGCGATGGTTATGGTTCGACCGATGGCTTGCCGTTCTATGAAAACTACTATGCTGGTGGTTTCAACTCGGTACGTGGCTTCAAGGACAGCACTCTGGGGCCTCGTAGTACTCCGAGCCGTGGCGTGAACCCTGGGACCACAGCCGACCCGGATCAGGATCCACTACCGTTTGGTGGTAACGTCCTGATTCAGGGTGGTGTAGAAGTTCTGTTCCCTCTGCCTTTCGTGAAAGATCAGCGTTCCTTGCGCACTTCAGTATTCTGGGACGTGGGTAATGTGTTCGATTCGACTTGCAAGCAGAGCACTAACGCCAATGGTTCGCAGTCCAACACTCAGTGTAACGATGTCAGCCTGAGCAATATGGCCAGTTCGGTAGGTGTCGGTGTGACATGGGTTACCGCCCTGGGTCCGTTGAGCTTCGCCTTGGCGATGCCAGTCAAAAAACCGGACAGCAATGCCGAGACTCAAGTGTTCCAATTCTCCCTCGGCCAGACGTTCTAAGCGTCTGACCCAAGATAACGACAATGGATTTTGTAGGAGTGCATCGTGCGTAAGTTGACTCAATTGGTTCTCCTGGCGACCGTACTGGTTGCAGGTCCGGCTTTTGCCGACATGAAAATCGCCGTGCTGAACTATCAGATGGCTCTGTTGGAATCGGATGCGGCCAAGAAGTACGCCGTTGATGCCGAGAAGAAGTTCGGCCCACAGCTGACCAAGCTCAAGACTCTGGAAAGCAGTGCCAAAGGTATCCAGGACCGTCTGATGGCTGGCGGCGACAAGATGCAGCAAGGTGAGCGTGAACGCCTGGAGCTCGAGTTCAAGCAAAAGGCCCGCGACTTCCAGTTCCAGTCCAAGGAACTGAACGAAGCCAAAGCCGTTGCCGACCGTGAAATGCTGAAGCAGCTCAAGCCGAAACTGGACAGCGCTGTGGAAGAAGTCATCAAGAAAGGTGCTTTTGACCTGGTCTTCGAGCGTGGCGCAGTGATTGATGTCAAACCTCAGTACGACATCACTCGCCAGGTTATCGAGCGCATGAATCAGCTGAAGTAACCATGACAGCGACTATAAAGCTCGGCCAATTGGCCGAGTTCCTCGGCGCCACACTGCGTGGCGACCCGGAGAAAGAAATTACTGGGCTAGCCACTTTGCAAGAGGCTGGCCCAGCTCAGTTGAGCTTTCTCGCAAACCCCCAATACCGTAAATACCTGGCGGACAGCCGGGCCGCAGCGTTGTTGCTGAAGGCCGCTGATGCTGAAGGTTTTGCAGGTAATGCGCTGGTCGTGCCTGATCCGTATCTGGCCTACGCGCGGATTTCCCATCTGTTCGATCCCAAGCCAAAGGCCGCTGTCGGTATTCATCCGACAGCCGTTGTGGCAGCGGATGCAGTGGTCGATCCGGCGGCGAGCATTGGCGCCTTTGCGGTGATCGAAAGCTGCGCGCGTATTGCTGCGGGTGTGACCATCGGCGCGCACTGCTTCATCGGTGCTCGCTGCGAGATTGGCGAGGGCGGTTGGTTGGCCCCGCGAGTCACGCTGTATCACGACGTGCGCATCGGTAAGCGGGTGGTGATTCAATCCGGCGCGGTGCTCGGTGGCGAAGGCTTCGGTTTTGCCAACGAGAAAGGTGTCTGGCAGAAAATCGCGCAGATCGGTGGTGTGCTGGTCGGTGACGACGTGGAGATTGGCGTGAATACCGCTATCGATCGCGGTGCACTGGCCGATACCGTTCTGGGTAACGGTGTGAAGCTCGACAACCAGATTCAGATCGCCCACAACGTGCAGGTCGGTGATCACACCGCCATGGCAGCGTGTGTGGGAATCTCCGGCAGCACCAAAATCGGCAAGCATTGCATGCTCGCCGGTGGCGTAGGGCTGGTGGGGCATATCGAAATTTGCGACAACGTTTTCATCACCGGGATGACCATGGTGACCCATTCGATTACCGAAAAGGGTTCCTATTCTTCCGGTACAGCCATGCAACCGGCAGCCGAGTGGCGCAAAAGCGCGGCCCGCATCCGTCAGCTCGATGACATCGCGCGGCGGTTGCGACAGCTGGAAAAGCGAGTAGGGGAAGTGACCCCTGACGGTAATGCTTCATCAGATGGCTGATACCATTTCCATATCAAGTGTGCACAGCCGCTAGACTGCCTCCTTGATTTGCTAGAGGGGTGCGCGTCAGTCGCGCCTCCCAATCTTTACATAGGCTTCCCCCCGAAATGATGGACATCAACGAGATTCGCGAATACCTGCCTCACCGTTACCCGTTCCTGCTGGTGGACCGGGTCGTGGATCTGGATGTGGAAGGCAAGCGCATTCGCGCCTACAAGAATGTCAGCATCAACGAGCCCTTCTTCAATGGTCACTTCCCTGCGCATCCAATCATGCCGGGCGTATTGATCATCGAAGCGATGGCTCAGGCTGCCGGTATCCTTGGCTTCAAAATGCTTGACGTGAAGCCAGCCGACGGCACGCTCTACTACTTCGTTGGCTCCGACAAGCTGCGTTTTCGCCAGCCCGTCACCCCTGGCGATCAGTTGATCCTCGAAGCCCGCTTCATCAGCTGCAAGCGTCAGATCTGGAAGTTCGAGTGCCAGGCGTCGGTCGATGGCAAGCCAGTCTGCTCTGCTGAAATCATCTGCGCGGAACGCAAACTATGAGTTTGATTGACCCTCGCGCAATCATCGATCCGACGGCTATCCTGGCCGACGGCGTCGAGGTCGGCCCTTGGTCGATCATCGGTGCAGGTGTGGAAATCGGCGAGGGGACAGTGATCGGGCCGCATGTGATTCTCAAAGGCCCGACCCGAATCGGAAAGCACAACCGCATCTACCAGTTCTCTTCGGTAGGTGAGGACACGCCCGATCTGAAATACAAGGGTGAAGAAACTCGCCTGGTCATCGGTGACCACAACGTCATCCGTGAAGGCGTGACGATTCACCGTGGGACCGTTCAGGATCGTTCTGAAACGACCCTGGGCGATCACAATCTGATCATGGCCTATGCCCACATCGGCCACGACAGCGTCATCGGCAACCACTGCATCCTGGTCAACAACACCGCGTTGGCGGGCCATGTGCACGTTGAAGACTGGGCGATCCTGTCCGGTTTTACCCTGGTTCACCAGTATTGCCATATCGGCGCCCACAGCTTTTCCGGTATGGGCACCGCCATCGGCAAGGACGTCCCGGCGTACGTCACGGTGTTTGGCAACCCGGCAGAAGCCCGCAGCATGAACTTTGAAGGCATGCGCCGTCGTGGTTTCAGCGAAGATGCGATTCACGCGCTGCGGCGTGCCTACAAGGTGGTTTATCGCCAGGGCCTGACGGTCGAACAGGCACTCGCCGAACTGGCCGAGCCTTCGGATCAGTTCCCGGAAGTCGCGGTATTCCGTGATTCCATCCAGTCTTCGACCCGCGGCATCACTCGTTAATCATGGCTAATCTGCGTATCGCGCTGGTGGCGGGTGAGGCTTCCGGCGACATTCTTGGCGCGGGTCTGATGCGCGCACTCAAGGCACAGCATCCGGCAGTCGAGTTCATCGGTGTCGGTGGTCCGCTGATGCAGGCCGAAGGCCTGACCTCGTATTTCCCGATGGAACGTCTTTCGGTCATGGGCCTGGTGGAAGTGCTGGGCCGCTTGCGCGAGTTGCTGGCACGCCGCAAGAAGCTGGTTGCCGACCTGATCGCCGAGAAGCCGGACGTGTTCATCGGTATCGATGCCCCGGACTTCAACCTCAATATCGAACTCAAGCTGCGTCAGGCCGGGATCAAGACCGTGCATTATGTGAGCCCGTCGGTTTGGGCGTGGCGGCAGAAACGGGTGCTGAAGATTCGCGAAGGCTGCGATCTGATGCTGACGCTGTTCCCGTTCGAAGCGAAATTCTATGAAGAGAAGGGCGTGCCGGTGCGGTTTGTCGGGCACTCCCTGGCTGATGCGATCCCGCTTGAAGCCGATCGTGCCGCCGCGCGGGCTGAACTCGGCTTGCCCGACGGGCCGCTGGTCGCCCTGATGCCGGGCAGCCGTGGCGGTGAGGTTGGGCGTCTTGGTGCGCTGTTCCTCGATACCGCCCAGCGCTTGCGGGCCCTGCGTCCGGGCGTACGCTTCGTCATGCCATGCGCGAGCCCGCAGCGCCGGGCCCAGCTTGAAGAGCTGCTGGCCGGTCGCGATCTGCCGCTGACCTTGCTCGACGGCAAATCCCATCTGGCCCTGGCGGCCTGCGACGCGGTACTGATTGCCTCCGGAACGGCGACGCTTGAAGCGTTGTTGTACAAACGGCCGATGGTGGTCGCGTACCGCTTGGCACCGCTGACGTTTTGGATTCTCAAGCGCATGGTGAAAAGTCCCTACATCTCCTTGCCGAACCTGCTGGCCCAGCGCCTGTTGGTGCCCGAGTTGTTGCAGGACGATGCGACGGTTGAAGCCTTGGCCCAGACGCTGTCGCCACTGATCGAAGGCGGTGAAGAACAGACTCGCGGCTTCGACGAAATCCATCGGACCCTTCGTCTCGATGCCTCCAACCAGGCTGCAGATGCAGTGCTGAAACTGATCGGCCAAGTACAATGAGTAAACCAAGCATGCAAATGGGGCTGGATTTCACCTTGGTCGCTGAAGTTGAAGAATTGGTTGCCGGTGTTGACGAAGTCGGTCGCGGCCCACTCTGTGGCGCCGTGGTAACGGCTGCCGTGATCCTAGATCCGAGCCGTCCGATCCTGGGTCTGAACGACTCGAAGAAGCTCACCGAAGCCCGCCGCGAAAAACTCTATGACGAAATCTGCGAAAAGGCCCTGAGCTGGTGCATCGCCCGGGCTGAAGTCGAAGAAATCGACGAGCTGAACATCTTGCACGCCACCATGCTGGCCATGCAGCGCGCCATCGAAGGTCTGCACATTCAGCCGAAACTGGCGATGATCGACGGCAACCGCTGCCCGAAACTGTCCATGCGCGCCGAAGCGGTGGTGCAGGGCGACGGCAAGGTACCGGCCATCGCTGCAGCGTCGATTCTGGCCAAGGTCAGCCGCGACCGCGAGATGGCCGCGTTCGAATTGATTTACCCGGGTTACGGCATTGGCGGCCACAAAGGCTACCCGACGCCCGTTCACCTGGAGGCGCTGGCCCGCTTGGGGCCAACGCCGATTCATCGCCGCTCGTTCGCCCCGGTTCGCCTGGCATACGAGGCGCGGGAAAACCTGATCGAGAGTTAGTCGCAAGGCTGATGTTTTTGCCAAGGCTCGGTACAATCCGGGCCTTGTTGTTTTCATGACATAACGCAGGATCACTATGCCGGCTTCATTCGTTCATCTACGCCTGCACACTGAGTACTCCCTGGTCGACGGTCTGGTGCGGATCAAACCGCTGGTCAAGACCCTGGTCGGCATGAACATGCCTGCCGTGGCGGTCACCGACCAGAACAACATGTGTTCCCTGGTCAAATTCTACAAAGCCGCCATGGGCGCCGGGATCAAGCCGATCTGTGGTGCCGACCTGTGGCTGTCGAACAAGGATCCGGATAACGCTCTGAGCCGGATCAGCCTGCTGGCGATGAACGCCGTGGGTTATCGCAACCTCACCGAACTGATCTCTCGCGGCTTCATCGACGGCCAGCGCAATGGCTCGGTCATCATCGAGCGTGAGTGGGTGGCCGAAGCCAGCGAAGGCTTGATCATGCTGTCGGCGGCCAAAGAAGGCGAGATCGGCCTGGCGATGCTCAGTGGCAACCCGGCCGAAGCGGAAAACCTGGCACGTGAATGGATGGCTGTGTTCCCGGATCGCTTCTACCTGGAAATCCAGCGCACCAACCGCCCCAACGACGAAGAACAGTTGCACGGTGCCGTGGCCCTGGCGGAAAAAATCGGTGCGCCGCTGGTCGCGACCAACGACGTGCGCTTCATCAAGCAGGAAGACTTCGCCGCCCACGAAACCCGCGTTTGCATCGGTGAGGGGCGTGCCCTCGACGATCCGCGGCGTTCGAAAAATTACAGCGATCAGCAATACCTCAAAAGCGCCGAGGAAATGGCCGAGCTGTTCAGCGACATTCCCGAAGCGCTGGAAAACACCGTCGAGATTGCCAAGCGCTGCAACATCGAAGTGAAGCTGGGCACTCACTTCCTGCCCAACTTCCCGATCCCCGATGGCATGACCATCGACGAGTATTTCCGCAAGGTTTCCTTCGATGGCCTGGAAGATCGCCTCAGCGTTCTGCTGCCCAGGGACACCACCGAAGACTACGAAACCAAGCGTCAGGTCTACGTCGACCGGCTGAATTTCGAGCTGGATATCATCATCCAGATGGGTTTCCCCGGTTACTTCCTGATCGTTATGGACTTTATCCAGTGGGCCAAGAGCAACGGCGTGCCGGTGGGGCCGGGCCGTGGATCGGGTGCCGGGTCGCTGGTGGCCTATGTGCAGAAGATCACCGACCTTGACCCGCTGGAATATGACCTGCTGTTCGAACGTTTCCTTAACCCGGAACGGGTATCCATGCCCGACTTCGACGTCGACTTCTGCATGGACGGTCGTGACCGTGTAATCGACTACGTGGCCGAAAAATACGGCCGCAATGCGGTAAGCCAGATCATCACTTTCGGTTCCATGGCGGCCAAGGCTGTGGTCCGTGACGTGGCGCGGGTGCAGGGCAAGTCTTACGGCCTGGCGGATCGTCTGTCGAAGATGATCCCGTTCGAAGTCGGCATGACCCTGGAAAAGGCCTACGAACAGGAAGAAATCCTGCGTGACTTCATCAAGGTTGATGAAGAGGCCGCCGAAATCTGGGAAATGGCCCGCAAGCTTGAAGGCGTTGTGCGTAACGTCGGCAAACACGCCGGTGGTGTGGTTATTGCCCCGACCAAACTGACTGACTTCTCGCCGATTTATTGCGATGAGGCCGGTGATGGCCTTGTCACCCAGTTCGACAAGGACGACGTTGAAGCTGCTGGCCTGGTGAAGTTCGACTTCCTCGGTCTGCGGACCCTGACGGTCATCGACTGGGCGCTGAAAACCATCAACCGTGATCGCGCCAAGGTTGATGAGCCGCCTCTGGATATCGCGTTCATCCCGCTGGATGACAAGCCGACTTACCAGTTGCTGCAAAAAGCCGAAACCACCGCGGTGTTCCAGCTCGAGTCGCGCGGCATGAAAGAGCTGATCAAAAAGCTCAAGCCCGACTGCCTGGAAGACTTGATCGCACTGGTGGCCCTGTTCCGTCCGGGCCCATTGCAATCGGGCATGGTGGACGACTTTATCAACCGTAAGCACGGTCGCGCCGAACTCGCGTACCCGCACTCGGACTACCAGTACGAAGGCCTCAAGCCGGTTCTGGCACCGACTTACGGCATCATCCTGTATCAGGAACAGGTGATGCAGATTGCTCAGGTCATGGCCGGTTACACCCTCGGCGGCGCGGACATGCTGCGTCGAGCCATGGGTAAGAAAAAACCCGAAGAAATGGCCAAGCAGCGCGGCGGTTTCATTGACGGTTGCAAGACCAACAATATCGACGCCGACCTGGCCGGTAACATTTTTGACCTGGTAGAGAAATTCGCCGGTTACGGCTTCAACAAATCCCACTCCGCCGCTTATGGCCTGGTGTCATACCAGACCGCTTGGCTGAAAACGCACTACCCGGCGCCATTCATGGCCGCGGTACTGTCGGCGGATATGCACAACACCGACAAGGTCGTGACCTTGATCGAAGAAATTCGCACCATGAAGCTGCGTCTCGACGCGCCGGATGTGAATACTTCGGAGTTCAAGTTCACGGTGAATGACGAAGGCCGGATTATTTACGGCCTCGGCGCGATCAAAGGTGTGGGCGAAGGTCCGGTGGAAGCCATCACCGAGGCGCGTCAGGAAGGTCCGTTCAAGGATCTGTTCGATTTCTGCGCCCGTGTCGACCTCAAACGTATCAACAAGCGCACCCTGGACGGTTTGATCCGCAGCGGTGCGCTGGATCGTCTGGGCCCTTACTTCCATGACGAGCAGAAAGCCTATCAGGCCAATATCGACCGCAACCGAGCGGTCTTGCTGAATGCCATGGAAGGGGCGATCAAGGCGGCCGAACAAACCGCGCGTACCCACGACAGCGGTCATGTCGACCTGTTTGGCGGTTTGTTCGTCGAAGAAGATGCCGACGTCTATGCCAATCACCGCAAAGCCAAGGAACTGACCCTCAAGGAACGCCTGAAAGGGGAGAAAGACACCCTGGGCCTGTACCTGACCGGTCACCCGATCGATGAATACGAAGGTGAGATCCGCCGTTTCGCCCGTCAGCGCATCATTGACCTGAAACCGGCCCGTGATACCCAGACCGTTGCGGGCATGATCATCGCCCTGCGGGTCATGAAGAACAAAAAGGGCGACAAGATGGGTTTTATCACCCTCGACGACCGCTCGGGCCGGATCGAAGCGTCGCTGTTCGCTGAAGCATTCCATTCGGCGCAGTCGCTGTTGCAGACCGACGCGATGGTGGTGGTCGAAGGCGAAGTCAGCAATGACGATTTCTCCGGTGGCTTGCGGCTGCGGGTCAAGCGGGTGATGAGCATGGAAGATGCACGCACCAACCTGGCCGAAAGCCTGCGCTTGAAGCTGCAGACCCAGGATTTGAAAGGCGATCAGCTACGCTGGCTCGGTGAGTTGTTCAAGCGTCACCGTGGCGCGTGCCCGATCACCATGGAGTACACCAGTCCCGATGCGAAGGCCTTGCTGCAGTTCGGCGAGACCTGGCGGATCGACCCGGCGGATGCCTTGATTCAAGCCCTGCGTGACCAGTTCGGGCGAGACAACGTCTTCCTCCAATACCGTTGACGGTCAGGCCCTATAGTTGGGGCCTGATCTCGACCTGAATTTTTAATCTCGACCTGAACGCGCCTCTCCCTTAAGGTAGGGCGCGAATAGACAACCGGCCGGCCCAAGCTCTCTTGGATGTCGACCCAAGACGGACGCCTATGAACCCGAATTTTCTAGATTTCGAACAGCCGATCGCCGACCTGCAAGCCAAGATCGAAGAGTTGCGCTTGGTCGGTAATGACAATTCGCTGAATATCGGCGATGAGATCTCCCGCCTGCAGGACAAAAGCAGCACGCTGACCGAAGACATCTTCGGCAAGCTGACCAGCTGGCAGATCGCGCGTCTGGCGCGTCACCCGAAACGTCCGTACACCCTGGACTACATCGAACACATCTTCACCGAGTTCGACGAGCTGCACGGCGACCGTCACTTCTCCGACGACGCTGCGATCGTGGGCGGCATTGCCCGTCTGGACGACCAGCCGGTAATGATCATCGGTCACCAGAAAGGCCGTGAAGTGCGCGAGAAAGTTCGCCGCAACTTCGGCATGCCGCGTCCGGAAGGCTACCGCAAGGCGTGCCGCCTGATGGAAATGGCCGAACGTTTCAAAATGCCGATCCTGACCTTCATCGACACCCCGGGCGCCTACCCTGGTATCGACGCTGAAGAGCGCAACCAGAGTGAAGCGATTGCCTGGAACCTGCGCGTCATGGCGCGCCTGAAAACCCCAATCATCGCCACCGTGATCGGTGAAGGTGGTTCCGGTGGTGCTTTGGCGATCGGCGTTTGCGATCAACTGAACATGCTGCAGTACTCGACTTACGCGGTGATTTCGCCGGAAGGTTGCGCCTCGATTCTGTGGAAGACCGCCGAAAAAGCGCCGGACGCAGCTGAAGCCATGGGCATCACTGCCGAGCGCCTGAAACACCTGGGTATTGTGGATAAAGTGATCAGCGAGCCTTTGGGTGGCGCACACCGTAATCCGGCTGCTGCAGCTGCATCGATCCGTGCCGAGCTGAGCTCGCAGCTGGCGATGTTGAAGAAGTTCGATAACGAAGCGCTGTTGGCTCGTCGTTACGAGCGTCTGATGAGCTACGGTCTCTGATCTGACCTCGCTTTACCTATGTGGGAGCGAGCCTGCTCGCGATGGCGGTTTAACATTCAACTAATCTGTTGGCTGTTATGCCGCTATCGCGAGCAGGCTCGCTCCCACATTTGTTTTGTGTAAAGGGAACGCTATGAGTCGGCCAATGATTGATTTGCCTGCCAGGCTTTTGCTGAATCTGAAACCGTGGCGCAACGCTACGGCCTGGCGCATCGCCTTCTCCGGTGGTCTCGACTCCACCGTTCTGCTGCACCTTCTCATACACCTCGCGAAAACCGAATCCTTGCCGGCGCTAAGCGCCATCCATGTTCATCACGGCCTTCAGGCTGTGGCTGATGCGTGGCCGGATCATTGTCAGTCGGTCTGTGATGCGCTGGGTGTGCCGCTGCAGGTTGTTCGTGTGCAGGTTCAATCCGGCGCCAGCCTTGAGCGTGCCGCCCGGGATGCGCGATATGCCGCGTTCATCGAGGCGACTCAGGCCAATGAGGTGTTGATGACCGCCCAGCACCGCGACGATCAGGCGGAAACGTTGTTGTTTCGGCTGTTGCGTGGGGCAGGGGTGAGGGGATTGTCGGGGATGCCACGCCAGCGCCTACTCGGTAAAGGGCTGCTGCTTCGGCCATTGCTCGATGTCACGCGGGCTGAACTTGAAGCCTATGCGGCGGAGCATCGGCTGAGCTGGATCGAAGACCCATCGAACCAGGATCGGCAATTCTCGCGAAATTACCTGCGCCATCAGGTTTTCCCGGGATTGACCAAGCGCTGGCCGCAAGCGGTAACGACCATGGCCCGCAGCGCTGCGCACCTCAGCGAAGCGCAGGGATTGCTCGATGAGCTTGCGCAAATCGACCTGGCCGGTGCCAGCACGGCCAATGATTTTGATTGGCTGGGATTGCCGTCCCTTGAGTTGGGGGCATTGGCAACGCTGTCCGCTGCTCGTCAGCGTAATGCCTTAAGTCACTGGCTCGAACCGCTGACGCGACTGCCGGACAGTGACCATTGGTCGGGTTGGGAGGATTTACGTGATGCCACCGGCGATGCCTGCCCGATCTGGCGGCTGGCGGATGGCGAATTGCATCGGGCTGGTGGGCGTATCTGGTGGTTGTCCGGCAGTTGGTTGCGCCCGTCGCCCGCCGTCGGAAATTGGCCTGAACCCTCGCTATCGCTGGCGTTGCCGGATAACGGCGTGCTCACACTTACCGGCCAAATCCCCGATGGCTTGCTGCATATCCGCTATCGTGAGGGAGGTGAGGTGATGAGTCTGCCCGGTCGCGGCCATCGCGATCTGAAGCGATTGCTCAATGAAAGCGGCGTGCCGGGTTTCGTCCGTGGCAGATTGCCGCTGCTCTACCGAGACGAGCAATTGCTGGCGGTGGCCAACCTGCGGGGCTTGGATGGCAGTGCAAAGGAGCATTGGAATTTGCATTGGCAGCCACCGCACGAAGATCTAGGTTTGAGCTGAAAGGGGCTTTCCGGTAGACTACGCTCCCTTCTTGATACAACTTCTGTGGATTCGCCTGAATTGCAGGAGTTGCCGATTACCAAGCAGTCTTTGCTGGGCGATTCCAAAAAATGTGTAGCGAGCAACGTACCGGTGTTTCATCTTCCGGTCTGTCCCAACGCGGCGGTTTTTTTGAAAGGTGCACTGTGATTAATGCAGGTGATCGGGGGCTTCGGCCTTCCTTCGCTTTCCCCGGCGGCTCGGACCGCTTTAACGCAGACTTCTAGGGTTTTTCATGACGCGCTACATATTCGTCACGGGCGGTGTTGTTTCTTCATTGGGGAAAGGCATCGCATCGGCTTCATTGGCGGCCATCCTGGAGGCGCGGGGACTTAAGGTCACCATGCTGAAGCTGGACCCGTACATCAACGTTGACCCGGGCACCATGAGCCCGTTCCAGCACGGTGAAGTGTTCGTCACCCACGACGGCGCCGAGACCGACCTGGACCTGGGCCACTACGAGCGGTTCATCCGCACGACCATGACCCAGAACAACAACTTCACCACCGGCCGTGTCTACGAACACGTCCTGCGCAAAGAGCGCCGTGGTGATTACCTGGGCGCCACCATTCAGGTGATCCCGCACATCACCGACGAAATCAAGCGCCGGATCATCAAGGGCGCCGGCGATGCCGACGTGGCCATGGTCGAGATCGGTGGCACCGTGGGTGACATCGAGTCCCAGCCGTTCCTCGAAGCGATCCGTCAATTGCGTTTCGAAGTCGGCGCCAAGCGCGCGATGCTGATGCACCTGACACTGGTGCCGTACATCGCCACTGCCGGCGAAACCAAAACCAAGCCAACCCAGCACTCGGTCAAGGAACTGCGTTCCATCGGCCTGCAGCCTGACGTGCTGGTCTGCCGTTCCGATCACCCGATCGATATCTCCTCGCGTCGCAAGATCGCTCAGTTCACCAACGTTGAAGAACGTGCGGTGATTGCGCTGGAAGACGCCGACACCATCTACAAGATCCCGGGCATTCTGCACTCCCAGGGCCTGGATGATTTCGTTGTCGAGCGTTTCGGCCTGCAATGTGGCGGCGCCGATCTGTCCGAGTGGGAAGCCGTGGTCGACGCCAAGCTCAACCCTGAGCATGAAGTCACCATCGCGATGGTCGGCAAGTACATGGAACTGCTGGACGCCTACAAGTCGCTGATCGAAGCGATGAGTCACGCCGGCATCAGCAACCGCACCAAGGTCAACCTGCGCTACATCGACTCCGAAGACATCGAAAACCAGGGCACTGCGCTGCTCGAAGGTGTCGACGCGATTCTGGTACCTGGTGGCTTCGGTCTGCGAGGCGTGGAAGGCAAGATCACTGCCGTTCAATTCGCTCGCGAAAACAAGGTTCCGTACCTGGGCATCTGCCTGGGCATGCAAGTGGCCGTGATCGAGTTCGCTCGTAACGTGCTGGGCTGGAAAGACGCCAACTCCACCGAGTTCGATCGTGCCAGTGGTCATCCGGTCGTGGGTCTGATCACCGAGTGGGAAGATGCCACCGGCGCCGTCGAAACCCGTACCGAATCGTCCGATCTGGGCGGCACCATGCGCCTTGGCGCTCAGGATTGCCTGCTGGAGTCGGGTTCCCTGGTGCACGATTGCTACGCCAAGGACGTGATCGTCGAGCGTCACCGTCACCGCTACGAAGTGAACAACAACCTGCTGCCGCAAATCATGGAAGCCGGTCTGAAAGTCACTGGTCGTTCCGGTGATGGCGCCTTGGTAGAAGTGGTTGAAGCCCCGGATCATCCATGGTTCGTCGCTTGCCAGTTCCACCCTGAGTTCACCTCGACACCACGCGACGGTCACCCGTTGTTCAGCGGTTTCGTTAAAGCAGCTTTGGTTCAACACCAGAAGAAGGCGTAAATCCGATGGCCCAGAAGATCATCCGCGTAGGCGATATCGAGATTGCCAACGACAAGCCAATGGTGCTTTTCGGTGGTATGAACGTGCTGGAAAGCCGCGACATGGCGATGCAGGTCTGCGAAGAATACGTAAAGGTCACCCAGAAACTCGGTATCCCTTACGTGTTCAAGGCCAGCTTCGACAAGGCCAACCGTTCCTCCGTGACCTCTTACCGTGGCCCCGGTCTGGAAGAGGGCATGCGGATTTTTCAGGACATCAAGCAAGCGTTCGGCGTGCCGATCATCACCGACGTCCACGAGCCTGATCAGGCCGCGGTCGTCGCTGAAGTCTGCGATATCATCCAGCTGCCGGCCTTCTTGTCGCGCCAGACCGACCTGGTGGTTGCGATGGCCAAGACCGGTGCGGTGATCAACATCAAGAAAGCCCAGTTTCTCGCGCCTCAGGAAATGAAACACATCCTGAGCAAATGCGTGGAAGCGGGTAACGATCAGTTGATCCTCTGCGAACGCGGTTCGAGCTTCGGCTACAACAACCTGGTCGTCGACATGCTCGGCTTCGGCATCATGAAGCAGTTCGAATACCCGGTGTTCTTCGACGTGACTCACGCGCTGCAAATGCCCGGTGGTCGCTCCGATTCCGCCGGCGGTCGCCGTGCTCAGGTCCTCGATCTGGCCAAGGCTGGCATGAGCCAGTCGCTGGCCGGTCTGTTCCTCGAAGCGCATCCGGACCCGGACAACGCCAAATGCGACGGCCCTTGCGCCCTGCGTCTGGACAAACTGGAGCCATTCCTGGCCCAGCTCAAAGCTTTGGACGAACTGGTGAAGAGTTTTCCGACGGTAGAAACCGCGTAATCCTCATTTCTCCGGTAAAGTACCGCACGAATTAATGCTCAGGCCCTCGGGTCTGAGCCTTATCGTCCGCAAGTCTGCCCGCTGCACATTACTTGCCAGCGATACAAGATTTCCTTCAGCTGCGTCGTTTTCGTCAACTTTGGAGTGTTTACAACAATGGCAAAAATCGTCGACATCAAAGGTCGTGAAGTTCTCGACTCCCGTGGCAACCCCACCGTGGAAGCGGACGTGCTTCTCGATAACGGCATCATCGGCAGTGCTTGCGCGCCGTCCGGTGCTTCCACTGGCTCGCGTGAAGCGCTCGAGCTGCGTGATGGCGACAAGAGCCGTTACCTGGGCAAGGGCGTACTCAAAGCCGTCGCCAACATCAACGGTCCGATCCGCGACCTGTTGCTGGGTACAGATCCAAGCGACCAGAAAGCGCTGGATCACGCGATGATCAAGCTCGACGGTACTGAAAACAAAGGTTCCCTGGGCGCCAACGCGATCCTCGCCGTTTCCCTGGCCGCCGCCAAGGCCGCCGCGCAGGACCAGGACCTGCCGCTGTACGCGCACATCGCCAACCTGAACGGCACCCCGGGTGTTTACTCGATGCCGGTTCCGATGATGAACATCATCAACGGTGGCGAGCACGCCGATAACAACGTCGACATCCAGGAGTTCATGGTTCAGCCAGTAGGCGCCAAGTCTTTCTCGGAAGGTCTGCGCATGGGCACCGAGATTTTCCATCACCTGAAAGCTGTTCTGAAGGCCCGTGGCCTGAGCACTGCAGTGGGCGACGAAGGTGGTTTCGCACCGAACCTGGCCTCCAACGAAGACGCTTTGAAAGTGATCTCCGAAGCCGTGGCCAACGCCGGTTACAAGCTGGGCACCGACGTGACCCTGGCGCTGGACTGCGCTGCCAGCGAATTCTACGAAGACGGTAAATACAACCTGTCCGGCGAAGGCCAGGTGTTCACCGCTGAAGGTTTCGCTGACTACCTGAAAGGCTTGACCGAGCGTTACCCGATCATCTCGATCGAAGACGGTCTGGACGAGTCCGACTGGGCTGGCTGGAAAATCCTCACCGACAAGATCGGCGAGAAAACTCAGCTGGTGGGCGACGACCTGTTCGTGACCAACACCAAGATCCTGAAAGAAGGCATCGATAAAAAGATCGCCAACTCGATCCTGATCAAGTTCAACCAGATCGGCACCCTGACCGAAACCCTGGAAGCCATCCAGATGGCCAAGGCCGCTGGTTACACCGCCGTGATCTCGCACCGCTCCGGCGAAACCGAAGATTCGACCATTGCCGACCTGGCTGTGGGCACCGCGGCTGGCCAGATCAAAACCGGCTCCCTGTGCCGTTCGGACCGTGTTTCCAAGTACAACCAACTGCTGCGTATCGAAGAGCAGTTGAATGGCAAAGCCAAGTACAACGGTCGCAGCGAATTCCGCGGTTAATCGTTAATTGGTAAAAAGACACCGGATTGTGTCGGAAAAATCGCTACAGCGATGGATTTGCCACTAATCTGATGCCTTATAAGCACAAGCCTGGGTCTTCCAGGCTTCGTGCTATCAGAAGCTTCAAAGTTTTGGCATGGCTGTCTTTTTTCACTGGATACCTGATATTCGATGCGCAGTCCCAATTGGTTGTTCCTCGTCTTGCTCCTGCTGCTGGCTGGCCTGCAGTACCGCCTGTGGGTGGGTAATGGCAGTCTGGCGCAAGTGGCCGAACTGACTCAGCAGATCGCAGATCAACACGCTGAGAACGAGGGGCTGCTTGAGCGTAATCGAGTGATGGACGCTGAAGTCAGTGAATTGAAAAAGGGCATGGAGACCGTTGAAGAGCGGGCTCGTCATGAGTTGGGCATGGTCAAGGACGGTGAAACCCTTTACCAGTTGGCTCAATGAACCCCTCGTTACCAGCCTTCTGGGCTGTAATTCCTGCCGCGGGCGTCGGTGCCCGTATGGCCGCGGACCGTCCCAAGCAATACTTGCAACTGGGCGGGCGCACTATTCTCGAACACAGCCTCGGCTGTTTCCTTGATCATCCTTCCCTGAAAGGGTTGGTGGTCAGTCTCGCTGTTGATGATCCTTATTGGCCGAATCTGGCGTGTGCTTGCGATCCGCGAATTCAGCGGGTTGAAGGTGGCTCCGAGCGTTCCGGGTCGGTACTCAATGCGTTGCTGCATTTGCATGCGCAAGGCGCCGACGATGAGGATTGGGTGTTGGTTCACGATGCCGCGCGGCCGAATCTGAGCCGTGATGATCTGGACAAGTTGCTGGGTGAACTCGCAGATGATCCGGTTGGCGGACTGCTGGCGGTTCCGGCACGCGATACCCTCAAGCGGGTCGACAAGCACGGTCGCGTGGTCGAAACCGTGGATCGCAGTGTGATCTGGCAAGCCTATACGCCGCAGATGTTTCGCCTAGGGGCGTTGCATCGGGCGTTGGCCGACAGCCTGGTGGCCGATGCGGTCATCACTGACGAAGCTTCGGCGATGGAGTGGGCGGGTCTGGCGCCGCGCCTGATCGAAGGCCGGTCCGACAACCTCAAGGTTACGCGCCCCGAAGACCTGGAATGGTTGCGCCAGCGTTGGGCTAATCGCCGCTGAATGATTCGTTGACTGTTCTGCCGCCATCGCGAGCAGGCTCGCTCCCACAGTGTTTTGCGTTGCCCGGCTTTTCGGTGTTCGCCAGCGCCCCCTGTGGGAGCGAGCCTGCTCGCGATGGCGTCCGTGCAGGCAACCCATGACTTAACTCCGATACTCCGGCCGCTCAGCCAATCCTTCCTTCAAATAATCCACCAGCTTGCGCACCTTCGGCGACAGATGCCGTTGCTGTGGATAAAGCGCCCACACGGCGGTGTTCGGCGGTTGGTGAGCTTCCAGTAGCGAAATCAATTCGCCGTTTTTCAGATGCTCCAGCACGTAGTAGTCCGGCAGCTGACACAAGCCCACTCCCTGTAACGCCGCATCCAGCACCGCTTGCCCACTGTTGCAGCGCCAGTTTCCCTGTACTCGCTGGGAAAATTCCCGCCCGTTCTGTTCCAGTTGCCAGATGTCCGAGCTACCGATGAGGCAGTTGTGGCGGCTCAGTTCCGACAAGCTATGCGGGCGACCATACCGTTCCAGGTAAGACGGCGATGCGCACAGGTACATGCGTCGTGGCGCCAGGCGTGTCGCTACCAGCCGCGAGTCCTGCAGGCGACCGAGACGGATCGCCAGGTCCAGCCCTTCGTGCACGAGGTCGAGTTGACGATTGCTCAGTTCGATGTCGATGCGCAGTTGCGGATAGAGCCCCATGAAACGGGTTACCAGCGGCACGATGAATCGTTCGCCGTACGCCACGGCGCAGGTCATGCGCAGCATGCCTTTGGGTTCACTGGTCAGGTCACCCACCGCTCGCAGTGCTTCTTCGCGTCCATCCTGCAGGCGCTGGCAATGTTGCAGAAAGGTTTGCCCGGCTTCGGTCAGAGTGACCCGGCGGGTGCTGCGATAAAGCAGTCGCGTCTGAAGGCGCTCTTCGAGGCGTACTATTTGTCGACTGATGTGGGAGGAAGAAACCCCGAGGCGTTCCGCGGCAGCCGTGAACTGACTGCACTCGGCCACGGCGACGAACTCGTCGATACCTTCCCAGCGGTTTTCGGACATCAAGGATTATCCCTGTATGGCAATAATGTTTTGCTTTTGTCCGGATTATTCACCGTCAGGCGGTGTATTACACTCACTGTCTCGTTTTAATTCACTGGAGAATCCACATGATCAAGTCGCGCGCTGCCGTTGCCTTCGAGGCCAAGAAACCCCTCGAGATCGTTGAAGTCGATGTCGCCATGCCCAAGGCCGGCGAAGTCCTGCTGCGTGTGGTTGCCTCCGGTGTCTGTCATACCGACGCCTACACGCTGTCGGGTGCGGACCCGGAAGGTATCTTCCCGTCGATCCTCGGTCACGAAGGTGGCGCGGTGGTCGAGGCTATCGGTGAGGGCGTGACCTCCGTCGCAGTCGGCGATCATGTGATCCCGCTGTACACCCCGGAATGTCGCCAGTGCAAATTCTGTCTGTCGGGTAAAACCAACCTGTGCCAGGCGATTCGCGCGACTCAGGGTAAAGGCCTGATGCCGGATGGCACTTCGCGTTTTTCCTACAAAGGCCAACCCATTTTCCACTACATGGGGACGTCGACCTTCTCCGAGTACACCGTGCTGCCGGAAATCTCCGTCGCCAAAATTCAAAAAGAAGCGCCGCTGGAAAAAGTCTGCCTGCTGGGCTGCGGTGTCACCACCGGCATCGGTGCCGTTCTTAATACCGCCAAGGTAAAACCAGGTGATACCGTCGCCATTTTCGGCCTCGGCGGCATCGGTCTGTCGGCAGTGATAGGCGCCGTCAAAGCCAAGGCTGCGCGGATCATCGCCATCGACATCAACCCGGCCAAGTTCGAGATCGCCAAGCAGTTGGGTGCAACCGATTGTGTGAACCCGAAAGATTTCGATCGTCCGATCCAGGAAGTCATCGTCGACATGACCGATGGCGGCGTCGACTTTTCCTTTGAATGCATCGGTAATGTGCAATTGATGCGTGCCGCACTCGAGTGCTGCCACAAGGGGTGGGGCGAGTCGGTAATCATCGGCGTCGCCGGTGCTGGCCAGGAAATCTCCACGCGTCCATTCCAGCTGGTAACCGGTCGCGTCTGGCGCGGTTCGGCGTTCGGCGGCGTGCGTGGCCGTACCGAGTTGCCAAGCTATGTCGAGATGGCTGAAACCGGCGAAATCCCGCTGGATACGTTCATCACCCACACCATGGGCCTGGAAGATATCAACAAGGCGTTCGACCTGATGCATGAAGGCAAGAGCATCCGTTCCGTCATCCATTTCTGAGGTCGGTCATGAGCCTGGAAAATATCTCCTGCCAGAAAAGCTTCGGCGGCTGGCACAAACGCTATCGGCACCGCTCCGATGTGCTCGGCTGCGACATGGTGTTTGCCGTGTACCTGCCGCCGCAAGCGGAGCAGGGCGGCAAGTTGCCGGTGCTGTACTGGTTGTCCGGCCTGACCTGCACCGACGAAAACTTCATGCAAAAGGCCGGCGCCATGCGCATGGCCGCCGAGCTGGGGCTGATCATCGTTGCCCCGGACACCAGCCCTCGCGGTCCTGATGTGCCGGGTGATCCGGATGGCGCCTGGGACTTCGGTCTCGGCGCCGGGTTTTATCTGAATGCCACGCAGGAACCCTGGTCGCGGCATTATCGGATGCATGACTATGTCGTGCAGGAATTGCCCGCATTGGTCGAAGCCCATTTCCCGGCCTCGGACAAGCGCGGCATCAGCGGTCATTCCATGGGCGGCCACGGCGCGCTGGTCTGCGCGTTGCGTAATCCGGGACGCTATCAGTCGGTCTCGGCGTTCTCGCCGATCAACAATCCGATGGACTGCCCTTGGGGGCAGAAAGCCTTTTCCCGCTACTTGGGGGAAGACCGATCGAAATGGCGCGAGTGGGATGCCTGCGTCCTGATTGCCGAGGCGAACGAAAAGCTGCCGCTGCTGGTTGACCAAGGTGATCGCGACGATTTCCTGGCCACCCAGCTCAAGCCTGAAGCCTTGCAACAGGCCGCCAAACTGGCCGGTCATCCGCTGACGTTGCGCCTGCAACCCGGCTACGACCACAGCTATTTCTTCATCGCCAGCTTCATAGACGATCACTTACAGCATCACGCGCGCGCCCTAGGCGTGTAATGCAGGTAGAATCACGCCCTGACAAAAATCGGGGCGTTTTTTTATGCGTATTGGCCACGGCTATGATGTGCACCGTTTCGCTGAAGGCGATTTCATTACTCTGGGCGGCGTGCGCATTGCACATGGCTTCGGGCTGCTCGCTCATTCCGACGGTGACGTCCTGCTGCACGCCTTGAGCGATGCCTTGCTCGGCGCCGCTGCGTTGGGTGATATCGGCAAACATTTTCCGGACACCGACCCGACATACAAGGGCGCCGACAGCCGAGTGCTGTTGCGTCACGTCGTTGCACTGATCCACGCCAAGGGTTGGAAAGTCGGCAACGTCGATAACACCATCGTCGCCCAAGCGCCGAAAATGGCCCCGCATATCGAATCGATGCGCGCGCTGATTGCCGCGGATCTTCAAGTTGAGTTGGATCAAGTGAACGTGAAAGCTACCACCACCGAAAAGCTCGGCTTTGTCGGTCGCGAAGAGGGCATAGCCGTGCACTCCGTTGCCTTGTTGCTGCGCGCATGAACGAACTGCAATTGCTCGGCCCGCGGGCCTATGGCGAAGCCCTCGGCACCGCAGTACTGAAAGCCACGGCGGAAGATTTTCAGGTCGATGAAGTCCTCAACATTCCCCTCAGTGGCGACGGCGAGCACTTGTGGATCTGGGTGGAAAAACGCGGTCTGAATACCGAAGAAGCGGCACGACGGATCGCCAAGGCGGCGGGCGTGCCATTGCGCACCGTCAGTTACGCGGGCCTCAAGGATCGTCAGGCGCTGACTCGCCAGTGGTTCAGCGTGCAGCTGCCGGGCAAGGCTGATCCTGATCTGTCGGCGGCGGAAAACGATACGCTGAAGATCCTCAAGACCGGCCGGCACAAACGCAAGCTGCAACGCGGTGCTCACTCGGCCAATGGCTTCACGTTGCGACTGACGCAATTCGCTGGCGACAAAGCGGCGATCGACGAGCGTCTACTACTGATCGCCAAGCAAGGTATTCCCAATTATTTCGGCGCCCAGCGTTTTGGGTTTGACGGCGGTAACGTGGTCGATGCCCGTGCCTGGGCGGCGCGTAAAGCGTTGCCGGAGCAGCGCAACGTGCGTTCGCGTCTGCTCTCTACGGCGCGCAGTTTTCTGTTTAATCAGGTGTTGGCGGCACGTGTCGCCGATGGCAGCTGGCAGCGTGCCCAGGTTGGCGATCTGCTGGCCTTCACCGACAGTCGCAGCTTCTTTCCGGCAGGTGAGGCCGAGTGCAGCGACCCGCGTCTGGCGATTCTCGATCTGCACCCGACCGGTCCGCAGTGGGGCGAAGGTGACTCGCCGACCACTGGCGCTGTCCATGAACTGGAGCAGGCAATCGCCACTCGCGAAGCGGACTTGCGCGATTGGTTGATTAACGCCGGTATGAGCCACGAACGTCGCATCCTGCGGCTGCCCATTAGTGGGTTGACGTGGCATTATCCCGAGCCTGACATTCTGCAACTGGAATTCGTCCTCCCGGCCGGATGCTTCGCCACCGTATTGGTGCGCGAGCTTGTTGATCTGGTGCCGGTGGGGCAGACGGACAGCCCATGCGTATTCTGATTTCTAACGACGATGGGGTAACCGCACCCGGTCTCGCCGCGCTTTATGCTGCGCTGGCGGATTACACCGAGTGCGTGGTTATCGCCCCGGACCAAGACAAAAGCGGCGCCAGCAGCTCGCTGACGCTCGACCGTCCGTTACACCCGCAAACCCTGGCCAACGGCTTTATCAGCCTCAATGGCACACCGACCGATTGCGTGCACCTGGGCCTCAATGGCTTGCTGGAACGCGAGGCGGACATGGTGGTTTCAGGCATCAACCTGGGCGCCAACCTGGGTGATGACGTGTTGTATTCCGGCACCGTGGCGGCGGCCCTTGAGGGACGTTTCCTGGCACGGCCTTCGTTTGCCTTTTCGTTGGTCTCACGGCAAGTGGAGAACCTTCCCACAGCCGCGTACTTTGCGCGCAAACTGGTAGAGGCTCACGCGGACCTTGAACTGCCACCGCGTACGGTACTGAACGTGAACATTCCCAATTTGCCGCTGGACCACATCCGCGGTATTCAACTGACCCGCCTCGGACATCGCGCACGTGCTGCGGCGCCGATGAAAGTGGTCGATCCGCGCGGTAAATCCGGTTACTGGATTGCGGCGGCGGGGGATGCCGAAGACGGCGGCCCGGGCACCGATTTTCATGCGGTGATGCAAGGCTATGTTTCAATCACCCCACTGCAACTGGATCGCACCTTTAATGATGCCTTCAGAAGTCTCGATGGCTGGCTGGAGGGGCTGAACTAATGGCTCGTGAACAAGACGATATTCTGCGTCGTGGCATCGGGATGACCTCACAACGGACCCGTGAGCGCCTTATTCAGCGCCTGTATGAAGAGGGAATTTGCAACGCCAAGGTGCTGGAAGTCATTCGCCGTACACCGCGACACCTGTTCGTCGACGAGGCGCTGGCTCACCGCGCCTACGAAGACACGGCGTTGCCGATCGGCAATAACCAGACCATCTCGCAGCCTTATATGGTGGCTCGCATGAGCGAGTTGCTGCTGGAGGCAGGTCCTCTCGACAAGGTGATGGAAATCGGCACCGGCTCGGGCTATCAGACGGCGGTGTTGTCGCAACTGGTCGAGCGGGTATTTTCCGTCGAGCGCATCAAGGTTCTGCAAGACCGGGCCAAGGAACGCCTGGTGGAACTTAACCTGCGCAACGTGGTGTTCCGTTGGGGCGATGGTTGGGAAGGATGGCCGGCGCTGGCGCCTTACAACGGCATTATCGTGACCGCGGTGGCGACCGATGTACCTCAGGCGCTGCTTGATCAATTGGCACCGGGAGGGCGGCTGGTGATCCCGGTCGGATCGGGTGAGGTTCAACAATTGATGCTGATCATCCGGGAAGAACAGGGCTTTTCCAGGCGTGTTCTGGGGGCTGTACGCTTCGTCCCGTTACTCAATGGGCCACTTGCCTGAGCATTTGTTTCAGGGCGCTGAATTCTCTTCGATCGCTCCTGTCTTACAGCGGCATCGATCAGTTAAACGGGATTCATCGTCAGGCAGCAAACGTGTGCGCGAAGCCGTTTCGCTTCATTAAAGGTAAAGGCTGCACGGCCCGTTATACTTGCGACATTTCATGCCGGAACACGGCAATCCACATTTTCAGCCACCACAAAGGGAGCGGCGGGTGAGTCTCACAGTCATTGCGCAGCGAATGGGTAAAACGAGCTTTCAGCGCCTGGTGACTGGCCTTGTCTTGAGCACCTTGCTGGTCGGTTGCTCCAGCAACAAGTCGAGTGATGCACGCGTCGTCGATCGCAACAACGCCGTCGCCCAGCGTCCGGCAGTGACCACGGGTCAATACGTCGTCCGACCTAAAGACACCTTGTTCTCCATTGCCTTTCGCTACGGTTGGGACTACAAAGCCCTCGCGGCACGCAACAACATTCCTACGCCTTATACGATCCATCCGGGTCAGACGATTCGCTTTGACGGTCGCACCGGTTCAACGCCGACGCCGGTGGCCAGCACCACCGATTCAACGCCTTCTTCGTCGCTGAAAACCACGGTTATCCGGCGTCAGGCGAATGGCGCAACCACCAGTACAGCCGTGGTTACACCGTCCGTCGGCAGCAAGCCGACCCCTGCTCCGATGCCTCCTGCCGGTCCGGCCCCGACCGGCTGGGGGTGGCCATCTAATGGCATTCTTATTGGAAAATTCTCTTCAAACGGGAGTTTGAATAAAGGAATTGATATCGCCGGGGATTTGGGACAGCCTGTTTTAGCTGCGTCTGATGGGACGGTGGTATACGCCGGGAGTGGCTTAAGGGGCTACGGCGAATTAGTCATCATCAAACACAGCGATACCTACGTTAGCGCCTACGGACATAACCGCAGGCTGTTGGTTCGGGAGGGGCAGCAGGTCAAGGTCGGACAGACAATTGCCGAAATGGGGTCAACGGGTACAGACCGGGTGAAGCTGCATTTTGAGATTCGCCGACAAGGTAAACCAGTAGATCCGCTGCAATTCCTGCCGCGTCGTTGATCGCTTTCCAGCCTGTTCCGTCGCGTAGAGGGAACAGGTTCCAGCGTTGCCAAGGATAAAGGCGCCGCTTGAGCCTGAGGTCGAACTCACCAAAGGACTATAACAATGGCTCTCAGTAAAGAAGTGCCGGAGTTTGACATCGACGATGAGGTTCTCCTTATGGAGACCGGCATCGGTACGGATTCGATGTCGAATGATGAAGGGGCTGCTCCACCTTCCGTTCGTGCCAAATCCAAACACTCCGCCTCGTTAAAGCAACACAAGTACATTGACTACACGCGTGCGCTCGATGCCACGCAGCTGTACCTCAATGAGATTGGTTTTTCCCCTCTGCTATCCCCCGAAGAAGAAGTTCATTTTGCGCGCTTGTCGCAAAGTGGAGATCCGGCCGGGCGCAAACGCATGATTGAAAGTAACCTGCGGCTGGTGGTGAAAATCGCCCGGCGTTACGTCAATCGTGGTCTGTCGCTACTTGACCTGATCGAAGAGGGCAACCTCGGTCTTATCCGGGCGGTAGAGAAGTTCGACCCCGAACGCGGCTTCCGCTTTTCGACCTACGCGACCTGGTGGATTCGTCAGACCATCGAGCGCGCGATCATGAATCAGACCCGGACCATCCGGTTGCCGATTCATGTGGTCAAAGAGCTCAACGTGTACCTGCGGGCTGCACGGGAGCTGACGCAAAAACTCGATCACGAACCCTCACCCGAAGAAATTGCCAACCTGCTGGAAAAACCAGTAGGCGAGGTCAAGCGCATGCTCGGCCTGAACGAGCGGGTTTCTTCGGTCGACGTCTCGCTGGGTCCGGATTCGGATAAAACCCTGCTGGACACCCTTACCGATGACCGTCCAACCGATCCATGTGAACTGTTGCAGGATGACGACCTGTCCCAGAGCATCGATCAATGGCTCTCGGAGCTGACCGACAAGCAACGAGAAGTGGTGATACGCCGCTTCGGCCTGCGCGGTCACGAGAGCAGCACGCTTGAAGATGTAGGCCTGGAGATTGGCCTGACCCGGGAGCGGGTCAGACAGATTCAGGTTGAAGGCTTGAAGCGTCTTCGGGAAATTCTCGAGAAGAATGGCCTGTCGAGCGAGTCGCTGTTTCAATAAGTAATTTGCTGGCTGGCATAAAAAACCCCCGACTGGTTCGGGGTTTTTTATTGCCCGGGAAACAGGCTGGGAGTTCCCTCCGTCATCCCTCTGGTTTGTAGTCTCTCGCTGTAAGTTTTTGCTTACTCTTTCGTAAGTGTTCGCTAATTCAATGGGTAGCAGTCGTACATATTCTTACGTGAGATAGAATTAACTAATTGATTTATATGATTATTTTTTCAGATTAATAACTTGTGACAGGTCATTTCAGCTATCGGGGGCGATTGCTCTTGGTAGGGAATTCTCTAGTATCTGAACTGTGTCGACGGACAGACACACCCTTCAAGGATGAGGGGGAAGGACATCGCAGGAAGCGATTCATCAGGACGATGAAAAGGAACACAGGGAATAGGGAAAAATGTGGGCGGGTCAAACCGCCCCTTTTTTTGCCTGCAGAAAAGCAAAAAGGCCCGCGAGGGGCCTTTTTGAGAACGCGGGGGTAATCAGCGTTCGAGGTCTTTGATCTTGCCTTTGACGCCATCCCACTCTTCGGCATCGGGCAACGATTCTTTCTTCTCGGTGATGTTGGGCCAGATTTCCGCCAGCTCAACGTTCAGCTGAATGAATTGCTGCATGTCTTCCGGGACTTCATCTTCGGAGAAGATGGCCACGGCAGGGCATTCTGGTTCGCACAGTGCGCAGTCGATGCACTCATCCGGGTGAATCACCAGGAAGTTCGGGCCTTCGTAAAAGCAGTCCACCGGACACACTTCTACGCAGTCGGTGTACTTGCACTTGATGCAGTTGTCGGTGACGACGAAGGTCATTTCTATTTTTCTCCTCAGGCGGCGGCAGCGGAGCCCCTTCACGTTGGGGTCGCCAGGTTTGGGAGCGATAGTCTGCTGGTCAGGCTATAAGCCAGCAGCATCCCAAACCGCGCGAGATTCTAACAGCTTGCAGGCAAGTGCGTTAGATCCGTGTCTTTAGTGTATAGAGCATTTCGAGTGCACGACGCGGTGTCATGTCGTCCAGATCAAGTTTTGCCAGATCATCCAGCACCGGATGCGGCAGGCTGGCGAACATGTCGCTTTGCTGCGGTGCAGCCGGTTTGCCTTTGGCGGTCTTGGGAACCTCATGAGGCAGGGCGGTCGCTTCCAGCCGGCCCAGGTGTTCGCGAGCGCGCACGATCACTTCGCTCGGCACACCGGCCAACTGCGCAACCGCAAGGCCGTAGCTCTGGCTGGCAGGCCCTGGCAGCACGTGGTGCAGGAACACGATGCGTTCGTTGTGCTCGGTGGCGTTAAGGTGAACGTTGGCCACCAGCGGCTGGGCTTCCGGCAACACGGTCAGTTCAAAGTAGTGGGTAGCAAACAGCGTATAAGCCCGCAGATGTGCCAGGCGTTCGGCTGCAGCCCACGCCAGGGAGAGACCGTCAAAGGTGCTGGTGCCGCGACCGACTTCGTCCATCAGTACCAGGCTGCGCTCGGTGGCGTTGTGCAGGATGTTCGCGGTTTCGCTCATTTCGACCATGAAGGTCGAGCGCCCGCCGGCCAGGTCATCGCTGGAGCCTATCCGGGTAAAGATCCGGTCCACCAGAGACAGCTCGCAACTGGCTGCCGGCACGAAGCTGCCGATGTGTGCCAGCAGCACGATCAGAGCGGTCTGGCGCATGTAGGTGGATTTACCGCCCATGTTCGGACCGGTGATCACCAGCATGCGGGTGTTGTCGTCGAGGCTCAGGTCGTTGGCCACGAACGGCGTGGTCAGTACTTGCTCGACCACCGGGTGACGACCCTGGCTGATGCGCATGCACGGCTCACTGACGAAGCGAGGGCAGTTCAGATCGAGGTTCAGCGCGCGTTCGGCAAGGTTGCTCAGCACGTCCAGCTCGGCCAGTGCCGCCGCGGTGTCCTGCAACGGGGGCAACTGGGCGATCAAATCTTCGAGCAGTGCTTCGTAGAGCATCTTCTCGCGCGCCAGGGCGCGGCTCTTCGCCGACAGGGCCTTGTCTTCGAACGCCTTCAGTTCCGGCGTAATGAAGCGCTCGGCACCTTTTAACGTCTGGCGACGGATATAGTCTGCCGGCGCCGATTCGGCCTGCTTGCTTGGCAACTCGATGAAGTAGCCATGAATGCGGTTGTAACCGACTTTCAGGTGCGACAGACCGGTACGGGCCTTCTCGCGTGCTTCGAGGTCGATCAGGAACTGCCCGGCGTTTTCGCTGAGCGATTGCAAGTCGTCCAACTCGGCGTCGTAACCGGTTTTCAACACGCCGCCGTCACGGATCACGGCGGGCGGGTTGTCGATGATAGCTTTTGCCAGCAGCGCCGCCAGTTCCGGGTAGGTGCTGGTGGTCTTCGCCAGTTGGATGATGTGCGGAGCTTCCAGCTCAGTCATCGCCACTTGCAACTCAGGCAATGCACCGAGCGCATCGCGCAGGCGAGCCAGGTCGCGAGGGCGGGCATTACGCAGGCCGATCCGCGCCAGGATTCGCTCGATGTCGCCAATTTCCTTGAGCTGCGGTTGCAGCTTTTCGAAACGGTAACCGTCGAGCAGGCAGGTAATCGAGGTCTGGCGCGCCAGCAATACGGTCAGATCCCGCAGCGGACGGTTCAGCCAACGGGTCAGCAGGCGGCTGCCCATGGCGGTCTGGCAGCGATCGACCACCGATTGCAACGTGTTGTCGCGACCGCCGGCCAGGTTGGTGTCCAGTTCCAGGTTGCGACGGCTCGCGCCGTCCAGCACCACGGTGTCGTCCAGGCGTTCGTGGCGCAGGCTGCGCAAATGGGGCAGGGCGGTGCGCTGGGTTTCCTTGGCGTAGCTGAGCAGGCAACCGGCGGCGCCGATGGCCAGGGTCAGGTTCTCGCAGCCGAAACCTTTCAGGTCCTGGGTGGAAAACTGCTGGCAAAGACTTTTCAGCGCCGAATCACGTTCGAAATCCCACGGCGCACGGCGACGAACCCCACGACGTTTTTCCGCCGGCAGGTCTTTCGGCCAATCATCCGGGATCATCAGCTCCACTGGATTGACGCGCTCCAGTTCTGCCAGCAGGTTTTCCCAGCCCTTGATCTCCAGCACGGTGAAGTTGCCGCTGGTGATATCCAGCACCGCCAGGCCAAACAGACGTTCGTCACCCAGCACCGCTGCGATCAGGTTGTCCCGACGCTCATCCAGCAGCGCTTCGTCACTGACCGTACCCGGCGTGATGATCCGCACCACCTGACGATCCACCGGCCCTTTGCTGGTTGCCGGGTCGCCGACCTGCTCGCAGATCACCACCGACTCGCCGAGCTTGACCAGTTTCGCCAGGTAACCTTCCGCGGCATGGTAAGGAATCCCACACATCGGAATCGCCTGACCCGCCGACTGCCCACGGGCGGTCAGGGTGATGTCCAGCAATTTGGCGGCCTTCTTCGCGTCTTCATAGAAGATCTCGTAGAAGTCGCCCATGCGGTAGAACATCAGCTGGTCAGGGTGCTGGTTTTTCAGGCGCCAGTACTGCTGCATCATTGGCGTGTGGGAGGACAGATCAGAGAGGGCTTTATTCATCGGGTAATCAGGCAAATTCGTTGAAAGGTGTAGGGCAAAGGAGGGGCATCGGCCCGGCTTTTCCGCGATGGGCGCAAGGTTAACATGGGCGGTCCACCCGACGCAGGCATGAAAGCCCCGCGATACATTTCTTCTGTCTATGCACGACATATGCGCAATTTATGCAATTTGGCATTTGTCTTCCGCGAAAAGAACAAGCACTATGCGCTTTATGCAAAAACGCAATGTTTCTACCGTCTTAAGAGTGCTGCTCGATCAGCACGGGATCTCCCCCACGGAGCTTCACCGTCGCACCGGCGTGCCTCAATCCACTCTCTCGCGGATCCTCAGCGGGAAGATCGTCGATCCCTCGGATAAACACATCTCGAAGATTGCCGAGTACTTCGCCGTGAGCACCGACCAGTTGCGGGGCCGTGCGGATGTCGCGCCTGCAGCCAGCACCGGGCGCGATCAATTGCATTCGGAACTCAAGGACATAAGTCTGTGGGACGACGATACGCCCGTCGATGACGACGAGGTATCGGTCCCCTTTCTTCGCGAGGTTGAATTGGCTGCAGGATCAGGAAGGTTCGTCATCGAAGAGAGCGAGCGCTCTAGCCTGCGCTTCGGCAAGCGGAGTCTGCGCCACAACGGCGTTCAATTCGACCAGGCCAAATGCGTGACGGTGCGCGGCAACAGTATGTTGCCGGTATTGCGCGACGGCGCCACCGTCGGCGTTAATGCCGGCAAGTGCGGGATCGGCGATATCGTGGATGGCGACCTGTATGCCATCAACCATAACGGCCAGTTGCGAGTGAAACAGCTTTATCGCCTGCCTACCGGGATACGCCTGCGCAGCTTCAATCGCGACGAACATCCGGACGAGGACTACACCTTCCAGGAAATCCAGGAAGAGCAGATTGTCATCCTCGGTCACGTCTTCTGGTGGGGCATGTACGCCCGTTAACCTCACCGCTGTCAGATAAAACCCGCCATCGAGCGGGTTTTTTTCGCCTGCCAAAAACCACCAGCGCCTTTGTCTGCGGGGCTTTCATGCGTCTGTGCATTTTTAATGCATAAATAAATGCATCAATGCATTGACTGTATATGCATCCATGCATATTCTTTGTCTCAAGCAGCTCAAAAGCAGCTCAAAAGCAGCTCGAAGCAAAGCTCTTTAGTTCCACCACAAAGGCAGCGATGAACCGGCCTCAACGGTTCAGAGGGTTGGCAACTGACCCGGGTGTGCAGCGTAAAGCACCACAAGCAGTTATCCGGCGGGCAGGGACCGCGGTCGGAAAAACAATTTGAATCGATCCGTACCGCGCCAGTAGCGCCGAAAGGTCAATGCGAAGGATCGCATTCTGAAAAGCCCGGTTAGCGCCGGGCTTTTTGGAATGCCTACCTACCGTCAGGCAACTCACGAGACACCGTTTGAAAGACACACACATCACTCATCAATCACCCCCAGGAGGCGTGACATGACAAACGAGCAACAAGCGTTGCTGGACATGCCGATCTGGCTCGTCATCGTCCTCGCCCTGGTGGGCGGGGTGTCCGGCGAAATGTGGCGCGCCGATAAGGAGGGCGCCCGCGGCTGGTCATTGCTGCGGCGCCTGGCCTTGCGATCCGGGGCCTGCATGGTCTGCGGGGTCTCGGCCATCATGCTGCTGTATGCCGCCGGCGTGTCGATATGGACGGCTTGCGCGTTCGGTTGCCTGACGGCGATGGCCGGGGCAGACGTTGCCATTGGCCTTTATGAGCGCTGGGCGGCCAAGCGGATTGGCGTTTGCGAAGTGCCGCCGCGAGATCCTCGCCAGGATCACTGATCACAAAGCCCAATGGAATGGCGAGCAGCGGTGCCGACCGGCATCCGACCCACAAGGACGCGGGTTTCCCAAGGCCAGTACCTTTCACTCAAGCCCGCCAACAAGCGGGTTTTTTATTGCCCGGTGAAAACACCATGAAGATCAGCCCCCTGATTGCCCAACTGCGCGATCACTGCCCAACCCTCGCCGGTCGCGTGGCTGCCGGCATCGACCTCGAAACGCTGCAAGCCAATACCCCGCTTTCAACTCCTTGTGCCTACGTGGTGCCGATGGCCGATCCGGCGGGCGCAAACGTGGCGCAAAACGTTACGAGGCAGACCATTCGCGACCGCTTCGAAGTGACCCTGGTGCTCGACACCACCGACGCTACAAAAGCGCTGGATCTGTTGCACGACCTGCGGGCCGAACTGTGGCGGGCGCTGGTGGGGTTCAAGCCCGGCAGTGATTACGACGCCATCACCTACGACGGCGGCGAATTGGTTTCCATCAACAGCAGCCGTGCGCTGTATCGCCTGCGTTTTTATGCCGAGTTCCAGCTCGGCCGCAATCTGCCTGGTCAGCCTGCGGAGAGCTGGCACGAACGTGAACTGGACGGTTTGTCGTCCTTTACCGGGGTCACCGTGCGGGTCGATGCGATCGATCCGGCGGACCCCAATCTGCAACGGCCAGGCCCCGACGGACGCCTGGAACTGACTTTCTCTGGAGACGTAACCCCATGAGCAAACGCATCACCGTGCTGCCGGCCCCAGGCCGTGCCGTGCCCGACCCGGAAGCGGGCGATCTGTTGCCCCTCGAGGGCCGTGAAGTGCCGGACAACGCCTGGTGGCGTCGACGTCTGGCCGATGGCGATATCACTACCAAAGCCGTGAAAGCGGCAAAACCACAGGGAGCCAAATAATGGCGATCGGATTCAGCAACATCCCCGCGGACATTCGTGTGCCGTTGTTTTACGCCGAGATGGACAATTCGGCTGCCAATAGTGCGTCGTCGGCCATGCGTCGTTTGATCGTCGCTCAGGTCAACGACAACATTGCGCCGGCCGAGGTTGGCAAACTGGTGTTGGTGTCCAGCGTGGCGCTGGCCAAAAGCATTGGCGGCCAGGGCTCGATGCTCGCTTCGATGTATGAAACCTGGCGCAAGACCGACCCGATCGGCGAAATCTGGTGCCTACCGCTGCATAACACCGAAGGCAGCATCGCCAAAGGCGTGTTGACCCTGACCGGGGCGGCCACTCAAAGCGGTGTGCTCAACCTGTACGTTGGCGGCGTTCGTGTTCAAGCAGCCATCGTCAATGGCGCCACGGCAGCTCAGGCCGCTACCGCGCTGGCGCTGAAAATCAACGCCTCGGCAGATCTGCCGGTCAGCGCGGCAGCCGTTGAAGGCATCGTGACCCTGAGCGCCAAATGGACGGGCGACAGCGGTAACGACATCAGCCTGCAATTCAATCGCCTGGGCAAGAGCAATGGCGAAGAAACCCCGGCCGGCCTGACCACGGCCATCACCGCCATGACCGGCGGTGCCGGTGTGCCGGATCAGGTCGCTGCGGTAGCGGCGCTGGGCGATGAACCGTTCGAGTTCATCTGCATGCCATTCTCGGACCTGTCGACCCTCAACACCTGGCAAGCCGTCATGGATGACAGCACCGGTCGTTGGTCGTGGGCCAAGCAATTGTTCGGTCATGTCTACAGCGCCAAGCGCGGCACCATCGGTACTTTGGTGGCGGCCGGTCAGATGCGTAACGACCAGCACATGACCCTCCAGGCACTGGAACCGGGCGTACCGCAACCGTTCTGGGTTCAGGCCGCTGCACTCGCTGCGCGCACATCGGTGTTCATCTCCGCCGATGCCAGCCGTCCGACCCAAAGCGGCAGCCTGCCAGGCCTAGACCCGGCGCCGGCCAGCGAGCGTTTCACCCTGACCGAGCGTCAGTCGCTGCTCAATTACGGCATCGCCACCGCGTACTACGAAGGCGGCTACGTGCGCATTCAGCGTTCGATTACCACCTATCAGAAGAACGCCTACGGCCAGGCAGACAATTCCTACCTGGACAGCGAAACCATGCACCAGTCGGCGTTTATCGTGCGTCGTCTGCAAAGCGTGATCACCAGCAAATACGGTCGCCACAAACTGGCCTCCGACGGCACCCGTTTCGGCGCCGGCCAGCCGATCGTGACCCCGAGCACTATTCGCGGTGAGCTGATTGCCCAGTACGCCAAGCTCGAACTGGAAGGCCACGTCGAAAACGCCGAGCTGTTCGCCGAACACCTGATTGTCGAGCGGGATGTGCAGGACCCGAGCCGGGTCAACGTGCTGTTCCCGCCGGATTACATCAACGGCCTGCGCGTGTTCGCGCTGCTCAACCAATTCCGTCTGCAGTACGACGACGCAGCCTGATCGCTGCCTTTGACTGTGTGATTTCAGCCCACTTCGCGTGGGCTTTTTATTTGAAGGGAGAAACACCATGGGTCAACTGATTGCGGGCACCTGCTACGTCAAAGTGGACGGCGCTCAACTGACTATCAATGGCGGCTGCGAAGCGCCGTTGCTGGCTGTGAAACGGGAAACCGTCGTACCGGGTTTCTACAAGGAAACCGACATCGCCCCGTCGTTCAAAGTGACAGCGCTGCACACCGCTGACTTCCCGCTCAAGCAACTGATCGCAGGCACCGACATGACCGTCACCTGCGAATTCAGCAACGGCAAAGTCTACGTACTGGCCGGCGCTTACCTGGTGGAAGAGCCTGTCTCCAAGGGCGACGACGCCACCATCGAATTGAAATTCGAAGGCATCAAGGGGACCTGGCAATGACTGGCGCCGTGAAGCTTCACGTTGCGATCGAAGCTCACGGCGAGCCCTTGACCGAACTCAACCTGCGTCGCCCGACGGTGCAGGAAGTTCGAGCGATCAAGGCGCTGCCGTACAAGATCGACAAGAGCGAAGAAGTCAGCCTCGACATGGACGTCGCGGCCAAATACATCGCGGTGTGCGCCGGCATCCCGCCGTCGTCGGTCAATCAGTTGGATCTGGCTGACCTCAACGCGCTGAGCTGGGCCGTCGCGAGTTTTTTCATGAGTGCGGCGTCGGAGCCATCACCGACCTGATTTCAGTCGCCTATGACCTGGCCTGGTTCTGGAAGGTTGACCCCGAACAGATGATGGCCAGGCCTTTGGATGTGCTCCGCGAATCGCTGGAGCACGCGCAACGGATCAATGCGATGCAGCAGGTGCAGTGATGGCAGACATGGAAAAGGAAGATAAAACACCGGTCCAGCTGACGGGGGGCGATGAAGTGCCCTCCAAGCTGGCCCGCCTTCGAGCGAAGGTCGAGGGCTTCAGAACACACCTTGAACAGACGGGGCTGGGCAAGCTGGACATCAGCGGTCTGTTCAAGGGTGGCAGCGTGATCACGCCCTTCGTGGACGGGATCAAGGCGTCCGCTGCGTTCAAGGGCCAATTGACCGAGGTCAATGAGGCCGCCAAAGGTGTCGATGTGCCGAGCGTACCGACCAGCGCCGCGCAAACCCTGAATGTGTTCAGTCGGTCGATGGAGCAGGTGTCGGTTGCCGCAAACACCGCGTTACAACCTGCCGTCGCGACCGTCACGGCAGGGATTCAGCCGCTGCTCATTGGCTTTGGCAGTCTGCTCAATGACAACCCGAAGCTGGTCGAGGGACTTGCGGCCGGTGCCATTGCGTTTTCGGCAATGCAAACCGCCGTGACCGGCGCGACCCAGGTTTTCGATCTGATGAACATGGTGCTCAAGACCCATCCCATCGTGTTGATTGCTACGGGCATCGCCCTGGCAGCCGGTTTGATTGTGGCCAACTGGAAACCCATATCGGCGTTCTTCGCCGGGCTCTGGCAAAAGATTGCTCCGGTCGTGATGCCCATGGTCGAGTTCTTCAGGACGATGTTCGCCTTCACGCCGCTGGGACAAATCATCAGCCATTGGGGACCGATCACCGCCGTGTTCGCGGCGATCTGGGACGTCATCAAAGCGGTGGCGACACCGATCATTGGTTTTTTCCAGACGCTTTTTTCCTGGTCACCACTGGGTTTGATCATCAGCAACTGGACGCCGTTGACGGGCCTGTTTTCGGCGATCTGGGATTTGCTCAGAGCGCTGTCGGTGCCGGTCATGGACTTTCTGCACGGCTTGTTCGACTGGTCGCCGCGGGAGTTGATCATCGCCGGCTGGGGCGCGGTCACCGAACTGTTTTCCGGGATCTGGGACGGCATCAAGGCCCCTGCTCTGGTGATGTACGGCACGTTGCGCAGCCTGTTTGACTGGTTTCCGCTGGAAGAGATCAAACAGCGTTGGGAGCCGATCACCGAATGGTTCAGCCAATGGTGGGACAAGCTGCAAGGCGTCGTCGCGCCGATCAAGGAATTCTTTGCCGGTGGTTTCGGCAGCCTTGTCACCCGTGTGACCGGCAAGGTCGAAGGCTTGACCGAGGCTCAAGAAAAAACCAATGCCGAAGGCCAAGGTAAGTTTGCGCCGGCGTTTTTTGGCGCCGATACCGAGCAACCACAAAGCCTGTCAGTGCTGCCCGGCAATCTGCCGCACAAACCCTCGATGCAGCCTGGTTCCCTGACACAAAACTCCAGCGCCCTGATTCAACAAAGCGCCGCCAACAGCCGCACACAACTCGAAGGCGGCCTGACCGTGCGCTTCGAAAATGCGCCGGCCGGCATGCGCACCGATCAGCCGCAAACCAATCAACCGGCGCTGGCGCTCAATTCGCGCATCGGCTACCGCACACTGTCCCTTGGAGGTTCCAATGAGCTGGCGTGATCGTTTGATGCCGGCATCGTTTCGCGGCGTCCAGTTCTGGGTCGATCAGGCGAAAAACCCGGTCGGCCAAAAAGGCCAGTTGCACGAGTATCCGCAGCGGGATCTGCCGTATTTCGAGGGCCTTGGCCTGCAGGCGAAGATTCACGATTTGACCGCATTTATCGTCGGCCCCGACTGCCTGGAACAGCGCGACAAACTGCTCAAGGCGCTGGAACAGGGCAGTGGTGAGCTGGTTCACCCTTGGCTGGGGCGTCTGCAGGTCAAGGTCGGCGAATGCGACATGACCCACACCCGCCAGGACGGCGGGCTGGTGACCTTTATCCTGAAGTTTTACCCCGATCAACCGGTGCCGTTTCCCACGGCGGCGGTCAGCACGCAGACGCTATTGCTGGTGTCGGCCGACAGCTTGCTGGGCTCTGCAGTGAAGCGTTTCGAAGACGCGATGACTTTGATCAAGGCTGCGCGGATCGGCATTGCCAACCTGCGCAACAGCATCAAGGAGGCTTACGAGGTGATTCAGCAGCACCTTCAGCCGTTGATCGATGAGTACCAGCAGATCAGCGATCTGGTCAAAGCCGTCAAGGAACTGCCCAAGGATGTGGCAGCGCAATTCAAGGGATTGATCGGCGACATCAACGAACTGAAGGACTTCGCCCGTGAAGGTTATCGTGGCGTGATTGCCAACGTCTCCCAGCAGGTCGAAGCCATCAAGAAGGCTGATGCGCCGAAGCTCACCACCGGCAAGGACACCACCGCTGCGGCCCAGGCGCTGACCAACCTGGTGCAGGACACTTTGATTGTGCAAGTGGCCCAGTGGGTCGCCTCGATGCCGGTGGCTTCACAGGCCGTCAAGCGGGTCACCAACCTGCCGGTCGGGCATCAGGCTGTGCGACCGACCACGCACCAGGACGTTCCGGTGGTCGACGATTTGGAGGCCTTGCGTACGGCACTTGAGGAAGTGTTCAAGCTGCCCGAGGCCAAGGCGGACCCCGCGCACTATCTGGCGATGAGCAATCTGCGTCAGGCCCTCCGGGCGCATTTGAAGGCGGTCGCGTCGTCGGGCGTTCGACTGGTCAGCAAGTCTTTCAAGCAAAGCCTTCCAGGGCTGGTCGTGATCTATCAGCAAAGTGGAGACGCCACGCGAATCGCTGAAGTGCTACAGCGCAACGGCATTATTCATCCGGGGTTTCTCCCGCTGGACGACGTAAAAGTCCTGGGGGAATAGACCATGAATGAACTCGATAACAGCGTGTTGCTGACCGTTGACGGTCTGGAGTACGGCGGCTGGAAAAGCGTTGAAATCACTGCGGACCTGGAGCGTCAGTTCCGCACCTTCAAACTCGACATCACCTGGCAATGGCCGGGGCAGACGGTCGACCGACCCATCCGCCCGGGTGCGCCCTGCCAAGTGCGAATCGGCTGCGATCTGGTGCTCAGTGGGTATGTGTTCAAGGCGCCGATCAGCTATGACGGGCGGCAGATCAGCCTGAGTATCGAAGGCAGTTCGAAGACTCAGGACCTGGTGGACTGTGCGGCGATCAACACGCCCAACCAATGGCATCAGCAATCGTTGCTCAGCATCGTTCAGGCGTTGGCCTCACCTTATGCCGGGAAAGTGGTCAGTGAAATCCCCGACACCGCGCGACTCGGCAGTCACACGATCGTGCCGGGGGAAACGGTCTTTCAGTCGGTCGACCGCTTGCTCACGCTGTTTCGGGTGTTTTCCACCGATGACGCCGAAGGTCGGGTGGTACTGGCCCGACCGGGTAGCGGTGGGCGAGCCAGTGACGTGCTTGAGCTGGGCAAGAACATTCTGTCGGCCAACGCGCCGATGGACTTCAGCCAGGTGTTCTCCGAGTACCGGGTGATCGGTCAGCACAAGGGCGGCGACGAGAAGAGCGGTGCGGCCGTGAGCGAAGTGTCCGGGGTTTCCACCGACCCGATTATCGGGCGCAAGCGGATCACCGTGATCAACGAAAGCGCGCAATTGACCCCGGAACTGGCGCAGCAACGTGCCGATTGGGAAAGCGGTATTCGCGTCGGCAAGGCTGGCACCACGACCTATCGGGTACAAGGCTGGCGGCAGTCCAACGGTGACTTGTGGAAGCACAACACCTTGGTGCGGGTGATCGACAAGGTGTTGGGTTTTGACCACGACATGCTGATCTCCAAGGTGACTTACTCGCTGTCCGAACAGGGCTCGGTCACCACGCTGCAAGTGGCGCCGCCTTACACCTTCGATGCGAATCCGGTGCCTCCCAAGAAAACCTGAGGTTGACACTAAAACTGTGGGAGCGGGCTTGCCCGCGAAGACGGCGGTTGATTCGACATCTATCTGACAGATCCACCGCCATCGTCGGAACGCCGCCCGGGGCAAGCCCGCTTCCACAGTGTTCTGTGTTCGGCCCGACTCCAGAGGAAACCCAATGAGCCTACTGACACGCCTCCTGGCGCGCGGCACTGTCGTGCTCGCCAACTCGGCCACCAAGCTTCAATCGCTGCAAATGCGCCTCACCGCCGGCGAAGTGAACGACGACATGGAGCACTTCGAACCCTACGGTTTCACCAGCAATCCGCTGGCTGGCGCTGAAGGCATCGCCACGTTTCTGGGTGGTGATCGTTCTCACGCCGTCGTGCTGGTGGTCGCCGACCGCCGCTATCGCCTCAAGGCACTGGCCCAGGGCGAAGTCGCGATCTACACCGACGAAGGCGACAAGATCCACTTCAAGCGTGGACGGATCATCGACATCGAAACCGCCACCCTGAACATCCGCGCCAGCACCGCCGTGAACATCGACACCCCGACCCTGACCCAGACCGGCAAGATCGTCTCTCAGGGCGATCAGATTGCCGCTGGCATCAGCCAGATCAAGCACGTGCACGTCGGCGTGCAGGCGGGCAACGGCCAGACCGGCGTGCCGGCGGGAGGCCAGTGATGTTTATCAGCCAGAACCTCCACGCCGCACTGACCCGTTCAGTGCTGATCAGCCTGTTCACCTGGCGCCGCGCCGCCGATGACGATGCCCTCGATGACGAAGAACGTTTCGGCTGGTGGGGCGACACCTTTCCTACGGTCGCGGACGACCGTATTGGCTCACGCCTGTGGCTGCTGCGCCGGGTCAAGCTGACCCGACAGACCCAGATGGACGCCGAATTCTATGCCCGCGAAGCCTTGCAATGGCTGATCGACGACGGCCATTGCAGCGCCATCGACATCATCAGCGAACGCCTCGACGCCCAGCGCCTGAACCTGCGCACGGTCCTGACCCTGGCCGACGGCGAGCGCCTGGACATCAATCCTGATAACAGTTGGCAGGTGATCTATGCCGTTTGAAACCCCTTCGCTGCCGGTGCTGATCAAACGCACCCAAAGCGACCTGGCCAGCGATTCGCTGCGCCAGTCCGATGCGCAAGTGCTGGCCCGTACCCTCGGTGGCGCCGCCTATGGCCTGTATGGCTATCTGAACTGGATCGCCGAGCAGATCCTCCCGGACAAGGCCGATGAGTCGACCCTGGAAAGGATCGCCGCACTGCGTCTGAACCAGCCGCGCAAAGCCGCACAATCGGCCAGTGGCAGCGTCAGCTTTACCGCCAGCGCTGGCGCTGTGCTGGACGTCGATACGCTGCTGCAATCGAACGACGGTCGCACCTACAAAGTGACCGCTTCGCGCACCACCAGCAACGGCCTCAACAGCACCACCATCGCCGCCCTCGACGCCGGCAGCCTCGGGAATGCCGACGCCGGCATGACGCTGATTCCGGTGCAGCCGATTCTGGGCATTATCGGCAACAGCTTCACGGTGCTGGCGCCGGGGTTGACCGGCGGAATCGCTCGGGAAAGTCTGGAGTCCCTGCGGTCTCGGGTGATTCGTTCTTACCGGATCATTCCTCACGGCGGTTCGGCACAAGACTACGAAACCTGGGCGCTCGAATGTCCGGGGGTGACCCGTGCCTGGTGTCGCGGCAGCTATCCTGGCCCCGGCATTGTCAGTCTGTACATCATGCGTGACGACGATGTGCAACCCGTCCCCAATCCCGAACAACTGGCTGAAGTTCAGGCCTACATCGAACCTCTGCGGCCAGTCACCGCTGAGTTGCGTGTGCTGCCGCCGGTACAAGTGCCGGTGACCTACCGACTCAGCCTGAAGCCCGACACCACGGCCGTACGCGCCGCCGTTGAGGCGCAACTGCGCGATCTGCATAACCGCGAAGGCGGCCTGGGCGACACTCTGCTGGTGAGTCACATCCGTGAAGCCATCAGCAGCGCGACCGGCGAAAGTGATCACGATCTCAAATCACCTACCGCCGACGTCGAAGCCCAGAGCAACCAGTTGCTGACCTTCGGAGGTTGCGTATGGCAGTGATCAGAACCGCCGCGCAATACCAGGCCCAACTGCGCAGCCTGCTACCCAGCGGTCCGGCGTGGGACCCGGAGCAGGTCCCGGAACTCGAAAAAGTCCTTGAAGGCGTCGCCCAGGAACTGGCCCGACTCGACGCTCGCGCCGCTGACCTGCTCAACGAAATGGACCCGGCTGGCGTCAGTGAACTGGTGCCGGACTGGGAGCGGGTGATGAACCTGCCCGACCCGTGCCTGGGCGCGACGCCACTGTTCGACGACCGCCGACTCGCCGTACGCCGGCGACTGCTCGCTGTTGGCAGCCAGGCCATCAGCTACTACGTCGAGATCGCCAAGAGCCAAGGTTATCCGAACGCCACCATCACCGAGCTTGAAGTCCCGCGAATGGGACGGGCCCGGTTTGGCCAGGCGCACTTCGGAACATGGCAGGCGCATTTCATGTGGACGCTCAACACCGGTGGCCGCCTGCTGCTGGGCCGACGTTTTGGCGCGAGTTACTGGGGTGAGCGGTTTGGCACGAACCCGGGCTCGGCCCTGGAATGCCTGATCCATCGCAGCGCACCGGCGCATACCAAGGTGCACATCAATTATGACTAGGGGGTAGAGGAATGGATTATCCGAACAGTGTGCCCAGCGCCGGGTTGGTGAATGGGAAGTTTGTCGATGAAAATCCGTTGACTGGGACGCCGGGGTCGTTGATTCCGGCGAGCTGGGGTAATGGTGTCACGAGTGAAGTCCTTGAGGTAATCACCGCTGCCGGCCTGACACCCAGTGAGTTCAATCTGACCCAGCTTTTGGGGGCGATTCGTAGTATCAGTCGTTCGTCTGCGGGTCTCGGCATCCAGCGATTCACTGCAAATGGCAGTTTCACTGTCCCGGCGGGCGTGACGAAGATTTGGCTCAGCGGTTGTGCCGGCGGTGCCGGTGGAGGTGCTTGTCCTGGTGGCACCAGCGCAATTGCTTCAGGAGGAGGTGGCGGCGGTGCCGGTCAACCGGTCATCAAACTATTGGTAGCGGTGACACCTGGACAGGTGATTCCGATTGTTATCGGCGCTGCGGGAGCTGGAGGAAGCGCTGGTGTGGCTGCAACGGCTGGTGGCAATACGCTCGTGGGAGCATCAGGTGCTCTGCTTGTGTTATCCGGCGGTAGTCCAGGCCTTCCAGGTGTCAACGCCGCCGGGTTTGTTCCAGGCCCCGCTGGGGGGCAAGGCTTTCCTGCTGGAGCGGACGCGACAGATAGCGTATCCAGCGTAGCAGCTGGTTATGGGGGATTTGGGGCAAGCGGGCCTTTCGGCACCGGCGGAAGCTCCGCTCGTTCCGGCACGACTTCAGGGTATCCCGGCAAACCGGCCTATGGCTTTGGCGCCGGTGGCGGTGGTGCGGGTGGTTACTACATTCCGGGATTAGGCAGCGCCCAGTCCGGTGCTCAGGGAGCGCCCGGCCTCATGATTGTTGAATGGTGAAAACATGACAAAACAAGTTCTTTATTGCCGTCGCTCAGGCGTGGTAATTGAATGGCAAGACACCGAATTGTTCGCCTTTGCTGCGCCCGCGACGGATGCGGGCGTGTTGAAAATTACCGCTGAGCAATGGGTCAGGAAAGAGTTGCCGCATCTGGTTTATAAGGGCGAGCTGACGAACGTAGTAGTACCTCAACCCTCTCCAGGGCATTGCTGGGATGGAAGTCAGTGGGTACCGGATCCCGCCGATGCGTTGAGGCTGGAATATATGGAGATTGATCAGCTTTGTGCACGGGTGGACGAGGCGGCTGACAATGCTCGCCAGGTCATTGTCGGCGATCCGCTTCGCTTGATGGAGTATGCAAATGCTGCTGCTCAGGCACAGGTTTTCAAGGAGGAGGGCTACCCCAAAAAGTCTGTACCACTGGCCGTGTCCGCCTGGGTTGTTAAAGGTCGGACTGCCCGGCAGGCTGCGGACCAGATTCTCGCTAAAGCCGCTCAATTCAATGAAAGCCTGCTGACACTTCGAACCCTTCGGTTGAAAGCTAAAGAACAAATCAAAGTTCATATCGCCAAAGGCAAAACCGATCTCGCCAATCAAGTCAGTGATGAGGCGATTGCCGCTATCCGTAATGTGGTGAGCGACCTGGCTGGCTAGTTCATTCGAAATATCCGCTGTACCCAACGCCCACTTATCCGTGGGCGTTTTTGTTTTTATTCAAACACAGCCTGCTGCGCTGTTGTGCCAATAGCCATGCAGGGCTTTATTACAGGGAGCATAAACAATGGATTATCCAAAAAGCGTCCCCAGTGTCGGACTGGTCAACGGACGGTTTGTCGATGAAAACCCCGTGGCTGGTACGCCTGGATCGTTGATTCCGGCGGTGTGGGGCAATGCCGTTACGCAGGAGATTTTGAGTGTGGTGGCTGGCGCCGGGATGGCGCCGTTGGAGGCGGACACGGGGCAGTTGTTGAAGGCGATTCAGGCGATTATCGGTGTGAGCAGTCCGATGCGTCCGGTGGTGACCCGGCTAGCGGCATCGAAGCTGCTGGCGCCGGAAGAGCTCGGTCTGGTGCTGATTGATGCAAACCCTGGGGCCACCACCGTTACCCTGCCAGTGGCCAACACCGGTTTGGGGATTCGTGATGTGATCGTGCGACGGGTGGATAACACTGCTAATCGGTTGGTCGTTCGCTGTTCGGACACAGATTCCATCAAGTTTCACACCCATCTGAGAGCGGGTGGCTATCCGTTTTTGGTGTTGATGGGGGCGGGCGATTGGTGGCATCTGCGCAGTGATGCCTCGGGTAATTGGTGGCCTGTTGGGCGGTATGACGGTACGACGCTGGGACGGGTAGTTTTTGAGACCTCTTCGACGGTGATGCCGGGTGGATATGGTGTGCTCAATGGATATCTGTTCAATCGTACCGAGTGGCCGTGGGTTTGGGATCACGCGCAGGCGTCGGGGATGCTCACCACCGAAGCGTTGCGCGCGGGTAAAGAGGGTATGTGGACCTCGGGCGACGGCGCCACGACCTTCCGTAGCCCAGAGGCCCGTGGTGAGTTTGTGCGAGTTCTTGATGAGTTGCGTGCGGTAGATGCAAGCCGTGCGGCGGGTAGCTGGCAGGCCGGCCAAATCGAGTCTCACAACCACTCAACGCCGGGTGCCGGTTCCTTCGGCACACAGATGATGGGCGGCGGCTCCAACAACTACTCACTTTGGCAAGCCGGTGCTACCGGATTTTCCGGCGGATCAGAGACTCGCCCACGCAACATCGCCTTTCCCGGCCGTATCAAACTTATCTGAGGTGTCCATGTTTAATTATCTGATTGATAACTCGGGCGCCTTGTCGGGGCCGGTGGAGTTCTTCGTGACGCCGGGGATCGGCATTCAACTGCCCAGTAATGCTGTTGAACTCTCATTTGAATTACCTCCACCAGAAAGCGGCCGTACATGGGCGCTGGTCAACAACGTTCCGCGCGAAGTGATCGACCGACGCGGTCTGGTGTATCGCAAAGAGGGTGGGGCGCAGCAGATGTGGGGTGAACTTGGGGAATTGCCCGAGACCTTTACTACTGCTCCATGGCCGGGGGAGTTTTATGTCTGGCGTGATAATGCCTGGGAGTTCGACGACCAAGCGCGGTTAGCGGATACCAGGAATCAGGTGCTGACCAAACGAGACGCGCTGCTTCGTGACGCCGTCCTGCGTATAGCCCCGCTTCAATACGCCGAAGATATCGGCGACGCCACTCACGATGAGCAATTGGCATTGATGGAGTGGAAGCTCTACAGCGTTGAGTTGAATCGCCTTGAACGGCAAGTAACCTTTCCAGCAGAGATCCACTGGCCTCAGGTTCCAGGCTCGACCGAGTAACTGCATTGCCTGTTTTTATGCCCTTCAACTTGAGTAGGTCAAATGGACTATCCAAAAAGCGTCCCCAGTGCAGGACTGGTCAACGGTAGATTTGCCGATGAAAATCCGATAGCAGGAACTCCCGGCTCCCTGATTCCAGCCAGCTGGGGTAATAGCGTCACCCAGGAAATTCTCAACGCCATCACCGCCGCGGGGCTGATGCCTTCCGAGAATCAAACGGATCAACTGAGCCTGGCCATTAAAGAGTTGGCCAAACTCGACCCGCAACAGAATTTTCCGGTGCAGGTTTATCGCAAGAATCTGATGATTAACGGCAATTTCGATATCTGGCAGCGCGGCACGGTCAACTTGGGGCCTTACACCGGTGCCTATATCGCTGACCGTTTTCGTTGCGACTGGAACGGAAACGCCGGGGTGAATATTTCCCGGCAGAGCTTTGCGCTGGGGCAGGGCGAGGTGCCCAATGAACCCCGTTACTTTATGCGTTGGCAGCAAATCACCGCGGGCGTTGGCGCCAGCGTGCATAAAATTTCCCAGGCTATCGAGTCGGTCAGGACCTTGGCGGGGAAAACCGCGACGCTGACGTTCTGGGCCAAAGCCGACACGGCGCGTCAGATCAATGTGACTGTCGCGCAGTATTTCGGAGCGGGCGGTAGTGTGGATACAGTGACGCCGGTTGGCAGCTTTCAACTCAAAACTTCCTGGACCCGATACAGCGCGACGATTCAAATACCGTCCCTGGCAGGCAAAACGTTGGGAAGTAGCGGCAATGACTTTCTGCGGCTCTCCTTCGACCTGCCTTTGAATGTTTTGCAGGTGATAGACCTGGCACAGATCCAGTTGGAAGAGGGGCGGGTGTCGACGCCGTTCGAACTCCGTAGTCCTGGCGATGAGTTGATGTTGTGCCAGCGTTATTACGAAAAAACCTATAGCCAGGATCTGCCGCCTGGAAGCATGACAGGTCCCTACGGTGCACTGTTGTCCACCGTGAGACAGGGCCAGACGGGGTTTGCTTCACAGCCCATGGCTCAGTGGACCTTCAAGGTTGAGAAGAGAACTATTCCAAGTCTCAGTTTGTTTGCCACTACTTCGAAGGGGGTCGCTGGGCAATGGCGTTCGGGGAGCGATGAAGTTTCATCGGCTAATGCTCGACCTCTTGGGGTGTCGACTCGCGGCATCTGGGTAGATAACTCCGATATCGGGCTGGTTACTCAGACTTATTACATTCACGCCACTGCCGATGCCGAACTTTAAGGAGGTTTTCCCTATGCACTATCAACTCACTAAAGACCCGGCCACTGTCATTCGTCTGCCTGACGGAGCAACCGTGCCTCGGCATCACCGTTTCTGGGATGAATACCAGCAATGGTTGGCGAGTGGTGGTGTGCCATTGCTCGCCATGCTGGAAGACGATCCGGAGGCAGAACCTGAACCAGCCACAGTAGCCCGAGCCTGGCGGAACCAGGAACTGGCCGCCAGCCAATGGCTGGTCGACCGTGATCGCGATGAGCAAGCTGCCGGCACTCCGTTGACTTTGAGCAGCGATCAATATGACGAGCTGTTGGATTACCGGCAGGATCTGCGCGACTGGCCCTCGCTAGCCAACTTTCCAAAAGACTTCAGCAAACCCCTGGCGCCGGTCTGGTTTAAAAAAACGGCAAATGGAACATGAACCATGTCTCTTACTTCAACGCAGTTGCAACAAATTTTCCCCAACGCCCGCTCTCAAGCGGGCGTTTTCATTTCCGCCCTCAACAGCGCCATGGCCCACCGCAATATCAATTCCCTCAAACGCATCGCCGCTTTCCTCGCCCAAGTCGGCCATGAATCTGGACAATTGCAGTACGTGCGTGAAGTGGGCAATGACCAATACCTGAGCAAATATGACACTGGCACCCTTGCGGCTCGTTTGGGCAACACTCCAAAGGCGGACGGTGACGGCCAGAAGTACCGAGGCCGTGGACTGATCCAGATCACCGGGCGCAACAACTACCGTCAATGCAGCCTCGGGCTATTCGGCGACGAGCGCTTGCTGTCTCTGCCTGAGTTGCTGGAGCAACCGCAATGGGCCGCCGAGTCAGCCGCGTGGTTCTGGGAGCAAAATGGCTTCAATGAACTGGCCGACCGCGACCAGTTCAACAGCATCACCCGTCGCATCAACGGCGGCCTGAACGGTTTGCAGGATCGCTTGCAACTCTGGGCACGGGCGAGGGCGGTGTTATGCCAGCCTTCGGTTTGATCCCGGTGCCTTACCGCATCATTGGCGTTGTTGTGTTTCTGGCTGTGTTGGCCGGCGGCTCGGCGGCGCTGGCCTGGCGCTTTCAGGATTGGCGTTATGGCCGGCAACTGGCGGAACAGGCCACGCTGCACGCCGAGGCACTGAATCAACTGACGCTGGCCGCCGCAACCCGGCAACAGACCGAGCAGGACAAGCGTCTGGCCCTGGAGCAGCGTCTTTCGACCAGCGAACAAACCCATTACCGAGCGCTTAGCGATGCCCAACGTGATCAAGGTCGCCTGCGCGATCGTCTTGCCACTGCTGATGTGCGCCTGTCAGTCCTCCTCGATGCCCGTGACGCGGCCTCTGTCTGTGCAGTGCCAACCACCTCCGGAGCCAGCCGCGTGGATCATGGAATCGCGCGCGCCCGACTTGACCCTGCGCATGCTCAGCGAATTATCGCCATCACCGACGCCGGGGATCGCGGATTGATCGCCTTGCAGGCCTGTCAGGCTTATATCAGAGCCCTCGCTCGTTAACATTTTGATCGATCCTGCGCCTTGCAAGCGCGTTACGCTCGTGTACGGTAGTTCTCATTCCGCTTGCTCAGGAGATGACCGTGAAAGAAATCACCCAACTGGCCGCTGAACTTGGCAGGCGTTTGCAGGCTCTCAATGCCCACGTCACCGCCGCAGAGTCCTGCACCGGCGGCGGGATCAGCGAGGCGATCACCCGGGTTCCGGGGAGTTCGGCGTGGTTTGAGGCTGGTTACGTGACGTACTCCAACCGTCAAAAAATCTTGCAACTGAATGTGCCCGAGGCGTTGTTCAAGACGGTGGGAGCGGTCAGTCGCGAGGTCGTCGAGGCCATGGTCCGAGGCGCGCAGGAGAAAAGTCATGCACATTTTGCCGTCGCGGTCAGCGGTGTTGCAGGGCCGGACGGCGGTACCGCGAGCAAACCGGTGGGCACCGTCTGGCTAGCCTGGGGCGTCGGGGAGGCGGTGTTCAGTGAGGTCCGGCACTTCCCCGGAAACCGCGACGAGGTCCGCCGACAAACGGTCAAGGCCGCGCTAGAGGGGCTGCTGCGCCATGCCACTGGAGAAATCTCAAATCAGGGGTAGGCGATCCTGAAACGCTGTGGAATAATACTGGCTACTTATACAGGTGTTGGCCGTCAGGCCTTATTGATTACGTGAGGACTTTAATGGACGACAACAAGAAGAAAGCCTTGGCTGCGGCCCTGGGTCAGATCGAACGTCAATTCGGCAAGGGTGCCGTAATGCGTATGGGCGATCAGGACCGTCAGGCGATCCCGGCTATCTCCACTGGCTCTCTGGGTCTGGACATCGCGCTCGGCATTGGCGGTCTGCCAAAAGGTCGTATCGTTGAAATCTACGGTCCTGAATCCTCCGGTAAAACCACGCTGACACTGTCGGTGATCGCCCAGGCTCAAAAAGCCGGCGCGACCTGTGCCTTCGTCGATGCTGAACACGCCCTTGATCCTGAATACGCCGGCAAACTGGGCGTCAACGTCGACGACCTGCTGGTTTCGCAGCCGGACACCGGCGAGCAAGCCCTGGAAATCACCGACATGCTGGTGCGCTCCAACGCGGTTGACGTGATCATCGTCGACTCCGTGGCAGCTCTGGTTCCAAAGGCTGAAATCGAAGGCGAAATGGGTGACATGCACGTGGGCCTGCAAGCCCGTCTGATGTCCCAGGCGCTGCGTAAAATCACCGGTAACATCAAGAACGCCAACTGCCTGGTTATCTTCATCAACCAGATCCGTATGAAAATCGGTGTGATGTTCGGCAGCCCGGAAACCACCACCGGTGGTAACGCGTTGAAGTTCTACGCTTCGGTTCGTCTGGACATCCGCCGGACTGGCGCGGTGAAAGAAGGTGATGAAGTCGTCGGTAGCGAAACCCGCGTCAAAGTCGTTAAGAACAAGGTGGCTTCGCCGTTCCGTCAGGCTGAGTTCCAGATTCTTTACGGCAAGGGCATCTACCTCAACGGTGAGATGATCGACCTGGGCGTGCTGCACGGTTTCGTTGAGAAGTCCGGCGCCTGGTATGCCTATGAAGGCACCAAGATCGGTCAGGGCAAGGCTAACTCGGCCAAGTTCCTGGCAGACAATCCGGAAATCGCCGCCAAGCTCGAGAAGCAACTGCGCGACAAGTTGCTGACTCCAGCGCCGGACGTTAAAGCATCGCCAGTCAAAGAGACTGCTGATGACCTGGCTGACGCTGATATCTGATTGATCCGATGACCGCCGTACTCGATACACTCGTCGCGGTGCGGCGAACCGCAATGGACCTGCTCGCGCGACGCGAGCACGGTCGAGTCGAGTTGACGCGTAAACTGCGTCAACGCGGCGCCCTCCCTGAAATGATCGACACGGCACTCGACCGCTTGACGGAAGAAGGCCTGCTGTCCGAATCCCGTTATCTCGAAAGCTTTGTTTCCTACCGTTCCCGTTCCGGTTATGGCCCTTTGCGTATTCGCGAAGAGTTGAGCCAGCGCGGCCTGCAACGTACCGACATCGAACTTGCTTTACGCGAGAGCGGTATCAACTGGCAGGAGCAACTGGAAGACACCTGGCGGCGAAAGTTTTCCGGGCATTTACCGATAGACGCCCGGGAACGTGCCAAACAAGGCAGGTTCCTGAGTTATCGGGGATATTCCATGGAAATGATCAGCCGCTTGTTCAGCGGTCGAGGGATGGACGATTGACTGAAACGGCTCGCTATTTCGATAGCGGGCCGTTTTTTTTTGCTTACGTAACCTTGGATGGTTCCCGCGAGCGCTGTTGCGCCTGGGGTTGGGATTGCGCCAGGTTTTCTGGCAGGTTGATGTAGTCCACCAGTTCCCGCAGGCGTCCATGATCACGGGCGTTGAAGGTGAAAGCGAGTCGCGCCAGGTGGCTGAACTGCGGTTCGTCGTGTTCCTCTCCGCTGTAAGCATGTTGATGGAAATGATCGCTCAGACACAGGTCGGCAAATGCCTCCTGCATGTGTTCGAGCGCCTGGTCGCTGAGCTTGTGATTCATACGGATCACGAATTGATGCTTGAGCCAGCGGCTGGAGTGGAAGTTGCTGTAGAACTGGTTGATCTGCTCCACAGCTTCTTCCACGCTGTAGACCAGACTGACGAGTTTCATATCGGTCGGCAGGATGTAGCGATTTTCCTCCAGTTGATGGTGAATGAAGTCCAATGCGCCTTGCCAGAACTTGCCGCCGGGAGCGTCCAGCAATATCACGGGCACCAGCGGGCTTTTGCCAGTCTGGATCAATGTCAATACTTCCAGCGCTTCATCCAGGGTACCGAAACCGCCAGGGCACAGGACCAGCGCATCGGCTTCCTTGACGAAGAACAGCTTGCGGGTGAAGAAGAAGTGGAAAGGCAGCAGGTTGGTGGTGCCATTCACGGTGGGATTGGCATGCTGCTCGAAGGGCAGGGTGATATTGAATCCCAAGCTGTGTGCCAGGCCAGCACCTTCGTGAGCAGCCGCCATGATGCCACCACCGGCACCGGTGATGACCATCAGGTCTGAGCGCGCCAGCGCCGCGCCTAGCTCTCGGGCCAGACCGTACAGCGGATGTTCTATCGGCGTTCGGGCAGAGCCGAAAACGGTGACTTTGCGCCGCCCCTTGAACTGTTCCAGCACACGGAAAGCATGTTCCAGTTCGCGTAGGGTTTGCAGGGTGATCTTGGCATTCCAGCGGTTGTGATCTTCCTGGGCCATGCGTAGCACGGTCAGGATCATGTCGCGGTAGATCGGGATGTTCGGACTGTTGGGTGAAACCAGGTTGAGTTGCTCTTCGACCTTGCTGATGAGGTCGTGGCCGCTTTCTTCAAAATGACGGCTCAGGAGGTCATTCGGTTGGTAAGGCATCAACTTCTCCTTCCATACAGGCTCTGTTTTTCCCTTGGATGAAGGAAACATTCGCACAACAAGACGCGCAATGGGCAGCCCCTTTCCTGCCCGGAAATGTAAACGTGAACACTATGAATCTAGACCGTCATAGCGTTTTTCGCTGACTTGATCATTGCGCTGCAAAGTCTTTCCTGGCAACCGCTTATTGTCGATTTGCAAGGTGCTTTCACCGCTCGTCTGAACGCAAGGCGAGAGTCCGACAGTCTGATTTACTAAATTACAGGCACGACACGACAACTTTGCGTCAAAGGCAGGACGCACGTTACAAGCGGTTCAAGGAATTTATCGCTCAAGTAAGGGCGAGGTGCAGGGAGGCGGGAAGGTATGGCCAGAGTTATTCTGGAGATCGATACGCAACTGTATCGATTACTGAAATCATCCGCCGAGGCTAATCATTTGAGTCTCGAAGAAGAGTGCTGCCGGCGTTTGGAGGGTGCCGACCGACGCTCGCGTTATTTGCAAGCGCTGTTGGCAGAACTGCGCGCCGAGGATGAACAGCGGCGCGCCAATTCCCGTTGATTACTTCTTCTTGGTCGGAGCCGCTTTCGGGCAGTCCGATTCCTGATAACTGGCGGAGCCGACTGAGCGGTTGGTCTTCACCTCAGTGAAGTCGTAACGCATGACCGCGCCCTTGGCCATCAGTTTGCGGAACGATGGGTTGTTGCATACAGAGGCGCCAAGCTGGAAATACACGGCTTTCGGGTCGGCACGCATCTTGTTGGCGTGGCTGCTTTGCACGCTCAAATGGTTGATCAGCGTGTTGCCTTCGACGGTGTAGCCCTGATCAAGAATGTCTTCGTTGATCGCCCGTGGAGTACCAACACTGCTTTGTATGGCGACGTTTCGCAGCTCTCTGTTGAGATTCTGCTCACTCAAGGAAGCAGCCTGAGCGCTGAAGGACGACGCCAGCAAAATGGCAGCGGTGGGAACGATAAGGCGCAGCATGAAACTCTCCTGGTTCAGTGACTGGTGGTTCGACCCGTCACATGACTGTGCGTTCAGTGGCGGCGAATTATAGGGGACGAGGCCTGGACGGTACAGGCTTGCGCCGGCTGCTCTGATAAACTGCCGCCACTTTCTGCCCTGCCGAGTGTTTTTCGTGTCGATTTTCTTCCCCTGCCGGCGTTGCCTGCGATGAACCCTGCAATCCCACGCTTTGCTGCAAACGCAGTAGCCCGCTTGCGCGATGAGCGAGAGGAAGAGGGCATCAAGCCGATTCAGGCCCGAGGCTGGAGGGCGCCGCGTTGCCGAGCCTGCCGTGTGATCGAGAGCCACTGCCTGTGCGCCTGGCGCCCGCAGGTGGAGGCCCGCTCTGGCGTGTGCCTGATCATGACCAACAAGGAAGTGTTCAAACCGAGCAACACCGGTTGGCTGATCGCCGATGTGGTGCGCGACAACCATGCGTTCATCTGGTCGCGTACGGAAGTTGATGAGCAACTGCTGGCGCTGCTGGCCGATCCGCAATGGCAGCCGTACCTGGTGTTTCCGGGTGAGTACGTCGAACCCGAGCGTGTCACAAACAGCGTTGATGCCGATAGTTCGAAGCGTCCACTGTTCATTCTGCTGGATGCCACCTGGACAGAAGCCCGGAAGATTTTCCGCAAAAGCCCCTACTTTGATCGGCTGCCGATCCTGAGCCTGTTGCCCGAGAAGTTGTCGCGGTACAGGTTGCGTCGATCGACCCGCAGCGAGCATTTATGCACAGCCGAAGTGGCGGCGCTGTGTCTCGATCTGGCGGGTGATACCGAGGCAGCGTCGGCACTGGACGCTTATTTTGACGTGTTCAGCCAACATTACCTTGATGCCAAACATCAGCTTGAAATGGATGTTTCAACACCGGCACACGCCGAACTGATGCCTTTTGTGTAAAACGGCGCACCTGTCACGCGCTGATTGTCGCCCATACTGCAAAGAACTGTACTGGCCATGCACCTTGACCACCCCGGCTTCGCTGGGCATGCTTGGCGCCGATTAGGGCGCGGCCAAAGTTTGATACGCCGTATTCTTTACGTGGATAGCCACGTGATTGGCGTTGAACGTGCCCTGTTGGTACAGCTCCGTGGCTGTACCTCGAGTTGTTTGAAAAACAGGATCATTTGAAAAATGGCCACATACGAAATCCTGATTGCCGATGACCACCCTCTTTTTCGTAGCGCCCTGCATCAAGCGTTGACCCTGGGCCTGGGCCCGGAAGTCCGTCTGGTGGAAGTGGCAAGCATTGCCGAGCTGGAAACCCGTCTGGACGAGAAGTCCGACTGGGATCTGGTGCTGCTGGACCTGAACATGCCGGGGGCCTACGGTTTTTCAGGGCTAGTGCTGTTGCGCGGTCAGTATCCGCAGATTCCGGTGGTCATGGTGTCGGCCCAGGAAGAAGCCTCGATCATGGTGAAGTCCCGTGAATTCGGCGCCAGCGGCTTTATCCCAAAATCCAGTGATCTGAGCGTCATCCAGAAAGCCGTACGCGCGGTGCTCGATGGTGATGTGTTCTGGCCGCCCCAGGCGTTCGAAGCGGTCAGCGTTTCCGCCGAAGCCAAGGCCGCCAGCGAAGGCCTTGCGAGCCTGACGCCGCAGCAATTTCGTGTTCTGACCATGGTCTGTGAAGGCTTGTTGAACAAGCAGATTGCCTACGAGCTGAGCGTTTCCGAAGCGACGATCAAGGCCCACGTGACGGCGATTTTTCGCAAGCTGAATGTGCGGACCCGGACCCAGGCGGCGTTGCTTCTGCAACAACTTGAGTCAATTTCGAACTAACCAGGCGCGACGCGTTCACGCTTTTTTGACTGTGCTTAATCTAGCTTTCCCACTTCCTTTTTGGTCAGTTGCCTACTTTATGTCACCTTTCAAAGGCCAAACCGGCCTCAAACGCATCCTCAACGCTTCCGGTTATTCGCTGGACGGTCTGCGCGCAGCCTTCACCGGCGAAGCGGCCTTTCGGCAACTGGTGCTGCTCAACGTCATATTGATCCCGCTGTCGTTCTTCCTGAACGTCAGTCGCGTCGAGCAGGCGTTGCTGATTGCAGTCTGCCTGTTGGCGTTGATTGTCGAATTGCTCAATTCGGCAGTAGAAGCGGCCATCGACCGTATTTCCCTTGAGTTGCACCCATTGTCCAAGAACGCCAAGGACATGGGCAGCGCCGCTCAGCTCGTAGCCTTGAGCATGATCGCGCTGGTCTGGGCGGTCATCCTGCTCTAAGCGATGGTGGGCAGAACGATCTCGTCGCTGCGCTGAACCCCAGCGGTGAAAGCGCGGCACAGGTCGAGGAATTCACGCATCGCCGACGTCTGATATTTCTGTTTGTGCCAGATGAAATAGAACTGCCGCGCCAGGTCCAGATCTGGCGTCTCCACCGGCACCAGGCTGCCGCGTCGGAATGCATCGCGCAGTGCCAGGCGAGAGATGCAGCCAATCCCCAACCCGGACTCCACCGCACGCTTGATCGCTTCGGTGTGTTCCAGTTCCAGCCGGATATTCAGCGAGCTGCGATGGTGACGCATGGCCTGGTCAAAGGTCAGTCGCGTGCCGGAGCCCTGTTCCCGCAGAATCCAGGCCTCGTGGGTCAGCTCTTCCATGGTCGCCGTGCCGCGCTTGGCCAGTGGATGCTGGGGCGCACAGAACACCACCAATTCATCCTCGACCCAGCTCTGCACTTCGATGTCCGGATGACTGCAGTCGCCTTCGATTAGACCCAGATCAATTTCATAGTGGGCAACTTGCTGCACAATGTTGGCAGTGTTCTGTACGTGCAGCTTCACCTGGCTTTCCGGATGGCGCTGCATGAAGCTGCCGATGAGTAAGGTGGCCAGGTAATTGCCGATGGTCAGGGTCGCGCCGACCGCCAGAGAACCGAATCCTGACTTGCCATTGAGCAAGTCTTCGATTTCTTTGGACTGGTCGAGCAGCGCCACCGCTTGCGGCAACAGCTGTTTGCCGAGGGCGTTGAGACTCAGCCGTTTGCCGGCGCGATCGAACAGCTGACAGCTGGACTGACGCTCTAGCTCGGTGATCGAGGTGCTCGCCGCCGATTGCGAGAGGTTGAGCAGACCCGCAGCACGGGATACGCTTTCCTGCTGGGCGACGGCGACGAATACTTGAAGTTGACGGAGAGTAAATCGCATATCGATATAACCGATAACCCTTATCTTAATAATCCAGTTAACAGATATTGTCGCTGCCATTAGAATGCGATGCAATTGCGCACAGCAGCTCATTTTTTGCAGAGCAGGCGCAGAGCACGCGCAGACCAAATCTCCAGGAGTCCCACGTACATGAGCAACATGAACCACGAGCGTGTCCTCAGTGTTCATCACTGGAACGACACTCTGTTCAGCTTCAAGTGCACCCGTGATCCGGGCCTGCGCTTCGAGAACGGTCAGTTCGTGATGATCGGCCTGCAACAGCCCAACGGCCGGCCGCTCATGCGCGCTTACTCGATTGCCAGCCCGAACTGGGAAGAGCATCTCGAGTTCTTCAGCATCAAGGTGCCTGATGGCCCGCTGACTTCCCAGCTGCAGCATCTGAAGGAAGGCGACGAGATCATCATCAGCAAGAAGCCTACCGGCACGCTGGTGCTGGATGACTTGAAGCCTGGCAAACATTTGTACCTGCTCAGCACCGGTACCGGTCTGGCGCCGTTCATGAGCGTCATCCAGGACCCGGAAACCTACGAGCGTTTCGAAAAAGTGATCCTGTGCCACGGCGTACGTTACGTCAACGAAGTCGCTTACCGCGAGTTCATCACCGAGCACTTGCCGCAGAACGAGTTCTTCGGCGAGGCCCTGCGTGACAAGTTGATCTACTACCCGACCGTCACCCGCGAGCCGTTCGAGAACGAAGGTCGCCTGACCGACCTGATGCGTAGCGGCAAGCTGTTCAGCGACATCGGTCTGCCACCGATCAACCCGCAAGACGACCGCGCCATGCTGTGCGGCAGCCCGAGCATGCTCGACGAGACCAGCGAAGTGTTGAACAGCTTCGGCCTGAAAGTGTCGCCGCGGATGCGCGAGCCGGGTGATTACCTGATCGAGCGAGCGTTCGTCGAGAAGTAATAAGCCGCTGCACTGCTCTGCCTGTGGGAGTGAGCCTGCTCGCGATAGCGGACTGTCAGTCAACGTCATCGTTGAATGTTACGCCGCCATCGCGAGCAGGCTCGCTCCCACATTGGTTTGGTGGTGACCAAAAAAAGCCCGCGTTGCCTGTAAAGGCAGCGCGGGCTTTTTCGTTTTTGGCGTTCAGACGTTCGCGGGAATGACTTCGAGAACGCGGATCAGGTCAGGCGTGGGGTAATGCCATCGCACATCCAGGTCCCAGAACTGCGCGCCGTATTCCCGTTCGGGTGTAGGAATCTGGTACGCCGGACGTGGGTCTTGTGCCAGACATTGCTCGATCAGCTCCACTAACGGTTCTTCGAGGCGCTGAGCATGGCCGTGAGCCTGTTGCAGCGCTGAATCCGCCCACTGCACGGGAATCAGCTGCGGCGCAGCGCTGGCGATGCGGTTGGAGGCTGTATCGATGATATCGGCGTAAGGTACGTAGGGTTTGATGTCGAGAATCGGCGTGCCGTCCAGCAGGTCAATGCCGGATATCCACAGGCGATTGGCTTCAACCTTGTCCAGCTTCACCACGGATTGGCCGATGCCATTGGGTCGATGCGTCGCGCGGGTGGCGAACACACCCATGGATTTGTTACCGCCGAGACGAGGAGGGCGCACTTTCAGTCGTGGCTTTTCTTCCAGGGCCTGGTGAAACAGGAACAGCAGCCACACGTGGCTGACCTGTTCCAGACCTTGCACCGCATCGCCCTGATCGAACGGCGCCACCAGTTCCAGCACGCCGCGAGCGGCCGGGGCCAGTTGTGGCTGGCGCGGGATGGCGAACTTCTCCTTGAAACAGGAGCGCACGAAGCCGATGGGGGAAACGCTGTAGGTCATGGTCTGGGGTCGAGGCGGGGTGAGGGTGGGCATGATACCCGATTGATCCTCGGGTCTGCGGTGACTGACAGGTCGCCTTCGCGAGCAAGCCCGCTCCCACACTGGATTGATGCTGGCCACAAATGGCGCGGCCACAGGAGATCCAGTGTGGGAGCGGGCTTGCTCGCGAAGGCCGCACCACGGATTAAAGGCTGAACCCACCATCCAAAGGAATAATATTCCCAGTCATATACGCCCCAGCCGTACTCGCCAGACTGATCGCCAGCGCCGCCATCTCTTCCTCCCGGCCCCAGCGTTTCATTGGAATCAACGCCGTGTCGTCGGCCAGCGCCTGCTCATCATTGCCAATGTGCTGAGTCATCTTGCTCGGAAAACGCCCCGGCGCGATGACGTTGACGTTGATGTGCTGGCTCACCAGCTCCCGCGCGAGAATCCGCGACAGTTGATGCAGGGCCGCTTTACTCGGCCCGTAGGCATAAGCCTGCTCGCCGAAGGACGAAATGCCCGCCACTGAACCGATATTGATAATTCGCGCAGGATTCGCTGCCGAACCGGCGTTGCGCAGCAGTGGCAAAAACTGCTGAATGCAGTTGAACACCGAGGTCACGTTCAGCTGCATGACCTTTTCCCAGCCCTTGACTGGGTAGCTCTCCAGCGGCGCGCCCCACGTGGTGCCGGCGTTGTTCACCAGAATATCCAGATGAGTGATCTGCTCGCCCAGTCGCGTCGCCAGTTGAAGCACGCCTTCTTCGGTGGCCAGATTGGCCGCCACTGCGTGGCAACGACCGAATGCGCTCAATTCATCAGCCGTTTGCTGACAGGCTTCGGCATCCCGGGCGCAGACGTACACGGTGGCGCCGGCCTCGACATAAGCCTTGGCGATCATTTTGCCGATACCACGGGTGCCGCCGGTCACCAGGGCGGTGCGGCCTTGCAGGGAAAAGTACGGGTGCATGGCGAATCCTGAGAGCTGAGGGTCAATACACCCTAGTCGTCAGCCGCCGGAAGCGGAGCCACTATTTTTGCGAGGAATGAAGCGCTATACAGCTTTGCGACGCCGTCCCTTGTAGGAGCACAGCTTGCTGGCGATGGCGATCTCGAAAACGCTATCGCGAGCAAGCTTTGCTCCTACAGAGGGTGGGACGATTTACTGCGGACGCACGCGCAGGGTCAGGCCCTTGAGGAAGTTGCGCAGCAACTGGTCGCCGCACGGGCGATAGTTGGTGTGGCCGAACTTGCGAAACAGCGCGCTCAGCTCAGGCTTGGACACCGGGAACTCGGAAGCCTTGAGGATGGCGTGCATGTCGTCTTCTTTCAGTTCGAAAGCCACACGCAGTTTCTTCAGGATGATGTTGTTGGTCACCGGTACTTCGATCGGCTGTGGTGGACGGCTTTCGTCCTTGCCACGCTTGAAAATCACCAGGCCATCGAGGAAATGCGCAATGACTTCATCCGGGCAGCGTACGAAGCCTTCCTCGTCTTCCTCTTTCTTGTCGAGGTACGTCACCAGGTCTTCCAGGGCCACGTCCATGCCGCCGAGCTTGATGATCTCGATGACTTTCTTGTCGCTGATGTCGAGCATGTAGCGCACGCTGCGCAGTACGTCGTTATGAATCATGGTGTGCAATCCTGATATTCAGCAGTGGGCGCCGCGTAAACAGCGGCGCCAAAATGTGTGGCGGCGTGAAAAGTCTTAGAACTTCTCTTTGCCGGACAGGTAACGCCATTGCCCCAACGGCACTTTGCCAATGGACACGCCGCCAATGCGGATGCGGCGGATGGCGACAACCTTCAGGCCGACGGCCTGGCAGAACAGGGCGATGACGCCCGGTTGTGGGTTCTTCATCGCAAAACGCAGGCGGTTTTCGTTCTGCCAGCTGGCTTTGACCGGCGGCAGTTCCTTGCCCTTATAGGTCAGGCCGTGGTTCAGGCGGTTGAGGCCGTGAGCCACCATGTCGCCTTCAACTTCGACCACATACTCTTGCTCGATCTTGGCGGAGTCGGCCGTGAGTTTGCGCAGGATCTTCCAGTCCTGGGTGAACACCAAAAGACCGCTGGCGTTGGCCTGCAGGTCGGTGCTGGCGGTCAGGCGCAGGAAGTGGCCCTTGAGCGGACGTTTGCTGAAGCGGTGTTCTTCGCTCAAGGTCTCGGCGCTGATCGTTGCCATGGCCGTTTCCGCATCCATGCCCGCAGGTACGTTGAACAGGATGGTCACCGGATCCGGCGCAGTGGCCTTGGCTTCGGGATCAAGCTCGACTTTCTGGTTCTCGACCTTGAACTGCGGCTCGTCGATGACTTCACCGTCCACGGTGACCCAGCCGCCCTCGATGAACAGCTCAGCCTCCCGACGGGAACAGCCGACGAGTTCGATGAGGCGTTTGGAGAGACGAATCGGGTCAGTCATGACAGGGCCGTAACAAAAAAGGGGTGGGCATTGTACCTGCCTGGCGCCGGTTAATCCCGGCTCCATTTGCGCCGTGTGGCTTTTTGTGGGAGCGGGCTTGCTCGCGAAAGCGGTAGATCAGTCAATTTCTCTGCTGAATGACCCACCGCATTCGCGAGCAAGCCCGCTCCCACAGTTGTTCTGTGTGTCAGCCGTTGCGCGTACGTTGTTGTGCCTGACGCAAACGCATATGCAGCAACGGATAAGGCTGCCCCATGCCATCGACTTCCGAACGGCCGATCACCTCGAAGCCCTGTTTGAAGTAAAAGCCCAAGGCCTGCGGATTCTGCTCATTGACGTCCAGTTCATCGGCGTTCAAATGTTCCATCGCATAGCGCAGTAATTGCTTGCCCAGGCCCTGGCCGCGGTGAGCCGGGTCGATGAAGAGCATTTCGATCTTGCCCGCCGCAACCCCGGCGAACCCGGTGATGCGCTGGCGCGGGTCTTTGGTGCAGATCAGCATCACCGCATCGAGGTAGCGCGTCAGCACCAGATTCTTCAACAATTCGATGTAGCTGTCCGGCAGAAAGTCGTGGGTGGCGCGCACCGAGGCTTCCCAGACCTGAGTGAGCTCTTCGTAGTCGCTCTGTTTCGGCGTGTGGATGACCGAATGTTGGCGCATGGCCGGCTGCCCCTTTTCCTGTGAATGTCGAGAATCCTTTCCTCACAAAACGATAGACGTAAAAAAGCCCCGCATCTCGTCAAGAGAGCGGGGCTTTTCGTATTTTTTGCGTTTAGATCTGTTCAGCCCACAGGTCGTATTCGTCGGCGTCAGTCACTTTGCACCAGACTTTATCGCCTGGTTTCAGGTTGCTGCCGTTGTCGATGAACACGTTGCCGTCGATTTCCGGAGCATCGAAGAAGCAGCGGCCAACCGCGCCTTGCTCGTCGACTTCATCGACCAGCACTTCGATTTCACGGCCGACGCGCATTTGCAGGCGTGCCGAGCTGATGGCTTGCTGGTGCGCCATGAAGCGGTCCCAGCGGTCTTGCTTGACGTCGTCCGGCACGATGGCCGCGTCCAGCAAGTTGGCCGGTGCGCCTTCGACCGGCGAATACTGGAAGCAGCCGACGCGATCGAGCTGCGCTTCGGTCAGCCAGTTCAGCAGGTACTGGAAGTCTTCTTCGGTTTCGCCGGGGAAGCCGACGATGAAGGTCGAACGGATGATCAGGTCCGGGCAGATTTCGCGCCAGTTCTTGATACGCGCCAGGGTCTTGTCTTCGAAGGCCGGGCGTTTCATCGCTTTCAGGATTTTCGGGCTGGCGTGCTGGAACGGGATGTCCAGGTACGGCAGGATTTTCCCGGCGGCCATCAGCGGAATCAGCTCGTCGACGTGCGGGTACGGGTAAACGTAGTGCAGACGAACCCAGACGCCGAGGGTGCTCAAGGCTTCACAGAGTTCGGTCATGCGGGTTTTCACCGGCGCGCCGTTCCAGAAACCGGTGCGGTATTTCACGTCGACGCCGTAAGCGCTGGTGTCTTGCGAAATCACCAACAGCTCTTTGACGCCGGCCTTGACCAGGCGCTGAGCCTCGTCCAGTACATCACCGACCGGGCGGCTGACCAGTTTGCCGCGCATCGACGGGATGATGCAGAAGCTGCAGCTGTGGTTGCAGCCTTCGGAAATCTTCAGGTAGGCGTAGTGGCGCGGGGTCAGCTTGATGCCTTGCGGCGGCACCAGGTCGATCAGTGGGTTGTGATCCTGGCGCGGCGGCACGGCGTCGTGCACGGCGTTGACCACCTGCTCGTACTGCTGCGGACCGGTCACGGCCAACACGCTTGGGTGCACCTTGCGAATGTTGCCTTCTTCGACGCCCATGCAGCCGGTCACGATGACCTTGCCGTTTTCCTTGATGGCTTCGCCGATCACTTCCAAAGATTCAGCCTTGGCCGAGTCGATGAAGCCGCAGGTGTTGACCACCACGACATCGGCGTCCTCGTAAGTGGACACAACGTCATAGCCTTCCATGCGCAGCTGGGTAAGGATGCGCTCGGAGTCGACCAGTGCTTTGGGGCAACCCAGGGATACGAAGCCAACTTTTGGATTGGCCGGCGCAGGAGTGGTGGACATGTCTAACCTCGGTATTTGTGACGCCTCCAGCCGAAGACGGCAAGGCGACAAACGGGCACTTGGCGTGCCTCTGATCAAAAAGTGCGCAATTCTAGCGATGAGAGGCGCACTTGACCAGCTTTATGCAGGGAAATACGACGAGTGCTGCGCTATGCTTCGCGCCGTTACGCTTTACCGAATTTTTACAGTCAATAAATCGTCTGTAACCTTAAGTAAAACGGTGCATGCTGCACGGCAAAGCATAGTGCTTCTTATAAGAAGTCCGGATCTGGGTAGTAGGAGTTTTGGATGGGGCAGGCAAGTAGTCAGGCGGCGGGCGCTGAGCATTCGGCGGCAAAACCGATCGGCATGCTGGTCGCGGCGGTTGGGGTGGTTTATGGCGATATCGGCACGAGCCCGCTGTACACCCTCAAAGAAGTGTTTTCCGGTGGCTATGGCGTGCCTGTCAATCATGACGGCGTGTTGGGCATCCTGGCGCTGATCTTCTGGTCGCTGATCTGGGTTGTGTCGATCAAGTACATGATGTTCGTGTTGCGCGCCGACAACCAGGGCGAAGGCGGGATCATGGCCTTGACCGCCCTCGCTCGGCGGGCGGCGGCGGGGCATCCGAAGTTGCGTAGTTTGCTGGTGGTCTGCGGGCTGATCGGCGCGGCGTTGTTCTACGGCGACAGCATGATCACGCCGGCGATCTCTGTGCTCTCGGCGATTGAAGGCCTGGGACTGGCATTCGAGGGCATTGACCATTGGGTCGTCCCGTTGTCGTTGGTCGTGCTGGTGGCGCTGTTCCTGATTCAGAGTCACGGTACCGCGCGGATCGGCATCCTGTTCGGCCCAATCATGGTCACCTGGTTCTTGGTGCTGGGGGCGCTGGGCGCCTACGGCATCATGCAGCACCCGGAAGTGTTGAAAGCGTTGAACCCGGTGTGGGGCGTGCGCTTCTTCACCCAGCATCCGGGCATGGGTGTGGCGATCCTCGGCGCGGTGGTGCTGGCGTTGACCGGTGCCGAAGCGCTGTACGCCGACATGGGCCACTTCGGTCGCAAGCCGATCGCTCGCGCATGGTTCATCCTTGTGCTGCCGGCACTGGTGCTGAACTACTTCGGCCAAGGGGCGCTGCTGCTCGGTGACCCGGAAGCCGCTCGTAACCCGTTCTACCTGTTGGCACCGAGCTGGGCGCTGATTCCATTGGTGGGGTTGTCGACCCTTGCCACCGTGATCGCCTCCCAGGCGGTGATTTCCGGTGCGTTCTCTCTGACCCGTCAGGCGATCCAGCTCGGTTACATTCCGCGCATGCACATTCGCCACACCTCCAGCGCCGAACAAGGCCAGATCTACATCGGCGCGGTGAACTGGGCGCTGATGGTCGGCGTCATCCTGTTGGTGCTGGGCTTCGAGTCCTCCGGCGCGCTGGCCTCGGCCTATGGTGTGGCGGTGACTGGCACCATGCTGATGACCACCATTCTGGTGGCGGCGGTGATATTGCTGCTGTGGAAATGGCCGCCGATCCTCGCGGTTCCATTGCTGTTCGGCTTCCTGTTGGTGGACGGCCTGTACTTCGCCGCCAACGTGCCGAAAATCGTTCAGGGTGGTGCATTCCCGGTGATCGCCGGTATCGTGCTGTTTGTCCTGATGACCACCTGGAAACGCGGCAAGCAACTGCTGGTCGATCGTCTCGACGAAGGTGGATTGCCGCTGCCGATTTTCATCAGCAGCATCGCCGTGCAACCGCCGCATCGCGTTCAGGGCACCGCCGTGTTTCTGACCGCGCGCCCGGACGCTGTACCCCATGCGCTGTTGCACAACCTGCTGCATAACCAGGTGCTGCACGAGCAAGTGGTGCTGCTGACGGTGGTGTACGAAGACATCCCGCGGGTGCCGGCATCACGGCGTTTCGAGGTCGATTCCTACGGCGAAGGTTTCTTCCGGGTAATCCTGCACTTTGGCTTCGTCGACGAGCCGGATGTGCCTCAAGCGCTGAAACTGTGTCATCTCGAAGACCTGGACTTCAGTCCGATGCGCACCACTTACTTCCTCAGCCGCGAGACGGTGATCGCTTCCAAACTCGAAGGCATGGCCCGCTGGCGTGAGGGGTTGTTCGCCTTCATGTTGCAGAACGCCAACGGCAATTTGCGCTTCTTCAATCTGCCGCTGAACCGGGTAATTGAACTGGGGACGCAGGTAGAGATGTAACCCACAACAAAAAGCCCCCGTTGCCATGAAGGCAGCGGGGGCTTTTTTGTGGGCGGCGCATTTCCCTGAAGGCAATGCGCGTTCAGGCCGCTATTTTTTAGATTCAGCTTTTGTCCGGGCAGGTGGCGGTGGGGGCGTCAGTACCTTCACCACATCATCAATCACGGCCTTGCTCATTGCAGTCAGATAATGCGCGGCCCAGGCATGTCGGTCGGTGTCTCGGGCGTAGGCAGCGTCTTTAGTCAGCTCCTTGGCAAGGAACAGAAAATCAGAAGCCATGGCTAGCGCATCGCCAAGGGGAACGCCGTGACTGACATGGAACAGCGCTTTGTTGGAGCAGTAGATGAGGGGGGTGAAGCCGATGGTTTTCAGTTCGTCAGGTTCTGACGGATTTGTTTTGGTCATGGTTTTTCTCCTGGGTTCAAGGAGCTGCCATTTTCGTTACCACACGAAAGGGAGGCAGCTGTACGCAGGGTGGTAAACCGGGAACCAAGGAAACCGGCACGCCCGAGGGCGTCCCACGCACAGCCGCCATAACTCGAAATCGCAGACATAAAAATGCCTGTGTTCGGGATGAAGGCGCTGTTGCGCTGGTTTCGCCGGGTTACCACACCCGATCGCTGAATGGTCAGCGACGGCCGGAGAGTATCCCGTCGAAGAAAAGCGCAACAAGGCATCAAAGTGCCCAAACGCGAGATTCGGAGTTTGCCTACAAGGTCTGCGGGTGTCATCCGATATTGCGACACCTTGAAGTAAACAAAACTAAACGCGGCGGGGCAGGTTTCTCAGTGAAACCTGATATGTATCGGAAGGGCTTGACGGTTCGACATTTTCAATGAGACAAGTGTCCACGTTTTATGGAATGTGGACACTTGGAGTTTCTAGCTTCATGAAGAGTCAAGATGTTTTGCTTTTGTTCAAGATGGCCAGCCTGCACGCCCAGGAAGAAAACCTCTTTGGGAAGATGGAATCTGAGTCGAATTCGAACAGGGTTGAGGAATTGTTGAAGCCCCAGCAGATAAATCGAATGCCGGCAGGGGGGCGAGTGGGGGAGTCGCTAGCCACCTACCTTACTGGTGGTGAAGACGTGGTATTCCACCGCCGGGAGTTCGACTCACCCTTGGGCGAGGAGGATGGATGGGAGGGGTGGTCGGAATCCGTCCCTTCTGCGTCGCTGACGGGCTGGAGTGAAGCTTACTCGTTGCGTGCGTTGTCAGCGTCTCTTGGGCTAAGCAAAAGTGAGATTTCCAACTCCATGGCAAGATGTCGCGAGTCTGGATTGCTGACCAATGACTACGACACCGGGCTTGCGAAAGTTAATCGGCGAGAGCTGCTGAAAATCACCGAGCACGCTCTGAAATACTTTTTCCCCGTGAAGCCGGGCGCAATGGTTCGCGGTATTCCAACCGGCTTCGCCGCACCCGCGCTGTCCAAAAGCATCAAGAGCGCTGGCGGGCTGATTCCGGTTTGGCCTGATGCACTCGGAACTGAGCGTGGTCAGGCGATAGAGCCGCTCTACAAAACTGTGCCGGAAGCGGTGAAGAAGGACAGAATCCTTTATCACTATCTAGCGCTTGTTGATGCGATCCGTCTTGGCGGCCCGCGAGAGTGTGGTGTGGCGGTTGGCATTCTAAAAGCAGGGATGGGGCTGAAATAACATGTCATCAAATGCTGATCACAACTATGAGCTCATAGAGTTTGTTGCAGACGGCTTGGGGGAGGAGTTTCTCGCTGAGGTTGCCTTCGTCGGCGGTTGCACCACGGCCATGCTGGTTACTGACGCTTCAGTGCTGGACGACATTCGTTTCACCGATGATGTTGACTTGGTGATCGAACTGGCAGGTATTAGCGCCTGGCAACGCCTCACAGAACGGCTGGCGGCCAAGAACTTCAAGATCTCCGGTGAGGATGAAGTTAACTGTCGTTTCCGCTTCAACGACGTCGTCGTTGATGTGATGCCTTCTGATCCTGCAGTTCTCGGATATGCCAATCGTTGGTTCGTGGAGGGGCTGTCGAGGGCTGATAAATTTACGTTGCCCAGCGGTACGGTCATCCAGATATTTAAACCGACCTACTTTCTTGCGACGAAGCTAGAGGCCTTTAGCGGTCGCGGTGAGGGTGATCCGTACCACAAAGACGTCGAAGACATCATTATCTTGATTGATGGTCGTACAGAACTTTTGGAAGAAGTTCGCCAGGCTGAGCCTGAGCTCAAGGGCTTCATTACGACTGGAATTCGAAAGCTCACGGCGCTCAGTGGTATCGACTACGTGATTGAAAGCTCGGGCTCGGTGCAGGCGAATCCAGGTAGAGGGCGAATCATCCACATGCGCATGAAGGATCTGGGCAGCGCATGAGATACACGAGCAGGTCAGTCATCGGACGGACCAGGAAAGCCAATCATGACTGTGCTGGAGCGCTGTGCGACGGCGACAGAGGGCTGTTCGTCATCACGGACGGTACGTCGAAGCCCGGCAGTGGCCAACTGGCTGAATGTTTCGTAAGAGGTGTTTTAGCGGCCTACCCGAAACACATGGATCGGGAGGGTGATATCACTGAGCATGGAGCAGTTGAGCAAGTACTTGGTTCAGTGCTGGCCGAGCTTCACCCCACTTTGTATGCGCAGCAGACAGGAACTACGTGTTACCTGATCGGTTTTGCTGCTCATGGGAAGCTCACGCTTGCGTATGATGGGGACTGTTCGTGCGGTGTAGTGACACCGACAGGCACGATCGAGTGGATTACGCCGCCTCACTGCAAGGCTAATTGGAGGCGCGACCGTTCGCACTGTGAGCTGGCGCAAGATCCGGCTCGAAACAGGGTAACCCGATGCCTGAAGGTTAATCGTGCCCCAGACCCTGACTTTGTCTTTCACCCATTGACCGTCGGTGAGCGACTGGTATTCGTAACCGATGGCTACTGGGCGGAGTTAACGAAGTCTCAGCAAAGCAGCTTGCTGGCTGCTCCAGATAGCGACTTTATTGCTGTTGAAGACGACGTAACGTGGATTGATGTTCAGCTTTAGTCTTGGAACCACAGAACATCTACATGAAGTCAGGCTCGCTGGTAGCGCTTCATGTTTGTTCATGTAAAAAAGCCCCCGCAACCTTAAGGTTGCGGGGGCTTTTTCGTAGGCGGGACTCAGATCACTCCTGCGCCGCCGTCTCCTTCGCTTGGCGCTTCTCAATGATGTCCACCAACCGCTGTGCCAGTTTCGGGTAGTTCTCGTCGAAGTGATGACCGCCAGGCAGTTTCATCGCCTCTCCAACCGCAGTCTTGTCGGTACAGCCGCTCTCGTCGACTTCCTCTTCACCGTAGATGCACACCACTTTCTCCGGCGGCAGCTTGGCCATTTCCGGGCCGGTGGCGGCTTCTTTGCCGGCGTTGCCGAGCCAGCCTTCGACTTCGATTTCGAAGCTGCCGGTGCGGGCGAAGGCCAGCAGGATAATTGCGTCGACGCGTTGCTGCTCCGATGGCTCCAGGCGGTTGTAGATCGCCGGCAGGACGTCGGCGCCGAACGAGTAACCGGTCAGGATGAAGCGCTTGGTGCCCCATTTCTGCCGGTAGTGCTGCATCAGTTCGGCGAGGTCCAGGGCGCTTTGCTCCGGGCTCTTGTGTTGCCAGTAGTAGCGCAGGGTGTCGATGCCGACGACCGGGTAGCCGATCTTCGCCATCTCGCCCGCTACGTCGCGGTCAAGGTCGCGCCAGCCACCGTCACCGGACAGGAACAGGGTCACGGTGTCCTTGGCTTGGCCGGCGGGCACTTCGACTACCGGGATCTGCAGGCCGCCGGCGGCTTTATCGCCGCCAACGAGGATCTTGCGCAGTTCGTTGTTCAGCACTTGCGGCAGGTTGATGTCGTAGTCGCTGATGCTGGTTTCGGCGTTGGGTTGGTCGCGCACGAAGCCGGCGCTGGTGTCGTCCGGGTTGTCGTTCCAGGCCACCAGCCAGTGCCCGTGAGCGGCGCTTTTCGGTAGCAGGTGAGTGCAGCCTGGTTTTTCCAGGGCCAGGTCCACCGAGACGGCTTGAGCCTTGTCGTTCTTCTGCTCGGACAACCAGCGCCACGCCAGCACGGCGCCGGGGCCGATGCCGCTGACCAGGGTCGCCGGGCCTTTGAGTTCTCTGAGGGCCGATTGCAGGGCGCGACTTTGCAGCAGGCAGTCTTTGGGCAGGATCACCTGAACAATCTGCGCCGAACCGGTGCGGCTCAAGGTCATCAACTGTTTGTTGCTGAGCTTCTGGTCCTCATTGACCGCCACCAGCACCTGGGCGCGTGGCGTGTTGCCGGGGATGACACGGGTCATCGCGGCGCCATCGGCTGGCGTCAGCTGTTCGAGGGTCGGTTCGGGTGCCGGGCGTTTCAGGTACCAGTAGCCGCCACCGAGAATCAGGGCCAGCACTACCAGTGTGGCCAGTACGTACCGCAGGGAGCGTTGAATCATCAGCGTTTCACCAATCCAGTCAAGCCGCCCGCAATCAGGGCAGCAGTGTCGGCCAGGGCAACCAGCGGATCGAGTCCGGCGGGCACGGCCATATAACGGGGTTCCCAGTCAGGCTGGAATTTGTCTTTGAAACGGCGCAAGCCTTGAAAGTTGTAGAGCTGCTCACCACGGCGGAAAACCATCGAACCCAGACGCTGGGTCAGTGGGGCACCACGGCGGGGTTGCAACCCCGACAACGGCACCATGCCCAGGCTAAAGCGCGCGTATCCATGATTTTTATAATGTTGAATCAGGCCGACCATCATGAACTCCATGGTCAGCTTGGGGGCATCCGGGTGCGCGCGCATCAGGTCGAGGCTGGCCAGGTCATGACCATAAGTCTCGAGCAGGTTAGCGAACGCCACTGGGCGCCCTTCGAAACGAATCACCGCGACGCGGAAATGTTTGAGGTAATCATCGCTGAAACGACCGAGGGAGAAGCCTTTCTCGCGCACGTTCTTGCCGGTCAGCCAGGCATCTGAAATTACCTTGAGTTCTTCCATCGGTGCTTGCCCTGGATCAAAGATCTCCAGCGACAGGCCATCGCGAGTGCCGCGGTTCCAGGTGTAGCGCAGGTCTTTCATCTCTTTGCCTTTGGCCTCGAGATCAAAGCGATGCAGATCGACACGGGCTTCTTCGCCGAGTTTGATCGCGGTCAGGCCGATGTCCATGTAGTACGGCAGGTTCTCGGCGCGCACTTGATAGAACACAGGGCGGGCGTGGTGGATGTCGCAGAGGTCGCGGAACTGCCAGATCATTTCCGCCCGTTGCTGGGTCGGGCCGATCGGGTCATACAAGGCCACCAGGCTGCGACCACGACGCGCGTACATCAGGAACGCCTCGTCGTTGGGGTGAAACAGCAACGCCTTGTCACCGGTCAGGGCGAGGCCTCCATCCGGTTGTGCGGAGGCCATCAGGATCTTTACCGCGCGGTCCAGTTCATCGGCCGTTGGCAGATGGATCACCGGGCGTGCGGTGCGCAGCAGCCAAGTCAGGGACACCACCACCAGCAGCACCGCGGCGCCGAGCAGCGAGCGCAAGCCACGCGGGGCATCGGCGTCGAGGGTGAACTGCCACCAGAGCTGATGACTGTACGGGACGTCCTGATAGGCGAACAGCAACAACCAGATCGACGCCCCGAGTACGCACAGGCTCGCCACCAGATACAGCGGCGAGAACGGCACCTCGGTCAGGCGGCTGGGGCGATAGAACGAGCTGCGGAAAACCCCCAGCAAGCTCGCAGTCAGCGTCAGCAAGCAGGCTTCTTCCCAATCGAAGCCCTTGAGCAGAGAGAGCAGGGCAGCGACCAGCAACAAGATGGTGGTCAGCATCCAGGCGGCGGATAGGCGGCGGCGCAGCCCTTGAGCCAACAGCAAGCAAAGCACGCCGATCAGGCTGGCACCGAAGTGCGAAGCGTCGACCAGTCGATGCGGGATCAGAAAGCCGATGTGTTCCAGGCGTGTATCGATTTCCGGGGTGGCGCCGGAGAACAGCAGCACCACGCCGGACAGAAACACCAGCACCGCCAGAATCGGCGCGGCCAGACCGGATGCAACCCTTAAGGACTGGCGCGATTGAAACAGGCGCTGCCCTTCGTTGATCAGCAGGAATACGCAGGCCACCAGCAATGGCAACACCACGTAGGTCAGGCGATAGAGCAGCAGGGCGGCAGCGAGTGGCGCAGCGCCGAGGGTGTTGGAGAAGGCGGCCAGCAGAATCGCTTCGAATACCCCGACGCCGCCGGGAACGTGGCTGAGCACTCCGGCGGCCAGGGCCAGCAGGTACACCAGCAGGAATGCGCCGAAGGGAGGCGCTTCTGGCAGCAACAGATAGAGCACGGTTGCCGCGGCGGCAACGTCCAGGGCCGTGATGATCAGTTGCAGGAACGTCAGGCGTCGGCCCGGCAGGCGCAAGGTGCGGCGTCCGACCTTGACCAGCAGGTTGTCCGGGTAAGGTTGCTCTGGCAGGCGGCGGCGGTAGATGCCGATGGCCAGTACGCTGAAGAGCAGCAAAACGGCCAGGGCGATGACACCCAGCAACATCTCGGACAGGCCCAGGGCGGCAGAGGCGCCAGGCAGGTTGCTGAGGGTGGCGAGGGCGGCCAGTGGGGGCAGGGCGCAGCCGAGCGAGAGGCTGGCGAACAGCGTCATGTGAGCGACTTCAGAAGCGCCCAGGCCATGGCGTGCATATAAACGGTAACGAACCGAGCCCCCCGAGAGCATCGAAAGACCGATTGCATTGCCGATGGCGAAGGCGGTGAAGCCTCCCAGGGCCAGGATTCGTGGCGCCAGTGCCACGCCCGCGTAGCGGCTGGCCGACCATTCGTAGCCCAGCAGAATGATGAAGCCGACCACGGTCGCGCCCAGCGCACCCAACAATGCCGGTTTCGGAACGTCGAGAATCGAGTCGTGCAGAGCGTACAGATCGAGTTCGCTCAGCAGGTGGCGACAGGCAATCAGCGCGATAGCGAACAACAGCAAAGTGACGGCCAGGCCGATGGGCTGACGGTATTTGCTGATTCGATCAAGCAAGCGCACACGCTCGGCCTTGAGCGGTTGTGTCGCTGTGACGGTGTCTTGTGAATCAGACGAGTTGGCGCGCATCAATCACCTCTTGGATTGTGCGCGACAGGATGGGGGTATCCAGCCAAGTTACCAATCCCTGTAGAAAAAAATAATCACAAATATTAACGCCTCTCACCGGCTATCGGCGATGGTACGTCATCAGTCGTAGAGGGTTCTGTGTCTGTGGCTCAGCATAGTCTGGGCTCAGAGCATGGGTGAACCCGAACGGCTCGCTACACAGTGGCAGATCATTGTTGCGAAAGGACTTTTTCAACGGATACAAAAAAGGCCACTCTTTCGAGTAGCCTTTTTTGATGTTTGGTTGCGGGAGCCGGATTTGAACCGACGACCTTCGGGTTATGAGCCCGACGAGCTACCAGACTGCTCCATCCCGCGTCTGTGTGGCGGCATTCTACAGGCGAACGCTGGAGTGTCAACCGTTAATCCTGAATAGGGTCAAATAAGCGTAAATGAGCGGCGAACGGTCATGGGGGAGACTTAAGTTTCGGAATCAGAACGATTTCTAATTTTCGCGCTGTCAGCCGTTACCCGCTCGTATCCATGCTCAGATTTACAAAAGAGGCGCGCACAAAAAAGGCCACTCTTTCGAGTAGCCTTTTTCGATGTTTGGTTGCGGGAGCCGGATTTGAACCGACGACCTTCGGGTTATGAGCCCGACGAGCTACCAGACTGCTCCATCCCGCGTCTGTGTGGCGGCATTCTACAGACGAACGCCGGAGTGTCTAGCGTTAATCCTGAATAGGGTCAAATAAGCGTAAATGAGCGGTGAGCGGTCATGGGGGGAGACTTAAGTTTCGGAATCAGAACGATTTTTCAATCCTGCACCGTTAGCCGTTGCCCGCTCTTGCTATCTCGCTTTTACAAAAGAGGCGCGCACAAAAAAGGCCACTCTTTCGAGTAGCCTTTCTTGATGTTTGGTTGCGGGAGCCGGATTTGAACCGACGACCTTCGGGTTATGAGCCCGACGAGCTACCAGACTGCTCCATCCCGCGTCTGTGTGTCGGCATTCTACAGAGGATCGGCAGGCTGTCAACCTTCAATCCAGAGAAAACCTCTTCCCGTTCAATCGCTTAGCTCAAAAATAGGGCTGAGTGATTGGCTGTAAGGTCGGTATGGCAAGGCTTTCAGCTCTATCGGGTGAAGCTTTTCGATTAGGAAAATAAATTCATCGGCACTTTTCCTACAAGTAGAAAAGAACATTCAGAGTACTGGTGCTATATACAGGTGTCAGTGAGATACTGCCAATCTGACTCGCCAGTACGCCATTTCTTCACCATGAACACTGCTTTTATATGACGCAGCGAAAAATCATCCACGTCGATTGTGACTGCTTCTACGCCGCCATCGAGATGCGTGACGACCCGCGCCTGGCCGGGAAGCCTCTGGCAGTGGGCGGTTCTGCGGATCGACGTGGAGTGATCGCCACCTGCAATTATGAGGCGCGGGCTTATGGGGTGCGCTCGGCCATGTCTTCCGGACATGCCTTGAAGCTGTGCCCTGACCTGACCATCGTCAAGCCACGCATGGATGCCTATAGAGAAGCCTCTAAGGAAATTCATACGATCTTTCGCGATTACACCGACTTGATCGAGCCTCTTTCCCTGGATGAGGCCTACCTCGACGTGTCTGACAGCGCGCATTTCGGTGGCAGCGCCACGCGGATCGCCCAAGACATTCGCCGTCGCGTCTCTAATCAACTGCACATCACCGTTTCGGCGGGCGTTGCGCCGAACAAGTTTCTGGCCAAGATCGCCAGCGACTGGAAGAAGCCCAACGGCTTGTTCGTCATTACGCCGGATCAGGTCGAGGATTTTGTCAGTGGTTTGCCGGTGAGCAAGCTGCACGGCGTTGGCAAAGTGACCGCAGACAAATTAGGCCGACTTGGCATCGTCGATTGTTCGCATTTGCGCGAATGGGACAAGTTGGCACTTGTGCGCGAATTCGGCAGCTTCGGCGAGCGACTCTGGAGCCTCGCCCGTGGGATCGATGACCGATTGGTGCACAACGACAGTCGTCGGCAGTCAATCAGTGTCGAAAACACCTACGACGTGGACTTGCCGGATTTGGTGAGCTGCCTCGATAAATTACCCGAGTTACTGGAAACCCTGGCCGGCCGCATGGCGCGAATCGACAGCAGCTATCGACCGGGCAAGCCGTTCGTCAAAGTGAAATTCCATGACTTCACCCAGACCACACTGGAGCAGGCCGGGGCAGGGCGGGATTTGGGGAGCTATCAGTTGTTGCTGACCCAGGCGTTCAATCGTGGCGGGAAGCCGGTGCGGTTGCTGGGGATTGGGGTGCGGCTGGAGGATTTGCGGGGTGGGTTTGAGCAGATGGAGTTGTTTGAACGGTAGTGGCAGGGTTTTGGTGCTGTTGTGAATGTCAGGCCGCTTTCGCGAGCAAGCCCGCTCCCACAGTTGACCGCGTTGTTCAGACGAATGCGGTCAACTGTGGGAGCGGGCTTGCTCGCGAAAGCGGTTTGACGAAGCTTTTTGGCTTTTAGTTCGGTCCCGGATCCGCGACCAGTCGCCCGGCATCCTTGGTCAATGACTTGAGGAATTCGGTCTGCAACTCGGGATCGTTGCGCGTCAGTTCGATCAGGCTTTGTTCCAGCTCGGTGGCTTCCTCTTCCAGGCCCAGTTCCGACAAACGTTTGACCCGGTGTACCCACTGGCTCACTTCGTCGTCTTCGAGGTCGTCGTAAATCAGCCCGTGAGCTTCGAGCAGCTTACCGCGCAAGGAGCTACTGACCGCCAGGGACGAATTGGTGTGCACCTCGTCCTGAGCATCCTGGACACTGATCAGCAGCCGGCTCAGATGATTGATGTCGTGTTCGGCGAACGGGCTGTCCAGCAGGTTTACGCGCAATACACCGTTTTTGTCGGTGCTCATCTCGAACGTTTCCTTGCCGGCCTTGACCTCAACCGGACGCTCGCTCCATGGCAGGCTTGAGTATTCGGTGCGCTTGTCGAGCTGGACCTCGTCGATTCCCGCCAGGTTCTGTTGCGCGCGACCATGAGACTGCACGTTCATGAACGGGTTGAGCCCGGCGAAACCGTAGCTCAACCAGTCTTTCGTCACGCTGTCCGGCAGGTTGCCGAGGGCGAACACGTTGACCACGTTCGCACCGACACCGGCCACCACGGCCACCGCACCCAGCGGGATCTCGTAAGCCTCCCGCCAGGGTTGGTAAGGCGTGTAGCGGTCGTAGTGGCGTGTGACTTCGAATTCAGTGACTTCGAAAGTCTTTTGCTCGTGGATCTTCACCCGACGTTGCGGCAGCTCAAGCACCTTTGGCTCGCCGACATCGATCTGCAGGCTGTGGTCGAGCAATTTACGCTCGACACGTTCCTCGTGCTCGCTGCGTTGTGACATGTGATTGGCACAGCCGCTGACCAGCAGGGTGCCGCACAGGGCGGCACCACCGAGGCCTAAGGTGTTTCGCTTGAACATGACTTCTCTATCTGGTGTCAGCGGCGGATACGGGACTGAAGGAAGGCCAGCACGTCTGCGACCGGCAGCGCTTGCGCTTCGGGCTCGGTGCGGCTCTTGTATTCAAGATTGCCTTCGGCGAGGCCGCGGTCACTGACCACGATCCGGTGAGGAATGCCGATCAGCTCCATGTCCGCGAACTTGATGCCCGGGCTGGTTTTCTTGTCGCGGTCGTCCAGCAGTACTTCGAAGCCGGCGGCCGTCAATTCTGCATACAGCTTGTCGGTGGCTTCGCGAACCTGTTCGGTTTCGTAGCGCAGCGGTACCAGAGCGATCTGGAACGGGGCCAGCGTGTCGCTCCAGATGATCCCGTTGGCGTCGTTGTTCTGCTCGATGGCTGCAGCCACCACGCGGGAAACGCCGATGCCGTAGCAACCCATTTCCAGGGTGACTGGCTTGCCATTCTCGCCCAGCACTTCGCACTTCATCGCTTTGCTGTACTTGTTGCCCAGCTGGAAGATGTGCCCGACTTCGATGCCGCGCTTGATTTCCAGGGTGCCCTTGCCATCCGGGCTCGGGTCGCCGGCGACCACGTTGCGCAGGTCGGCAACGGTCGGAACCGGCAGATCACGCTCCCAGTTCACGCCGAAGTAGTGTTTGTCGTCGATGTTGGCGCCGATGCCAAAGTCGCTCATCAATTCAACGGAACGGTCGATGATGATTGGCAGCGGCAGGTTCAGCGGGCCCAGGGAGCCGGCGCCGGCACCAATGGCGTCGCGCAGTTCGGCTTCGGAGGCCATGACCAGCGGGCTGGCAACGCCTGGCTGGTTGCCGGCCTTGATTTCGTTCAGCTCGTGGTCGCCACGGATGATCAGGGCAATCAGCTTGCCTTTCTCTTCAGCGTGAACCACGAGGGTCTTGATGGTCTTTTCAATCGGCAGGTTGAAGCCTTCGACCAGTTGCGCGATGGTCTTGGCGTTCGGCGTGTCGACCAGGCGCAGCTCTTCGGCAGGTGCGGCGCGGGAAGTTTCGCGTGGCACGGCTTCGGCTTTCTCGATGTTCGCCGCATAGTCGGAACCGTTGCTGAAGACGATATCGTCTTCGCCGGATTCGGCCAGTACGTGGAACTCGTGGGAGCCTGCACCACCGATCGAGCCGTTGTCGGCTTCAACCGGGCGGAATTTCAGGCCCAGGCGGGTGAACACGTTGCAATACGCCTGGTGCATACGGTCGTAGGTGACCTGCAGCGATGGCTGGTCAGCGTGGAAGGAGTAGGCGTCCTTCATGATGAATTCGCGACCGCGCATCAAGCCGAAGCGTGGACGGATTTCGTCACGGAATTTGGTCTGGATCTGGTACAGGTTGATCGGCAGCTGTTTGTAGCTGCTCAACTCGTTGCGCATCAGGTCGGTGATGACTTCTTCGTGAGTCGGGCCGGCGCAGAAATCGCGACCGTGGCGATCCTTGAAGCGCAACAATTCAGGGCCGTATTCTTCCCAGCGACCGGATTCCTGCCACAGCTCAGCCGGTTGGGTGCTCGGCATCAACACTTCGAGAGAGCCCGCGGCGTTCATTTCTTCACGAACGATGGCTTCGACCTTGCGCATTACTCGCAAGCCCATCGGCAGCCAGGTGTACAGGCCCGAGGCGAGTTTGCGGATCATGCCGGCGCGCAGCATCAGCTGATGGCTGATCACGACCGCGTCGGAAGGCGTTTCTTTCTGTGTGGCGAGCAAAAATTGACTGGTGCGCATGGTTGGCCGTTGTCGGTTGCTGATGACGAGAAATGACTGAGCATTGTACGGGCGAGATCTGCTGGCGTACAGGCGTGCGGTCGGCGGGGTGTGGCGGGAGGGCGGGAATCCCCCCGCCCTCTGCGCTGCTTCCTGCTGAAGAACCTACGATTCTTCCGCGACCTGGGTCGGAACCGGTTCGGGTGTCGGCGTTGGCGTCGGGCCTTCGCGGCGACTTTCCTGGAACCAGTGCAGCGCGATCAACAGCAGCGTCGGAACGCCCAGCAGGGCAGTGATCAGGAAGAAATTGTGATAACCGAATTTCTCCACCATGACCCCGGAGTAGCCGCCGATCAGGCGTGGCAGCAAAAGCATGATCGAGCTGAGCAGGGCGTACTGGGTCGCCGAGAACTTCAAGTTGGTCAGGCTCGACAGGTAGGCGACAAACGCCGAGGTCGCCAGGCCCGAACTGAAGTTATCCAGGGAAATAGTGAGGATCAGCATGTTCAGGTTGGCGCCCATGTCGGCGAGCATCAGGAACAGCAGGTTGGTGCCGGCTGATGCAATGCCGCCGATGAGCAGAATCGGCAAGATGCCGAAGCGCACAATCAGCAGGCCACCCATGCCGGCGCCGACCAGGGTCATGATCAGGCCAAAGATCTTGCTGACGCTGGCAATCTGATCCTTGGTGAAGCCCTGGTCGATGTAGAACACGTTAGCCATCACGCCCATGACCGTGTCGGACATCCGATAGGTGGCGATCAGCCCAAGCAGCAGGAACGCTTGCCAACGGTAGCGCAGAATAAAGTCGTTGATCGGCGTCAGCACCGGCGCCAGGCCGCGGCGGCCAATGGCCGACAGGCATATAGCGGTGAGGGTGGTGTAGAGGATCGCCCGCAGGAACGCGCGGTCTTCGAGCAGCAGGTCGAGCACGCTCACGCCTTCGAACAGTACGCTGGCGAAATCGGTGTTGTACAACTGAGTGAACATGGCCGGCACGGAAACCAGCAGCACGATCAGCACAAACACCGACGCCAGTTGATGCACAAAGCTGTAGCGCCCGGCCTGAAGCTGCGTGCGTAGCGGCACCGGCGGTTCGCGCATGAAAAAGGAGGTCAGCAGCGCTGGAACCATCAAGGCGCCGAACAGGATGTAGGTGCCGGCCCATGCCGAATGCTTATAGTTGAAACCGGTGGAGCCGAAGCCTTCAGCGAAGAACAGGGCGCCGGCGGTGGCCAGCAGCGCGGCGATCCGATAACCAGACATGTAACTGGCGGCGAGCGCGGCCTGGCGGGTGTCGTCGGCGATTTCCAGGCGATAGGCGTCGACCGCGATGTCTTGCGTCGCCGAGGCGAAAGCAACGACCACGGCAATGGCGATCAGCCAGGACAAATGCTTTTGCGGGTCGCAGAAACCCATCCCGATCAGGCCGAGAATGACCAGTGCCTGGGAGAGCACCAGCCAGGAACGTCGGCGACCGAGCTTGCCGAGCAATGGCAGGCGCCATTGGTCGAGCAGCGGTGACCAGACCCATTTAAAGGCGTAGGCCAGGCCTATCAGGCTTGCATAGCCAATGGTTTCGCGCGCTACACCAGCTTCGCGCAGCCAGACCGAAAGTGTCGAAAACACCAGCATGTAGGGCAGGCCGGCGGCGAAACCAAGCAGCAACAGTACAAGCGTCGAGGGGCTGGCATAGGCGGCGAGCGCGGCGCGCCAGGTTTTACGGGGCATGGGCTGGAGTCTGCCTCAAGAAATACGGAAACAAAGCGCGCACTCTAACCGCTGTGCTCTACCGGGCGCCAGCCATGGCGCTGAATATCAACACGATTGTTCAGGATACTGATGCCCTCCATGCGCAAACGCGCGCGTTGTTCATCCCCCGAAGGGCTGCCTGCAGGCAGGCTGATACGCCCGCCGGCGCCGAGCACGCGGTGCCAGGGTAATTTGCTGTCGCCCGGCAGTTGGCTCAGTGTCCGCCCGACGAAGCGGGCGGCGCGACCCAGTCCCGCCAACTCGGCGAGCTGACCGTAACTCACGACTTTGCCCTCTGGGACCTGCGCCAGAGTCAGGTACAGCGCCGTGCGTCGGATTTGCGCCGGACTATCGGTTTCAGTGGTGGAGTCGGTCACGTCGGCAGTTCCTGAAAAAAAGTTCGCATTACCGTCTGTAGAGTAAATCCTGGATCAGCTATTGAGAAATGAACTCATTAGAAATAGTCGGGTCAGTCCTTGCTAGGGTCTTATTCGTATGGGTAATGCCGACTTTTTTTCGCAAACTTGAGCCTGTATTTGCTTATGTTGTCCAGAACCCTGCTGTGCCTTGCTGTCGTCAGTACCTCCACGCCCTTGCTCGCCGATACCGTCTGGTTGAAGAACGGTGACAAGCTGAGCGGCAAGATCACCGTTTTCGATGGCGGCAAGCTGTTGATCCAGACCGAATACGCCGGTGCCGTCCCGATCGACTGGAAGCAGGTCAAAACCCTGGAAAGCGATCAGCAGTTGCTGGTCAAGCAGGACGCCTACACCGGTGAAAAGGCCAAGGCGCTGCATGCGGCAGAAGACGGCAAGGTCACCCTGGCCAACGGCGACGCTCCCAAGACTGTGGAGCTGGCCAGCATTCAGCAGATTCTCAAGCCAAAGCCTGTCATCGAGGATTTGGTGTGGAAGGGTAATGTCGATGCAGCGCTGGATTATCAGCGGGCCGAAAAAGACACCGACGATTACGATATCGACTTCAAGACCACTGCGCGTCATGGCAGATGGCGACACACCGCAGAAGGCGAGTACAACCGCGAATTTCAGGATGATGTGGTCACTACCGACAACTGGCGGGGCGAATACTCGCTCGACCGCTTCCTGACCGAGAAGTGGTTCTGGCAGGGCCGCGCAGTCTATAAGCGCGACAAGGTCGAAGAGCTCTCTCGTCAGCGCACCGTCGGTACCGGCCCCGGTTACCAATTCTGGGACGACGAGCTGGGCGCGTTCTCGCTGGGGTCGCTGGTCAACCGCACGGACTATGAGTTCGCTGACGGCAGCAAGGAAAACTTCTATTCCGTGGCAATGAAGTGGGATTACAACCGCTACCTGATCGGCAAGAAGGTGGAATTCTTCACCAATGGCGAAGTGGGCAAGCCGTTGTCGGGCGTAGCGGATTACGCGCTCGATGCTGAAATGGGCTTGCGCTACAAAGTGACCGAATGGGCATCGCTTAACCTGAAGGCCGAACGAGACATCATCAGCGGCACCGATGATGCTGATCTGGACAAGACTCGGTACACCGCCGGGTTTGGTGTGGCCTGGTAAGACGCAAAAAATCGCAGCCATGGGCTGCGATTTTTTTTGCCTGCAAAACAGACAGGCACAAAAAAGCCCCGCTTTTGAGGGCGGGGCTTTTTACTAAAGCAAGTACAAGTTAGATAACTTGAACTTCTTCAGCTTGCATGCCTTTCTGACCGCGGGTAGCGATGAAAGAAACCTGTTGGCCTTCTTTCAGGCTTTTGAAGCCGTCGGATTGGATAGCTTTGAAGTGAACGAACAGGTCGTCACCGGATTGTGGAGTGATGAAGCCGAAGCCTTTTTCATCGTTGAACCACTTAACGGTACCAGTTTGGCGATTAGACATGGTGTAACTCCTTGAACAAAGATAACTGCGACTCAGGAAGAACCCTGGCCGAGACTGAGTGCAAAGAGCAGGAAAAATTCTTGTAGATGGTTGGATCGAAATTCAACATATCGTGTAGAGATTCTCAGTGACACAAGCAGCACAGTGGCGCCACCTTAACCCTTTTTCAGGAACGTGCCAATGCTTGCGGTGAAGGTTTCTCTGTTTTCATGACTGACGGTCCGCTGGTTTTCCCCCAAGGGCCGGAAATTACGGGGGATCGCCAAGATTTGTGACCCGGACTTTGAACCCGAAGCGCGCGCCCGGTAAGATGCCGGACAGATTTTTTCCACCTCGCTATTCAGGACACCCGCCATGAGCATCAAATCGGACAAGTGGATTCGCCGCATGGCGCAAGAGCACGGCATGATCGAGCCCTTCGTAGAGCGCCAGGTGCGCGGCAGCGACGATAGCCGTGTGATCTCCTACGGCGTGTCGAGCTATGGCTACGATGTGCGTTGCACAAATCATTTCAAGGTGTTCACCAACATCAATTCGGCAATCGTCGACCCGAAAAACTTCGATGCCGGCAGCTTCGTCGATATCCACAGCGACGTGTGCATCATTCCACCGAACTCCTTCGCCCTGGCCAGCACCGTCGAATATTTCCGCATTCCGCGTAATGTATTGACCATTTGCTTGGGTAAAAGCACCTATGCGCGCTGCGGTATTATCGTCAACGTCACGCCGCTTGAGCCTGAGTGGGAGGGTCATGTGACCCTGGAGTTCTCCAACACCACCAATCTGCCGGCGAAAATCTACGCGAACGAAGGCGTGGCACAGATGCTGTTCCTTGAATCCGACGAAGAGTGCGAAGTGTCCTACAAGGACCGTGGCGGCAAATATCAGGGCCAGCGCGGCGTCACCCTGCCACGCACCTGATCCGTTCGTCCGGGAAGTCATGGGAATTCTTGAGCGGGTAGACACTCTATTGGGTGTACTGCCCGGTTCGCGCAACGCGGACGGGCCATCGCTCAGGAGTGCCCTATGAAGATCGATCCGCGAATAAGTGCCGAACTGGCAAGGCTTGAGCCCAATCAGGTTGGCGTTTTGGCCTGGTCCTTGTTGGCACATCCACCTATCAACATGGCAGGGGGCATCCCCGGTCAGCCTGATCCCGATACCCCCAACGAACAACCCACCGAGCCCGGTGAGCCTACCTTGCCGGATGAGCCGCCTCCCGCGCCTGTAGCCTGATACCAAAACGCACGTAGGAGCAAAGCTTGCTCGCGATGAACGATAACCCGGTCGTTAATGGACCGCGTCGCCTTTATCGCGAGCAAGCTTTGCTCCTACAGGGTTTTAGGGTTACTTGAGGTTGCCGCTCAGGAACTGCTTCAGCCGCTCACTCTTCGGATTGCCCAACACGTCTTCCGGTGCACCTTCTTCCTCCACCAATCCCTGGTGCAGGAACAACACCTGATTCGAGACCTTACGGGCGAAGCTCATTTCGTGGGTCACCATGATCATGGTTCGGCCTTCCTCGGCCAGACCCTGAATCACCCTGAGCACCTCACCCACCAGTTCGGGATCGAGGGCCGAGGTGGGTTCGTCGAACAGCATCACTTCTGGCTCCATGGCGAGTGCCCGGGCAATCGCCACGCGTTGCTGTTGACCGCCGGAAAGAAACGCCGGGTATTGATCCGCTACGCGCGAGGCCAGGCCGACCTTGTCGAGATAGCGTCGGGCACGGTCTTCGGCTTCCTGCTTGCTGCACCCCAGCACCCGACGCGGGGCCATGGTGATGTTTTCCAGCACCGTCATGTGGCTCCACAGGTTGAAGTGTTGGAACACCATGGCCAGGCGGGTGCGGATCCGTTGCAGTTCATTGGCATCGGCCACGTGCATGCCGTGGCGATCCTTGATCATGCGGATATTCTTGCCGTCCAGGCTCATGGCGCCGTCGTTGGGCTGTTCGAGAAAGTTGATGCAACGCAGGAAGGTACTTTTGCCCGAGCCGCTGGCGCCGATCAGGCTGATGACGTCGCCGGTGTTGGCCTTGAGCGAAACGCCTTTGAGTACTTCATGTTCGCCATAGCTTTTATGCAGGCCTTCAATGGTCAGTTTGTACATGGGGCATGCATCCTCAAGGCGAAAGTAGGTAGCCGCTGCGATAGGCTTCGGTGCCCGCAATGTGGGCGATCACCATGCCGGCAGTGGCCATGCGCCGTAGCGAGCGGGCGTACATCAACCCGGCGACGGTGCAATGAACGGGGGTGACGCGGTCAAGGATCGGGTCGATGATTTCTGCAATCAGTTGCCCGGCTTCGAGGTATTCCCCTGGTAGCGCGGTAAACACCAGCAGCCCGCCGACCGGTGTCGCTACTGGTTCAACACCGGCCAGCGGCGTAGCCGGGTAGGGCAGTTCAGGCAGCGACGCCGGTTCGCCGGCAATGGCGCCGAAGTGAGTCAGGTAATTGATCAGCGCCTGGCAATCAAGGCTGGCCAGCGGGTGATTGACGTCACCCTGGCCGCGCAATTCGACGGTGACCGAAAAACTGCCCAGCGGAATATCAAAGTGTTCGCCGAAGCGTTCCTTCAACTGCCACCAGAGCAGGGTGAAGCATTCATCGAACGACTGACCGCCGGAGTCGGTCGCCAGCAGGCTGGCTTCGGCGCCGATGTACCGCGCCAATGGCTCGACCTGCGGCCAGGCCTCGGGCGTGGTGTAAAGGTGGGTGACCGCTTCGAAATCGCAATGCAGGTCCAGCACCATGTCGGCATCGCAGGCCAGCCGTTGCAGAGCCAGGCGCTGGGATTGCAGTTGCGTGCTGGCCGTCTGTTGGGCGAGGGCATTGCGCAGGCTGCTGCGAATCAGTTCGAGGTTGTGCTGCGGATCGTCGCCGAGCAGGCCTTCGATCTCGTTGCCAACGGCTTCGCTCAAGTCGACGAACCAGCGATTGAAGTTCTGCCCGCTTTCGAGGTCGTAACGGCCCAGCGGCACATCCATCAGCACTTGTTCGAGGCCGACCGGGTTGGCCACCGGCACCAGCACGATTTCGCTGCGCAAACGGCCGGCGGCTTCGAGTTCCGCCAGACGTTGCTTGAGGTGCCAGGCAACCAGCATGCCGGGCATTTCGTCGGCATGCAGGGATGACTGGATGTAAATCTTGCCTTTGGCCGATGAGGGGCCGAAGTGAAAGCTGTGAATCTGTCGCGCGGTCCCCGGCAGCGGGGCCAGCAGGTCATGAATCTGGTGGCGCATGTCTCTTTATCCCTAAAGCGGGTCCTAGTGGGTCGGCCCGAGGAAGGCCAGCCATCGGCGTTCGGCGAGGCGGAACAGGCCGACCAGCGCAAAGGTAACGGTCAGGTAGATCAGCGCGGCGATGCCGAACGACTGGAAGGTCAGGAAGGTCGCCGAGTTGGCGTCCCGCGCGACTTTCAAGATGTCCGGGATGGTCGCGGTGAAGGCCACGGTGGTTGAGTGCAGCATCAAAATCACTTCGTTGCTGTAATAAGGCAACGAACGACGAAGGGCCGAAGGCATGATCACGTAGGCATAAAGCTTCCAGCCTGTCAGACCGTAAGCCTTGGCCGCTTCGACTTCACCATGCGCCATGCTGCGAATCGCCCCGGCGAAAATCTCCGTGGTGTAGGCGCAGGTGTTCAGGGCGAAGGCCAGGATCGTGCAGTTCATCGCATCGCGAAAGAACGCATCCAGCACCGGTTGGGCGCGCACGGCGGCCAGGCTGTAGATGCCGGTGTAGCAAATCAGCAGCTGGATATACAACGGCGTACCGCGGAACAGGTAGGTGTAGAACTGCACCGGCCAGCGGACGTAGAAGTGTGGTGAAACCCGGGCGATGGACAGCGGAATCGACACCAGGAAGCCGATGAAGATCGACGCGCTGAGCAGCCACAGGGTCATGGCCAGGCCGGTGATGTTGTTGCCGTCGCTATAAAGGAAGGGTTTCCAGTATTCCTGCAGAAGTTCGATCATCGTACGGCCTCCCGGGAACCAGCGGCGTAACGACGTTCGAGCCAGCGCAGGATGACGTTGGAGGCGCTGGTGATCAGCAGGTAAATCAGCGCTGCAAGCACCAGGAAGTAGAACAGTTGATAAGTGCTTTTGCCGGCATCCTGCGCAGCCTTGACCAGGTCGGCGAGGCCGATGATCGAGACCAGTGCGGTGGCCTTGAGCATCACCATCCAGTTGTTACCGATACCCGGCAGGGCAAAACGCATCATCTGCGGGAACACTACGATCCAGAAACGCTGGCCGCGCTTGAGGCCATACGCGGTTGCCGCTTCGACCTGGCCCCGTGGGACCGCGAGAATCGCGCCACGAAAGGTTTCGGTGAAGTACGCGCCATAAATAAAGCCCAGGGTGATGACCCCGGCGCTGAACGGGTTGATCTCGATGTATTCCCATTCCATGAAGTCGGTAAACGACGTCAGCCAGGTTTGCAGGCTGTAGAAGATCAACAGCATCAGCACCAGGTCCGGCACACCGCGAATCAGCGTGGTGTAGACCTGCGCCGGTACGCGCACCAGTTTGACTTTTGACAGTTTTGCACTGGCGCCGAGCAGGCCGAGCAACACGGCTACCAGCAGCGACAGCGCCGATAATTTGATGGTCATCCAGGTGCCTTCCATCAGCAACGGACCGAAGCCCTTGAGGCTGAAGGCGGAGAGCCCCAGGTTTTGTAAGAGGTTTTCGAACATAAATCAGCAACCTGATCGGATAAAAAAAGCGCCCATCGCGAGATGGGCGCCGGGCATTATTTGCCGCTGTACAGATTCAGATCGCCAAAGTGTTTCTTCTGAATGGTGGCGTAGGTGCCGTCGTCGTGTAACGCTTTGATACCTTTATCAAGAAGTGCCTTGAGGTCTTTGTTACCTTTCGAGATACCGACAGCTGTTTTGGCTGGCAGCAATTCGTTGTCGACCGGCTTGCTGACTTCGTAATTGGCACCTTGTGGCGACTTCAAAAAGCCCAGTTCGGCCTGCAGCATGTCCTGGATGCCGGCGTCGAGACGACCGGAAGTCAGGTCGGAATACACCTGATCCTGGTTGGCGTAGGCTTGGGTTTTCACGCCCGCCTTGTCCAGAATGGCTTTGGCATAGGCTTCCTGGATGGTGCCTTGTTCGTAGCCGACGGTTTTGCCCTTGAGCGAAGCGACGTCTGCGGTTATGCCAGAACCTTTCTTGGACACGTAAGCGGTTGGGCCGGAGAACAGCTCGCTGGAGAAGTCGATGACTTTTTCACGGGCCGGGGTGACGGTCATCGAAGAGATCACGCCGTCGAATTTATTGGCTTTCAGGCCCGGAATCATGCCGTCGAAATCGCTTTCGACCCATTTGCACTTGACCTTCAGCTCGGCGCAGATCGCGTTGCCCAGATCGATGTCGAAGCCTACCAGGCTACCGTCAGCCGCTTTTGACTCAAACGGCGCGTAGGAAGGATCAACGCCAAAACGCAATTCCTTGTATTCCTTGGCCAGCGCGGAACCGGCTGCCATGCACAACGCCAGTGCAGAAAGGGTCAGCAATGCTTTTTTCATTATTCAATCCCTAAAAACCAATATGAGCGCTTGTGGCGCAGAATTATTGTTACTGGAAAGCGTAAGACCCTATGAAAGTAGCAATTTCCGAACCAGAGTCCCGAACAAGTGTTTTAAAAGGTGATTCAAGAAATGGCAAGGAGGGATTTGTGCACGAAAACGGGCGCCTGGAAACAGCTGCACCAACTTGGTTCGGAATGGCACAAATCCATGTGGGAGCGGGCTTGCTCGCGAAGAGGGAGTGTCAGTCGATATGAATGTGCCTGACATACCGCTTTCGTCGGAACGCCGCCCGGAGCCAGCCCGCTCCCACAGGGGATCGGTTTAGCCGAGCAGATCCTGAAGCGTCGCCAGATTGTCAGCTTCCTCAACCGACTTATCCTGCCGCCAGCGCAGCATCCTCGGAAACCGCACCGCAATCCCGCTCTTGTGTCGCCTGGACAGGGCGATGCCCTCAAATCCCAGTTCAAACACCAGACTCGGGGTGACACTGCTCACTGGCCCGAATTTCTCTACGGTGGTCTTGCGCACGATGATGTCGACCTGGCGCATTTCTTCGTCGGTCAGCCCTGAATAGGCTTTGGCGAACGGCACCAGTGCGCGTTTGCTCGCGTCAGGCGGTCCGTCCCACACGGCGAAGGTGTAATCGCTGTAGAGACTGGCGCGGCGACCATGGCCGCGTTGCGCATAAATCAGCACCGCATCGACGCTGAACGGGTCGACTTTCCATTTCCACCAGACGCCCATGTCCTTGGTCCGTCCAACGCCATAGAGCGCATCCCGGGCCTTGAGCATCATGCCTTCGACACCGAGCTTGCGAGAGGCTTGCCGTTGTCGGGCGAGGTCGAACCAGTCTTCGCCAGTGAGTACCGGTGAGGCGAGTAACACCGGGTTGTTGCCGCTGGCGACGACATGCTCCAGTTGAGTGCGACGCTCGGATTGAGGCTGGTTGCGCCAGTCTTCACCCTGCCATTCCAGCAGGTCGTAGGCGAGGATCACCACCGGCACTTCTTCGAGGATTCTTTTGTCCAGGGTTTTACGGCCGATCCGCTGTTGCAGCAGCGCGAATGGCTTTACTGCAGGTGCAGCCGGGGAATGAGGGTTGAAGGCGTCTTCGGTGGTGGGTTTTCCGGTTTTCCAGGCGACGATTTCACCGTCGATCACCGTACCGTCGGGCAAGCAGTGAACCAGGCTATCGAGTTCGGGGAAGCGCTCGGTGACCAGTTCTTCACCTCGCGACCAGATCCACAGTCGCCCGTCGCGTTTGACCACCTGGGCGCGAATGCCATCCCACTTCCATTCCACTTGCCAATGGCTGGCCGGGCCGAGCAGGGCTTCGAATTGTTCAACGGGTTGAGATAACGCGTGAGCGAGGAAAAACGGGTAGGGCTGACCGCCCCGTTGGGCATGTTCGTCAGCCGATTCGGCGGCGATCAACTTCAAATAACCGCACGCGTTCGGGCGGTTGGACAGGTCGGTGTAACCCACCAGACGCTGGGCGACGCGTTTGCTGTCGAGCCCGGCCATGGCCGCCAGGGCGCGGGTGACCAGCAACTTGGAGACGCCGACGCGGAAACTGCCGGTGATCAGTTTGATGCAGAGCATCAGGCTCTGGCGGTCCAGTTGCGACCACAGGGCAGGCAGTCGCTCGGCGAGGACTTGCGGGGTTTCACCGCGCAGCGGCAGCAGTTTGCGTTCAATCCAGACCGCTAATCCATCGTTGGAACTGTGAAGCGCTTCGGGCAGCACCAGCGAAATGGTTTCCGCCAAATCGCCGACCGCCTGATAACTCTCTTCGAACAGCCACGGCGCGAGGCCGGAGATCTCAACCGCCAACTCTCGCAGGATGCGCACGGGCACCAGTTGCCGAGGTCGCCCGCCGGACAAAAAATAAACAGCCCATGCGGCATCTTCCGGCGCTGCCTCGGCGAAGTAGTGTTGCATCGCCACCAGTTTGGCGTTGCTCGACGTCGTGGCATCGAGTTCGGCATACAAATCGGCGAACGCCTTCATGGCAGCACCTCGGCGCTCTCGGGTTCGACGGCTGCGTTTTCTTGCTCATCGTCGCCGTACTCGGTGCTGAAACTCATGGCATCGAGACCCTGTTCGCGCAGATGGCGCACCAGTACCCCGACCGAACCGTGGGTCACTATCACCCGCTCAGCACCGGTCTGTTCGATGGCCCAGAGCAGGCCCGGCCAGTCGGCGTGGTCAGACAGTACAAAGCCACGATCCACGCCACGTCGCCGCCGTGTGCCACGCAAACGCATCCAGCCGCTGGCGAAACCATCGCTGTAGTCGCCGAAGCGCCGCATCCAGGTGCTGCCGCCAGCCGAAGGCGGGGCGAGGACCAGCGCCTTGCGCATCATGGGGTCGCTTTTTTGTACTTCGCCGGCATAGATCGTGGGCGGTAAATAAATGCCACCTTCGCGATAAACCTGATTGAGCGGCTCCACCGCGCCATGCACCAGAATGGGGCCGAGGCTGGCGTCAATGCCGTGGAGAATTCGCTGCGCCTTGCCGAAGGCGTAACAGAACAACACGCTGGTTTTGTCGGTGGCGGCGTTGGCTTGCCACCACTGATTGATCTCGGCAAAGACATGCGCCTGGGGTTGCCAGCGATAAATCGGCAGGCCGAAGGTCGATTCAGTGATGAAGGTATCGCAGCGCACGGGTTCGAACGGCGCACAGGTGCCGTCGGGTTCGATTTTGTAGTCGCCCGAGGCGACCCAGACTTCGCCGCGATATTCCAGGCGCACCTGTGCTGAGCCGAGGACATGCCCGGCGGGGTGAAAACTCAGGGTGACGCCATTGTGGGTCAGGGGTTGACCGTAGGGCAGGGTTTGCAGGTTGATGTCTTGACCCAGTCGCGCACGCAAAATCCCTTCGCCGGGAGCGGCCGCCAGATAATGCCGGTTGCCGATGCGGGCATGGTCGCCGTGAGCGTGGGTGATGACTGAACGTTCGACCGGCCGCCACGGGTCGATGTAGAAATCCCCGACCGGGCAGTACAAACCTTCAGGACGCGCGATAACAAGATCCATGTTGTTACCAAAATCGAGGTACTTGTTAGCTATGAGGTTTGCGCGAGACGAGAAGTTCTATTTATTTTTCATCGGCAATTGATATACCCATGTGGGAGCGGGCTTGCTCGCGAAGGTGGTGTGTCAGTTGACGATAATATTGACTGACACACCACCTTCGCGAGCAAGCCCGCTCCCACATTGGGTCGATGGTGACCTTACTTGCCAGGGGTTAGAGTCAACCGCTTGTTGCCATACACCTTGTCAAAGTTCTGCGGCTGCATCGGCAAACTCATGTATTGCCCCTTCAGCCACGGATCAATGCTGTCGAGGTAGTTCGGGCTCGCCGGATTACCGGATTGCCCCGTACCGTTTTGCCCCATCAGCGGTTCCGCCTGGCCGAAGTCGACGATAAAGCGCATGGCTGGCGCCAGGGTGGTGTTGAAATCCTGCCCCCAGGCGAATGCTGCGGTATTCAGCGTGGTGTGGTCGCCACCGGCTGCCAGTGGACCGCGCACCGTCTGGCCGCTGGCGTTTTTCCACTCGTAGCGGTGCAGTTTGCCCCATTGCCAGGCTTTGCGATCGCCGCCCAATTGGTTGTCGCCCGCGCTGATCGCTGCCGCCAGACTGCGGGCGAGGATCGCCGGTTTATCTTCTTTCTGCGGCGTGCGAGCGTCATCCCAGAACGGACTGTCCTCACGCCCCAACAGGTGATCAGCCTGGGCCGCATAGGACAACTTGCCGTTGGCGATAAAGGCTTTCCACGCCGGGCTGCTTTGCGGGCCCAGTTCGTCGAGGAAGATTTGCTGGGTGCTTTGCTGCAGGAACAACTCGTAAATAGCGGCATCGGCGGAGGTCGGGCTGAGTTTGCCGTCGAAGGCCATCAGGCGGGTATACGCCTCGCGAGCCTTGCCCCGATCCGCCTCAGGCAACGCTTCAATGGCCTGCTTGAGTGGCTTGGCCATGCCCGGTGCTTCGAACATCTTCTTCAGCTTGGCAGCGAAAGTGGTGGTCTGGTCGTATTGCATGGCGATCAGGCTGCGCGTGTCGTGTTTGCCCACGCCTGCCAGTTCGGCCAGGCGTTCGCCACGCTCCGGTGCCGACCAGGAATTGGACAACTGCATGCCGTAGCCATGCGGAATGACTCGCTGGTTGGCGGTGCCGAGCCAGCCTTGGGCTGGATCCTGGTCATAGGGGTGGAGCATCGGGTCGGCATAACCATCCCAATCGTAACGACCTTCCCAGCCCGGCGACGGCAGCAGGCCTTCGCCTTCGCGACGGTTCGGGAAGCGACCGGTGACTTGCCAGCCGATGTTGCTGGCGTCGGCAAATACCAGGTTCAGCGCGATGGCGCGGATTTCGCGGCTGGCGTCCGAGGCTTTCTCGACGGTCTGGGCGCGGGACAGGTCGAAAAACGCGTCCAGGCTCTTGTCATCGGTGAAGTTCGGCGTCTGCAAGGCCAGGCCGAAACCATTAGCCAGCGTCGTGCCTTGGGCACTGTTGAGCAGCGGGCCATGACGGGTTTCGTACACCACTTCGCGAATCGGCCGCTGGCCTTTGACGAAGTAAGTTTCGTTGCGCACGATCGCCGGCTGCCATTTGCCACCCACCTCGTAGGAAAGACCATTGCCCTGGCGTTTGATTTTTTCCAGGAACAGGTCCTGGTTGTCGCCCATGACGGCGGTCATGCTCCAGGCCACTTTGCCGTTGAAACCGCCGAGCACCATCGGCAAACCGGCAATCGTCACACCAGAAGCCTGGTACTTCGGCGTGCGAATCTGCACGTAGCTGAACAACGATGGCACGCCCATTGGGCCATGGTTGTCGCTGGCCAGCAGGCTTTTGCCGCTGCGGCTGCGTTGCGGGCCGATCGCCCAGTTGTTCGACGAGGTGGCGCCCAGCAGGTTCAGATCGGAGAGTTGGCTCGTGGCTTTGCTGATCTCGGCCAGGCCCGGGACTTGCCCGTTGAGCTTGATGCCCTGAAGTTTTTCAGCTTCGGCCAGCGGCAGTTTTTCATCGGGAGCGGACGGGGTCAGCCACGGGAGTTTATCGGTGCTGACGGTCTGGGCCAGCATCAACGAGGCAATCTCTTCCGGCAGGTTGGCCGATTGGCTGAAGTTCAGCAGGCAGAAAATCAGCGCCGAGTCTTCCGGCTTCCAGTATTCAGGTTTGTAGCCGGTGGCCGCGAGGTCTGCCGGCAGTTTGTCGCGATAGCGGAACAGGTAGGCGTTGGCGCCGCGGGCATAGACTTCGAAGAAGCGTTTGAGGCGCGGCGAAGATGCCTTGTACAGCTCGTCGGCGCTTTTCTTCAGATTGACGGCGCGCATATATCGGTCAGCGTCGAGCAGGTCCGAACCGGACATCTCTGACAAACGGCCCTGAGCCAACAGGCGCAGGGTGACCATTTGCGTGATGCGGTCGGTGGCATGGACGTAACCCAGGGTGAACAGCGCGTCGTGGAAGGTGTTGCTTTCGATCAACGGCATGCCCATGGCATTGCGGCGTACCGAAACGTTCTGCGCCAGGCCCTTGAGCGGCTGCACACCGGTGGTCGGCGGGAGGGTGTCCTGGGTGTTCCAGGTCTGACAACCGGTCAGGCTCAAAACACCGGCCACTGCTGCGGCAACGCCGAACCGGGGAAGAAAATGTGTAAGGGCTGGCGAGGCCATGGCAAAGCTCCTGCGGGGGGGTAGCGTCATTAAAGGCGCTACGTTAGTGAGCAGGAGGTGCCCGCGCAAGCGGGGGTATAGGGTTATTTCAAGATTTGTCCGATAAATACAATTTCTTGGGCAATGCATCCCTGTGGCGAGGGGACTTGTCCCCGTTCGGCTGCGTAGCAGTCGTCAACTTTCAATGTGGTTTGTCTGAAAGAATGCCGGGGGCGCTTCGCGACCCAACGGGGACAAGTCCCCTCGCCACATTGAAAGCATCACAAGGAAAGTGCGTCGTTTTTCAGGATTTAGGCGGATTGACCTTGGCCACCAGCGCATACGCCTTCACCGTCGCCGGACGGCTCTGGATGTGGTTGTACCAGCGCAGCACGTTGGGGAAGTCTTCCAGGTTCTGACTCTGCCACTTGTGGGAAACGATCCACGGGTAGATCGCCATGTCGGCAATGCTGTATTCGCTGCCGGCGACGAAGTCTTTATCGGCCAACTGCTTGTCGAGTACCCCATAGAGGCGGGCGGTTTCGTCGATGTAGCGCTTGATTGCGTAGGGGATTTTCTCCGGCGCGAATTGGCTGAAGTGATGATTCTGCCCGGCCATCGGCCCCAGGCCGCCCATCTGCCAGAACAACCATTGCAGCGCTTGTTGGCGACCGCGCAGGTCTTTGGGCAAAAACTTGCCGGTTTTCTCTGCCAGGTACAACAAAATCGCCCCGGACTCGAACAGTGCCAACGGCTCACCGCCATCGGCCGGTTCGGGATCGACGATGGCCGGAATTTTGTTGTTCGGGGAGATTTTCAGGAAATCGGGTTTGAACTGGTCGTTCTGGCTGATGTTGATCGGGTGCACGTTGTAGGGCAGGCCGGCTTCTTCCAGGAATATCGAGATTTTGTGGCCGTTGGGGGTGGTCCAGTAATACAGGTCGATCATGGAGTACTCCAAATCAAAAGATGTCGTTACTTGCGGACAGCAAACGCCGGCATCAGGTCGTCCTGTTTGCGTTCGATAGCTTGCCTGTAGGAACAGGTGATGCTGAAGTGCGGGAAATTCAATGACCCCGCATGAGAAAAACCGGCATGGAGCTCAAAACAAACGCGGCGCTGATCATCATCGATCAACAAAAAGGCATCCTGCATCCCAAACTCGGTCGCCGAAATAATCTTCAGGCCGAGCAGCGAATCCTCGATTTGCTAGGGCATTGGCGTCGAACCGGGCGACCGGTGATTCATGTGCAGCACTTGTCCCGGTCGCCGGAATCGGTGTTCTGGCCGGCGCAGTCGGGGGTGGAATTTCAGGAACGGTTTCAGCCACAGACCGATGAGCAGCTTGTTCAAAAGCAGGTGCCGGATGCGTTTTGTGCGACGGGGCTTGAGAAAAGTTTGCGAACGGCGGGGATCGATCAGTTGGTCATTGTCGGCGTAGCGACCAACAACTCAGTGGAATCCACGGCGCGAACGGCCGGGAATCTGGGGTTTGAAACGTGGGTCGTGGAGGATGCGTGTTTTACCTTCGACAAGGCTGACTACTTTGGTAAAGCCCGTACAGCCGAGGAAGTGCATGCGATGTCGCTAGGGAATTTGCATGGCGAGTATGCGACGGTCGTGAGCACAACACAGATTTTGCAGCCTGGCTGAAATCCCTGTGTGGGAGCCTGCTCGCGAAGGCAGTCCAACTGCCGGCCCAAGACTTTTCCTCGCCCATAAAAAACCCGGCAAAAGCCGGGTTTTTTTTGACTGGCGTCGATCTTAAGCGGTGAAGGTTTTGCCTTCGAACTGCTCAGCCACGAATTTCCAGTTGACCAGGTTCCAGAACGCTTCGACGTATTTTGGACGAAGGTTGCGGTAGTCGATGTAGTAAGCGTGTTCCCAGACGTCGCAGGTCAGCAGCGGGGTGTCGCCGTTGGTCAGCGGGTTGCCGGCGCCGATGGTGCTGGCCAGGGCCAGGGAACCGTCAGCCTTTTTCACCAGCCAGCCCCAACCGGAACCGAAGGTGCCGATGGAAGTCTTGCTGAATTCTTCCTTGAACTTGTCGAACGAACCGAAGGCTGCGTTGATAGCTTCAGCCAGTGCGCCGGTTGGTTGACCGCCGGCGTTTGGCGCCAGGCAGTTCCAGTAGAAAGTGTGGTTCCAGACCTGAGCGGCGTTGTTGAAGATGCCGCCCGAGGAAGATTTGACGATTTCTTCCAGAGTCTTGCCTTCGAACTCGGTGCCTGGCACCAGGTTGTTCAGGTTCACGACATAGGTGTTGTGGTGCTTGTCGTGGTGGTATTCCAGAGTTTCCTTGGAAATGTGCGGCTGCAGGGCATCGTGTGCGTAAGGCAGCGGCGGCAATTCGAAAGCCATGATGATTCTCCTAATCAGGTCAGTTGCGGTGAGCGCAAGGCCGATCACGGGCGGCCAGACAAGCGCCGGGGAGTTTGTACTCTTTGCGGCGCATCGGACCGGATCATAGCACCGGGGGTGCGGCATAACCACGCAACAACTGTGTGGGATAGAGGTTCCAGAGCCTTTTGGAATAAATCAGGCGCTGGTGATTAGTTGGGCCGCCACTGTGAACATCATTACTGCCACGAGCAGGTCGAGAATTCTCCAGGTACTCGGTCGGGCCAACCACGGCGCCAACCACGCCGCGCCGAGCGCCAGGGTGAAAAACCACAGCAACGACGCGCTGGCCGCGCCCACGACATAAGCGCCGGGCTCGGTTTGTTGGGCACCGAGAGAGCCAATCAGCAACACGGTATCCAGATAAACGTGCGGGTTCAGCAGCGTTACGGCCAAAGCACTGAGCATCACCGCGCGCAGCGAGCGCACGGTCTGGTTTTCACCTTGTTGCAGGCTCTGTTTCGAGCAGGCCCGGCGCAGTGCCTGGCTGCCATACCAAATCAGAAATACGGCGCCACCCCAACGGGCAACCGCTAAAAGCGTCGGGTTCTGCGCCAGCACCGTCGCCAGGCCGAATACGCCGGCAGCGACCAATAATGCATCGCAGGTGACGCAGAGCGCCGCCACCGGCAGGTGATGTTCACGTCTCAGGCTTTGAGCCAGCACGAACGCATTTTGAGTACCGATCGCCATGATCAGCCCCGCGGCCACGAGCAGGCCGTTCACATAGCTTTGCCACATATTTTTTACTCCGCGTTGGCCGCCAGATCCCGCAACACGTGCAGGGCGCGTTCAGCATCGGCCTGGCCGACGAATAAATGGTCGTGGTAATAGCCAGCGATCACGTTGCAACTGATGCCGGCCTGGCCTAATGCCGTGGCAAACGCGGCGGTCAGGCCGACGGCTTCGAGGGCCGAATGCACGTTCAAGGTGATCCAGGCCGCGACGTAATCGAAACTGAAACCGGCCTTCTCGGCGTGGGAACGTTCCAGAATTACCGTCAGACCTTCCTGTTCGCGGAAACTGCCGACGATCTCCAGGCCTGCCGGCAATTTGCCGTCGCGCAGGGTGCAGAACACGTATTCGCCGGCATTGAGTTGCGGGCTCATGCTACGCAGCAAGGTTGCCAATGAAGTTTCGCCAGCCATGTCGATGATCCTTGTTGAAGAGTTCTTGCTGGCCATTCTCCGGTGTCAGGCTGTATAAGAAAAACCAATCATGCTGATCGCTCATTAGGAAAACTGATGTTCGACTATAAATTGCTTTCTGCTCTGGCCGCGGTGGTCGAGCAGGCCGGGTTCGAACGTGCGGCTCAGGTGCTGGGTTTGTCGCAATCGGCGATCTCCCAGCGCATCAAATTATTGGAGGCGCGGGTCGGCCAACCGGTGCTGGTGCGGGTGACACCGCCGGCCCCGACCGAAATCGGCCGACGGCTGCTCAACCATGTGCAGCAGGTGCGTTTACTTGAACGGGACCTGCAAACACTGGTGCCGGCACTCGATGAAGAAGGTCTGCCGGAACGTCTGCGCATCGCCTTGAATGCCGACAGCCTCGCCACGTGGTGGGCCGCAGCCGTCAGTGATTTCTGCGCCGAGCAACACCTGCTGCTGGATCTGGTCGTCGAAGACCAGACGGTGGGCCTCAAACGCATGCGCGCTGGCGAAGTGGCCGCGTGCATCTGCGCCAGCGAGCGACCGGTGGCCGGCGCACGCAGCGTTTTGCTGGGGGCCATGCGCTACCGTGCGTTGGCCAGCCCGGCATTTATCGCCCGGCATTTTCCTGAAGGTGTGCGCGCCGATCTGTTGTCGAAAACGCCCGCGCTGGTGTTTGGTCCGGATGATTTCCTACAGCATCGCTACCTCGCGTCCCTCGGCGTCGATGGCGGATTCGAACACCATCTATGCCCCTCGTCCGAAGGCTTCATCCGTCTCACGGAAGCGGGACTCGGTTGGGGCCTGGTGCCAGAACTGCAGGTGCGCGAGCAACTGGAACGTGGCGTATTGGTAGAGCTTTTGCCCGATAAGCCGATCGATGTGCCGCTGTACTGGCATCATTGGCGCAATGGCGGTCAGTTGCTGGGGCTGCTCACTGATCAGCTGGTGCGTTCGTCGAAGCAATGGCTGGTGCCGTTGGACTGACGGGCAGCGTCAAGACCTCACGCAAAATGCAAAACGCAAAACGAAATATTCGGAGCAATTCATGAAGATTCTGGTTACCGGCGCAAGCGGCTTCATCGGCGGGCGCTTTGCGCGTTTTGCCCTGGAGCAGGGCCTGGACGTGCGGGTCAACGGTCGCCGGGCCGAAAGTGTGGAGCATCTGGTGCGCCGTGGCGCCGAGTTCATCCAGGGTGACTTGAGCGACCCGGAACTGGCACGTGACCTGTGCTCAGACGTTGAAGCCGTGGTGCATTGCGCCGGTGCGGTCGGTTTGTGGGGGCGTTATCAGGATTTCCATCAAGGCAACGTGCAGGTCACGGAAAACGTGGTCGAGGCCTGTCTGAAACAGCGGGTTCGGCGACTGGTGCATTTGTCGTCGCCGTCGATCTACTTTGATGGCCGCGATCACCTGGGGCTGACCGAAGAACAGGTTCCCAAGCGCTTCAAGCATCCCTACGCCGCGACCAAATACCTGGCCGAGCAAAAGGTTTTCGGCGCTCAGGAGTTCGGCCTCGAAACCCTGGCCCTGCGCCCGCGTTTCGTGACGGGGGCTGGCGACATGAGCATCTTTCCACGGCTGCTGAAAATGCAGCGTAAAGGACGGCTCGCGATCATTGGTAACGGCCTGAACAAGGTTGATTTCACCAGCGTGCAAAACCTCAATGAAGCGTTGCTCAGCAGTTTGCTGGCCAGCGGTTCGGCGTTGGGCAAGGCCTACAACATCAGCAACGGCACGCCGGTGCCATTGTGGGATGTGATCAATTATGTGATGCGCAAGATGGATGTCCCACAGGTCACGCGCCACCGTTCCTACGGTTTGGCCTACACCGTGGCGGCGCTCAATGAGGGCGTGTGCAAACTGTGGCCAGGTCGTCCCGAGCCGACCCTGTCGCGCCTGGGCATGCAGGTGATGAACAAAAATTTCACCCTGGACATCAGCCGCGCCCGGCATTATCTGGACTACGATCCCAAAGTCAGTCTCTGGACCGCCCTCGATGAATTCTGCGGCTGGTGGAAGGCCCAGGACATCCGCTGACGCACGGGTTAGCGCCGCCACACTGAACCGAGTTCGGGGTTGAGGGTCAATCGATGCGGCAGTGGGGAGTTATACTGCGCCGCATCAAGCCATCACCGCGTTCCACAAAGGTTGACTCAATGTCCATGCGTAACGATGCCAACGACGACTTCGATCTGCCGAGCCTGCGTGCCGACAGCCTCGACGACGATGATTTTCCGACCACCGCTCGCACCTCCGTGCATTCGCGGACCACGCCAGTCGTCAAAGTCAAAAGTTCGAGCACGGGCCCGCTGTGGGCGCTGGTCGGCGCCTTGTTCTTTGCGTTTGCAGGCCTGGCCTGGTGGAGCTTTCAGCAGCTCTCGCTGATGGAACAGCAATTGGTGGCGACCCAGGAAAGTTTCGCGCGTATCAGTGAAGAAGCGGCGGGGCGCTTGCAGGACATTTCCGGCAAGGTTGTCGCCAGTCAGACCAACGTCAACAGCGACAGCGAAGCCTTGAAACTGCAAATCAAACAGCTGGAAAGCAAACTCCAGGATCAAAGCAAACAACAGCAGGGCGTTGTCGGCCAGACCACCGATCTGGACAAGCGCCTGGCGCAGATGAGTGCACAGACCACCGAGCTGGATAAGCGCCTGGCGCAGATAACCGGGCAAGGTAGCGAACAACAGACCGCCACCATTCAATTGCAGGCTCAGGTCAAAGTCTTGAACAGCGATGTAGCCGTGCTGAAAAGCAACCTGACGGACACCGACAAATTCGACGCGCAACTTAAAAGCCTTGGCTCCGACATCGTTGCCCTGAAGAAACAAGGCAACCCGAGCGCCGCCATCGAGCGCCTGGAGCAGGAAGTCATTATCCTCAAAAGCCAACAGGACAATCGCTCGGCCGCGACGTCGGGCGGGACCAATACCGCCGAATTCGACGCCTTCCGTAGCCAGGTCACCCGCACCATCAACTCCCTTCAGGCGCAGATCCAGAATCTGCAGCAGCAGCTGCGCGCAAGGCAGTGAGCCATGAATCATTCCCGGATTCCCCGGGAATGATTTCCTTACACACTGGCGTTCGCTGAATATCCATACATACCCCATTGCCGTCTACGCTCTTGAAACACCAACAAGAACGAGGGATGCGCAATGGGGTTTTTGCATAGGTTGGCCTTGCTGGGCGTGATGCTTTTGCTGTGTCTGGGCCAGGTTCAAGCCGCCGGCACGGAAAAGGACGACAGCCAGGCTGCCAAAGCCTTGCTGGAAAAAGCCCTGGCGTACTACCACGACCATGGCGACAAGGCCTTCGCTGCTTTCAGCCGTCAGGGCGAGTTTGTCGACAAGGATCGTTACGTGTTCGTGGTCGACACCAAAGGCGTGATGCTCGCCAGCGGCGGGCCGTCTTCGGCGTTGATTGGCCGTGATGTGTCCGATGTGCTCGGGCCGGATTTGCAGAAAGCCTTCAAAGACGCCTTGAAAGTGCCGGAGGGCAATGGCATCCAGCAAGCCGAGTATCGCTGGCAGAACTGGTCTGACGGCAAGGTCGAACGCAAGCATGTGTTTTACCAGCGCGTCGGTCAGCGGATCCTGGCGGTCGGTTATTACTTGCCACGGGCCTCAGCGGAACAGGCGATGGCGTTGCTGAACAAAGCGGCGGCCGATCTGGCCAAGGACGAGAAGGGCACGCTCACGGCCATCAACTCCCTCAAGGGCGGTTACTTGCAGGATGACCTGTACGTCTTCGTCGTCGACCTGGATAACCAGCGTTATGTCGCCCATGGCACCAACCTGCGGTTGATCAATACCGATTTCAGCAAGATCAAGGATCCGGAAGGCAAGCCGGTTGGGGAGCCGATCCTGGCGCTGATGGCCAGGCAGGACGATGGCGAATACGAGTACCGCTGGAAAAACCCGGTGACCGGCAAGGTTGAGGACAAACATGCCTACCTGAAAAAGGTCGGGCATTTTCTTGTGGCTGTCGGGTATTACAGCCCTTGAATGGTGGTGCCTGACGGACCGCATTCGCGAGCAAGCCCGCACACATTGGAATTCGGGTGTTCACATAGTTTGTGTTCAATGCAAAACCCTGCGGGAGCGGGCTTGCTCGCGAAGGCGGCTCAACAGGCGAAGAAGTTCTTCGCCCGAAGCATCAAGCGCCGTGGCACTTCTTGAATTTCTTGCCGTTGCCGCAGGGGCAAGGGTCGTTGCGGCCGACGTCTTTCAGGGCGTTGCGCACCGGTTCCTGGTGGGCGTGGCCGCAGTTCGGGCCGTGGACATGGCCATGGTCGTGATCATGGTGGTCGTGATGGTCATGATCGTGGTTGCAGTCAGGGCCATGGACATGGGGTTGCTGGGTCATCGGTTTTGCTCCGGAATTAAATCGGCGGGGATTATCACGCCATTGCGCGCCAGGTGCACGTAGTGCGCGATGAATAAACCGGTTTCCAGTTCACCTTCCAGACGATAGGGAATGGGCTGGTCGGGTTTTTTCAGCAGTTTCACCAGATCCCGCACCTTGGGCCACAGGTTGGTGCGGATCGGCACTTTAAAGTAGGTACTGTGTTTGGGGCCGACCGTAAACCAATGTTCGTGCTCGCCTTCGGTCAGCAACATGTCGCCCAAGTGAATGCGGTACTCGATGCCTCGCACCGTCAGGTCACTGTCGTTGGGGTTGTCGACGCGAAAGTGCAGCAAGAATTTTTGCTGCATCAATTTGGCCTGGACCACTTCGACCTTGACCAGATGCACCTGCGGTTCCGGTTCATCATCGCTGAACCAGGACACACAACCGCCAAGCCCCAGAAAAAGGAACAAGGTGAGCATCTGTAAGACGCGCCGCTGACTGAGCATGGAGTGACTCCCTTTGATGCCCAGTCTAGTCTCTTGCGATTACCTCAACTGCTGAAATAACCCGCACAACACTTCTTGAACTTTTGTCCGCTGGCGCAAGGGCACGCATCATTGCGCCCGGCCTTGAGTTGTACGGTGGGGTCGATGAAGTACCAGTGGCCGGCGTTCTGCACGAACGACGAGCGTTCGCGGTGGCTGTGTTCACCGCTGCCGTCGTGCCAGCGCGCGGTAAATGTCACGAAGGCATGTTCCGGCTGACCGCCCAAGACCTCGGAGCTTTCTAGTTCAAGGCCCAGCCAGGTGCTTTGGGCGCTCCAGTCGCGGATGGACTGCCGATCCAGGCCTGCCTGTTGTGCGGGCAGGGTGGTCGCCACCAGATAATCGATCAGCCCCAGTACGTAGGCGCTATAGCGCGAACGCATCAAGGCTTCGGCACACGGCGCCGGATGGCCGGCATGGTAATGGCCGCAGCAGGCATCAAGCGGGATGCCGCTACCGCAGGGGCAAATGGATGTACTCATCGCGTTACCACCAATATTTCCCGAAGTTTTCCGGATTGGCCCAGAACCGTGAGTTGAGCCAGTCGGGGACTTGTTTGTAGTCAAGCAGATCATAGGTGAACAGGGTCAGCACTTGATCGTCGCGCTGGAAGCGTTCACTGGCTTGCAGGGCCAGGGAGAAAAAATCGGTTTCCTGCCAGCCGCTGGCCGGCAAGTCCGCCAGCACCGCGATGCGACTGGCGTTGAGGTTACGGATCCCGCCCAGCAGGTTCAGGCCCTCGCGTTTGGGCAAGTGTTCGAGGCAATCGACCACCAGCGCCAGGTCAAACCGGCGCGCCGCCAGTTCGGCCGGCAACACCCCGGGTGCTGCATGGGCCACACATGTTTCCGGGTGCGCCAGCTTGAAGGCCTCCAGCGCGGGGAACTCGCTGGCGCCAATCAGCAACAGGCGCGCGGGGGCGTAACGATCAAGCAAAGCGGCCAACGCCTGCTGGGGCGTGCGCGAAGAAATACCTGCAATCATCGAAGATCCTCAATCAGAGCTGCCAAGACTAGCCTGCTCAAAGGGCCGGGCCTAGAGGTGGTTTGTCGCAAAAGCGTCGATCTACCGTGAACACAGGATAAAACTGCAATGGCCTATTGCTGGCGGAGATTAAAACTCGGGTCTTTACTACCTGAAATCGGTTTTAAGCCGATCCCCTCAGGAGAAAACTAGATGAGCATAGTTCGCACAGCATTACCCTTGGTTCTGCTAACCAGTGTGTTGACTGGTTGCGCAGGTTTGCAGAAAACCGACTGGCCGACCTGTGCGGCGGTCGGTGGCGTCGTGGGTGCCGGTCTCGGCGCGACCGAGAGCTCGGCATGGGCGGGGTATGGCGCGCTGCTTGTCGGCGGCACGGCTGCGGCCTATTGCTGGGTTCACGGTGATGGCGACGAAGACGGCGATGGCGTGCCGGATAGCCGCGACAAGTGCCCGGGAACACCTCGAGGCGTACGGGTCGATGCCGACGGTTGCCCTCCACCGGTGCCTGCGCCAGTGGTCGAAGAAAAGGCCGTGGTTAAAGAAGAAGTCATCGTCATTCGCGATGTTCACTTCCAGTTTGACAAGGCCATACTGACCCCTTCCGATAAAGAGGTACTCAACACAATCGCCACTCGCCTGAAGCAGGAATCGAGCACCGCCCAACTGACTGTAACCGGTTACACCGACAGCGTGGGCAGCGATAACTATAACCAGAAGCTGTCGGATCGTCGTGCGCACGCGGTGGTTGAGTACCTGATTTCCCAAGGCGTACCCCGCAGTGAATTCGTGTCTGTGACCGGTGCCGGGGAAAGCCAGCCGGTTGCCGATAACAAAACCGCTGACGGCCGCGCGTTGAACCGTCGCACGGAAATCAAAATCAACCGCTAACCTCTCGTACTCCGCGGCTTGTGCAGTCGCGGTTGCGCGTCTTTACTCCTGTGTGACCGGCATTGGCCGGTAACACAGGAGCTTTCACCATGAGTGTTCTCACACGGACCGTCTTGCCGGTTGTGCTGCTGGGCAGCCTGTTGACCGGTTGCGCTACTCACAGCGATGGCACCGCCCCCCTCAATCAACGAACCTGGCCAATCTGCAGCGTTATCGGCGGCCTGGTCGGTGGCGGTCTGGGCGCTCTCCAAAATGGCGGTTGGGCGGCCGGTGGCGCGGCGCTTGGTATCTTGACCGGTGGCTTGATCTGTTATGCCCAGGATGGCGACGAAGACGATGATGGAGTCTTCGATCGACGTGATCGCTGCCCTGATACGCCCGCCAATACTCCCGTCGAACATCATGGTTGCCCATTGCCGCAGTACCCGGCCAGCGTGAAACCTGAACCTGCGCAATCGGAGGTCATCACCCTGAACGACGCGGGCGACGTGCTGTTTGCCTTCAATCAATCCGAACTGACCCCGGCCGCGCAGAGCAAGCTGGATTCGCTGATGCCCAAACTGCAAAGCGCCGATGTGGTGAGCGTCAAGGTGGTCGGTCATACCGACAACGTCGGCTCGGACAGCTATAACCAGGCACTCTCGGAACGCCGCGCCAGTAGCGTGGCGGCCTACCTGTTAAGCCAGGGCCTGGCGCCGAACAAGCTCACCAGCGAGGGCAAGGGCCAAAGTCAGCCGGTGGCCGCTAACGAAACGGAAGAAGGACGGGCGAAAAACCGTCGGGTGGAGTTGCACATCAATCGCTGAGCCCCGTGATAGAGCCGTCGGGCCACAATTGAAGTCGGTCTGGCGGCCATTCGGCGGCCTTCATGAAGAATTTTCCGTTGCCCTCTGGCTTAACCCGCGTGTAAGCCGGTACTGTGCGCGCAAAGAATAATTCTCAGCGGGGGAGCGTATGAACGTGTTTTGGGGGCTGGGGAAGTTGTTGACCCTGCTGTTCTGGCTGGTGGTGCTGACCAATCAGCTCATGCCGTTTGTCAATCCTCTGCATCTGCTGGTGGATCTGGCCGGCGGCCTGCTGGCCTGCCTTCATCTTCTTGAGGCGGTGTTCTGTTTCCGCAGCCTCAGAGGTCGCGCTCACCCTTGGCTTGATCGCCTGAATATCCTCTTTTTCGGCGTTTTCCACCTGCAAACCCTCCCGGCTCCGACCGCTCCTAAGGCTTCCCATGCGTAAACTCTGTCTGCTCGCTGCACTCATCAGCCCATTGGCCTGCGCCCAGGTGGTGAGCGTCGAAACCAACTCGCTGATGCGTTTGCCCAACACCGCCAGCACCTTGCAGCTGGAACGCCTGGAAGTGGCCGACTACGGCACGTTATTGATTCCCTCGAACGTGACGGAGGTTTCTGTCGGTGAATTGCGTCTGGGTCGTGAAGCGCGGATCGCCATCGTACCCGGCGAACAGCCGCTTGAGCTGAAGGTCAGTCGTGCGCAATTGTCGGAAGGCAGCCAGATCACGGCTCGCGGTGCGCCGGGGACTTACCTCAAGGCAGCCCGCTCCGGGCGTAACCTGAACTTGCAGATCAAGGCATTGAGTGCGCCGCAATTGTGGGTGGACGCTCGTGGCGGTGCGGGCGCACCGGGTTTCGTCGGTCTCGATGGGGCCAACGGTCAGGCTCCGGGTTGTACCTGGGGCCAGGCCGGTCGTGGTGCCGATGGTAGTGATGGTAGCGACGGTCAGCCCGGCGCGCCGGGTGCAATGGTTCGTCTGGAAGTGCCACGCGATTACCCGGCGGAGCTGATCAAGGTTCAGGTGGCCGGGGGTGACGGCGGTGTGGCCGGGCCTGGCGGTAAACCGGGCGCGGGTGGCAAGGCCAAGGGCTGTTTCGTTTACAAGGCCGATGGCGGAAAAAATGGTCGTCCAGGTGCTGATGGCCAGCCGGGGCCTGCCGGTGCGGCAGGTTCGGTGACCGTGCAGCGTCTGTAAGAGGTTTCTGGAATGTGTGTCGTCTGATCGATCGCTATCGCGGGCAAGCCTTGCTCCTACAGATTTTGCGTTGTTCACAACTTTTATGAACGACATTAAACCTGTAGGAGCAAGGCTTGCCCGCGATAGGGTCAGCCCCGTCGCCTCAAAACATCGGTCGAGCCGCGGCAATCGCCACCAGCACCAACCCGACAATCAGATTAATCCCCACCAACTTGCGAATTTTCCCAAGCGTCGCCGCCCCGGTCGGCCAGTCCTGCGCCGCCACTGCGGTGCGCAACTCTGGCAACAACAACGCCTGAATCCGGATAAACAGCGCCGTCATCACCACGTACAACCCCATCATCACCTGCACATACCGCGGTGCCGCTTCAAAACCGCTGAACTGCAAATGAATCATGCCCACACCGCTGATCGGCAACAGCACCACTGCGACCCAGACCCAGCGGAAAAAACCTTGAAACACTTCTACCCACAGCTTCAAGCGGGCAGGGCCTTCAAGTGCCTTCATCGCCGCGGGCCGCAAGACCATCCACGCGAAAAACATGCCGCCAACCCACACCAGGGCTGACAGTACATGCAGGGTATAAACAAGGCCAAAAGGTGTCATTGGGGTACTCCGTTCTGCGCGGGATTAATTAGCGCGGTATGATAGCCGCCGAACCGAACCACTGAAAATTTATCCAGCGTTTTTTGCGCCCGACAATCCATGATCAGCACTGAACTCAAAACCACGATCCAGGGCGCCTACTCGCGTTTTCTCGAAGCCAAGAGCCTCAAGCCGCGCTACGGCCAACGCCTGATGATCGCCGAAATTGCCAAGGTCCTCGGTGACATCGACACCGACGACGAAGGCCGGCGCAGTGGCGACCCCGCGATTGTCGCGGTGGAAGCCGGCACCGGTACCGGCAAAACCGTGGCCTACAGCCTGGCCGCCATCCCCACGGCCAAGGCTGCCGGCAAACGCCTGGTGATTGCCACGGCCACCGTGGCCCTGCAAGAGCAGATCGTCTACAAGGATTTGCCCGACCTGATGCGCAACAGCGGGCTGAATTTCAGCTTTGCCCTGGCCAAGGGGCGCGGTCGCTACATGTGCCTGTCCAAGCTCGACATGTTGCTCCAGGAAGGTCACGCACAAACCGCCACGGCGCAGTTGTTTGAAGAAGAAGGCTTCAAAATCGAGGTCGACGAGGCCAGTCAGAAGCTGTTCACCAGCATGATCGAGAAACTCGCCGGCAATAAATGGGACGGCGACCGTGACAGCTGGTCCACTGCCCTGGAAGACGCCGACTGGGCGCGACTGACCACCGATCACAGCCAGTGCACCAACCGCCATTGCCCGAACTTCGGCCAGTGCGCCTTCTACAAGGCCCGGGAAGGCATGGGCAAGGTCGACGTCATCGTCACCAACCACGACATGGTACTGGCCGACCTGGCACTGGGCGGCGGCGCCGTGTTGCCGGACCCGCGCGACACCATCTACGTGTTCGACGAAGGCCACCACCTGCCGGACAAGGCCATCGGCCATTTCGCCCATTACACGCGTCTGCGTTCCACCGCCGACTGGCTGGAAACCACCGCCAAGAACCTCACCAAGTTGCTGGCCCAACATCCGTTGCCGGGCGACCTGGGCAAGTTGATCGAGCAGGTGCCGGAACTCGCGCGGGAGATCAAGACCCAGCAGCAATTCATGTTCAGCGCCTGCGAGCAGGTCGCCGATTTTAAACCGGGTGAAGACGTCGAAGGTCGCGAGCGGCCGCGTCATCGCTTCGTCGGTGGGGTGATTCCCGAGCACATGCGCGAAATGGGCGTCGAGTTGAAGAAGGGTTTCGCCCGTCTGACCGATCTGTTTACCCGTCTCACCGAACTGCTCAAGGAAGGCATGGACGGCGAGGTCAACATCGGCATCGCCAGCAACCAGGCCGAGGAGTGGTACCCGCTGTTCGGCAGTCTGTTGTCCCGTTCTTCGGGCAACTGGGAGTTGTGGGTCGCGTTCACCGCTGAAGACCCGGAAGACAACCCGCCGATGGCCCGCTGGCTGACCCTGGCCGAAAGCGGCTCGCTGTTCGACATCGAGGTCAACGCCAGCCCGATCCTCGCGGCGGAAATGCTCCGTCGCAATTTGTGGAACGTGGCTTACGGCGCTCTGGTGACCTCCGCGACCCTGACCGCGCTCGGCACTTTCGACCGCTTCCGCATGCGCGCCGGCCTGCCGAAAAAAGCCGTGACCGCGGTGGTTCCGAGCCCGTTTCATCACGCCGACGCTGGTGTGCTGCGGGTGCCGGACCTGAAGGCCGATCCGCGTGATGCGCCGGCCCATACCGCAGCGATCATTCGCGACTTGCCGGCCTTGGTGGAAGGTTCGCGCGGCACCCTGGTGCTGTTCTCCTCGCGCAAACAGATGCAGGACGTGTTCGACGGCCTCGACCGCGACTGGCGCAAGCAAGTGTTCATTCAAGGCAACCTGTCGAAACAGGAAACCCTGAACAAGCACAAGGCGCGGGTTGATGGCGGCGATTCCAGTGTGTTGTTCGGCCTGGCGAGTTTTGCCGAAGGGGTGGATTTGCCGGGTGCGTACTGCGAGCACGTGGTGATCGCGAAGATTCCATTCTCGGTGCCCGATGATCCCGTCGAAGCGGCCCTGGCCGAGTGGATCGAGGCTCGGGGTGGCAATCCGTTCATGGAAATCTCCGTGCCGGATGCTTCGCTGAAGCTGGTCCAGGCCTGCGGTCGCTTGCTGCGTACCGAAGAAGACCGCGGCACCATCACCTTGCTCGATCGACGCCTGGTCACCCAGCGTTACGGCAAGGCAATCCTCAATGCGTTGCCACCCTTCCGACGTGAAATTTCCTGATACAGGGCTGGGCAATTTTGCCCAACCCGTTGTCTATCTCTCTACCATCGCTTTTCCACTGGCCATTGTTGGTCGTTAGGGAGAATTTCGTTCTCATGATTCGCCGTTCGTTGCCCGCTGTATTCGCTCTGATGTTCGCAGCCCCTTTGCTGGCGGCTCCTGCCGGCCAACAGACGCTGTTCAACTTTGTGCGCCCCGCCGATGTGGTCCAGGTGGCGACTCAGGACGCCAGCCTGCCGCAATCCAACGCCGAGCAAACGGCCGAAGGCGAAGTGCTGCGTCGGGTGACGTTCAACCCGGTGGCACAACCGAACTTGCGTCTGACCCCGCAGACGGGCGCCTGGGACTGGTCGCAATCGGGCTTCATGAGTTTGCGGATTCAGAGCGCAATGGACTGGGCCGTGACCCTGTACGTGAAAATCCAGAGCAACGATGGCAAGACGCTGGTCAGCCGCGTCGACTTGCCGGCCGGCCCTGCGCAAACCTTGTTGGTGCCGCTGCAACCCTTTACGCCATTGAGCCTGGGCCTGAAAGCCGGCCCGCCAATGCCGATGACGTTCGATGGCCAACGCGTATTGCTGGCCAGCAGCGCCGGAGAGCTGGAGCGCAGCCAGGTGGTGTCGGTGACCTTGTCGATGGATCAGCCGAAAGTCGCCCAGAGCATCCTGCTGGAACGCTTTGGCGTGCAGGACGGCGATGCGGTTACCCAAGCGGCTTTCGGCGGGCTTGTAGATGCTTACGGTCAGTCGACCCGAACCAAATGGCCAGAGAAAGTCAGCAGCGACGAGCAACTGAAAAGCGCGGCCGCCAAGGAACATCAGCAACTGAAAACCTGGCTGGCCGAGCGCGAGAAGTCGTCCCTGGACAAGTTTGGTGGCTGGAACAAAGGCCCGTCATTCAAGGCCAGCGGTTTTTTTCGCACGGAGAAGCGCGACGGTCGCTGGTACCTGGTGACCCCGGAAGGCCATCCGTTCTATTCGCTCGGGGTCAACACCATCACCCCGGATGTCGACCAGACCTACGTCGCCGGCCGCGAGTGGATGTTCGAGTCCCTGCCCAAACCGGACGAGCCGCTGGCCAGCCATTATGGCGAAGGCGATAACCGTGGCGGCAACGGCGTCGATCAGGGCCGAGGCTACAATGCCGGTCGCTGGTACGACTTCTATGGCGCCAACTTGCAGCGTCTGTATGGTCCGCCGTGTGTGGTGACCAGCGACACCAAGGCCGGTGTCGCCGAAGCGGCCAAGGCTGACGCGGTTGCGGCAACGGTGGAGAAGGCTGCTGAGCAACCGGTCGTTCCTTCGACGGCCGAATCCGGTATCGCCGAAGCCGCCAAGACCGACGCTGTTGAAGCGACCGCCGCGAAAGCAGCTGAGCAAACGCCTGCCGAACCCTGCAAAGCGGCGGTTGATGAACAGCGCTGGGCCAGCCACACCCTTGATCGCCTGCAAGCCTGGGGCTTCAACACTATCGGCAACTGGAGCGCCCCGGCGCTGGCCAACGCTGATCGCGTGCCGTACACCTTGCCGCTGTCGATCGTCGGCGATTACGCCAGCATCAGCACCGGCACCGACTGGTGGGGCGGCATGCCCGACCCGTTCGACCCGCGTTTCGCCATGGCGACCGAACGTGCCGTGGCCATCGCCGCGCGCGACCATCGCGATGATCCATGGCTGATCGGTTACTTTGCCGACAACGAACTAGCCTGGGCCGGTCCCGGCGACGACCCGAAAGCCCGTTACGCCTTGGCCTACGGCACCTTGAAAACGACCACCGACGTGCCGGCCAAACGCGCGTTCCTCAAGCAATTACGCGACAAGTACCGCAACCAGGCAGGCCTGTCGAAAGCCTGGGGCATTGACCTGCCAGCCTGGGAATTGATGGAAGATCCGGGCTTCGAAGCGCCGCTGCCAAGTGCCGAGCACCCGGAAATCGAAGCCGACTTCAAATACTTCCAGAAGGTCTTCGCCGACACTTACTTCAAGACCATTTCCGACTCGCTCAAGTGGCACTCGCCGAATCAGCTGTTGCTGGGCGGCCGGTTTGCCATCAGCACCCCCGAAGCAGTTGAGTCCTGCGCTCAGTATTGCGACGTGCTGAGCTTCAACATGTACACCCTGCAACCGCAGGACGGTTACGACTTCGCCAAGCTGCGCAGCCTGGACAAACCGGTGCTGATCACCGAGTTTAACTTCGGCTCGGCCGATCGTGGCCCGTTCTGGGGCGGTGTGACGCAATTGCCCAAGGAAGAAGACCGTGGGCCCGCTTACGCCAATTTCCTCAAACAGGCGATGAGCGAACCGTCGATCGTCGGCGTTCACTGGTTCCAATACCTTGACCAACCGGTTAGCGGTCGTCTGCTGGATGGCGAGAACGGTCACTTCGGGCTGGTGGGCATTACCGATTTGCCGTTCCAGGGTTTCGTCGATACCGTGCGCAAGAGCAATTTGCAGACCGTCGATCAGCTCGGTAAAGAGGCCGAGAAGGCCAAGACTGAGGCGGATAAAGCCGGGCAAGCAGCTCAGGGCGGCAGAAAAGGCGAGGCTGGCAAAGGCGCAGGGCAGGGCGCTGGCCATGCGGGTGGGCATTCCGGTAATGGGCATTAAATAGCTGAAACAGTGTCATCGTTCTTCGCGAGCAAGCCCGCTCCCACATTCAATCGCATTCTTTCTGAAAGAACTCGGTCGAATGTGGGAGCGGGCTTGCTCGCGAAGGCGTCCGCCAAGGCACGCTAAAGATCTGATCCAATCCATAGGGGGGCGACCGCCCAGCCCGCCATAGTTCCCAAAACCCTCTAGGGCTGGAACAATGCGGCCACTTTGTAGAACATTATCCAGAGGAGTTGCGGGTGCAGATTCAGGGTTTTTACGAGCTGAAGTTCGAAGCGGTGCGTGAAGCTTTCGCGGCGCTGTTCGACGATCCTCAGGAACGGGGTGCAGCGTTGTGCATCAAGATCGGCGGTGAAACCGTGGTCGACCTTTGGGCCGGCAGCGCTGACAAGGACGGCACCGAAGCCTGGCACAGCGACACCATCGCCAATCTGTTCTCCTGCACCAAGACCTTTACCGCGGTGACCGCCCTGCAACTGGTAGCCGAAGGCAAGCTGCAACTGGATGCCCCGGTTGCCCGCTACTGGCCCGAGTTCGCCGCCGCCGGCAAAGAGTCCGTGACCTTGCGTCAATTGCTCTGCCATCAGGCCGGTCTGCCGGCGCTGCGTGAGCTATTGGCCCCGGAAGCCCTTTACGACTGGCAAACCATGGTTGACGCCCTGGCCGCCGAAGAACCGTGGTGGACGCCGGGAAATGGTCACGGTTATGCGGCTATCACCTACGGCTGGCTGATCGGTGAGTTGCTGCGGCGTGCCGACGGTCGTGGGCCGGGTGAGGCCATCGTGGCGCGAGTCGCGAAGCCTTTGGGCCTGGACTTTCACGTCGGCCTGGCGGATCAAGAGTTCCATCGCGTGGCGCACATCGCCCGTGGCAAGGGCAATGTCGGCGATGCCGCCGCCCAGCGCTTGCTGCAAGTGACCCTGCGCGAGCCGACGGCCATGACCACGAGGGCGTTCACGAACCCGCCGTCGATCATGACCAGCACCAACAAACCCGAGTGGCGACGCATGCAGCAGCCGGCCGCCAATGGCCACGGCAATGCCCGCAGCCTGGCCGGGTTCTATGCCGGTCTGCTCGATGGCAGCTTGCTGGAAAGCGAAATGCTCGAGGAACTGACCCGCGAGCACAGCCTCGGCGAGGACAAGACTTTACTGACCCGGACCCGTTTCGGCCTGGGTTGCATGCTCGATCAACCGGACGTCCCCAACGCCACCTACGGCCTCGGCCCTCGTGCGTTCGGTCACCCGGGGGCGGGCGGTTCCACCGGCTTTGCTGACCCGGAACACGATGTGGCCTTCGGCTTTGTGACAAATACCTTGGGACCGTACGTCTTGATGGATCCGCGCGCACAAAAGCTTGTGCGAGCACTGGCCACTTGTCTGTAAAACGCGCTCAGGGGCTCCAGGGCCGGAACCCCAAGGCCTTTTTGATTTCCAAGCGTCTGTTTATCCGGGTCAATCCGGCCTGATAGTTAATTACTTCATTTTGTGGATATCCAATGTCTTCCAATAAAACCCTCGCTTTGGCTCTGTGCTTCGCTATTACCGGTTGCGCACAAACTCCACAAAGTGACTCGGATGGCAGCAGCTGGTGGCCGTTCGGCTCTTCCGACAAAGTCGCCGCTAAAGGCCCGGCTCCGGCTCCGACCCCAGCCCCGGCACCTTTGAAGCCTGCCGCGACCGCTCCGGTGGCCAAGGCTGAAAGCTCCAACCCCTGGTACTGGCCATTCGGTTCCGATGAAGTTCTCGACAAGAAGCCAGAGGTGAAAGCTGAAGCCAAGCCCGAAGCCAAACCGGTCGAGGTGGCCAAGGCCAAGGCTGAGGCCGATGCAGGTGGCAATTGGTGGTGGCCGTTCGGCGGCAAAGAGCAAAGCACTGCCAAAGCCGTGCCGATGCCTGATCCTAAAGTTACCCAAGCCTGGCTCGACGACTACGAGCCGCGCTTGCGCGAAGCGGTCAAGGGCAGCAACCTGCAACTCGAACGCCGTGAAAACGTATTGGTGGTGACCGCGCCGGTAGAAGGCTCGTTCAACCCTGACCGTCCGGCCATGCTGCTGCCGGTGACCCTCGGCCCGTTCACCCGCGTCGCGAAAATTCTTGAAGTCGATCCGAAAACTGCCGTGCTGATTCTGGGCCACAGTGATACGTCGGGTGCCGCACCGGCCAACGTGAAACTGAGCCAGGAGCGTGCCCAGGCCGTGGCAGCGATTTTCCGCCTCAGCGGTCTGCAGCGTGATCGCCTGATGCTGCGCGGTATGGGTGGCGAAGCCCCGCGTGCTGCCAACGACAGCAATGAAGGCCGTGCCTTGAACCGTCGCGTCGAACTGTTGGTGACCCCGCAAAACACCATGGTCGCGTTGCTGAGCAAGTACAACATGCCGGCCCCGGCGCCAGTGAAATTGGTCGCTGCCCAGGACGTCAAGCCAGTAGTCAAACCGGTCACCCCGGCGCCAGCCGCGAAGAAAGCCGATGTGCCTGCGGCGAAAAAAGCCCCGGCCAAGAAAGCCGCCGCCAAGAAGGCACCGGCTAAAACTGCAACGCCGGCGAAAAAGACTGCCCCGGCCAAAGCCGCTGCCGACACGAAAAAAGTCGCCGACGCCGCCGATACTGTAAAAAAGTGATTCGTTAACCAAAAGGAATGCGCCATGACCCAGGGCCTGGCTGATATGCGTCGCGACTACACCCGTGATGGCCTGACCGAGGCGCAAGCCCCGGCCGAGCCGTTCGCGCTGTTCCATCAGTGGTTCGCCGACGCGGTGAAAACCGAGCAGGCGCCGGTGGAAGCCAACGCCATGACCCTGGCCACCGTCGATCAGGACGGTCGGCCGCATTGCCGCATTCTGCTGCTCAAGGGGCTGGACGAGCAGGGTTTCACCTTCTTCACCAACTACGACAGCGCCAAGGGCCAGCACCTGGCCGCGAACCCGTTCGCGGCCATGACCTTTTTCTGGCCGGCCCTGGAGCGTCAGGTGCGCATCGAAGGGCGGGTGGTGAAGGTTACGCCCGAGGAGTCCGACGCCTACTTCCAGGTTCGGCCGCTGGGCAGTCGTCTCGGTGCCTGGGCTTCGCCCCAGAGCCGGGTGATCGCCGATCGTGCCGAGCTGGAAGCGCTGCTCAAGAACACCGAGCAACGTTTCAGCGACACACAACCTCATTGCCCTGAGCACTGGGGTGGTTACCGTTTGTTACCGGAGCGCATCGAGTTCTGGCAAGGCCGTCCGAGCCGCCTGCACGATCGCCTCAACTACCGCTTTCAGGGCGCCGACTGGACTCTTGAACGTCTGGCACCTTAAGCCATCTACCGATCGGGATAGCCTGCCGCAGCGGCTTCAAGCCACTGCGGCAGGTCTCGGCGCTTGATCTTCTGCGCTTGAGCGTTCGCCAGTTGCTGGAGCATGAACGCCTTTTTCTGCTCGTCTTTACCCGCCAGTGACAACGCCAGATCGCGGTCCATCCAGCGTTTGATCCGCACGTATAGCCACCAGTGGAAATACAATCCGGCAACGGTAGTGACGACAATGATGAAGTAATCCATGACAATCCTTGGGGCAGCGGCGCAGATTCCGGAATTTGCCGCTACTGTGTGGTGAGTTCGTGGAGGTGCCTGTACCGGGCCTGAATCAAACCAATTTTATCCGGGCGAGGCCGTGACAGGCGTCAAGCTGCGGAGTTTAATGAATACTTGTCCTTTGGAGTTGATGCTATGCGTAAGTCTGTTCTGCTGGTTGCTTCCTTTTCCACGATGGCGATGTTGCTCACTGGCTGCCAATCGAGCCTGACCGGTGACTCCTACTCCCGTGACGAAGCGCGTCGCGTGCAGACCGTTCGCATGGGCACCATCGAATCCCTGCGGCCGGTCAAAATCGAAGGCACCAAAACCCCAATCGGCGGCGCGGCTGGCGCCGTCGTGGGCGGTGTCGGCGGTAGCGCCATCGGTGGCGGTCGCGGCAGCATCGTTGCTGCCGTTATCGGCGCAGTCGCCGGTGGCCTGGCAGGTTCTGCAGCCGAAGAAGGCCTGACCCGCACTCAGGGCGTGGAAATCACCGTGCGCGAAGACGACGGCAGCATGCGCGCCTACGTGCAACAGGTTCAGGAAAATGAAGTGTTCCGTGTTGGCGAACGTGTGCGGATTGCTACTGTTGATGGGACGAGCCGCGTTTCGCACTAAGCGGGAATACGGGTAAAAGAAAACCCCGATCAGGTGACTGGTCGGGGTTTTTTGTTTGGAATGATTACCGAGCGCTAGTTAATTTATGTTGCATTACCACTGGTCACGATAGTCGAACGCTATCTGGTAATCATAGGTATTCAAGACGATAGGGTGCTGAAAATGAGGTTGGATAACAGCAACCCAGTGGTTGCAAACATTAAAGCCTCCATTATTGATATTGTTTTCGACGTGGATACCGAGAGCATTCAGTACTGACTCATCGTCACCTAAATCTTTGGAGGACTCTTCGCCCTGACAAAGTTCAGTTTGCTTGTCATACCATTCCAACCTTAGCTTCAGTCCCATTGTCGTCTCACAAGTATTTTTTGGGGATGTTTCGTTTGGATTGAGCATCGTCACGTCGTTCACCCGTTATGGGATCAAAAGCTCCCAAGTGGCTTCCATTACTTGCGCGATAAGCTTCCAGCTCTCCATGCATAGAATCCCACTCGTAGATGGTTTTGCCCTTTGCATCAATCCAGCGTTCTCTAAGTCCTCCGCCTCCTACGATGGGGTTCTTTTTCTTGGCTTTTTTAAGGCCTGGAAATGCAGTGATATCTTCGGTTCTTGGTGCTGGATGATAACTGTGACCAGCTGCCGGCAAGCCTTTACGAGGAGCGCTGATCACAACATATAGCGGCGACACCCCGGAACCAACCGGAAACACAAGAATGAAATCCTTGTACTCCGGCGGGTAAACCGGATTCACGATGATGCTATCCGCCGCTTTCGTCGGCGGATAAACCCAAATGTGCGGCGCTTGCGGAGCTGCTTCCAGCGCTGGAATACCAAGGATGTCGGAACCATCCACAGCCGGTGTCCAGATCAGCTCAACACCATCCCCCAGATCCGCCACCTGCTGACTGCCGCGCAAGCTGAACTGCACGACATCAACCATTTCCCAATCACGGTTCTTGCCGGTGTAGAAACCGTATCCCTTGAGACTGCCGTCAGCCTGTTGCTCGACTCTTAGCCGAACACGAGTTCGAGCCTGTTTCAGGGCGCGTAACTGATCTTCGGTATAGAGCGCGCTATCGCCGAGACTCGGCGTCCAGAAGAACGCGACCAGGCCGGCCAATAGGGTGGTTCCAGCAGCACCGAGTGCTGCGGTGGGAACAGCGATAGCCGGGGCGCGAAGAGCCATTCGGCCGATACCAAGCGAAACGGTACTGCCGCTGATGGTTTCAAGATTCAGCAGCCCGGCTTCGTCTGCCTCGCGAGCACCGAGCCAGGCGACTTCACCGTAGTCCTTGAGGCTGTCGGTGGGCACCATCCCCGAAGGATTCGAGTAATCGATGATGGCGTCCGGCAGCTTGCAGGACTTGGCGAATACGCATCCTGCGCGAACGGGTTCGTGCTTTTTCGCGACGACCTCACGACTCCGTTCGAAGGCGTGTTGCCTCGCGAGCATCGCGTCGTAAGCGTTTTGTCTGGCATCCCGCGCGGCCAGTTCGGTGGCCGTCATAAAGCGGTGAGTGACGTGATGACCGTCGCCTGACGGAGGGTTCTTGACCCGGGGAATGTCCTTATTGCCAGCCACTGATCTTCCTTGCGTTCGAACATCGACAGCCCCCAACAAAGGGGCTGTGCGACGTTAACGAACGAGGCTGATCGTGGCTGTAGGACGAGTCTTGAATGACGCTAAGAGTTGTCTCTGTTTATCAGGATTGCAGAGTGGCACTCTTGCGACTCGCCGCCGCCGTCACCGCATAACCAATCAATGCTGCCAGTATCGAACCGGTCAAAATCCCCATCCGGTCCATCCCTGCGTATTCACTGGCACCCGGCACAAACGCCAGGGAGCCGACAAACAGGCTCATGGTGAAGCCAATGCCGCAGAGGATTGCCACGCCCATTACCTGGCCCCAGTTGGCGCCTTGGGGCAGGGCGGCAATGCCGATTTTCACGGCCAGCCAGGTCAGGCCGAAGACGCCTAGGGTTTTGCCCAGCAGCAGGCCGACAGCAATGCCCATCGGTACGTGGTGGGTGAAGCTTTCGACGGTCACGCCGCTCAGGGACAGGCCGGCGTTGGCGAAGGCGAACAGTGGCAGGATGCCGTAGGCCACCCATGGATGCAGGGCATGTTCGAGGGTCAGCAGCGGCGAAGGTTCGGCGTTTTTCGTGCGCAGGGGAATGCAGAAGGCCAGGGTCACACCGGCCAGTGTCGCGTGGACACCGCTCTTGAGCACGCAAACCCAAAGAATCAGGCCGATGATCATGTACGGCCCGAGCTTGACCACCCCGAGCCGGTTCATCGCGATCAGTGCCACGATGCACGTCGCGGCCAGGGACAGCGAAAGGGTCGAGAGCGTACCCGAGTAGAAGATCGCAATGACGATGATTGCGCCGAGGTCGTCAATAATCGCCAGCGTCATCAGGAAAAGCTTCAGCGACACCGGTACCCGCTTACCCAGCAGGGCCAGTACGCCGAGGGCGAACGCGATGTCGGTGGCCATCGGGATGGCCCAGCCACCCAGGGCTGCCGGGTCATCGCGGTTCAGAAACCAGTAGATCAACGCCGGAACCACCATGCCGCCAATCGCCGCCGCGCCGGGCAGGACGATTTGCGACGGTTTCGACAGTTGACCGTCGAGGACTTCGCGCTTCACTTCCAGACCGATCAACAGGAAGAACAGGGCCATCAGGCCATCGTTGATCCACAGCAGAGCCGGTTTGGCGATTTGCAACGCACCGACCTGCGCCACGACCGGAGTGTCGAGAAAACTGCTGTAAAGCCACGACAGCGGAGAATTGTTGATGATCAACGCCAGGGCAGCAGCGGCGATCAATAACAGTCCGCTGGCAGCTTCCAACTGGAAGAAACGCGTGAAAGTGCTACGCAGAGGCAAGGTCGCTCTCCATCGATGAATTCAAAAGGTGGCACACCCTAACCCGTACCGTTAGTTGTTAAAACAAAAGTTATATTCTTTTTTGTTATATGCCGTTACAACGTGAACGATCAGCAGGGACCTGAGCCTAGCAGTTGTCGGGCGTATTGAACGTCAGCTGTACCTGTGCGTGCTGTAGGTTTTTTCCTAAGCTTGTCAGCTGAGCCTTGCAACAAGGCCGACTCAACGAGAAAACCACCATGAGCGACAACCGACAGTGGGCCCGCGAAGCCATCCGGATCATCGAGGCCGACTTCCAGCGCAGCGCCGACACCCACCTGATTCCCTTGCCGCTGCCGGGTTTTCCGGGCATCGAGTTGTATTTCAAGGATGAGTCCAGTCATCCCACCGGCAGCCTGAAGCACCGCCTGGCGCGCTCGCTGTTTCTGTATGCACTGTGTAACGGCTGGCTCAAGCCCGGGGCGCCGGTGATTGAAGCGTCCAGCGGTTCGACGGCGATTTCCGAGGCCTACTTCGCCAGTTTGCTGGGCTTGCCGTTCATTGCGGTGATGCCGGCGAGCACGTCCAAAGAGAAAATCGCGCAGATCGCTTTCTACGGCGGCAAGAGTCATTTGGTCGACGATCCGACGCAGATCTACGCCGAATCCGAGCGCCTGGCCCGTGAACACGATGGGCATTTCATCGACCAGTTCACCTATGCCGAGCGCGCTACCGACTGGCGGGCGAACAACAACATCGCCGAGTCGATCTTCCAGCAAATGCGCTTCGAACTGCACCCCGAGCCGAGCTGGCTGATCTCCAGCCCCGGCACCGGCGGTACCACCGCGACGCTGGGCCGTTACGTGCGTTACCGACAACATTGCACCCGCGTGCTCTGCGCCGATGCCGAGCGCTCGGTGTTCTTCGATTACTACCAGACCGGCGACGCCAGCCTGCGCCTGGATTGTGGTTCGCGGATTGAAGGCATTGGCCGGCCTCGGGTCGAAGCGTCGTTCCTGCCCAAAGTGATCGATGCGATGGTCAAAGTGCCGGACGCGTTGTCTCTGGCGGCCATGCATTACCTGGCGCAGCGTTTGGGACGTCGAGTCGGCGGGTCGAGCGGGACCAACCTGATCGGCGCGTTGATGGCGGCCCAGCAGATGGCGGCGGCGGGGGAGTCGGGGTCAATCGTGGCGATTCTGTGTGATGGCGGCGAGCGCTATGCCACCACTTACTACGATCAGGATTGGCTCAAGGGCCAGGGGTATGAGTTGAGCGGTTTGATGGATGCCGTGGCGGCGAGTGTCGAGCGCGGCGAGCCGTTGCCGGCCAGCGTGCTGCGCGCCAATATCTGACACGCTGAAAACCAATGTGGGAGCGAGCCTGCTCGCGATATCGGTAAATCAGTCAACATCTCTGTTGAATGTTAATCCGCTATCGCGAGCAGGCTCGCTCCCACAGGGTATTGCGTTGTTTCAGGCGTCGCGTATCAGGCCTCGAGGCCGAGGATGTCGCGGGCCACGGCTTCTGCAATCCGAATCCCGTCGACACCCGCCGACAGAATCCCCCCCGCATAACCGGCGCCTTCACCCGCCGGGAACAAGCCTTTCACGTTCAGGCTCTGCATCGACTCGTTACGGGTAATCCGCAGCGGCGACGACGTACGGGTCTCGATCCCGGTCAACACCGCGTCGTGCAGCGAGTAACCGCGAATCTGCTTCTCGAACGCCGGCAACGCTTCGCGAATGGCTTCGATGGCGAACGCCGGCAAGGCCAACGCCAGATCACCCAAGGCAACTCCCGGTTTGTAGGACGGCTCGACGCTGCCCAACTCGGTGGACGGCTTGCCGGCAATGAAGTCGCCGACCAGTTGCGCCGGCGCTTCGTAGTTGCTGCCGCCCAACACAAAGGCGTGGGATTCCAGGCGTTCCTGCAACTCGATACCCGCCAGCGGGCCGCCCGGATAATCGACTTCCGGGGTGATCCCGACGACGATCCCGGAGTTGGCGTTGCGCTCGTTACGCGAGTACTGGCTCATGCCGTTGGTGACCACGCGGCCCGGCTCGGACGTCGCCGCCACCACGGTGCCGCCCGGGCACATGCAGAAGCTGTAGACCGAACGTCCGTTGCTGGCGTGGTGCACCAGTTTGTAGTCGGCGGCCCCGAGTTTCGGGTGGCCGGCGTACTTGCCCAGACGCGCGCGGTCGATCAGCGATTGCGGGTGTTCGATGCGGAAACCCACCGAGAACGGCTTGGCTTCCATGAACACGCCACGGCCATGCAGCATGCGGAAGGTGTCCCGAGCACTGTGGCCGAGGGCCAGAATCACGTGTTTCGAGTGAATCTGCTCGCCGCCGTTGAGCTCGACGCCGACCAGTTGCCCATCCTCGATCAATACATCGGTCACCCGCTGCTGGAAGCGCACTTCGCCACCCAACGCGCGAATCTGCTCACGCATGTTTTCCACAACACCGGTCAGACGGAACGTACCGATGTGCGGTTTGCTGACGTAGAGGATTTCTTCCGGCGCACCTGCTTTGACGAACTCGTGCAGGACTTTGCGACCGATGAATTTCGGGTCCTTGATCTGGCTGTAAAGCTTGCCGTCAGAGAACGTCCCCGCGCCACCTTCACCGAATTGCACGTTGGATTCCGGGTTAAGCACGCTTTTACGCCACAGACCCCAAGTGTCCTTGGTGCGCTGACGCACTTCGGTGCCGCGCTCGAGAATGATCGGCTTGAAGCCCATTTGCGCGAGCAGCAGCCCGGCGAAAATCCCGCACGGACCGAAGCCCACGACGACAGGACGTTGCTCAAGATCAGCCGGCGCCTGGCCGACCGCTTTGTAGCTGACATCCGGCGCCACGTTGACGTTACGGTCATCGGCGAACGTGCGCAGCACCGCCGCCTCATCGCGAACATTGAGGTCGATGGTGTAGATGAAGCACAGTTCAGAGGACTTTTTGCGCGCATCGTAGCTGCGCTTGAACAAGGTGAAATCGAGCAGGTCATCACTGCTGATGCCCAGGCGCTGCACGATGGCAGGACGCAGGTCTTCTTCGGGATGGTCGATCGGCAGCTTGAGTTCGGTGATTCGTAACATGACAGGATCCGGTTCGCGGGGCGCACAACTGCGCCAAGGCGTTTGAAGCCCGCGATTATAAGCCTCAACGAATGATTCCCGTGAGGCTAAAACGATCAGTCGTTACGCGATCCGCCGAAATACCCGCAGCCACGCTGAACCTGGCCGTCGATGCGCAGTTCGGCGCTCATGTGCTGGACACTGCCGGTGCTGCTGTCGACGCAACGTTGCGGCGCGACCCACAGTTCGATGTGCTGGTTATTGGCTTCGGTGCTGAGGTTGAAGCGGCCATCGCCCAGTTGCTCTTCAACGTAGGGTACGGCCAATGGCGGCTGACCGGCGCGCTCGATGACCATGCCTTTGCCGCTGACTTTCACGTTCCACTCAGGCCCATGGCCGGCAGCGCGCAGAATCAGCACTTTGAAATTCGGATCGTTGCATGCAGTGCCCGAGCGCTCGACGCGGTACAGCTGCGCAAGGTCGAGACGGCTGTCGACGACCCGCCCGCGTACGTCAGCAAACAGCTTGCCTTGGTCATCGGCCAGGGTCGCAGCCTCTTGCAGGAGGCTGGTGCCACCGGTGTCGTTGACCACATAACTGCGCTGTTCATTGCACGGCTGGAACAACAGCTTGCCGTCGGCCGCCGTCAATTGGCCCTGCATGCGGGTCTGGCCCACGTGGGAGGCACTTTCACGCGGGCCGTCGAGCAACTGGCAAGCGGCAAACAATGGAAGCAGGGCAACAAGGACTAAGGAACGGGCAACACGCATCTTTGAGTCTCCAGACAAGTGCCGCCACGTTACTCAGCCTGACCGTTCATCACAACCCCACTACTTTTGAATTCGATTCGCCCATCACTTGTAGGAGCACGGCTTGCCGGCGATGGCGTCTTCGATATCGCCATCGCCGGCAAGCCGTGCTCCTACAGGTCGCGGCGGTTTAGCCCACGTGAAAGGTCTGACCTGTTTGCAGGCCCTCGACGCTTTTGGCGTAGGCCAATGCCACGTCCGCTGCCAGAACCGGTTTGTAGCCGCGGAAATACGGCGCGTATTTGCCCATGGCTTCGACCAGTACGTTCGGGCTCACCGAATTGACGCGCAGGCCGCGAGGCAGTTCGATCGCTGCGGCGCGGACGAAGCTGTCCAGGGCGCCATTGACCAGCGCTGCCGAGGCGCCGCTGCGGATCGGGTCGTGGCTGAGCACGCCCGTGGTGAAGGTGAACGAGGCGCCGTCGTTGGCGTACTCGCGGCCGATCAGCAGCAGATTGACCTGGCCCATCAACTTGTCTTTCAGGCCCAGTGCGAAGCTTTCTCCGGTCATTTCACCGAGGGGCGCGAAGGTCACGTTGCCGGCGGCGCAGACCAGTGCATCGAACTTGCCGGTTTGCTCGAACAGCTTGCGAATCGATGCGCTGTCGCTGATATCCACATGGAAATCACCGCTGTTGCGGCCGATGCGGATGATCTCGTGACGCTCGGACAGCTCCTTGTCGACCGCCGAACCGATGGTGCCGCCTGCGCCTATCAAAAGAATTTTCATGCTGCTGTTCCTTGAGTGGTTGAAAGTGGCTTCAGTCTAGAGTGGTTTTTTCCATCGATAAGCGTGCTAATAGGCAACCTTTGGTTTTCAAATGGAAACAATCCATGAGCGAAATGGATGATCTGGCGGCGTTCGCGATATTGATTGAAGCAGGCAGTTTCACACTGGCGGCGCAGCAGCTGGGGTGCAGCAAAGGTCAGTTGTCCAAGCGCATCAGCCAACTGGAATCGCGGTTTTCAGTGGTGCTGCTGCAACGCACCACCCGCCGTTTGAGCCTGACAGCCGCAGGTGCGGCGCTGTTGCCGCAAGCCCAGGCACTCGTAGTCCAAGTCGAGAGGGCGCGTCAGGCATTGGCGCGGCTGAAGGACGACATGGCCGGGCCGGTGCGTATGACGGTTCCGGTATCGCTGGGGGAAACCTTCTTCGATGGCTTGTTGCTGGAGTTTTCCGGCAAGTACCCTGAGGTGCAGATCGAGCTGGACCTGAGCAACAACTACCGTGATTTGTCCCGCGACGGGTTTGATCTCGCGGTTCGCTCCGAGGTGGGCAATGACGAGCGCCTGGTGGCCCGACCGCTATTGGCCTGGCACGAAATGACCTGCGCCAGCCCGGCTTACCTTGAGCAATACGGCGAACCGCTGACGCCGCAGGCCCTCGCTGAACATCGCTGTCTGCTCAACAGTCACTACAGCGGTCGCGAAGAGTGGCTCTATCACCAGCAACACGAGTTGTTGCGGGTTCGCGTCTCGGGACCGTTCGCCAGCAACCATTACAGCCTGCTGAAAAAAGCGGCACTGGCCGGCGCCGGCATTGCGCGGTTGCCGTCCTACCTGCTGCAAGCGGAATTGGCTGACGGCCGTTTGCGCTGGCTCCTGCGTGACTATCAGACCCGCCGCATGCCGATGTACCTGGTGCATCCCTATCAGGGTGGATTGCCGAAGCGCACACAGGTGTTGGCGGACTATTTGATTGGCTGGTTCAAGCGCAGCGGTGAAGCGCTGGATCGACTCCAACGATAGCAGCTCACCACCCAACACTGTGGGAGCGGGCTTGCTCGCGAAAGCGGAGTGTCAGTCAGCATTAATACTGAATGTCACACCGCTTTCGCGAGCAAGCCCGCTCCCACAGGGTGATCTTGGTGATCAGGATTCTTGTTGGTCAATTTGATCCAGCGCCCGATTCACCGCCAGTTCGCCCAGCATGATGCTTTGCTGGATGCCGAGCAGCATGTTGCGGTGCGAACCTTCCAGGAAAGCGGCGAAATTGCTGGCCATCACACTCGCCGACGCAAGTGATTCACAGGCATGGCCCAGCAGGGTTTGCATATCGATACCGGGCGCGACGACAAACATCGGGCTGGGATTGTGCGGGGGATTGGGTGAATTCTTGAACATTTACGGGTTCTCTCTATATGAGGCTGCAACCCGCTCGCGACTAAACGAAAAGGTGGCGGCTGTGCACAGGTTAGTCGACCGATCGAGAACCCCGGATATCGGCGCGCCCGAGGGCGCCCTGCACACAGCCACCGTCAAGTGCAGGGATGGAATACCTGACTTTTTGGCACTTATGCGATCCGGGAGAACTACCGAGCGACTAAACCCGACCACTGATGGGCAGTGGCAGGGAAACGATAGAGGCAGGCCCCAAGACGCACAAGTCGGCGGATTCTGGCGTAGCTGTAGGCAACGACGCAAGGTGATGTAGCTTGCAGGAAGTAACACGGACACTGATTAAACACGCTCTCCAATACACCCAAAATCCCCTGTAGGAGCTGCCGAAGGCTGCGATCTTTTGATCTTGATCTTCGGTGGTCCTGGCGAAAACCAAGATCAAAAGATCGCAGCCTGCGGCAGCTCCTACGGGGGAGATTTCCATTATGACAAGCATAAAAAAACGGCCCGAAGGCCGTTTTTTGTTTACCGCAAAGACTCAACCACCCAGGTACGCTTCACGCACTTTCGGGTCAGTCAGCAATGCTTCCCCGGTACCTGTCATCACCACCCGGCCGTTCTCCAGAACGTACGCACGGTCGGCAATTTTCAACGCCTGGTTGGCGTTCTGCTCCACCAAAAACACCGTCACGCCATCCTTGCGCAGCTGTTCGATGATGTCGAAGATCTGCTGGATGATGATCGGTGCCAGGCCCAATGAAGGTTCATCGAGCAGCAACAGCTTGGGTTTGCTCATCAGCGCACGGCCGATGGCGAGCATTTGCTGTTCGCCGCCGGACATGGTGCCGCCGCGTTGGGCGAAGCGTTCTTTCAGGCGTGGGAAAAGTCCGAGGACCTTGTCCATCTGTTCCTGATAATCGCCCTTGTCGGTGAAGAACCCGCCCATGGCGAGGTTTTCTTCCACGGTCAGACGGGCAAACACCCGACGACCTTCCGGCACGACGGCGATGCTCTTGCGCATGATCTGCGAGGAACTCTGACCGACCAATTCCTCACCCATGTAGCGGATGCTGCCACTGTGGGCTTGCGGCGAACCGCAGAGCGTCATCAGCAGAGTCGATTTGCCGGCACCGTTGGCGCCGATCAGAGTCACGATCTCGCCCTGGCGGACTTCGACGTTGACGCTGTGCAGGGCCTGGATCTTGCCGTAGAAGGTGGAAACGTTTTCGAATTGCAGCATTTACGCTTCCCCCAGGTAGGCTTTGATCACTTCGGGATTGTCGCGGATTTGTTCCGGCGTGCCGTCGGCCAGAGGTGTGCCCTGGTTGATCACGACGATGTGGTCGGAAATGCTCATGACCAGTTTCATGTCGTGTTCGATCAGCAGCACGGTGACATTGTGCTCTTCACGCAACATGCTGATCAGCGCTTTCAGGTCTTCGGTTTCCTTCGGGTTCAGGCCGGCGGCCGGTTCGTCGAGCATGAGGATCCGCGGACGGGTCATCATGCAGCGAGCGATTTCCAGACGACGTTGCTGACCGTAGGCCAGGGTGCCGGCAGGACGGTTGGCGAATGCCTTGAGGTTGACCTTGTCCAGCCAGAACTCGGCGAACTCCATGGCTTCGCGCTCGCTCTTGCGAAACGACGGGGTCTTGAACAGACCGGCCAGGAAGTTGGTGTTCAGGTGACGGTGCTGGGCGATCAAGAGGTTCTCGACCGCCGTCATGTCCTTGAACAGCCGCACGTTCTGGAAGGTGCGCACCACGCCTTTGAGGGCGATCTTGTGGCCGGGCAGGCCCTGGATCGGCTCGCCGTCCAGCAGGATGCTGCCGCCACTCGGCTGATAGAAGCCGGTCAGGCAGTTGAACACGGTGGTCTTGCCGGCGCCGTTGGGGCCGATCAGTGCCACGACCTGTTTTTCCTTCACGCTCAGGGCTACGCCGTTGACCGCCAGCAAGCCGCCGAAGCGCATGCTCAGATTTTCTACTTTGAGGATCTCGCGGCTCATTTGCGCAGCTCCATGTGAGGACGTTGCATGGGCAGCAGTCCTTGAGGACGCCAGATCATCATCAGCACCATCAAGGCGCCGAACATCAACATGCGGTATTCACTGAACTCACGCATCATTTCCGGCAACAGGATCATCACTGTGGCGGCGAGTACGACGCCCAGTTGCGAGCCCATGCCACCCAGCACCACGATGGCGAGGATGGTCGCCGACTCGATGAAGGTGAACGACTCCGGTGTCACCAGGCCCTGACGCGCGGCGAAGAAGCTGCCGGCAAAACCGGCGAAGCACGCACCGAGGGTGAAGGCCGAGAGCTTGATGACCGTAGGATTGAGACCCAGCGCACGGCAGGCGATTTCGTCTTCACGCAACGCTTCCCAGGCACGGCCCAGCGGCATGCGCAGCAAGCGGTTGATCACGAACAGGGCAAACAGCGCCAGCAACAGCGCAACGAGGTAAAGGAAGATCACCTTGTTGATCGAGTTGTATTCCAGGCCGAAGTACTCGTGGAAGGTCTGCAGGCCTTCAGCGGCTTTGCGTTCGAAGGTCAGGCCGAAGAACGTCGGTTTCTCGATGTTACTGATGCCGTTCGGACCCCCCGTGAGGCCGGTCAGGTTACGCAGGAACAGACGGATGATTTCACCGAAGCCCAGGGTCACGATCGCCAGATAGTCACCGCGCAGACGCAGCACCGGGAAACCGAGCAGGAAGCCGAAGGTGGCCGCCATCATCCCGGCGATCGGCAGGCAGATCCAGAAGCTCAGGCCGTAGTAGTGCGACAGCAGCGCATAGCTGTAGGCGCCGACGGCATAGAAGCCGACGTAACCGAGGTCGAGCAGACCGGCCAGACCGACCACGATGTTCAGGCCCAGGCCGAGCATCACGTAGATCAGCACCAGCGTGGCGATATCCACCGCACCGCGGGAACCGAAGAACGGCCAGACCAGCGCACCGATGATCAACGCGATGATGATCCAGCGCTGAGTGGTCGGCAGGGTCAGGAACGTACTGGCCTTGGCCGGCATCACCGGCAGGTTCGGCGAGGATTTCCAGGCCGAGCTGATCTGCTGGTCGAACAACACCCGCAGGAACATCAACACCGAGCACACGGCGATGGTGATCAGGGTGGAAGTGCTGGTGCCGTGGACTTCGAGGTTGATGCCGACGATGGTCAGTTTCAGACCGAGTACCGGGTAGGCAACGGCCCACACCAGCAAGGCGCTGAACAACGCCTGTTTAAGATTCCTAGTCATACTTTTTCAACCTCCGGACGGCCCAACAGGCCGGTAGGCCGGAACAACAACACCAGAACCAGTAAGCCGAACGCCACAACGTCCTTGTACTGGTCGCCGAAGATATCGGCACCAAAGGCTTCCGCCACCCCCAGCACGATCCCGCCGAGCATGGCGCCGGGGATGCTGCCGATACCGCCCAGTACCGCTGCGGTGAAGGCTTTGAGGCCGACCAGGAAACCGGCGTTCGGGTTGATCACGCCGTATTGCATGCTCAGCAATACCGCCGCGATGGCTGCCAGTGCGGCACCGATGACGAAGGTCAGGGCGATGATGTTGTTGGTGTTGATACCTAAGAGGTTGGCCATCTTGATGTCTTCGGCACAGGCGCGGCAGGCGCGACCCAGGCGAGAGCGGGAGATGAACAGCGTCAGGCCGAGCATGGCGACAAAGGTCACCACGAACACCACGATTTGCATGTAGGAAATCAGCACTTCATGTGCGCCACCTGGCCCGATGGAGAAGTTACCGGGGATCAGGTTGGGGATGGATTTGTCCTTGGAGTCTTGCGCCAGCAGAACCGTGTTCTGCAGGAAGATCGACATGCCGATGGCGGAAATCAGCGGGATCAGACGGTTGCTGCCGCGCAGAGGGCGGTAGGCGATCCGTTCGATGCTATAACCGTAGGCACTGGTCACGACAATGGTCGCGAGAAAAGCGGCGGTCATCAACAGCGGAACACTGTCGAGTCCCATCATGGACAGGCCCGCAATGGCGATGAACGCCACGTAGGAACCAATCATGTACACCTCGCCGTGGGCGAAGTTGATCATTCCAATGATGCCGTAAACCATCGTATAGCCGATGGCGATCAGGGCATACGTGCTGCCAATGGTCAGACCATTAACCAGCTGTTGGAAGAAGTGATAGATGTCAGGCATTACAGCGCTCCTAAAAACCTGATACGCATTTCACTGGTGGAGTCATTTTCCCGCTCGAGCCCCGTGGATCTGCATCCACTTCGAACGCGAGGTTTGCCAGCGAACCGCTGATGACGGTTTTGAGATTTTCAGGTGGGGAGACTGGCGGATCACGCCAGTGCGGCCCAATACGTTCGTAAAACAAAGCCCACGGCACGCCGTGGGCTTTATTGGCAGTCAGTCAGGCAACGCCTTACTGAGGCTTGGCTTCAGTTTTAGGTTTGCCGAAGTGCCACTCGTAAACCACAAATTTGAAGTCTTTCAGGTCGCCCTTGGCGTCGAAGCTCAGGTCGCCAGTCGGGGTTTTGAAGGAACCTGCGTGGATGGCAGCAGCCACTTTGGCAGGGTCTTCGCTCTTGGCAGCAGTAATACCACCAGCGATGACTTCAACAGCCGAGTAGGACGGGAACACGAACGGACCGCTTGGGTCTTCTTTCTTGGCTTTGAACGCATCAGCCAGGGCGATGTTGGCCGGATCCTGGTCGAAGGATTTCGGCAGGGTCACCAGCAGACCTTCGGAAGCGTCTTTGGCGATCTGCGAAATGGAGTCGTTACCCACGCCTTCCGGACCCATGAACTTGGCTTTCAGGCCTTTTTCCTGGGCTTGACGCAGGATCAGGCCCAGCTCCGGGTGGTAGCCGCCGTAGTAGACGAAGTCGACGTTGGCTTGCTTGAGCTTGGAGATCATCGAAGAGAAGTCTTTGTCGCCGGCGTTGATGCCTTCGAACACGGCAACCTTGACGTTTTTGCCTTCCAGGGTTTTCTTCACGGCGGTGGCGATGCCTTCACCGTATTGCTGTTTGTCGTGCAGAACAGCAACGATCTTCGGTTTTACGAAGTCGGCAATGTAGTTACCGGCGGCAGGGCCCTGGGCGCTGTCCAGACCGATAGTACGGAAGATCATTTTGTAACCGCGATTGGTGATGTCCGGGCTGGTGGCAGCCGGGGTGATCATGATCACGCCTTCGTCTTCGTAAATGTCCGAAGCCGGTTGAGTGGAGCTGGAGCACAGGTGACCGACCACGAACTTGACGCCGTCGTTGACGACTTTGTTCGCGACCGCTACCGCTTGTTTTGGATCACAGGCGTCATCGTATTCAACGGCTTCGAGTTTCTTGCCGTCTACGCCGCCTTTGGCGTTGATCTGTTCGATGGCCATTTTGGCGCCACTGAACTGCATGTCGCCGTATTGGGCTACAGGGCCGGTTTTAGGGCCGGCGATGCCGATCTTGATGGTGTCAGCTGCGAACGAATGGCTGGCAACCCCGGCCAGAACCATAGCGGCAAACAGTTTGGAAATCTGCTTAGTAGCCTTAGTCATAGTGCTCCACTCTTACTGTTGTAGTTTTTATAGTCCTGGCGCCGTAGCAGCAGAACCGGGTCAGATATCTTCGATATCCTCCGGAAAATGCCCCCGGCAACTGTACCGGTACAGTGTAGAGCGCCAATTGTTAGCCTGGGAAGCTGGCGCCAGGGGGCAAAACCTGAGGGTGTCGCTTTTTTGAAAGAAAAAGACAGAATGGCGGCGGGGGTTATAGCTGAAATATCAGCAATCCTTGGCTTTCCTGCTGTTTTCAATCGGTCACTCAATTGCATCCGGGTTTTTCTGCCAGACCACCAACGTTATGATTACGTCGATTTCTTTTCCGGACAGGACCCATGACTCAAGAACCTAGCACCCTCTATGCCAAGCTGCTTGGTGAAACCGCATCTATTACCTGGAAGGAGCTGGAGCCGTTCTTCGCCAGGGGTGCCCTATTGTGGGTCGATCCCGGTCTGGATTTGATTGCTGCAGCGGAGGCAGTCGCGACCGACGAAGGCGAGAAAGTGGCTGCCTGGTTGGCCGCCGACAAGGTCGCCAAGCTGTCTGAAACGCGGGCGCTGGATCTTTTCGAACGCGATCCGGAGCTGTGGGCAGTGGTCGTTTCGCCGTGGATTATGATCCAGGAAAGGGCGACAAGCTGAAGATGCGCACTCTATTGGTGCGCTGCCTTGTCGGGCAAAAGTGTGTAGCCGAGTAGCGTGATGGCACGTTGCCGTAGAGAAAGGCCACAGGCGGGCCAGCATCACGGTGACGTAAACGTAACGGGAACAGTTTATCGAGCAGCCGATTGGCTGCTTAATTGTTTCTGGATGTTGGGATTTGTGGTGATTCTGATGCCGCCATCGCGAGCAAGCTCGGCTCCTACAGGGACGATGTCGATCACAAATTTTGTGAACGCTACCGAACTCTGTAGGAGCCGAGCTTGCTCGCGATTGGGCGCGCCGCTGATTAAGCCGTCTTGCCAGTATGGTTATTCAGCGAAATAACCTTGGTCTTGCCAATCCGGTGACGATAAATCTCGCGCAAGTACTTGATCGCCTTCTTTACGCAATCCCGGGACAGACGAATGTCATTGATCGAGACGAACTTGTCTTTGTCGTTGATCAGCTCGCGGTACTTCTTCTCGTACATCGGTTTGATCGCGTACCAATTGGTGTCGAGGATCTTCGCCGGGTTCTCGAACTCATTCAGCAGCTCGTCGATACGGTCCTCGTCGAACTCTTCATTAATGATGAAGTCCAGGATCGAGTTATCCAGAGTCTCGTCAAAGCGGTACGGGTTTTTCGCGAAGCAACGCTTGATGAAGGCCACGATCAGCGTCAGGAAGTCGTCCGACAGGCACGGGCTCTTGGCGATCAGGGTGGTCAGCGACAAGTTGGCCGAGGCGCCGATGACCAGCGCATAACGCTTGAGCGTGGTGTTCGGGAACAGGCTGTTGAGGTGGGTCTTCAACCGGTTCAAGTCCATGTAGGACAGCTTGTAGTCCTTTGGCAGCGAAACAATCGAGACCACCGACGAGCAGTTCTTGAAGAAGTGCAGGTCGTGCAACGCGGCCGCGTCGTACCCCGAATTCTTGTACTGCTCCAGCGAGGCGCGATAGCGCTTGGATTCGATTGGCAACAGGCTGATGCCTTCGATCGCCTGGGTCACTTTGTTGAAGTGCGGCAAGTCGATGGAGCGGAAGAACAGGTCGTCGATGTTCAGGCGCTGCGGTTCTTTCTCGAACACCTTGAACTTGTCGCTGCTCGGCGGCGGCGTTTCCGGCACCACGGACTCGGCATAGGCAATCGCTACGGGGCCGGCCAGGCTCATGAACAGGTCGTTGGCGTCGAGGCGAATGGTTTCGCCAATGTCGATGCCAGCCCGACGGAAATAGTTCTGGTCGTAGTCGGTGGTTACCGCTTGCGCCGTCAGAATGTTGAAGATCTGCTGTGAGATGTATTGGTTAGCGTGCTTTTCCATCGCGTTGACGTCGATGTTCTGGATGTTGCCGTCATCGCTTTCTTCGGCATAACGCATGATGTCGTTGGAGATCAGCATCATGGCGTTCCATGGGCGGATACGACCCATGACACTGGCTTCGCTGCTGTCTTCGTTGGCGAAGTTGTAGGAGAAGTCCCACTCTTCCGACAGGTATTTACACAGCAGACGACCTGCGTTGATGTGCAGCGCCTCGGACATTTCGCTGCGGTGATCGGAAATGTTCGGCAGCACGCAGATGCCGCTGGTGAAGATCGGCTCGAAGACGAAGGAATGACCGCTCTTGCCGTCGTGCTCGTCCATCGGCTTGGTGTCGAACGTCTTGTTCATGTACGAGTGCTGCTGGGCCAGGCCGAATTCCGAGGCCATGCCCGAACCGGTACCGCCACCGGCGCTGAAAATCGAGAAATACAGGCGCGATTGGTTGGCCTTGATCCCGCAGCTGTCGATCAGGTACGAGTGAATCATCTTCCAGTCAGGGCTGGAGAAACGCTGGGTGTCCTTGTTCAGGATGATCTTGGCCAGGTACTGACCGAGGATCGGCGCGTTACCGGCGCCACCGGCGTGGACTTCCGACAAGTCCATGATTTTCATTTTGCTGTAGTCGCGCAGGAAGCCGCTTTTTTCGCCCTTGCGCGAGAAACGGATGCGGCCGGCGATGTCTTTGTCCAGGTCGCCGAGCATGACCAGGGGTTCTACCAGGAACACCGGTTTGGTGGCCTTGTTCGGCCCCAGGCGCAGGTTGTTGCGAATCCACTGTGCCGGGCTGTAGCCCTTTTCGGCGAAACGTTTGTCCGGCGACAGGCGATCTTCGTTATTGAATTCGTTGAGGTAGAACTTACGGGCGTTGTACACCAGCTCTGCCACGTCCAGCGCGATGTTCGAACCGCAACGGCCCAGGCCGATCAGGCACACCGACGGGAATTCCTGATCGCTGTGATGTTCGCTGTCGCCTTCCAGATGCGGTGGACGCGGGAACACCATGTCACGCAGACCGTCGAGATTATCGAGGATACGATCGGTATTGGTTTCGGTGAAATACAGGTATTGCTGAGTCGCCAACGGGCGCGATGGCGTCAATGGCTTCGACGGTGCGGGGCTGTTTGCCGCGGGGCTCAACGTCAGATCGGGTATCGCAGTGGCCGGATTGTTTTTAGAAGTCATTGTGCGCCATGTACCTGGGCTGGTTGGTTGAGCGACACGGTGTCGTCGAACCATCACGGATGGGATCTCGCGTTTTTTTTCAGCGCGTATTTGGCCCAAGCGTCAGGGCCTTGGCCTGAGCATCGCTCGGGGGAATCCTTTCCTAAGTCATGATGAATCGGCCAATATTCGACGATCTTTAATCAAAAGGAGGCCAAATGATGGCAGCGTTACCTTCACTCGGGTTTGCCGGGGTCGGCCTGATGGGCTTGCCAATGTGCCAGCGCCTGTTGGCAGCGGGTTACCCGCTGACGGTGTGGAACCGCAATCCAGCCAAGTGCGCGCCGCTGGTCGAGGCCGGTGCACGACAGGTCGCCACGCCGGCTGAGCTGTGTCAGCACGCCGACGTGGTGATGTTGTGCCTGGCGGACACGTCGGTGGTTCGTGAGGTGGTGTTTGGTGCGGCAGGGATTGCGCAAGGTGCGAAAAGCGGTCAATTGCTGGTGGACTTTTCCAGCCTGGAACCTACCGCGACGCGGGAAATGGCGACAGCGCTGGTCGGCCAGGCCGGCATGAGCTGGCTGGATGCACCGGTGTCCGGCGGAGTGGTCGGCGCCGAGGCTGGCAGCCTGGCGATCATGGTGGGCGGTGAAACGGCGGATCTTGAGCGCGTCAGGCCTGTGTTGTTGAACCTTGGTCAGCGCGTGACCCACATGGGCGCCGTCGGAGCGGGGCAGGTGACCAAGGCCTGCAATCAGATGATCGTCGCCTGCAACGCGCTGGTGATCGCCGAAGTCGTGGCGTTGGCCGAGCGTTCCGGGGTGCAGGCCAGTCTGATCGCCGAGGCGCTGGCAGGCGGGTTTGCCGATTCAAAGCCCTTGCAGATCCTCGGTCCGCAAATGGCCGAAAGCCGTTTCGAACCGGTGAAATGGCATGTGCGCACGCTGCTCAAGGACCTCGATACCGCGGTGAAGTTTTCCCGTGAGCAAGGCTCGGCCACGCCGATCAGTGGACTGGCCGCACAATTGATGCGACTGCATGGGAGCCAGGGATTCCTGGAAAAAGATCCGTCGACGCTAGTGCAGTTGTACCGCGAGCCAGACTCAAAGGGCTGACAGTGTGCAGGTGCTTGCGCTGGTTGATTTCGCTCAGCACCGGACGCAACTGCGCCAGCGGTATTGGGCGACTGAGCAGGTAGCCCTGCACGAAGTCGCAGCCGTTACGCTCCAGAAACTCGTATTGCTCAAGGGTTTCGACGCCTTCGGTCACCACCTGCAAATGCAGCGTGTGGGCCATGACGATGATCGCTTGAACGATTTCCATGTCCTGGGTGGCCTTGGGGATGTCCTGGATGAACGAACGGTCGATCTTCAGCGTGTTGAGTGGCAGTCGTTTGAGATAGGCCAGTGATGAGTAACCGGTGCCGAAGTCATCAATCGACAGCGACACGCCGAGGGCACGAATCTGGCGCAGCAACACCAGCGTATCGGCGATGTTGCCCATCAGCGCATTTTCCGTTACTTCCAGTTCCAGCCGCTGCGGCGCCACTCCGGCGACCCGCAGCGCGTGTTCGATTTCATCGGCCAATGATTCGCGCGCCAGGTTCAGGGGCGAGCAGTTCACGGCGATGTGGAGTTCTTCGCAACCCTGGCGCGACAACTCGCCCAGGTCCTCACAGGCTTTGCGCAGGACCCAGTTGTCCAGTTCGGCGATCAGGCCGTTGGCCTCGGCGATGGCAATGAACCGGTCCGGTGCCAGCAGTCCGTGAACCGGATGTTGCCAGCGGACCAGCGCTTCAAGTTTGCTGACCTGAGCGGTTTTCAGGTCATAGATCGGTTGGTAATAGAGCATCAGCCCGGTGTTTTCGCGCAGGGCGTGGCGCAGCTCTTCTTCCAGTTGCAGTTCCAGCGTCGCGCGGGTTTTCAGGTTTTCGCTGAAAAAATTCAGGCCATTGCGCCCGCTGTCCTTGGACTGATACAGCGCCAGATCAGCGTTTTTCAGCAACTCTTCACAGGTCTTGCCATCTTCCGGAAACACGCTGATACCGATACTGGTGGTCATAACCATGCGCCGCCCGGACAGCTCGATGGGCTCCTTCATTTTCGCCATGATGCGTTGGGCCATGTGCCGCGCTTCATCATGATCATGCAGGCTGATGAGGATGCAAAACTCGTCGCCTCCGAAGCGCGCAACGACATCTTCGTGGCTGCGCACCGAGCACTTTATGTGGCTGGCCAGGACTTTGAGCAATTCGTCACCGGCATCATGGCCGAGGCTGTCGTTGATCCGCTTGAAATGGTCGATGTCCAGGAACAGCACCGCCAGCATGCCGCCTTCGTTGGTTTTCTCGATGAGTTTCTCGGCAAAAATCTGGTTGAAGCCACGGCGGTTGATCAGGTTGGTCAGGGGGTCGTAGTGCGCCACTTGTTGTAACGACATCCTCGCCTGGTCCAGTTGACTGAGCAGGGCGTTGACCCGTTGCAGGTCGCGCTCCTTGTTTTGCAGCTTCTTGTCCGCCAGCGCCGCGCTGATGCTGCTGCCGATGATCAGCAGTGTCATGACCGCCACCGTCAGACCCAGTTGCAGATGATTGTTTGCGCCGGGCAGCGGCTGGAGGCTGTCAGCGGGCAGCACCAGATTGAAGGCGGCCATGGCGGTGACGTGCATGCTGATAATGCCTGCGCCGAGCACCAGGCTGGCGCTGTATTTGAGCAGTTGATGGAACAGACCGGTGCCGTCGCGCAGATGACTTGATATCAGCAGGGCTGCAAGGCTGGCACCGATGGCGAACACAATGGAGAGGGCGAACAGCGTGGGTTGGTAATAGGCCATCGCACTCGAACGCATGGCGGTCATGCCCACGTAATGCATGGTGGCGATGCCCAGGCCAATGCAGATCGACGCCTGGAGATATTGCCAAAAACTCAGGCGGGGATGGCTGAGAGCATGCATGGCCAGCCACGAGGCCAGCAGGGCGATCAACAGAGAAAGGAGAGTGATGGGCAAGTCATATTGAATGTCGATCGGCGCCTTGAATGCCAGCATGCCGATGAACTGCATGGCCCAGATCCCCCCTGCCAGGCAACTGGCACCGACCCAGCGCCAGAGCCGCTGCGAGGCGGGTTTTTCCACGTGACCGACCCGTTCGGCCATGTCCAATGTGGCAAAGCTACCGACACCGGCGACCAAATAGGCCAGCAGAACCAGAAAAGGGTCAAGTGTGCAGTTGAGTATTACCTGGCCGTTCGCCGTCAGCTCGGTAATGAAATGCAACCCAAGCCACTCCATAGCATGCCCCATTGTCATCCTGGCTGGCGCCATGAACGCTGGCGAATGCATTGGAGTATAGAAGGCGTGTTTAGAGTGCAAACGATAGTGGCACGTTGGCCCTAACCATTTTGGAATGAGCGTTAGAGCGTTTGGAGATAAATGGTGTATCAGCTGCGACATCTTCCATGGGCGGATATCAGCTTTACAAATAATGACAGACAGCTATGGCGGGCCTGACTAGATTGCAGGTTCCGGGCTCGGATGCGCTGGCAGTGAAGCCCCAATAACAATAAAAGAGACGGACCCATGCAGAACTCGACCCAAGCGGCGAATGCCTGGCGCATTCTGTTCCTGCTGTTCCTGGCCAACCTGTTCAACTTCTTCGATCGCACCATTCCGGCCATCATCATCGAACCGATCCGCATGGAATGGCACCTCAGCGACTTTCAGCTGGGGATCATCGGTACCGCATTCACCCTCGTTTATGCCATTGCCGGCCTGCCTCTGGGACGGATGGCCGATACCGGTTCGCGCAGCAAATTGATGGGCTGGGGCCTGGCGGCGTGGAGCGGGCTGACGGCGGTCAACGGACTGGTGGGGAGTTTCTGGGCGTTCCTGATCGTGCGCATGGGCATCGGCATCGGTGAAGCCAGTTACGCACCGGCCGCCAACTCGCTGATCGGCGACCTGTTCCCGGCCCACCGCCGGGCGCGGGCGATGGGTATCTTCATGCTGGGGCTGCCGTTGGGGCTGCTGCTAGCGTTCTTCACCATCGGCGCGATGGTCAAGGCGTTCGACAGCTGGCGCGCGCCGTTCTTTATCGCGGCAGTGCCGGGGCTGATCCTGGCGATCTTCATGTTCTTTATCAAAGAGCCGAAACGCGGCGCCGCAGAGAGTGTGCAGGTTTCTCAGGAGCGCGTAGACCGGCCAATCCGTCGGGTGTTGGCGGTGCCGACTTTCCTGTGGCTGGTGATGGCGGGGCTGTGCTTCAACTTCGCCACGTATGCCTGCAACTCATTTCTGGTGCCGATGCTGCAGCGCTATTTCCTGATGCCATTACAGGAAGCGGCGGTGGCGACCGGGGTGATCGTCGGCGTGACCGGTTTGTTCGGCCTGACACTGGGCGGTTGGGTCGCGGACAAGATTCACCAGCGGGTGGCCAATGGGCGACTGCTGTTTGCCGCGTTCAGCTTGATCATCTCGACGGTGTGCACGGCGTGGGCGCTGCATTCCGGGCGGATCGAGATCGGCGTGTTTGTAGCGGTGTTCAGTGTGGGCTGGTTGTTTGCCTACAACTTCTACACGTGCGTTTACACCGCCATTCAGGACGTAGTCGAGCCGCGCTTGCGGGCTACGGCCATGGCGCTGTTCTTTGCCGGGTTGTATTTGCTTGGGGGTGGTTTGGGGCCGGTGGTGGTGGGCGCATTGTCCGACCACTTTGCACATACGGCGATGCTCTCGGCCGGAGCTGAACAGATGACCGAGGCGTTCAAGGCCGTCGGCTTGCACGACGCGATGTATTTGATCCCGGTGGCGCTATTTTTCACCATGGTGTTTCTGTTCCTGGCTTCGCGGTGTTTTGTGCGCGATGCCAAGCGGATGAAGGAAGGGTTGGTGGCGGTGGTTGAGCCTGTGGGGGCTGCGGTGACTGCATGATCGCCATCGCGAGCAAGCCCGCTCCCACAGGGGATTTGTGAACGCCACAGTACCCATGTGGGAGCGGGCTTGCTCGCGAAGAGGCCATCAGCAACACCTTAACGATCAGCAGACAAAAAAAGGCCCGCATCGCTGCGGGCCTTTTGTTTTAGCGGTGGGGCAGGGGAGTTAACCCGCCACCAACACCCGAATCGCTTCCAGTCGTAGCGCAGCCTTGTCGAGCATGGCCAGGCCTTGCTCGCGTTGCTTGCGCAGGGCAACCAGTTCGCTGTCGCGCACGGTCGGGTTGACCGCTTGCAACGCGGTCAGGCGCGCCAGTTCTTCGTCGGTGTCGGCGGCCAGGCGACGCTGCGCCTCAGCCACGCGCTCGGCGTGACGCGGGAAGATCTTCTCTTCACCGGCGTTGATCCGTGGTGTCAGCTGATCACGCTGGGCCTGGATGAACTTGTTGGCGCTGGCACGCGGCACGCTTTCCAGCTGATCGTTAAGGGTTTCGAACGACACACGGGCCGACAGGTCGTTGCCATTGGCATCGAGCAGGCAGCGCAGGGCGGCCGGCGGCAGGTAACGGCCCAGTTGCAGCGAGCGCGGGGCAACCACTTCGCTGACGTAGAGCAATTCCAGCAACACGGTGCCGGGCTTCAACGCCTTGTTTTTGATCAGCGCCACGGCGGTGTTGCCCATGGAACCGGACAAGACCAGGTCCATGCCGCCCTGAACCATCGGGTGTTCCCAGGTAATGAACTGCATGTCTTCGCGAGACAGCGCCTGGTTGCGGTCGTAAGTGATGGTCACGCCTTCGTCGTCGCCCAGCGGGAAGCTGGCGTCGAGCATTTTTTCGCTCGGCTTGAGGATCAGCGCGTTTTCCGAATGGTCTTCGCTGTCGATGCCGAAGGCGTCGAACAGGGTTTCCATGTAGATCGGCAGGGCGAACTGGTCGTCTTGCTCAAGGATGTCCTCGACCAGTGCATCACCTTCGCCAGCGCCGCCGGAATTGAGTTCCAGCAAGCGGTCACGGCCGGTGTGCAGTTCGGCTTCCATGCGTTCACGCTCGGCGCGGGCTTCGTCGATCAGCGCTTGCCACTCGCCGTCGTCGGCATTTTCCAGCAGCGGCAGCAGGCGCGGGCCGAACTGATGCTGCAGGGCGTTGCCGGTCGGGCAGGTGTTGAGGAACGCGTTCAGCGCTTCGTGGTACCACTGGAACAGGCGCTGTTGCGGGCTGGTTTCCAGGTACGGCACGTGCAGTTCGATGATGTGCTTCTGGCCGATCCGGTCCAGACGACCGATACGCTGCTCCAGCAGGTCCGGGTGCGAGGGCAGATCGAACAGCACCAAGTGGTGCGAGAACTGGAAGTTACGACCTTCACTGCCGATTTCCGAGCAGATCAGCACTTGCGCGCCAAATTCTTCGTCGGCGAAGTAGGCGGCGGCGCGGTCACGCTCGAGGATGTTCATGCCTTCGTGGAAGACCGTGGCCGGGATGCCGGAGCGCACGCGCAGAGCGTCTTCCAGATCCATGGCGGTTTCGGCGTGGGCGCAGATCACCAGCACTTTGGTGCGCTTGAGCATCTTCAGCGTGTCGATCAGCCACTCGACGCGCGGGTCGAATTTCCACCAGCGTTCTTCTTCGTTGGCGTCCGGCTGGGCCTGGAAGCTGACTTCCGGGTACAGCTCGGCGTGATCACCCAATGGCAATTCGAGGTATTCGTCGGGGCATGGCAGCGGGTACGGATGCAGTTTGCGCTCCGGGAAACCCTGCACGGCGGCGCGGGTGTTGCGGAACAGCACGCGGCCGGTGCCGTGGCGGTCGAGCAGTTCGCGGACCAGACGGGCGCTGGCTTCGGTGTCGCCATCGTTGACGGCGGTCAGCAGCGCTTCGCCTTCGTTGCCGAGGAAACCGTGAATGGTCTTGTGCGCTTCAGGCGACAGGCGCCCCTTGTCCAGCAGCTCCTGGACGGCTTCGGCCACCGGACGATAGTTTTCGCTCTCGGCGCGGAAGGCGTGCAGGTCATGGAAACGGTTCGGATCGAGCAGGCGCAGACGCGCAAAGTGGCTGTCCTGACCCAGTTGTTCCGGGGTTGCGGTCAGCAGCAAAACGCCGGGAATGACTTCGGCCAGTTGTTCAACCAGCGAATATTCCGGGCTGGCCTTGTCTTCGTGCCACACCAGGTGGTGCGCTTCGTCGACGACCATCAGGTCCCAACCGGCGGCGAACAGCGCGTCCTGGGCCTTCTCGTCTTCCACCAGCCACTCGAGTGCAACCAGCGCGAGCTGGGTGTCTTCGAACGGGTTGGCGGCATCGCTTTCGATGAAGCGTTCTTCGTCGAACAGCGCAACTTGCAGGTTGAAGCGGCGGCGCATCTCGACCAGCCACTGGTGCTGAAGGTTCTCCGGAACCAGGATCAGCACGCGGTTGGCGCGGCCCGAGAGCAGTTGGCGATGGATCACCAGACCGGCTTCGATGGTTTTACCCAGACCCACTTCGTCCGCCAGCAGAACCCGCGGCGCAATGCGGTCGGCGACTTCACGGGCGATGTGCAGCTGGTGCGCGATCGGTTGCGCACGCACGCCACCGAGGCCCCAAAGCGCGGACTGCAATTGGCGGCTGGTGTGTTCCAGGGTGTTGTATCGCAGGGAGAACCAGGCCAGCGGGTCGATCTGCCCGGCGAACAAGCGATCGCTGGCCAGACGGAACTGAATGAAGTTCGACAGTTGGGTTTCCGGCAGGGTAACCACTTCGTTGTGCCCGTTGAGGCCGTGGTAAACCAGCAGGCCGTCGATGTCGTCGACTTCCTGTACGGTCAGTTTCCAGCCTTCGAAGTGAGTGATCGAGTCACCCGGCGAAAACCGCACGCGGGTGAGGGGCGCATTCCGTAGCGCGTACTGGCGAGTCTCGCCAGTGGCCGGGTAGAGCACGGTCAACAAGCGGCCGTCCTGTGCCAGAACGGTGCCTAAACCCAGCTCGGCTTCGCTGTCACTGATCCAGCGTTGCCCCGGTTGATACTGCTGCGCCATGCTGCCTGACTCCCACCTTGAAAAAGCGGGCTATCTTAACGGAATGAGGGCTTCAGGGCCAAAGGACTCTCATAAAAACTCGCAGTCTTACGTTAGTCCAATGATGCAGCGCTTGCAGGTCGGGGCACCTATTCGTGCCAAAAGGGTCACAGTTTGCGACCGATGGCTCAAGTCGGCATCCCCGCAGCCGACAGCCTGCTGACAGGAGACCAATAATTATGCTGCTACCGATGCTCCCCTTGAGTGCCGTGCCAATCACCTCACAGCAGGATCCGATTCGCCAGCGGCCGGATATTCCGCCCGTGGTGCCGGTGCAGGAAAGCTCCAACGAAAGCACCATCGACCTGCAGCAGCGCGATCCGGAAGAGGCGGCGTTTCAGCTGCGCGAGGAACAGCGCCGCAAGCAGGAGCAGCAAAGGCGCCGCCGTGAAGCAGATGAAGATCCTGAAGAACACCTGGCGATTCCCGGTGACGAGCTCAACGCCGACAATACCGTGCCCGTGGCGCCATTGATGGAAGATCAGCCACGGCAGGGTTTGTGGGTCGATATCCAGATTTGAACCCATGGCTGGTCAGCGCTGCCATCAGACCGCATTATTGGCACATCCTTGCCTGCACACGCGGCCACTGAATTTCACTCCAAGCGATGCACTGAGCACCATGAGCCAAGACGACAAGCTGATCGACCTCAACGCCGAACGCGCCAAGCGGGTTCATGACCTTAATGAAAAGCGCCTGAACGAAGTGCGCCAGGCATTCGAGCACGCCATGCCGTTGGGTAAAGCGAAGAAAAAGCCGAAGAACAAACCGAAAAAGCGTTGAAACACCCTGCATCGATTGATGCAGGTCAGTTATTTCCCCTCCTTTACGCCCAGTCTCGGGCGACATTGATCCCGGTCAATTTCTTCTCCTGCCTGATTGGTTAACTTAGCCCCATCGCAACAAAGCAACCGCAGGAGGCCAGTCATGTTTTTCGACAACGTGGTGATCGCCGGAGTGCTGACAGTCGGCCTCATGGTTCTGTTTTTTGCAGGGTTTGGATTTTTTATCTGGAAAGATTCGCACAAGCGCAAACCGTAGGTCTTTCTGGAAGCAATGAGCACGCAAGGCATTTTGGGCAACTTCGGTTGCCCTTTTTTTTGCGTCTGAAAATCTATCCAAATACGCCGACCCATTGTAGGAGCCGAGCTTGCTCGCGATGGGGCCATAACATTCAACATCCATTTTGCCTGTAAGGCCGCTATCGCGAGCAAGCTCGGCTCCTACAGGTTTTGTGGTGTTTTGAGTTTCCGGTGGGCAATAAAAAGGCGCGAACCTCACGGAACGCGCCTTTTTCGTTGCAGCGATGTATCAGTTGCCCAGTGCCTTTGACGCCAGCCAGAACAGGCCGGCCGACAGGGCCACTGTGGCTGGCAGGGTCAGGATCCAGGCCAGCAGGATGGTTTTGACGGTGCCGCTCTGAAGGCCGCTTTTATTGGCGACCATGGTGCCGGCCACGCCCGAGGACAGGACGTGGGTGGTGGAAACCGGCAGGCTGAAGATGTTGGCCAGGCCGATCATGCCCGCGGTGGTGATCTGTGCAGACATGCCTTGAGCGTAGGACATGCCTTGCTTGCCGATCTTCTCGCCGATGGTCAGAACCACACGCTTCCAGCCAACCATGGTACCCAGGCCGAGTGCCAGAGCGACCGCCAGAATCACCCAGAACGGGGCATATTCGGTGGTGGTGGTCAGGTCTTTGCGTAACTTGTCCAGGTCAGCCTTTTCACGGGCAGCGAGACCAGGAAGCTTGCTGACTTTCTTCGCCGTGTCGTCCAGGCAGAGCAGGTAGCGACGCACTTCGATGCGGCTTTCCGCCGGCAGCGAGTGGTAGTCCGCTACACCTTTAAGGGTGCCGAGCAGGGCGGTGATGGTCGGTTCGGTCTGTTGCGGATTGCAACGGAATTTCTCCGGCAGGTCGCCTTCCACGCTTTTGCCCAAGGCCAGGAATTCACCCAGCGTATCGGCATTGCGCTTGTAGAACTGGCTCAGGTGCAGGGTCGCGTCGCGAGTCCGTTCGATCTGGTAGGTTGTGCTGCCCAGGTCGAGTACGAACTGCGCCGGCACGATACCGATCAGCACCAGCATGATCAGGCCGATACCTTTCTGGCCATCGTTGGAACCGTGCACGAAGCTCACGGCCATGGCCGAGATCACCAGTACCAGACGGTTCCAGAACGGTGGGTGCTTCTTGTCATCGAGCTTGCGGCGCTGGTCCGGTGTCTTGTGCATCTTCGACAGCGGACGCCACCATTTCAGTCCGATGAGGACCAAAGCGGCAACGAGGAAACCGGCCATTGGCGAGAACACCAGGGACGCACCGATATCGATCGCTTTCTGCCAGTTCACGCCATCAGCCAACGGAATATCGTTGATCAAGGCGTTGGCAAGGCCGACACCGAGGATCGACCCGATCAGCGTATGGGAGCTGGAAGCCGGGATACCGAAGTACCAGGTGCCCAGGTTCCAGGTGATAGCAGCGGCGAGCAACGAGAACACCATGGCCAGCCCGTGACCGGTGTTCACATTGATCAGCAGCTCTACCGGCAGCAGGTGGACGATGGCATACGCCACGCCGACACCGCCCAGCAGCACGCCAAGGAAGTTGAACACACCGGAAAAAAACACCGCCAGATGGGGCGGCATGGCTTTGGTGTAGATAACAGTGGCCACCGCGTTAGCGGTGTCATGAAAGCCGTTGATGAACTCGAAGGCGAGGACAAAGGCCAGGGCGAGCAAGAGGCTCACAAGCACCCAAGCATCTAGTCCGCTGAATAAATCGATCATGAAGGTTTTCTGACCCGGTCGTAAGGGGGCGCGATTATGCCAGAAAAGACTGCTAATCAATGCACTTGCTGCTCATCGGTAACATTCTTCAACGAATTAATTTTCGGCAACGGCCCAAGCCCCAGGTTTTTACTGGGTTTTGTAAGTCATTGAATTTCTTTGAAAAGGCCGCAGGCACAAGGCGTTCTCTCGTAGGAGCAAGAGGTTTTAACGCTTGTGTGAAATATCTGAAAAGAGGGCCAGAGATGCGCCATTTACCTCATCCGGTGGGTGAGGTGGCCGCTGCCCGCTGGTAGCGGGCGCGAAAGGCATCATCGATACATCCCGTTTTTAACGGGTGCAGACGCAGACCCTTGAAAGGATTCAGGCCGAGGGCTTATGGCTCTTCGGCTTTGAGTTCCTTTTCCATTTTCTGCAATTCTTGAGTGAAAGCCTGATCCTGAACGGTGGCGCGTTTACGCCAGGGTTTGCGTTCCGGTTCGGGCTGAGCGGCGTAGGTGGTGACTTCCCCGCCGTAAACTTCCTTGTAACGTTGTTCCTGGCGCTCAAGTTCCGCGCGCAGTTCGTCTTTCGTCACAGTGCTACCTGATTGAGTTGAGATAAATTCTGGTGAAACGACTGCATCAAATGTATTTGACCACGCTCGTCGAATGGAACAAGGCCCGTAAAGGCATCATTTTTTACGGCGTTGCGATCAATTACTTCCATGTTGCAGGCGGCCACGGCACCAGAGATAAACAGCTGACGTAGCATCAGTTTCCTGTTTCAGCGAACACCTTGGCGAAGCATATGAAATGAGTGTCAGGCGTTTGCTGCGGGTAACGGCGATGGAACATCGCGCTACCGGGCGGCGGAATCGGCAATTAAAAACCGGTCGCCACTGAATTTCATTATAGCGGTCGATTCGAAGAACACTATCGCCAAAGAGTTAAAAGTGGGTCTTGATGTGTGATTGTTTTGTTACTCGCAACTTTATACGGCTAATAGGTGGTTCTGCGGCACGACGTTACAGTGATGCCTTTCTGACGCCATGAAGTCGAACAAGTTAGGACATTACATCGAACCTTCTAGTTTGCGTCAGAGCCAGTGTAAAAAACTGGTGCAGGCAAGCCCGTTCAATAAAATCGAATCGGCGGTCCGATTGCGATTATCGGTCGATGGTTCGATAATCGCACGATCTTGGCTGGCCGGGGTTGTGCGAGGGACCGGCTGCCGCTTGTAATAGCCGCTGAACCGTGTGGGAAAAGGACCTTTTATGAACGATCAAATGCGCAATTCCTTCGCTTCAGTGGCGCCGCCGATCGTTGCCTCGCCCGCCAAGCGGATCCAGGCACTGACCGGCGACCCGGATTTCATGACGTCCTTGGCCCGAGGCCTGGCTGTGGTGCAGGCGTTCCAGGAACGCAAACGTCACCTCACCATCGCCCAGATCAGTCATCGCACGGAAATCCCCCGCGCCGCTGTGCGACGTTGCCTGCACACGCTGATCAAACTCGGCTACGCCACCACCGACGGCCGAACCTATTCGCTGTTGCCAAAAGTACTGACGCTTGGCCATGCCTATGTGTCCTCGACGCCGCTGGCGGTTTCCGCTCAGCCCTACCTGGACCGCATGAGCGAGCAACTTCATGAAGCTTGCAACATGGCCACTCTGGAAGGCGATGACATCTTGTACATTGCGCGTTCGGCCACCACCCAGCGACTGATTTCCGTCGACCTGTCGGTCGGTGGACGTCTGCCTGCCTATTGCACTTCGATGGGGCGGATTCTTCTCGCAGCGCTGGACGATACGTCACTGCGCGAGTACCTCGACCATGCAGAGCTGCAAGCCAAGACCAGCCGAACCCTGCACACCCCCGAGGCGTTGCTCGAATGCCTGCAAGAGGTGCGGCAGCAAGGCTGGTGCATCGTCGATCAGGAACTGGAACAAGGTCTGCGCTCGATTGCCGTTCCGGTGTACGACGCTTCCGGCCAAGTGGTGGCGGCGCTAAACGTCAGTACCCACGCCGGCCGAGTCAGCCGCAACGAGCTGGAACAACGTTTCCTGCCTGGCCTTCTGAGCGCGAGTCGCGACCTCAGCGCGCAACTCTTCGCCTAAGCTGTTCGATAAACGCACAGAGTCGCGTTTATCGAATTGACGCTCTTTCCCTTGGATCATTAATGTCGCGGCAGCGTCATCCGGCGCTGCTGTTCTCGCTCCATTGCCGGGCGACGACCCCAATAATAATGAGAAGAGGCACCTCCCATGCGTACGTTTCCCGACTGTCGCTGTTCCCATCGGTTTCCCTGCCGGAACCGCATCGCCTGATTCCGATCCCCCTTTCTTGTGACAGCGTCAGCCTTGGCTGACACCCGTTCGACTGCGTTCTTTGCGTGGAATAAAAATAATGAACCAGCCCCAGTCTGCTGTAGGAAACTGCCTCGACGTGCAGTCCTTCATCAATGCTCAACCCATTTCGCGCTACCAATGGCGAGTGGTGATCCTGTGTTTCCTGATTGTTTTCCTCGATGGCCTCGACACGGCGGCCATGGGTTTTATCGCGCCCGCCCTGTCTCAGGATTGGGGCATCGACCGCGCCAGTCTCGGCCCGGTGATGAGCGCGGCGCTGATCGGAATGGTCTTCGGTGCACTGGGTTCTGGCCCATTGGCTGACCGCTTCGGGCGAAAAATCGTACTGGTGGGCGCGGTGCTGTTGTTCGGCGCGTTCAGCCTGGCTTCGGCTTACAGCACCAACGTCGATCAGTTGCTGGTGCTGCGATTCCTCACCGGCCTGGGCCTTGGTGCCGGTATGCCGAACGCCACGACGCTGCTGTCCGAGTACACCCCGGAGCGCAAGAAGTCCCTGCTGGTGACCAGCATGTTCTGCGGCTTCAACCTCGGCATGGCGGGCGGCGGTTTCATTTCCGCCAAACTGATTCCGGCCTTTGGCTGGCACAGTCTGCTGATGATCGGCGGGATTTTGCCGCTGATCCTCGCCGTCGTATTGCTGTTCTGGCTGCCGGAATCGGCACGCTACCTCGTCGTCCGCAATCGCGGCACTGACAAAGTGCGCAAGACCCTGGCGCCCATCGATCCAACCGTCGTCGCCCAGGCTTCCAGCTTCAGCGTGCCGGAACAGAAAACCGTGAAGGCCCGCAACGTGTTCGCGGTGATCTTCTCCGGCACCTACAGCACCGGCACTTTGTTGCTGTGGCTAACCTATTTCATGGGGTTGGTGATCGTTTATCTGCTGACCAGTTGGCTGCCGACGCTGATGCGTGACAGTGGCGCGAGCATGGAGCAGGCGGCATTCATCGGCGCGTTGTTCCAGTTTGGCGGGGTGTTGAGCGCGGTGGGCGTGGGCTGGGCGATGGACCGGTTCAATCCGCACAAGGTTATCGGCATTTTCTATCTATTCGCCGGGGTGTTTGCCTACGCGGTAGGGCAGAGCCTGGGCAACATCACGCTATTGGCGACGTTGGTGCTCGTGGCCGGGATGTGCGTCAACGGCGCGCAATCGGCGATGCCTTCTCTGGCGGCGCGTTTTTATCCTACGCAGGGGCGGGCGACCGGGGTGTCGTGGATGCTCGGGATTGGCCGCTTTGGCGCGATTCTCGGCGCATGGATGGGGGCAACGCTACTGGGGCTGGGCTGGAACTTTGAACAAGTGCTGACAGCGCTGGTGATTCCAGCGGCATTGGCGACCACGGCGGTGGTGATCAAGGGCATGGTCAGCCATGCGGATGCGACCTGAGGGCAGTTTCCGGAATTGTTATTGAATTGACGGGCCTCTTCGCGAGCAAGCCCGCTCCCACAGTTGATCGCATTCCCCTGTGGGAGCGGGCTTGCTCGCGAAGCATTTGAACTTATCGATAGGCAGGCAACAATGTGTTCGATAAACGAACACTCAGTCGATTATCGGATTGTTTGGCGTTTTTCAGGGGCTTACTCTTCAGTCATTCCGGCGCTGCGCATCGCGCCTTTTTCTTCCACTGTCGGTTCATAACAAAACGGGAGCCTGCCCCATGGCTGAAATCCTTTCGCTGCACGACGCGGTGAAGCAATTCGTTAACGACGGCGATACCGTCGCGCTCGAAGGCTTCACTCACCTGATCCCTACGGCGGCGGGTCACGAAATCATTCGTCAGGGCAAGAAAGACCTGACCCTGGTGCGGATGACGCCTGACCTGATCTACGACCAGTTGATCGGCGCCGGTTGTGCTCGCAAGCTGATTTTCTCCTGGGGCGGAAACCCTGGCGTCGGTTCGCTGCATCGCCTGCGTGACGCCGTCGAGAAGCAGTGGCCCCACGCGTTGGAAATCGAAGAACACAGCCACGCCGACCTGGCCAATGCCTACGTCGCTGGCGCTTCCGGCCTACCGTTCGCGGTGCTGCGTGCCTACGCCGGCTCCGACCTGCCGAAGGTCAACCCGCTGATCAAAACCGTTACCTGCCCATTCACCGGTGAAGTATTGGCGGCCGTGCCTTCAGTGCGCCCGGACATCACCGTGATTCACGCGCAGAAGGCTGACCGCAAAGGCAACGTGTTGCTGTGGGGCATTCTCGGCGTGCAGAAAGAAGCGGCACTGGCCGCCAAGCGCTGCATCGTTACCGTCGAAGAAATCGTCGATGACCTCAATGCTCCGATGAACTCCTGTGTGCTGCCGACTTGGGCCTTGAGCGCGGTCTGCCACGTCCCTGGCGGCGCGCATCCGTCCTACGCGCACGGCTACAACGAGCGCGATAACCGTTTCTACCAGGCTTGGGACCCGATTGCCCGCGACCGTGACACCTTCACCGCGTGGATCAACGAGTACATCCACGGCTGCGCTGACTTCAGCGAGTTCCAGGCCAAACTGGCCGCTGCTTCGGAGGCCAAGTAATGACTTACACCACCAATGAAATGATGACTGTCGCCGCTGCCCGCCGTCTGAAAAACGGTTCGGTGTGTTTCGTCGGCATCGGCCTGCCGTCGAAAGCCGCCAACCTGGCGCGTCTGACTTCCTCGCCGGATGTAGTCCTTATCTACGAATCGGGTCCGATCGGTGCCAAGCCGAGCGTACTGCCGCTGTCGATCGGTGACGGTGAGCTGGCGGAAACCGCTGACACCGTCGTCCCGACCGGTGAGATTTTTCGCTATTGGTTGCAGGGCGGGCGCATTGACGTCGGTTTCCTCGGCGCCGCACAAGTCGACCGCTTCGGCAACATCAACACCACCGTGGTCGGCGATTACCATCAGCCGAAAGTCCGCCTGCCGGGTGCCGGTGGCGCGCCGGAGATCGCTGGCTCGGCGAAAAGTGTGCTGATCATCCTCAAGCAGTCGGCGCGCTCCTTTGTCGACAAACTCGACTTTATTACCTCGGTCGGCCATGGCGAGGGCGGTGATTCGCGCAAGCGTCTCGGCCTGCCGGGCGCCGGTCCGGTCGGCATCATTACCGACCTGTGCATCATGGAACCGGAAGCCGGCACCCATGAATTCGTGGTCACCGCACTGCACCCGGGCGTGACCCGCGAGCAAGTGACCGCGGCTACCGGTTGGGCTGTTCGTTTTGCCGAGCACGTTGAAAACACCGCCGAGCCGACCGAAGTCGAACTGAAGGCGCTGCGTGATCTGGAAGCCCGCACTGCCGCGGCCCACGGCCAAGCACCGGGAGAAGCATGATGCGTGAGGTTTATATCTGCGACGCGATTCGCACCCCCATCGGCCGTTTCGGCGGTGGCCTGTCGGCGGTTCGTGCTGACGATCTCGCCGCCGTGCCGATCAAGGCGTTAATGGAACGCAACCCGTCGGTGGACTGGAACGCAGTGGACGAGGTGTTCCTCGGTTGCGCCAACCAGGCCGGCGAAGACAACCGCAACGTGGCACGCATGGCGTTGTTGCTGGCGGGCCTGCCGGAAACCATTCCGGGCGTGACCCTCAATCGCCTCTGCGCCTCGGGCATGGATGCCATCGGCACTGCCTTCCGCGCCATCGCCAGTGGCGAGATGGAGCTGGCAATTGCTGGCGGCGTCGAGTCGATGTCCCGCGCCCCGTTCGTGATGGGCAAGGCCGATGCGGCGTTCTCGCGCAACATGAAGCTGGAAGACACCACCATCGGCTGGCGTTTCATCAACCCGTTGATGAAAGCCCAATACGGCGTGGATGCGATGCCGCAGACCGCCGATAACGTGGCTGACGATTACGAAATTTCCCGCGAGGATCAGGATGCTTTCGCACTGCGCAGTCAGCAGCGGACAGCCGCCGCGCAAGCCGCAGGATTTTTCGCCGAAGAAATCGTTGAAGTGCGGATTGCCCACAAGAAAGGGGAAAGTGTCGTCAGCCAGGATGAGCATCCTCGCGCAGACACCACCCTGGAAACCCTGGCCAAACTCAAACCGGTCAACGGTCCTGACAAAACCGTCACCGCCGGCAATGCTTCCGGGGTGAACGACGGTGCAGCGGCGTTGATTCTGGCCTCGGCCGACGCCGTGAAAAAGCACGGCTTGACCGCCCGCGCCAAAGTGCTGGGCATGTCGAGCGCCGGTGTCGCACCCCGGGTGATGGGCATTGGCCCGGTGCCGGCGGTGCGCAAATTGACCGAACGTCTCGGCCTGGCTGTCAGCGATTTCGACGTGATCGAACTCAACGAAGCGTTCGCCAGCCAAGGCTTGGCCGTGCTGCGTGAACTGGGGCTGGCGGACGACGCGCCCCAGGTCAATCCGAACGGTGGCGCCATTGCCTTGGGCCATCCGTTGGGCATGAGCGGCGCCCGCCTGGTACTGACCGCGCTGCATCAGCTGGAAAAGACCGGTGGCAAGAAAGGTCTGGCGACCATGTGCGTCGGCGTTGGCCAAGGTCTGGCTTTGGCGATCGAACGGGTCTGACACGCGGCGTAACTAATAAGAACTGAGGAAATGCTCCATGACTGACAAGCCTGGTTACCGCCGCCCGCAAGAGGGCACCCAGCCGGATTACCTGCACCCGGCCTATCAATCCACCAATCGTCGCTCGCCGTCCAAGCCGTTGGTGTTTTTGCCCCATTCGCTGTCGGAAATTACCGGTCCGACCATCGGTGCCGAGCGCATTCAAGCGCAGGACAACGACCTGACCGCCCAGCACAAGGGCGAGCCATTGGGCGAGCGCATCATCATTCACGGCCGCGTGCTGGATGAAGACGGTTTGCCGGTGCCAGGGATTCTGGTGGAGATCTGGCAGGCCAACGCCGCCGGTCGCTACAACCATGATCGCGACCTGCACGATGCACCGCTGGACCCGAATTTCACCGGTACCGGCCGCACCGTGACCGACGCCGATGGCTGGTACCAATTCCAGACCATCAAACCCGGCGCCTATCCGTGGGGCAACCACCACAACGCATGGCGCCCGGCGCACATCCATTTCTCACTGTTCGGGCCGAGTATTCTGACGCGCCTGGTCACGCAGATGTATTTCCCGGGCGATCCGCTGCTGGCGTATGACCCGATCTACAACTGCGTACCGGACACCAGCGCCAAAGAACGTTTGATCGCCAGTTTCGACCTGGAAAAAACCATTCCTTCCTATGCCCTCGGTTATCGCTGGGACATCGTCTTGCGCGGCCGCGAAGCCACGCCGATGGAGAAATAAGATGACGCTGAACGCGACCACATCCCACACCGTCGGGCCGTATTACCACATCGGTTTGACCTGGCTGAACCGCGAAGACCTGACCGTCGAACAAACCCTCGGCGAGCGCGTGGCGATCACCGGGCAAGTCATCGATGGCAACGGCGACATCGTCAACGACGCGATGCTGGAAGTCTGGCAGGCCAACGCCGCCGGCAAGTACGACCACCCTGAAGACGATCAGGACAAACCCCTGGACCCGAACTTCGAAGGGTTTGGCCGGGTGCCGGTGGATGCCGAAGGGCGCTTTCGTTTCACCACGATCAAGCCGGGCACGGTGGAAGGCTTGAACGGAACGACTCAGGCGCCACACTTGGTTGTGCTGGTATTTGCTCGCGGGTTGGTGAAGCACTTGCTGACGCGGATTTACTTTGACGGCGAACCGGCCAACGTGGCGGATCCGCTGCTGGAATGTGTGCCGGCTGAACGTCGCGGCACCTTGCTGGCGAAGCAGGATGCGTCCGGTGTGTACCAGTGGAATGTGATCCTGCAAGGCACCGACGCCGAGACGGTGTTCTTCGATTACTGAGAACACCGCAAATCCCCTGTGGGAGCGGGCTTGCTCGCGAAGGCGGTGTGTCAGGCAGCATCTGTATTGACTGACATGACGCCTTCGCGAGCAAGCCCGCTCCCACATGGGGATTTGTGTTACTGATCTATCTGTGGAACGGGGCTGTTGCAAAGTGTGTCTAGACTCTCACAGTCCCCATTGAGTAAAAAACAATGACAACTGATACCGCTACTACAGCGCACTACACCGGCGAAGAGCGCAGTAAAAGGATCTTCGCGATTGTCGGCGCCTCGTCCGGCAACCTCGTCGAATGGTTCGACTTCTACGTCTACGCCTTCTGTGCGATCTATTTCGCCCCTGCCTTTTTCCCGTCCGATAACCCGACTGTGCAGCTGGTGAATACGGCTGGTGTATTCGCCGCCGGGTTCCTGATGCGGCCCATCGGCGGCTGGATCTTCGGCCGGCTGGCGGACAAGCACGGGCGCAAGAATTCGATGTTGATCTCGATTCTGATGATGTGCTTCGGTTCGTTACTCATCGCTTGCCTGCCGACCTACAAGGACATCGGCGTCTGGGCGCCGATCATGCTGCTGTTCGCCCGCCTGATTCAGGGGTTGTCGGTGGGCGGTGAGTACGGCACCACCGCGACCTACATGAGTGAAGTGGCCCTCAAGGGCCAGCGCGGTTTCTTCGCCTCGTTCCAGTACGTGACGCTGATCGGTGGGCAGCTGCTGGCGGTGTCGCTGGTGGTAATCCTGCAACAGTTTCTCACTGAGGATGATTTGCGCGCCTATGGCTGGCGGATCCCGTTTGTCGTCGGTGCGTTGGCGGCGTTGATTTCGCTGTTCCTGCGTCGTTCGCTCAAGGAAACCACCAGCAAGGAAATGCGCGCAAACAAGGACGCCGGCAGCATCCGTGCGCTGTTCCGCGACCATAAAGCGGCGTTCATCACCGTGCTCGGTTACACCGCTGGTGGCTCGCTGATTTTCTACACCTTCACCACGTACATGCAGAAGTATCTGGTGAACACCGCCGGCATGCAGGCCAAGACCGCCAGCTACATCATGACCGGCGCGCTGTTCCTTTATATGTGCATGCAGCCGTTGTTCGGCATGCTCGCGGACAAGATCGGCCGACGTAACTCGATGCTGTGGTTCGGCGCCCTCGGTACGCTGTTCACCGTGCCGATTCTGTTGAGTCTGAAAAGCGTCAGCAGTCCGTTCCTGGCCTTCGTACTGATTACCGTGGCGCTGGCGATCGTCAGCTTTTACACCTCCATCAGCGGCCTGGTAAAAGCCGAAATGTTCCCGCCGGAAGTGCGCGCCTTGGGCGTCGGCCTGGCGTATGCGGTGGCGAATGCAATCTTCGGCGGTTCGGCGGAATACGTGGCCCTGAGCCTCAAAGCCGGGGGCATGGAAAACTCCTTCTACTGGTACGTGACGGTGATGATGGCGGTGGCGTTCCTGTTCAGCCTGCGCTTGCCGAAACAGGCGAAGTATTTGGAAAACGACCTTTGATCTTTACCCGTGGGCCTGACCGGCCCACACCTCCAGGGACTGTTTATGAACGAGCGACCGGGCAATCAATTGTTCGATGCCTATTTCACTGCCCGCGACATGCGTGAGGTGTTCTGCGATCAGGGTCGGGTTCAAGCGATGCTTGATTTTGAAGCGGCGCTGGCTCGGGCCGAGGCGCGAGTCGGGCTGATTCCGCAAACGGCTGTCGCGCCGATCGAAGCGGCCTGTCACGCCGGGCATTACGACTTCGCGGCGCTCGGCGAGGCGATTGCCACGGCCGGCAATTCGGCCATTCCGTTGGTCAAGGCGTTGGGTAAACAGATCGCGGCCAACCATGCCGAAGCCGAGCGCTATGTGCATCTGGGCGCGACCAGCCAGGACGTGATGGACACCGGTCTGGTGTTGCAACTGCGTGGGGCACTGGAGCTGATCGAAAACGATCTGGCGCAACTGGGCGAAACACTGGCGACCCAGGCGTTGCGCTACGTCGCCACACCGCTGGCCGGGCGCACCTGGTTGCAGCACGCGACACCCGTCACCCTCGGCATGAAAATCGCCGGTTGGCTGGGCGCTGTCACTCGCAGCCGGCAACGTCTGCAACAACTCAAACCGCGACTGCTGGTGCTGCAATTTGGCGGCGCCTCCGGAACCCTCGCGGCCCTCGGCGAGCAGGCGATGCCGATTGCCCGCGCGCTGGCTGAAGAATTGAAACTGACACTGCCGGATCAACCTTGGCACACCCAGCGAGACCGCTTGGTGGAGTTCGGCTCGGTACTGGGATTGATCGCCGGCAGCCTCGGCAAACTGGGCCGTGATATCAGCCTGTTGATGCAGACCGAAGCCGCTGAAGCGTTCGAACCTTCCGCGCCGGGCAAGGGCGGCTCTTCAACCATGCCGCACAAGCGCAACCCGGTGGGCGCGGCGGTACTGATCGGTGCTGCGACGCGCGTTCCGGGTTTGCTCTCGACGCTGTTCAGCGCCATGCCTCAAGAACACGAGCGCAGCCTGGGCCTGTGGCATGCCGAGTGGGAAACCCTGCCGGAGATTTGCTGCCTGGTGTCCGGCAGCTTGAAACAAGCGATGCTGGTGGCGGACGGACTGGAAGTGGACGCCGAACGCATGGCCCGCAACCTCGATCTGACCCAAGGCCTGGTGCTCGCCGAAGCGGTGAGCATCGTCCTCGCTCAACGAGTGGGGCGCGACACTGCGCACCATTTGCTGGAGCAATGCTGCAAGCGTGCGGTAGCTGAACAACGTCATCTGCGAGCGGTACTCGGCGACGAGCCGCAAGTGACCGCCGAACTGTCGGATGCTGAACTCAATCATTTGCTGGACCCCGCCCATTACCTCGGTCAGGCCCATACCTGGGTCGAGCGAGCGGTGGCTGAATATTCTGCGTTGACTGCCTGAAGGAGATTGCTGTGGCTTTCGTACAACTCGCCGAGGGCGAACTACATTACCAACTCGATGGCCCGGCGGATGCGCCGGTGCTGGTGCTGTCCAACTCGCTGGGCACCAACCTGCACATGTGGGACGCGCAGATTGCGGCGTTCACCGAGCATTTTCGTGTGTTGCGTTTCGACACCCGGGGCCATGGCCAATCGCTGGTCACGCCTGGGCCGTACAACATCGAGCAACTGGGCCATGACGTGCTGGCGCTGCTGGATGCGTTGCACATCGAACGCGCGCATTTCTGCGGTCTGTCCATGGGCGGGCTGATTGGCCAGTGGCTGGGGATCAACGCGGGTGATCGCCTGAACAAACTGGTGGTGTGCAACACCGCGGCGAAAATCGGCGATCCGTCGGTGTGGAACCCGCGCATTGAAACCGTGCTGCGTGACGGTTCGGCCGCCATGGTCGCGCTGCGTGATGCGTCGATTGCGCGCTGGTTCACCGCAGATTTTGCTGAAGCCAATCCTGCTGCGGCGAAAAAAATCACGGACATGCTCGCGGCCACCTCGCCTGAAGGCTATGCCGCGAATTGTGCCGCCGTGCGCGATGCCGATTTCCGCGATCAGCTGTCCTCGATCAAGGTGCCGCTGCTGGTCATCGCCGGCACCGAAGACCCGGTCACGCCGCCGTCCGGCGGGCACTTCATTCAGGAACACGTGCAGGGCGCCGAGTACGCCGAGTTCTACGCCGCGCACCTGTCCAACGTTCAGGCCGGTGCTGCATTCAGCGAGCGCGTGTTGGCGTTTTTGTCAGCTGATTAAGGGGATTGTTGTGGACGAGAAACAACGCTACGACGAGGGCCTGAAAGTCCGTCGCGCGGTACTCGGCGACGCCCACGTCGACCGCAGCCTGAATGCGCTGACCGAGTTCAACTCGGAGTTTCAGGAGATGATCACCCGCCATGCCTGGGGCGACATCTGGACCCGTCCGGGGCTGGCGCGCCACACCCGCAGTCTGATCACCATCGCTATGCTGATCGGCATGAACCGCAATGAAGAACTCAAACTGCACCTGCGCGCCGCCGCCAACAACGGCGTGACCCGCGGCGAGATCAAGGAAGTGATCATGCAGAGCGCAATCTACTGCGGCATTCCGGCAGCGAATGCGACGTTCCATCTGGCGGAGTCGGTGTGGGATGAGTTGGGGGTTGAATCGCGGGAGTGATCCTGGCGATTTGCGGTGTCTGAGCTGACGCCATCGCGAGCAGGCTCACTCCCACAGTGATCCGGTTTGAACGCAATTCTTGTGTTCACAGAAAATTCCCTGTGGGAGCGAGCCTGCTCGCGAAAGCGGTGGGTCAGCTTGCATCGATGCTGAAGGTTAAACCGCCTTCGTCGGAATGCCGCCCAGACCAAGCCCGCTCCCACAGTGATCCGGTTGTAACGCAATTCTTGTGTTCACAGAAAATTCCCTGTGGGAGCGGGCTTGCTCGCGAAAGCGGTGGGTCAGCTTGCATCGATGCTGAAGGTTAAACCGCCTTCGCGAGCAAGCCCGCTCCCACAGTGATCCGGTTTGAACGCAATTCTTGTGTTCACCGAAAATCCCCTGTGGGAGCGAGCCTGCTCGCGAAAGCGGTGGGTCAGCTTGCATCGATGTTGAAGGTTAAACCGCCTTCGTCGGAATGCCGCCCAGACCAAGCCCGCTCCCACAGGTTTAAACCGTGGCCACAATGAAAATCCGCTTGAACGGAAACAACGTGTGCCCGTCACTCTCCGGCGGGTAGTGCGCATGCACGCGCATCAGGTAGTGGTAGATGAACCGCGCCTGTTCATCATTCTTCAGGCCCTGCATCACCGGCCGCAGCGCCGAGACTTTGACCCAGTCATAGATCGGTGACTTGCCGTCGACAACCTGTAGCTGTTCGGTCTCCCAGATATCCAGGGTCTGGGTGATCGGCGAAAGCAACCGATAGTAACTTTCCAAAGACAACAGCGGCCGCGCAGCCATGGCCTCGCGCAGTTGCGGGGTGCCGAGTGGTTTGCCACCGGGGCCTGCCTCTTCAAGGGTGTCGAGCATCAGTTTGTACCACAGCGCATCCCGCCAGTCGGGCATGTGCGCGGCCAGGCATCCACCCGGATTGAGCTGGCCGAGCAGTCGCGGCAACAACTGTTCGTGACCACTGACGAAGTGCAGTACGGCGGCGGCGAACAGCAGGTCCGCCGGTTGTTCGGGTTGCCAGTCGAGTAGATCGCAATGTTTCCATGACGCCTTGATCGGCAGACAACGGGCTTCGTCCAGCATTTGCTGCGAACTGTCGATGCCCTGCAACTGCGCTCGAGGCCAGCGCTTGGCCAACACTTGCGTGGCGATGCCGGTGCCGCATCCCAGGTCGTAGATGCGTTTGGGCTGTTTGAGTTCGACACGGTCGAGCAATTCATTGACCGGTCGTTGCCTGAGGCGGGAAAACTGCTGGTACGCCTTGGCGTCCCAGTCGGTAGTGCTGTCGGATGCCTTCAGCTCTCGACGCGTAATCATGAGGTGGTCCTCTCTGTCCATGAGTGCTCGGTGAGTGACTAGGCATCCGAGTTTTTTATCTCGCGATAGATACCGTTCCACAACTTGATTCGATGTTCGATAGCGTCAATGGCCGCCCGCAATGCTTTTTCTCGCAAGTCTGGCGTACTGATTAATCGAGATAATATTTTTTGTGCACCAGGTCCATGGTCGCCACTGTCTACTTCGATGTGTCGATTCAGGTAGTAAGTCAACTTAGGTGCTTGATGAGTGGTTAGCCCCCAGCGTTCCAACAGGGTATGGAACATTTCGGGTATCGGGTCTTCGCGGCCATAAAGAAAACTGCTGGCCACTTCAGCAGTCGAGGCCTTGCGCGCTGTTTTAATTGTGTGTTTGACGAACGTCTGTACGTACGCCGGAACATGGGCTTGATTTAGTGCCTTCCTTAAAGAAAGAGTATGTGCGAATTGATTGATGAATGTCTCTATTGTTTCAGTGGGCGCGTTGACTTCAGTCATTGCATCAAGGTATAGACGAAAGTGGCTGGTCGGGTGTCCATCATGGCCAATATCCGATTCTTCACCGGTAATGATTTCATTGATGAGTCGGGCACTATCTTCATTCTGCACCGGCATCCACGGTAGCTCTACACAGGTGAAGTCGCGTTGCAGACGTTTGGCCAGGCTCATGAAGTCCCATACTGCAAATACATGGTGACTCATGAACAGTCTGACGTGTTCGACCGAACGAATAGCGCCATAAATCGGGTGTTGGGCTAACCGATCCTGATAAGCCCTGAGTTCTTTTTCAAACATGGGTTGCATCCTTGCAAAAGCGTGGTGTAAGGGGGGACATACAGACCTGTGTTAAATAGCATTTCGCGGTTGGCGAAGATCTGCGAAAAGCCGTGACCATGCTTCAGGTGAGGGCAGCATTAAGCCGGTGACTTTCTTGTAATGTCGCCACTCATCACCAAATATGGATTCAAGGCGTTTGTCCATGTGCCATGTGCCCAAGTACATATAGATCGTGGCACCCACCGAAAAGAGCAGGGTGTCATACGTCATGATCGGGTGGGCCCAAAAAAATAACATCAGAAAAGTATGATGGGGGAAACGTACGTAACGTTTGATACCTTGCACTTGCATTCGATAGGGTGCGGGGATCTTTTGCCCTCTCAGTTTGGCAATTAATTGGTGAGCGCCGAGCCACTGCCAAAACGTTGAGGTATAACGAAAGCAGTAAATAGTTAGACCTAAAAGAGTAACCATCGATAACGCTGCAAAGTGAAACAGTGGGCTGCCCGGTATCAATACGTAGATATAATGCCCAGAGGGTTGCCAGTAAAAAATGCCAAGGGCCAGCGTGGCGGCAGAAAATACGCACATGCCAATATTCCAACTCCATTCCGGGAAGAATACTTCGTAAAGTTTCATCGCCGGTCGGGTTGTCAGGCAGGAGTGGATAAAACCATAAGAAACCATAATCAGTGTGTCGATCTGCCACCAGTTCATAGTGTTTTCCTTCCGTGGTTGAAAACTGCTGAATGTTGTTCCAGGCAGATTCTAGAAGTCTGGTAGACAGAGAGGTACTGTTAGAATTACTAGATTTTAAGTTTTTTTAGTAATAGAGTCGTGGTTAATTCGTTATAACGTGGTCGAACTACGAGCATCAAATGCACACAGCGTTTTTTGAGTAGGCCACTTCCGATGTGGCCTATTGCGTTCGGATTTTGTGTGGGTGTATATGAGGCGCCTTACAACAAACTGATCGGATAGCTGACGATCAACCGGTTCTCATCGAACTCGTTGTTGCTGAAGTCACGACGAATGGTCGAGTTGCGCCATTTGACGTTGAGGTCTTTGAGCGCGCCGCTCTGCACGGTGTAACCCAGTTCGCTTTCGCGGCCCCATTCCTTGCCGTCGGTGATGGTGCCGGTATGGACGTTGTCGCCGCTGATGTAACGGTTCATCAGGGTCAGGCCGGGAATGCCGAGGGCGACGAAGTTGTAGTCATGGCGTACCTGCCAGGATTTTTCTTTCGCATTGTCATAACTGGCGTTGTAACTGTCATTGGCCAGGGTGCCGCCGCTGGTGCCGTTGACCCGCATCCAGGCGTTGTCGCCGGTGAGTTTTTGCAGGCCGACATAGAAGGTGTTGCCGCCGTATTTGGCCGAGAACAGGCCCGACCAGGTCTTGTTGTCCAACTCGCCGGCCCGGGCGCTGCCGTCATCCTTGCCATAGAAAAAACCAAGGTTGGCGCCCAGGGTCCAGTCGCCGATGGGCTGGCTGTGGATCAGATTCACGTATTGCTGGCTGTAGATGTCCTTGAGTTCGGCGTTCCACACACCGATCTGGGTGCGTTTCTCGTTGAAGGCGTATTCGCCGCCCTGAAAGTTGAAACGGTCGGAGGTGAACGCTGGTTTTCCGGTCATCGACATGTCGTTCATGCTGCTGTCGTCGCGCGGGCTGTTGGCGCGGAACTGGCCGCCGTAGAGCGTCAGGCCGTTGATTTCCTTCGAGGTGATCTGGCCGCCACGAAAGGTTTGTGGCAGTGAACGACCGTCGTCCGAACGCAGGATCGGCAGCACCGGCATCCATTCGCCCACCTTCACTTCGGTCTGCGACAGCTTGGCCTTCAACGCCACGTTGGTGCGACCGAAGTTGTCCGCCGGGCGACCGTCGTGATCCAGCGGCAGCAACTGCGTACCGCCCGTGCCTTTACCGCCGTCGAGTTTCACCGAGTACAGCCCCAGCACATCCATGCCGAACCCGACGGTGCCCTGGGTGAACCCGGACTTGGCGTCGAGGATGAAGCTTTGGGTCCACTCTTCTGCCTTGCCCTGGGCTTTGGTCGGGTTGGTGAAGTTGCGATTGATGTAGAAGTTGCGCAGGTTCAGGTTGACCTTGGCACCTTCGACAAAGCCTGACTCTTCGGCCATGGTGGGCAGAGCCGTACTGGCCAGTGCAATGGCGATGAGGCTGGGGAACCAGTATTGAGTGTTGGAAGGTGTCATGTGTGCGGGTCTCTCTAGTTTTTAGGTGTGAAACGGGGCGCTGCCGCAACTGGGGGGTTGCAGACAAAAATTCTGAATTCGGGATAAAAACGAACGGGATCAGCCGGACAGGGCAGGGCGCGGGGGCATGGTGTCGAACCTGTTGTTATTGGTCTTGTGCGACGAATGGTGCGGGGGATGGGCGGGAGGGTTCAATCGGGGAAAGCGGGTTTTGGGCGATTATCGAACATAAGATTGGCCGGGGATTTGTATTGTTTGGGCGGGCCTCTTCGCGAGCAAGCCCGCTCCCACAGGGGATCTAGGGTGAACACAATATTGATGACAGCAGAGATCAACTGTGGGAGCGGGCTTGCTCGCGAAAGCGTCGGCATTGCCACTACACCTTTCCCCCGCAGACAACAAAAAGCCCACCAATCGGCGGGCTTCTTGTTTTACAGCGCTATCAGAACAACTTCAGCTTCGGCGCTTCTTCTTTCAACGGTTCGTTCTTCGCGGTCTGCTCGTTCCAGCCACCGCCCAGTGCCTTGTACAGATTGACGGCACTGACCAGTTGCGCCAGACGGTCGGTGATCAGTACTTGTTCAGCACTGAACAGCTGACGCTGGGCATCGAGGAAGGTCAGGTTGCTGTCGACACCAATGCGATAACGACGCTCGGCCAGACGGTAGTAGTCCTGGTTGGCGTTGACGAAATCACGCTGGGCCTGCAACTGATCGGTGTAGGTCTGGCGCGCGGCCAGGCCGTCGGCGACTTCCTGGAAGGCCGTTTGAATGGACTTTTCGTAGTTCGCCACGCCGATGTCTTTCTGGATTTTTGAATAATCCAGGCTGGCGCGCAGGCTGCCTGCGTTGAAGATCGGCAGGTTGATCTGCGGCTGGAACAACCAGGTGCCCGAACCGCCCTTGAACAGGCCGGACAGGTCCGGGCTCAGGGTCCCGGCATTGGCTGTCAGGCTGATGCTCGGGAAGAACGCAGCCCGCGCCGCGCCGATGTTGGCGTTGGCGGCTTTCAGGTTGTATTCGGCCTGAAGGATGTCCGGACGGCGTTGCAGCAAGTCCGATGGCAGACCGGCCGGCACTTCGCTCAGCAGGTCGTCAGCCAATGGCTTGGCCGCTTGCAGATTGGCCGGGATGCCAGTGCCGAGCAGCAACGCCAGGCTGTTTTCATCCTGGGCGACTTGACGGGTGTACTTGGCTTTTTGCGCGCGGGCGTTTTCCACCGAGGTACGCGACTGGGCCAGATCCAGGGCCGAGGCCACCCCCACTTCGTTGCTGCGGGCGGTGAGCTTGTAGCTCTCCTCGAACGCACCCAGGGTGTCCTGGGTCAGTTTCAGCAGTTCCTTGTCGGCCTGCCAGGTCAGGTAGGCGTTGGCCACACTGGCCACCAGGCTGATCTGGGTGCTGCGTCGTGCTTCTTCGGTGGCGAAGTACTTCTGCAAGGCTTCTTCGCTCAGGCTGCGAACCCGACCGAACAGGTCAAGTTCATAGGCGCTGATGCCGACCGTGGCCGAGTAGGAACTGTTGATGTCCGTTTGGCCGGTCTGCGAGGCCCGGGCCGGGACCCGTTGACGGCTGCCGGTACCGTTGGCCGACACGGCCGGGAACAGATCGGCACGCTGGATGCGGTATTGAGCCGCAAAGGCGTCGATGTTCAACGCCGCGACACGCAGGTCACGGTTGTTTTCCAGGGCGACCTGGATCAGTTGTTGCAGCGCCGGGTCATGGAAAAACTGCTTCCAGCCCTGTTCGGCGGCAGCCTGGGCAGGCGCCTGGGCCGGTGAATACGCCGGGCCTTGCGGGTATTGACCCGCGACCGGTGCTTCAGGCTGCTGATAATCGGGTATCAGCGAGCAGCCACCGAGCACGAAGGCGGCAACAGCCAGGGAAAGTAGCGACTTGCTCATAAGCCAGCCTCTTTAGAAGGTTCTAGAGCGTCGTCCTGGTCAGCAATTTTGCGCTGCCCCATGGCCGACACGGTGACGAAAAACAGCGGGACCCAGAATATCGCCAAAACGGTGGCGGTGATCATACCGCCAATCACCACGGTACCGATGGCGTGTTGGCTACCCGAGCCGGCGCCAGTGGAAATGGCCAGCGGCACGACGCCCAGGACAAACGCCAGGGACGTCATGATGATCGGACGCAAACGCATGCGGCAAGCCTCGATGGCGGCCTCCTGCAAGCTCTTGCCCTGTTCATGCAGGTCTTTGGCGAACTCGACGATCAGAATGGCGTTTTTCGCCGCCAGACCAATGGTGGTCAACAGACCCACCAGGAAGTACACGTCATTGGATAGACCGCGCAAGCTGGTCGCCATCAAGGCACCGATAATCCCCAGCGGCACCACGAGCACCACCGCAATCGGAATCGACCAGCTTTCATACAGCGCGGCCAGACACAGGAACACCATCAGGATCGACAACGCGAACAGCGCCGGCGCCTGCGAGCCCGCCAGTCGTTCTTCGTACGACAGGCCGGTCCAGGAAATACCGACACCGGCCGGCAGTTTCTGGGCCAGGGCTTCGACTTCGGCCATGGCTTCACCGGTGGAATAGCCGGGTGCCGGGGCACCGAGGATTTCCATCGCTTCTACGCCGTTGTAACGCGACAGCTTCGGTGCACCGTAAATCCACTCACCCTTGGCGAACGCGGAGAAGGGAACCATGGTGCCGGCGCTGTTGCGTACGTACCATTTCTTCACGTCTTCAGGGCTCATGCGCGCGCCCGGCTGGCCTTGTACGTAAACCTTCTTCACCCGACCGCGGTCGATGAAGTCGTTGACGTAGCTACTGCCCAGCGCAATCGACAGGGTGCTGTTGATGTCGGCGATGGTAATGCCCAGGGCACTGGCCTTCTCGTCATCGATTTCCAGTTGGTATTGCGGCTCGTCGTTCAGACCGTTCGGGCGGACCTGCGACAGCACCTTGCTCTGCGCCGCCATACCGAGGAACTGGTTACGTGCAGCCATCAGTGCGTCGTGACCGATACCGGCACGGTCTTGCAGGAACACGTCGAAACCGGTGGCGTTACCCAGTTCCAGCACCGCCGGAGGTGCGAACGCAAACACCATGGCGTCACGGAAGGTGAAGAAATGCTGCTGGGCACGGGCCGCAACTTTGAACACGCTGTTGTCGGCGTTACGTTCGTGCCACGGTCTGAGCATGATGAACGCCATACCCGAACTCTGACCACGGCCGGCGAAGTTGAAGCCGGTCACGGTAAACACCGAGGCCACCGCGTCACCTTCACCGCCGTCCTTGCCCGGACGCAGCAGGAACTCACGCATCTCGTCCACGACCACTTGCGTGCGCTGGGAACTGGAACCGGCCGGGGTTTGCACCTGGGCAAACAGTACACCTTGGTCTTCTTCCGGCAGGAACGCGGATGGAATACGCAGGAACAACCAGATCATGCCGACGACGATGATCACGTACACCAGCAGATACGGCACCTTGTTGCGCAGAATGTTGCCAACGCCGCGCTCGTAGCTTTTCACACTACGGTCGAAGTTGCGGTTGAACCAGCCGAAAAATCCGCGTTTCGGGACGCCGTGCTCACCCTTGGGAATCGCTTTGAGCATGGTGGCGCAGAGCGCCGGGGTAAAGATCAGTGCGACCAGTACCGACAGGGCCATGGCCGAGACGATGGTGATCGAAAACTGCTTGTAGATCACGCCGGTGGAACCGCCGAAGAATGCCATCGGCAACAGTACCGCCGAGAGCACCAGGGCAATACCGACCAGTGCACCCTGGATCTGCCCCATGGATTTCTTGGTGGCCTCCTTGGGTGACAGGCCTTCTTCGCTCATGACCCGTTCGACGTTCTCCACCACGACGATGGCGTCGTCCACCAGCAAACCGATGGCCAGCACCATGCCGAACATGGTCAGGGTGTTGATGCTGAAACCGAACGCCGCGAGGATCCCGAAGGTCCCCAGCAGTACCACGGGCACGGTCATCGTGGTGATGACGGTGGCGCGGAAGTTTTGCAGGAACAGGAACATCACCAGGAACACCAGCACGATCGCTTCGACCAGGGTTTCAACCACACCCTTGATCGACTCGGTCACCACCGGCGTGGTGTCGTACGGGAAGACCACTTCCATCCCTTGCGGGAAGAACGGCTTGAGGGATTCGATGGTCTTGCGCAGCGCTTTTGCCGTGTCGAGGGCGTTGGCACCGTTGGCCAGTTTCACCGCCAGACCGGAGGCCGGGCTGCCGTTGAACTGGGCGCTGATCGAGTAGTTTTCACCGCCCAGACCGACATCCGCCACGTCGCCGACACGCACTTGCGAGCCATCCTTGTTGACCTTCAGCAGGATGGCCTTGAACTGCTCAGCCGTTTGCAGACGGGTCTTGCCGATGATCGTCGCGTTCAGTTGCTGACCGGCCACGGCAGGCAAGCCACCGAGTTGACCGGACGACACCTGGACGTTTTGCGCGGCGATGGCGGTTTTCACGTCGCCCGGGGTCAGGTTGAAGTTGTTCAACTTGGCCGGGTCGAGCCAGATCCGCATTGCGTACTGGGCACCGAAGACCTGGAAGTCACCCACACCGGCGGTCCGCGAGATCGGGTCCTGCATGTTCGACACGATGTAGTTGGACAGGTCGTCCTTGGTCATGCTGCCGTCGCGCGACACCACGCCGATCACCATCAGGAAGTTTTTCACTGCCTTGGTCACGCGGATACCCTGTTGCTGCACTTCTTGCGGCAGCAGCGGGGTGGCCAGGTTCAGCTTGTTCTGGACCTGAACCTGCGCGGTATCGGAGTTGGTGCCCTGCTCGAAGGTCGCGGTAATGGTCATGCTGCCGTCGGAGTTACTTTCCGAGGAGACATAACGCAGGTTATCGATACCGTTGAGCTGTTGCTCGATCACCTGGACCACGGTGTCCTGCACGGTTTGTGCGGACGCGCCCGGGTAGGTCACAGAGATCGCAATGGCCGGAGGCGCAATGCTCGGGTATTGGTTGATCGGCAGTTTGAGGATCGATAGTGCCCCGACCAGCATGATGACCAGGGCAATTACCCAGGCAAAAATCGGACGGTCGATAAAAAATCTGGACATGGTTTACTCCCCTTTGCCGCTGGAAGCCTTGTTAGCTACCTGTGCGGGGGCCGGGTTCTTTGCGCCAACGTTAGTCGCTTCACTGGCCTTTACTTCGACGCCAGGTTTAACGAATTGCAGTCCTTCGGTGATCAGGCGGTCGCCAGCCTTCAGGCCGTCTTCGATCAACCATTGGTTGCCGACGGTGCGGCTGGCCTTGAGGTGACGCAGTTCGACCTTGTTATCCGGGCCGACGACCAGCGCGGTCGGGGTGCCTTTGAGATCACGGGTCACGCCTTGTTGCGGAGCGAGGATCGCCGCGCTGTTCACACCGGCCTGCAGTTGGGCGTGTACAAACATGCCGGGCAGCAGGGTGTGGTCAGGGTTCGGGAATACCGCACGCAAGGTCACGGAACCGGTGGTCTGGTCTACCGAGACTTCCGAGAACTCGAGCTTGCCTTCCTGTTTGTACTGGCTGCCGTCTTCGAGGGTCAGCTTGACCGCGGCCGCGTTGTCGCCAGATTTTTGCAGACGACCGCTTTCCAGTTCGCGGCGCAGTTCCAGCAGCTCTACCGAAGACTGGGTCACGTCGACATAGATCGGGTCGAGTTGCTGAATCACCGCCATCGCTTCGACCTGGCCGCTGGTGACCAGCGCGCCTTCAGTCACGGTCGAGCGGCCGATGCGGCCGGAGAGCGGCGCGTAAACCTTGGTGTAACGCACATTGATCTGGGCGCTTTGCAGGGCGGCTTCCGATTGCAACCGGTTGGCCAGGGCCGTGTCGTATTCCTGACGGCTCACCGCCTGTTCGCTGACCAACTGCTTGTAGCGGTCGGAAATCGATTTGGTCTGTTGCAGGTTGGCTTCGGCGCTTTTCAGAGTGGCTTCATAAACCGCCGGATCGATCTGATACAGCTGCTGGCCGGCTTTGACGTCGCCGCCTTCCTTGAACAGGCGCTTGAGAATGATGCCGTTGACCTGAGGGCGAACTTCGGCGATGCGGTACGCGCTGGTACGGCCCGGAAGCTCGGAGGTCAGGGTGAAGGCTTGAGGTTGCAGAGTAACGACGCCGACCTGAGGGGGTGGTGCGGCAGGTGCCGCCTCTTCCTTTTTGCATCCGCTGAGCAGCGATGCCAAGGCGAGGGCGGTGACCAGAGCGGTAACAGCTGGCTTGAATTGCATGAAAATCCTCGGGTCAGGCGCGCAAATTGCGCACTCGAAAGGTGGAAAGGTAAAAAATGTGCGCTGAGTGGATAAGTAGCTTGCTAAGGAATATACTTACGTTCATGGTTGTTTGTAAATACCTTGGTCGCGTATCCACACCGTTACAAAAGCCGTTCAAGGGTTCGAATTGTAGGCCGGGGACGACGTCTGAGAGCGATCGCCCCACTTTTATTCAGCTGATGTTCAGACATCGCTGAAGCATCCTGATTGAGGTTGTACTGTCATGGTCCGTCGCACCAAAGAGGAAGCTCAAGAAACCCGCAGCCAGATACTGGAAGCGGCAGAAAAGGCCTTTTACGAAAGGGGCGTGGCGCGCACGACACTGGCGGATATCGCTACCCTGGCCGGGGTCACTCGCGGGGCCATCTATTGGCATTTCAGCAACAAGGCGGATCTGGTGCAGGCCATGCTTGATACCTTGCATGAGCCGCTGGATGAAATGGCCAAGGCCAGTGAAAGCGAAGATGAACTCGACCCCTTGGGCTGCATGCGCAAACTGCTGATTCATTTGTTTCATCAAGTTGCCATGGATCCGAAAACCCGACGCATCAATGAGATTCTGTTTCATAAGTGCGAATTCACCGATGAAATGTGCGACCTGCGCCAGCAGCGCCGAGCGGTCAGCCTTGATTGCAATGTGCGAATCGCCCTGGCCCTGAGTAATGCGGTCAATCGGGGACAGTTACCGGAAAGCCTCGATACGGCCCGCGCGGCCATCAGCCTGCATGCATACATCGACGGCATCCTGTATCAGTGGCTGTTGGCGCCCGACAGTTTTGAACTGCATATCGACGCCGAGTGTTTGGTTGATACAGGGTTGGATATGCTGCGCCTGAGCCCCAGCCTGCGCAAATGAAACAAAATACCTAATGGGGGGCTTTTATATACGTACGCTCGCCAGGTTGATAGGTAGTGAGCTACCTGATTTGTAGGGATTTTGTGAGTAACCCGGTTGCCAAAAAGCCCCGGCTCTTTCGAGTCGGGGCTTTTGCGTTTCAAGGGGAGACGCTTACAACACCGGGTAGTCGATGTAGCCGACCGGGCCCTTGGCGTAGAACAGTTCAGGACGCGCCTCGTTCAGCGGCGCATCGGCCTTCAACCGTGCCGGCAAGTCTGGGTTGGCAATGAATGGCACGCCGAAGGCCACCGCATCGGCCTTGCCGCTGGCGAGCCAGGCGTTGGCGCTGTCTTTGGTGAAGCGTTCGTTGACGATGTACGGGCCGCCGAACGCTTCTTTCAATTGTGGACCCAGGCTGTCGCCATCTTCTTTCTCGCGGGAGCAAATGAAGGCGATGCCACGTTTGCCCAGTTCGCGAGCGACGTAAGTGAAGGTCTCGGACAGATTGTCGTCGCCCATGTCATGGAGGTCGGCACGGGGTGACAGGTGCATACCTACGCGGCCTGCGCCCCAGACTTCGATTGCGGCATCGGTCACTTCCAGCAACAGGCGCGCACGATTTTCCACGGAACCGCCGTAGTTGTCGGTGCGCTGGTTGGTGCTGCTTTGCAGGAACTGGTCGAGCAGGTAACCGTTGGCGCCATGAATTTCCACACCGTCGAAACCGGCCGCCTTGGCGTTCTCGGCACCGACGCGGTAGGCGTCGACGATGTCGGCGATTTCAGCGGTTTCCAGGGCGCGTGGGGTTGGGAAGTCAGCCATTGGGCGAACCAGGCTGACATGGCCTTTTGGCTGAATGGCACTTGGTGCGACCGGCACCTCACCGCCCAGGTACGACCCGTGGGAAATACGGCCGACGTGCCACAGTTGCAGGAAAATCTTGCCGCCCGCGCCGTGGATAGCCTTGGTCACATTGGCCCAGCCACGCACTTGATCGTTGGACCAGATACCCGGGGTGTCCGGGTAGCCGACGCCCATTGGCGTGACCGAAGTGGCCTCGCTGAGGATCAGGCCGGCCGAGGCGCGCTGTACGTAGTACTCGGCCATCAGCGCGTTTGGCACGCGGCCTTCGTCTGCGCGGCAGCGGGTCAGCGGCGCCATGATGATGCGGTTGGCCAACTCGAGGTCGCCCAGTTTGATCGGATCGAAAATAGTCGTCATGAAATAGCTCTCCGGTAGAGATCAGTTGGTAGCAGGGGCCAGTTCGGGATTGCCGCTCTGACGGAAGGTAATCAGGGTCACCAGCAGGGCGAGTACCGCCAGTGCTGCTGCCGCGAGAGGAACGCTGGTCAGGCCGAAACCGTGGGCGATGACGCTGCCACCGACCCAGGCACCCAGTGCGTTGCCGATGTTGAAAGCGCCGATGTTCAGCGTCGACACCAGGTTCGGTGCGGCCTTGCCGTAGGTCACCACGTTCACTTGCAGGGCGGGCACGGCGGCAAAACACGCGGTGGCCCAGAGGAACAGGGTGATTTCAGTAGGAATCAGCGCAACGCTGGTCCAGGTCAGTACGGTCGAGATCACGGCCATCGAGATAAAGACGCCAATCAACGTGGCGGCCATGCCTTTGTCAGCCAGTTTGCCGCCGATGATGTTGCCGACTGTCAGGCCCAGACCGATGAGCATCAGGGTCCAGGTCACGCCTTTGGGCGAGACGCCGGTGACATCGCCGAGCAGCGGGGCGACGTAGGTGAACAGGGTGAATACGGAAGCTGCGAACAACGCGGTCATGCTCAACGACAGCCAGATTCCGGCGCCTTTGAGGGCGCGCAGTTCGGCGCGCATGTCGAGTTTCTCTTCATCGCGTTTGGCCGGCAGGAAGCGGATCAGGCCGATCAATGCGATCACGCCAATCACGGTCACCGCCCAGAAGGTCGAACGCCAACCTGCTTCCTGGCCGAGCGCGGTGCCCAGCGGAACGCCGAGCACGTTGGCCAGGGTCAGGCCGGTGAACATCAAGGCCACGGCCGAAGCGCGCTTGTTCGCTGGCACCAGGCCTGCCGCCACCACCGAACCGATACCGAAGAACGCACCGTGGCAGAGGGCGGTGACCACTCGGGCAAACATCAGCACGTTGTAGTCAGTAGCCATTGCACAGAGCAGGTTGCCGACGATGAAGATGCCCATCAACGCTACCAGCGCAGCCTTGCGCGGCAATCTGGAGGTGGCCAGTGCCATGAACGGCGCACCGATGGCCACGCCCAGGGCGTAACCGGTCACCAGCCAGCCGGCGCCGGGAATCGACACACCGAGGTCCGCCGCCACATCGGGCAGCAAGCCCATGATGACGAACTCGGTGGTGCCGATGGCGAAGGCGCTCAAGGCCAGAATGAGTAGCGAGAGGGGCATTGTTGATTCCTTGTCGGCTTGCTGACGTTAAGGGTCAGAGCTCTTTGCTGAAGGTCTTGAGGAATTCCTGAATGGTTTCCTCATTGCGTTTGAAAAAATGCCACTGGCCGACTTTGCGGCTGCTGATCAGGCCGGCGCGTTGCAGGGTTGCCAGGTGTGCAGACACCGTGGACTGTGACAAACCGCAACGTTGATCGATCTGCCCGGCGCAGACGCCGTGCTCGTTGCTGTGAGACTGATCGGGGAATTCGACGGACGGGTCTTTGAGCCAGTGCAGGATTTCTCGCCGTACTGGGTGTGCCAGGGCTTTTATTATTTCGTCGAGATTGAGGGTCATGGTGTTGGGCTCGTGATGAGTAAAACGCTATATCGCGATGAGGCGAACTTTAAATCGGTAATTCGCGATATACCAATATGATTTTGGTCTGATGACCGCATAATTCGGTATATCGAGTTATAACGATATGTTGAGTGTAACGATACCAAGGCGCAGTGCTAAGCTGCGCCCATGAACTATCTCGCACATCTGCACCTCGGTGGCCAGCGCCCCGGTCAATTGCTCGGCAGTCTGTATGGCGATTTTGTCAAAGGACGGCTGCAAGGGCAGTTCGATCCGGAAATCGAAGCGGCCATCCAGCTGCATCGCAGCATCGATGTCTTTACCGACCGCCATCCGTTGGTGGACGTTTCGTTGTCACGGTTTTCCATGACCCGCCGGCGTTACGCCGGGATTGTGCTCGACGTGTTTTTCGACCATTGCCTGGCCCGGGACTGGACGCTGTACGCCGACCAGCCGCTGGAGCAATTCACTTCGGGTGTGTACCGGGTGCTGTCCGCCGAGGCGCAATTGCCGGAACGCCTGGCGCAGATCGCGCCGCATATGGTGGCCAATGACTGGTTGGGTTCCTATCAAGAATTTGCGGTGTTGGAGCAGGTGCTGCGGGGGATTTCACGGAGGCTGACGCGACCGGAGGAGCTGGCCGCAGCGATGCAGGAATTGCGAGTGTTGTATGAACCGTTGAGCGATGACTTTCGGTTGTTCTATCCGCAGCTTCAGGATTTCGCGCAGAACTATCCAACAACATAAACCCCCTGTGGGAGCGGGCTTGCTCGCGAAAGCGGTGTGTCAGCTGGCATCAATGCTGAATGACACACCGCTTTCGCGAGCAAGCCCGCTCCCACAGGGGATGTGTGTTTAAGCCGCGATTGCGGGGCGCAGTGGTTCCGGTTGCGCCTGCGGAATCGCCCCAAACAACGCCTTCTGCACCGCCTGCTGTGCCTCGAACGCCAGTGCCGCACGCTCGCGACCTTCACATGCGATCGGCTTGAGCAAATGAATCTCCACGTCCCCCCGATCATTTGCAAACAAGCGCATCAAGTGCGAGAGCAAATCATCATCGCCAATGAACGGTGCCAGCGAATCGAGCTTCCCGTCGCGCAGATAACGAATCGCCACCGGCTGCAACTTCACTTCGGAGTCGATTGCTGCAGACAGCAATCGACCGTGGAAAGTACGCAACGAGCGGCCATCGGTGGTGGTGCCTTCCGGGAACATCAGCAGCGGATGTTCCTGCTCCAGATGACGGGTCATCTGTTTGCGGATCAACTGGCTGTCGCCCGACCCTCGACGGATAAACAAGCTGCCAGCCTTGGCCGCCAACCAGCCCGCCACCGGCCAGGTGCGCACTTCGGCCTTGGACAGGAATGACAGCGGCGTGAGCATGCCCAGCAGCGGAATGTCGGTCCAGGACACATGATTGCTGACCCAGAGCATCGGCGCCTTCGGCAATTCACCGTGCACGGTCACGCGAAAGGGCAGGGCATTGCTCAGGCGTGCCATGAAAAATCGCGACCAGCGCTGGCGACGGACCATCGAATGAGCAATCCCCAGGCGTTCGAACAACCCGAATACACCGGCCATGCTCAACCCCAGCGCCACCACCACCAACACTCGCGCAATCCGCGCGTACACCCGTAACCGACTCATCACACGGCCGCCTTGAAGTGCTTGGCATAACGCGGGCAGAGCTCGTCGCGCTTGAGCAGGATGAACACGTCGGCGACCTGGAAATCTTCGTCCCAGCACGGTTCGCCGCAGATCTTCGCGCCAAGGCGCATGTAGGCCTTGAGCAGCGGTGGCATTTCGGCGATGACGTTGGACGGGATGTCGAGGCTCGGCAGCGGCTTTTTCGGTTCGGCCCGCAGGTGTTCAGTGCACAGGTAACGTTCGCGCAAGCGCTGCATGATCGCGTGGGCTTGAATGCCGCCGTCCTGCATCGGGATGCTCGCGCAACCCATCAAATAGCTGTAGCCGCCCTGGTTCAGCACTTCGGCCAGCTCGCCCCAGAGTACGGCGATGGTGCCGCCGTTACGGTAGGCCGGGTCGACGCAAGTGCGACCGATTTCCAGGATCGGGCCTTTGAGATGGACCAGGCCATGCAGGCTGAATTCTTCTTCGCTGTAGAACTTGCCCAGGCTGCTGGCGGCGGTGTGGTCGAGCAAACGGGTAGTCGCCACCAGTCGCCCGGTGTTCAAGTCACGCACGCCGATGTGGGCGCAGTGAACATCATAGTCATCCATGTCCAGACCCAGCTCCGCGCCTTTGAGCTTGGCGTTGAATTCGCCGCTGAACACGTTGAAGCGCAGGGCCTGGGCTTCCTGCAAGGCCTCGGCGCCCACCAGGCGTTCGGCTTGCAGGCGGCGTTCATTGCCGGTGTCGCTGATGCGGGCGATCTGAGTCATTGCGAATCTCCGTACGGGCCGGTCACCCGTCTTGGGTTGCAGCCGATCGACTTTCTTTATGCAGCCGTGTTGTGCAAAGTCAGGCTATGTAGCCCCGGTGTCATCGCCATGAAGCTTTGGTGATGCTTATATGACAGCCTTTGAGGAGCCTCTTATGCTCTGGCAAAACCTGCTGCGCCGCTGTGAACGTCTGCCCGCCAACCCGGACCTGAGCGAGGGTTTCGCGACCTTGTTGCACCCGTTGGGCAACGTCACGCCGTTCGAACTGGCGGTGGCCGGCGGGCGTTTGATGTCGACGCCGGGACTGGCGTTTCTGGTGGGCTATCAGGCGGCGTTGCGCATGCTCTGGCCGAGCGCGCCGTTGAGTCTCGGCGCGTTGTGCGCGACCGAACAGCGCAGCCTGCGGGTGGCGGACATGCAGACCCGTCTGCACGATTTGCGCCTGAGCGGGCGCAAGGATTTTGTCACCGCAGGCGATGCCGCCGATTGGCTGCTGATCGCTGCTCGCAGTGAAGCACCGGACGAAAAACCGCGCCTGAGCCTGGCGGTGGTTTATCCCGGTGAACCGGGCGTGCGTCTGGAGAAGCTACCGGCGATCCCGTTGATGCCAGACATCAGCCATGGTCGGCTGTTTCTCGATAACGCTCAGTGCGAACTGTTGGCGGGGGATGGCTGGGAGGCCTACATCAAACCGTTTCGCACCCTTGAAGACATTTACGTTCTGAGCGCCATGACCGCCTGGCTGTACGGCATCGGTCAGGACAGCGACTGGCCGCAAGCCTTGCAACTGCGTTTGCTGGCGCTGCTGGCCGGGTGCGCGGAAGTCAGCCGGCAGGCGCCGAATAATCCGTCCGGGCATGTGTTGCTCGGTGGCTTGTTTGCGCAGTTCGATGGGCTCAAGGCTGAGGTGACTCAGGCACTGGCCGATGGCCCGCCGCAGTGGGCGGCGATGTGGCAGCGTGATCAGGGAGTGATGGATCTGGCGGCGGGGGCGCGGGGGAAGCGGTTGGCCAAGGCACTCGCGGGATCTTCGCTGGATTGACGGGCCCCTTCGCGAGCAAGCCCGCTCCCACAGTGAGCGGTGGTGCGACGCAAATGGTGAACAACACACAATCCCTGTGGGAGCGGGCTTGCCCGCGAAGGCGACCTCATTGGCAACACAAATCCCGGAACTGTCATCAATGGCGACTAGGCTCAGCAGGTCCATCCCTCCGAGCCCCCACCATGTCCAAAGGCTTGTCCCTGATCTTTATGCTCCTGCTCAGCCTCACGGCCCACGCCGAATACTGGCCGGCCGAGCAATGGTCAATCGGTCCGACAGTCAGCGGGCCGGCGCTTCAAGCGCTGGAAACTTACGCCTTCCCACCCCGTGATGAGGCCACCCGAAAAGGCATCCGCACCGACGCCTTGCTGGTGATCCGCGACGGTCAACTGATCTACGAACGCTACGCCGGTCCGACCACCGCCGACACCCCGCACCTGACCTGGTCAATCAGCAAAAGCCTGATGGCCACGGTCCTCGGCGTGGCCTATGGCGAAGGGCTGTTCAAGCTCCGGGACCCGGTGCAGACATTTTATCCGCCGCTGGAAAAACACCCGACGATGACCATGGCCGACCTGCTGCACTGGGCCTCGGGTCTGGACTGGCAGGAGGACTATGAGTACGCGCCGTTGAAATCCTCGGTGGTCGCGATGCTCTACACCCGTGGCCACCCGGACATGGCCGCGTTCACCGCCGATCACGGTGAATACGCCAAACCCGGTCAGGCATTCCGTTACTCCAGCGGTGACAGCAATTTGTTATCCGCTGCGCTGAAAACCATCGTCGGCCCGACCCGCTATCCGGACTATCCATGGACGGCTCTGTTCGAGCCCTTGGGGATTCGCCACGCCGTCTGGGAAACCGACGCCACGGGAACCTTCGTCGCTTCGTCCTACGCCTACCTCACCGCCCGAGACCTTGCGCGAGTTGGTCTGCTGATGGCCCGCGACGGCCGCTGGGGCGAGCGGCAATTGCTGCCCAAGGACTGGGTCATTTTTAACCGCGAACCGTTCGCCCACTATCAAGCCAATCAGGACGACGCCGTGCCCGGCGGCCATTGGTGGCTTAACCGCGAAGTGGAAGGCGCCGCAAAACCATGGCCCGATGCACCTGCCGACACCTTCGCCGCGCTGGGTCATTGGGGGCAGGCGATGTACGTGATTCCCAGCGAACACCTGGTGATCGTGCGCTACGGCGATGACCGCGACGGCAGCTACCGGCACAACGAATTGCTCAAGCTCGCGCTCCAGGCATTTGCCGCGAAGGTGCTGCCATGAAACGTCGCAGCTTCGTTCGTCGCCGACCGCTCGGCACGCTGTTGTTGATCCTGTCGATCGCCTTGCTCGGCTGGATCTGGCAAGAGCGCGTGGCGCTGTGGGCCTTCCCGGACATCATCAGCGCCTACACCGCCAAGGAATATTGTTCGTGCCGCTACGTGATGAACGACCCGGCCGAGTATTGCCACAGCTATGTGAAGCAGTGGCTGCCGACCAGTGGCTTTACTGATGACCCCGCCAGCAAACGCGTCACCGTCAGCGGCATGGGCCGCAACAACAGCGCGCAATGGATCAGCGAACGCCAAGGTTGCCGTCTGTCACCCTGACTTCGGCGAGTTGGGCTTTTGTAGGGAATGTGTTTGACCCAAGATCCGTGGCATTAGAGTTTGCAACCTGCCTCAGGCCAGTTAAGGTTCAGCTCACGTTTATCTGCCCCACGAGTCTCTATGTTCAACCGCGTCCTCTGCAAAACCCTCGCCTTTCTGCTGTTGGCCAGCGCCACGCTGTCGGCCCACGCCGATTGGTATCTGGATGGCGAGTCCTCGCGGCTGTCGTTCATCAGCACCAAAAACACCAGTATCTGCGAAGTGCAGCGCTTTCTGGTGCTGCACGGCAAGGTCGATCCCAAAGGCCTGGCCGAGGTGGAAGTCGAGCTGGACTCGGTCAACAGTGGCATCCCGCTGCGCGATGAACGCATGCGCAAGGACCTGTTTGAAATCCAGACTTTCCCCCAAGCGCTGATCACCACGCAGATCGATCTGCGGCCGATCAACGATCTGGCGCCCGGCGCGCAACTTGAATTGCGCCTGCCGCTGACCGTCAACCTGCATGGCAAACAACACGAATACAACGCCGAACTGCTGGCGACTCGTCTCGATGACCGGCGCTTCCAGGTGGTGACCCTCGAACCGCTGATCATCAATGCCGCGGATTTCGACCTGGCCCCCGGTCTGGAAAGTTTGCGCAAGGTCGCCGGTTTGTCGGCCATCAGTCTGTCGGTGCCGGTGGGTGCGGTACTGATTTTCACGGCGCGCTGACATGGCCGGCGCAATTTTCCCCTGGCGTGAAGGCAACCGTTTTGAACTGTTGATCGACGGTCCGCAGTTTTTCCCACGGATGTTGGTCGCGATTGCCCGCGCCGAAGAGCAGGTCGAACTGGAGCTGTACCTGGTGGAGGCGGGTGCCTGTGCCGAGGCGATGGTTCAGGCGTTGGTCCAGGCAGCCGAACGTGGCGTGCGCGTGCGCTGCCTGTTCGATGATTACGGCAGCCTCGCGTTCACCCTGACCTTGCGTCGGCGATTGATGGCGGCGGGCGTGGAACTGCGTTTCTACAATCGCCTGAGCTGGCGGCGCTGGGTGGGTAACTTCTACCGCGATCACCGCAAGTTGTTGCTGGTCGATCAGAGCATGGCCGTGGTGGGCGGCACCGGGGTGACCGATGAATTCTGGACGCCGGGCGAAGACACCAGCGAATGGCACGAAGTGATGGTGGAAATCACCGGCCCCTTGGTCATCGACTGGCAGCTGCTGTTCGACCGTCAATGGATTGCCAACCGCCATCGGCGCGCCTGGAAACCCGCTTCGCATTTCGGCCTGCCGCGTCTGCCACGCGTGCCATCGATGGGCGAGGGCATGGGCCGGGTCGCCTATGCCGACGCCCGCCAGCACCGGGACATCCTGCAATCATTGACTCGCGCGCTGAACAGCGGCCAGCAGCGGATCTGGCTGGCGACGCCGTATTTCCTGCCGACCTGGAAAGTCCGCCGCTCACTGCGCCGGGCTGCCGGCCGAGGTGTCGATGTGCGCCTGCTGCTGACCGGGCCACGCACCGATCACCCGTCGGTGCGCTACGCCGGGCATCGCTACTACCCGCGATTGCTCAAGGCCGGGGTGGCGATCTTCGAATACCAGCCGTGTTTCCTGCACTTGAAAATGGTCCTGATCGACGACTGGGTGAGCATCGGCTCGTGCAATTTCGATCACTGGAATTTGCACTTCAACCTGGAAGCCAACCTGGAAGCACTGGACCCGGGGCTGACGCGTGCGGTGGCGGCAAGTTTCGAGAGGGACTTTGCGCAGAGCCAGGAAGTCAGCCTGGAAGCATGGCAACGCCGGCCGCTGTGGCGGCGGGTGAAGCAAAGGATTTGGGGATGGGTGGATCGACTGGTGGTGAATCTGCTGGATCGACGCGGATAGTCGTCACACCAAAAACCACTGTGGGAGCGGGCTTGCTCGCGAAAGCGGACTGTCAGTCAGCGATGATGTCGACTGAAAGTCCGCTTTCGCGAGCAAGCCCGCTCCCACAGTTTTATTGCGGTGTTTCAGGGGTTACAGCAATTCGAAGCTCTGCTGCGTCACGTCCTGAGAATCCAGGCCGATCTCCACATTGAACTTGCCCGGTTCTGCCGCGTACTTGAGCTGGGTGTTGTAGAACTTCAGGTCATCCTCGGTGATGGTGAAGTGCACGACTTTCTGTTCGCCGGCCTTGAGCATGATTTTCTGGAAGTTCTTCAGCTCCTTGAGCGGGCGGATCATCGAGCCGGTCACGTCTTGGATGTACAACTGCACCACGGTTTCGCCGTCACGCTTGCCGGTGTTTTTCACCATGACGCTGGCGTCGAGCTTGCCGGTTTTGTTCAGTGTGGTCGACGACAGCGCCATGTCGCTCAGGCTGAAATCGGTGTAGCTCAGACCGAAGCCGAACGGGAACAGGGGACCTGTGGTGTCATCGAAATACTGCGAGGTGTAGTTGCCCGGTTTGCCCGGCGTGAACGGCCGGCCAATGCTCAGGTGGTTGTAGTAGGTCGGAATCTGGCCTACCGAACGCGGGAAGGTGATCGGCAATTTGCCCGACGGGTTGTAGTCGCCAAACAGCACGTCGGCGATGGCGTTGCCGCCTTCGGTACCGGTGAACCAGGTTTCCAGGATCGCGTCGGCCTGTTCCTTCTCTTCGAGAATCGTCAGCGGACGGCCGTTCATCAATACCAACACCAACGGTTTGCCGGTGGCCTTCAGGGCCTTGATCAAATCGCGCTGGTTGGCCGGGATGTTCAGGTCGGTGCGGCTCGACGATTCGTGGGACATGCCACGGGATTCGCCCACTGCTGCCACCACCACATCGGCATCCTTGGCGGCTTTCACCGCTTCGTCGATCAGCACTTGGGCCGAGCGCGGATCGTCCACCACTTCCGGTGCGTCGAAGTTGAGGAAGTTCAGGTAATCCAGGACCTTCTTGTCGCTGGTGATGTTGGCGCCACGGGCGTAGATCAGCGTCGATTGCGCGCCCAGTGCCGTGGTCATGCCGTCGAACAGGGTCACCGATTGCGCGGGCTTACCGGCGGCGGCCCAGCTGCCCATCATGTCGATCGGTGCCTTGGCCAGCGGGCCGACAAGGGCGATTTTCGCGGTTTTCTTCAGCGGCAGGGTTTCGCCCTGGTTCTTCAGCAACACCATGCTGCGACGCGCGACATCACGGGCCTCGGCGCGGTGCAAGCGGCTTTCGGCGTACGTGTCGGCCGGATCATCCTCAGCCTTGCCGATGCGCAGGTACGGGTCCTTGAACAGGCCCATGTCGTACTTGGCGGCGAGCACTTCACGCACGGCGTTGTCGATGTCGCTTTGCTGGATCTCACCCGCCTTCAACAGCCCCGGCAGCTCTTTGCCGTAGAGGGTGTCGTTCATGCTCATGTCGATGCCAGCCTTGATCGCCAGCTTCGCGGCTTCGCGACCGTCACGGGCAACGCCGTGTTTGATCAACTCGAAAATCGCCCCGTGGTCGCTGACGGCCAGGCCTTTGAAGCCCCATTGCTTGCGCAACAGGTCGTTCATCAGCCAGGTGTTGGCGGTGGCCGGCACGCCGTTGATCGAGTTCAACGCGACCATTACCCCGCCAGCACCGGCGTCGATAGCCGCACGGTACGGTGGCAGGTAGTCCTGGAACATCTTGACCGGGCTCATGTCGACGACGTTGTAGTCGCGACCGCCCTCGACCGCGCCATACAGGGCAAAGTGCTTGACGCTGGCCATGATGCTGTCGGCCGCGTTCGCGCCCGTGCCCTGGAAGGCTTTGACCATGACGCCGGCGATGCGCGACACCAGGTACGTGTCTTCACCGAAGCCTTCGGAAGTCCGGCCCCAGCGCGGGTCGCGGGAGATGTCGACCATCGGCGCGAAGGTGATGTCGAGGCTGTCCGCCGCGGCTTCCTTGGCGGCGATGCGCCCGGACAGGCCGATGGCGTCCATGTCCCAACTCGAGGCCAGGGCTATCGGAATCGGGAAAATGGTGCGGTGGCCGTGGATCACGTCATAGGCGAAGAACATCGGGATCTTCAGCCGGCTGCGCATGGCCGCGTCCTGCATCGGACGGTTTTCCGGGCGGGTGATCGAGTTGAACGTGCCACCGATATTGCCGGCAGCGATTTCCTTGCGGATCAGCTCCCTAGGCATTTCCGGGCCGATGCTGATCAGGCGCAACTGGCCGATCTTTTCATCGAGGGTCATTTGCTTCATCAGGTTGCTGATGAACGCGTCCTTGTTTTCCAGAGGAGCGGGCGTCGTGGCGGCCAATACGTTATGACTGGCCAGGCTGACGAACAGGCCCAGCAAACACAGCTTCTTCATGAATAGTTTTCTCAAAAGCCTAAACGGCAGTGAATACGCGCCGGTCAGCCAAAATTTAGGGAGCGACTATTGTTGTTCAGGTAAATGCAGCACACTTCCGCGTGTTTTCGCGCTGGGGCATCTTTTAGCCCATTGGCTCGATGCAATCCAGTGGCGGCGGCAGATTATGCCCCAAGAGCCGGGTTCAAAGTTCGAAGGTTGTTTTTCAACGGAATGTGCAAGGGAGCATTAACCAGATGAATGTACGACACCACTATCGGTCGAGCCTGCAAGTTGCAGCCTTGATGTTGCTGACCACACTGCTGGCCGGCTGCGGCATCAATACGATTCCGACCCTCGACGAACAGGCCAAGGCTGCCTGGGGCCAGGTGCAGAACCAGTACCAGCGCCGCGCCGACCTGATTCCCAACCTGGTGGAAACCGTCAAGGGCTACGCCAAGCACGAAGAAGAAACCCTGACCGCCGTGATTGAAGCCCGGGCCAAGGCCACTTCGATCCAGGTCGATGCCAAAACCCTGGATAACCCGGAAAAACTCAAACAGTTCCAGCAGGCCCAGGATCAGCTGACCGGTGCCTTGAGCCGTTTGATGGTGGTGTCCGAGCGTTACCCGGACCTCAAGGCCAACCAGAACTTCCTGGCGTTGCAATCGCAACTTGAAGGCACCGAGAACCGCATTGCCGTGGCGCGCCGGGACTTCATCCTCGCCGTGCAGAAATACAACACGGAACTGCGGACCTTCCCCGGTCGCCTGTGGCACTCGGTGATGTACAGCGATTTGCCGATCCGCGAAACTTTCGAGGCCACCAGCCCCGATGCGGAAAAAGCGCCTCAAGTGAAGTTCCAGTAAGCGCCGGTATGGGCTTGAAGCGTCACCAAGGATGAGGTTGCCAATGCGTGCGTTGAAAGTTGGCCTGGTGCTGTTGCTCTGGGTGTTTGCCCTGACGGCCCAGGCTGCGTTGAAGTTTCCGGAACTGACCGGGCGGGTGGTCGATAACGCCCAGATGATCGAGCCTGCGGTGCGTGAGCAGCTGACGCAACAGCTTCAGGCCCATGAAAAAGCCACCGGCGAGCAGCTGGTGGTGGTCACGTTGCCGGATTTGCAGGGTACCGACATTGCGGACTTCGGTTATCAACTGGGGCGCTACTGGGGTATTGGCCAGAAGGACAAGAACAACGGTGCATTGCTGATCGTCGCGCGCGATGATCGCAAGCTGCGGATTGAGGTCGGTTATGGCCTGGAAGATCGGCTGACCGATGCGCAGAGCTCGGTGATCATCAATCAGGTGATCACCCCGGCGTTCAAGACCGGTAACTTCAGCAAGGGCATCAGCGACGGGGTCGCGGCGATGCTCGTGGTGCTGGGCGGCAATCCACTGGATGAGCCGTCCACGGTGTATGACTCCGGCGGCAATCAGGAAAGCGACTTCGTCTCACGGCATCCGGGGATCTTCGTGTTTCTGGTGATGCTGTTCATCCTGACGGTATTTGTCTGCCAGATGCTCGGGATCCTGCCCAGCGGCGGCGGTCGAGGCGGTTCTAGCGGCGGATTCGGCGGTGGAGGTTTTGGTGGTGGCGGTGGAGGCGGGGGCTTCAGCGGCGGCGGGGGCAGTTTCGGGGGAGGCGGTTCCTCGGGCGGCTGGTGATCACACAACAATAGCGAGTGGGCATTCTTAAACATGGCATTACTGACTGAACACGAACAACGCAAAGTTGCCGAGGCGATTGCCCGGGTCGAGCGCGACACCGACGCCGAACTGGTGACCGTGCTCGCGGCCCGCGCCGACGACTATGCATACATCCCGCTGCTCTGGGCCAGCCTGCTGGCGCTGGTCGTGCCGGGTATCGTGCATTACCTCACGGGCTGGCTGACCCTGCACAGTTTGCTGCTGGTGCAATGGATCAGTTTCATCGTGCTGTGCCTGGTGTTCAGGATTCCAAAAATCACCACGCACCTGGTCCCGCGCTCGGTGCGTCACTGGCGCGCCTCGAACCTGGCGCGCCGGCAGTTTCTGGAGCAGAACCTGCACCACACAGTGGGCGGCACCGGGATGCTGATTTTTGTCTGCGAGGCTGAACGCTATGTGGAAATTCTGGTGGATGAGGGGATTTCCAAACGGCTGGACAACAAGAACTGGGAGGGAATTGTTGCGGCGTTCACTCAGCAGGTGAAGCAGGGGCAGACGTTGCAGGGATTTGTCACCTGCGTCGAGGCGTGTGGCGAGTTGCTCAAGGTGCATGTACCGGTGACGCATGTGAGGAATGAGTTGCCGAATCGGTTGGTGGTGTTGGGCTGATTTCACACTCCGGATCTGACACACCTTCTGTGGTGAGAGGGCTTTTGTGGCGAGGGGACTTGTCCCCGTTGGGTCGCGAAGCGGCCCCATTCGATTCATCGGTTAGACCGAGTTCTCAGGTTTTACGACTGCTTCGCAGCCGAACGGGGACAAGTCCCCTCTCCACAGGGGACTCGACTTGCCTCGCGATTCGCACCGTTCGGTAAATAACTGCGTGTCCCGAGCGGCCATCCCCCCTAAAATACCCGCCATTCCCCGATCCGCACCGCCCGAGGCCGTTTTTCCCATGTCTGTCACCGCCACTCCCGCCAGCCTCGCGCCGGATCACCACGCCCAGTTCATCGACCTGCTGCAATCCAGCCTCGACGATAACGCCTTCATCAAACTGGTGCTGGCCAAGTACGTCGGCACTGAAGTGGACTTGCAGCGGCTGATCATCAAGCAGCTGACGGTCAAGGATCTGCCTTGCCTGTCCTTCGTCTACCGCTACAAAACCCGCGACATCACCAAGAATTTGCCGATTGCCGAGGGCGTAGCGACCATCGCCGCACTCTTGCCGGCATCATTCAAAAATGCGCATTTGCTGTCGTTGACGGATGAGGCTCAGCTGGAATACAGCAAAAAGGGCAAGTCTTCGCTGTTCAAGAGCAAACCTCAGCAATTGCGTGAAGTGCCGTCCGCTGAGCATAACCGCGAGAAGAACCGCTTTCTCGACCTGAGCCGGCCGTTCCTCGCCGACCTTGGTGTGACGAACAGCAAGCACGAGCTGATCCCGGCGATGTCGCGCAAGTGGAAGCAGATCAACAAGTTCATCGAAGTCTTCAGCCATGCGCTGACCACCTCACCGCTGGCGCTGGACAAGCCGGTTCAGGTGGCGGATTTCGGCTCGGGCAAGGGTTACCTGACGTTCGCGATCCATGACTATCTGCGCAACACCTTGAAGGCCGAAGGCGTGGTGACCGGCGTCGAGTTGCGCGAAGAGATGGTGGATTTGTGCAATGCCGCGGCCGCAAAGCTCGAGCATCCAGGGCTGGTGTTCAAGTGCGGTGACGTACGCAGCGTGGCGCCGAGCGAGCTGGACGTGATGATCGCGCTGCATGCCTGCGACATCGCCACCGACTACGCGATTCACACCGGTATCCGTTCCGGCGCCTCGATCATCATGTGCTCGCCGTGCTGCCACAAGCAGATTCGCCTGCAAATCCAGAGCCCGGCGCTGCTCAAGCCGATGCTGCAATACGGTCTGCATTTGGGCCAGCAAGCGGAAATGGTCACCGACAGTTTGCGCGCGTTGTTCCTGGAAGCCTGCGGTTACGAGACCAAGGTGTTCGAGTTCATCTCACTGGACCACACCAACAAGAACAAGATGATCCTGGCGGTCAAACGTGCCGAGCCGGTTGATCCGGCCCAGCTGTTGGTGAAGATTCAGGAGCTGAAGGATTTCTACCAGATCAGCGAACATTGCCTGGAAACCCTGCTGCGGGCTGACGGCTACCTCTGATCCCTGTGGGAGCGGCGGTGCGGCGATCCGACTTGCTCGCGAAGGGGCCGTAACATTCAACATCTGCGTTGGCTGTTAGTCCGCCTTCGCGAGCAAGCCCGCTCCCACAGGGGGCTTGACCGCGGTTTTGCGTCCCAGCATCACGGTCACGATCACCCCGGCGGCAAACAGCCAGGTGATCGGCTCGATGTGTTCGCCGAAGAACAGCGCCGAAAAAGCGATGGTGAAGAAGATCTGCAACAGCTGGATTTGACTGACCCGGGCAATCCCCCCCATCGCCAACCCGGCGTACCAGGCGAAGAAACCGATGAACTGCGAGAACAGCGAGACGTAACCGAAGGCCCACCAGGTCTTGGCCGAAATCTCGCCCTGATGTTGCAGCGCCAGGTACACCACCGGCCCGATCAGCAACGGCGTCGACAGCACCAGTGCCCAGCAGATCACCTGCCAACCGCCCATCTCCTTGGCCAATCGGCCGCCCTCTGCATAACCCAGGCCGCCAACGGCAATCGCGCCGAGCATCAGCAAATCACCGGCCTGAATGCTGCCGGCCCCGCTGATCAGCGCATAACCCAGCACCAGCGCGCTGCCCAGCGCAGCGCAGGCCCAGAAGGCTTTCGACGGTCGTTCGTGGGACAACCACGCGGCGTACAGCGCCACGCACAACGGCTGTAAGCCGTTGACCAGCGCACCGTGAGACGCCGGCAAGGTTTGCATGGCCCAGGCCGACAACACCGGGAAGCCGAGGATCACCCCGGCAATCACCAAGGTCAGGCCTTTGACCTGTTTCCAGGTCGGCCATTTTTCCCGACGCCAGAGCAACAGCAACGCCGCCGGAACCGCCGCGAACAGCGCACGGCCCAGGCCGTTGAGCAGCGGATGGAGTTCCTGCACGACGATCCGTGTGAAGGGCAGGGTGAGGCTGAAGATCACAACGCCGAGCAGGCCGAGGGCCATGCCGGTGTTTTCGCGCGAGGACATGATGGCAACCAGAATCGAGGGTGGCGGGAAGATCTTTATCTAGCCATAAACCCGGCGTTTGCTGCTGTTACAGCTAGGTGCAGAGTTATCCGTACAGTTTGCGGACGCCATCGCGGGCAAGCCTTGCTCCTACAGGTGAGAACGACACTGGACATGTAGGAGCAGGGCTTGCCCGCGATGAACGATGACGCGGTCCATCAGGTAGTAGCTGGTTATTACCCGACCCTGCAGATAAGGACTACCTTGAATACTCCTACGTATTTCCCAGAGGAGTCCTCCCCATGGCCGCTAAAAAAATTCTGATGCTGGTCGGCGATTACGTCGAAGACTACGAAGTGATGGTGCCGTTTCAGGCGCTGCTGATGGTCGGCCACACGGTGCACGCCGTTTGCCCGGACAAAACCGCCGGTCAGACCGTACGCACGGCGATCCATGACTTCGAAGGCGACCAGACCTACAGCGAAAAACCCGGTCACCTGTTTGCCCTGAACTTCGACTTCGCCAAGGTCAAGTCCGAGGACTATGACGCCCTGCTGGTGCCGGGTGGTCGTGCGCCGGAGTACCTGCGCCTGAACGAAAAAGTCCTGGAACTGGTGCGCGCGTTCGACAAGGCCGGCAAACCGATCGCCGCCGTGTGTCACGGCGCACAATTGCTCGCGGCCGCGGGGATTCTCGAAGGTCGTGAGTGCAGCGCCTACCCGGCCTGTGCCCCGGAAGTGCGCCTGGCGGGCGGTACGTTCATCGATATCCCGGTGACGGAAGGTCACGTTCAGGGCAATCTGGCCACTGCTCCGGCCTGGCCGGCGCACCCGAGCTGGCTCGCCGGTTTCCTCGGGTTGCTGGGCACCAAAATCACGCTGTAACGAGGGACCTTTCCATGTGCGAGCTTTACGTCAAAGCCGATCCGATTCTCTACGAGTCGCGCTCCCGCTCGCTGCGCATCTGCGGGGTGGTCACCACCCTGCGGCTGGAGAATCAGTTCTGGGACATCCTCAGCGAAATCGCCGAGGTCGACGGCATGACCACCAACCAGTTGATCGCCAAGCTGTATGAAGAGGTGATGGACTACCGCGGCGAGGTGGTGAATTTCGCCTCGTTTTTGCGGGTCAGTTGTACCCGTTATCTGAGTCAGCGACGGGTGCAGGCGCCGGAGTTATCGGTGGTGCGGGCGGTGGTGAAGTAGGTGATTTTGTGCTGACCTTACCGGCCTCATCGCGAGCAGGCTCGCTCCCACAGGGGAATTGTGTACATCGATCCATTGTGGGAGCGGGCTTGCTCGCGAAGGGGCCGGTACAGGCGACAAAAATCCTCGCCTGGTCTTTACTCTGAAGCGCAAAACCTCTCAATTGCCAAGGAGAAAGAGCATGTCTGGATGGTATGAAGTGAGCAAAAGCAGCAATGGTCAGTTCAAATTTGTACTGAAGGCCGCTAACGCGGAAACCATTCTGACCAGCGAGCTGTACACCACCCGCGCTGCCGCTGACAAAGGCATCGTGTCGGTTCAGAGCAACAGCCCGAAGGATGAACGCTACGAGAAGAAAACCACCAAGGATGGCCATCCTTACTTCAACCTCAAGGCTGCTAACCACGAGATCATCGGTAGCAGCGAGGCTTACACCTCCGTTGCCGCGCTGGAGAAAGGCATCGCCAGCGTCAAAGCCAACGGACCGACCACGGTGATCAAGGACAAGACCCTGCCAGTGCTCTGAATCCACCGACGATCTAATGTGGGAGCGGGCTTGCTCGCGAAGGCGGTGTGTCAGGCAACATTGAAGGTGACTGACACCACGCCTTCGCGAGCAAGCCCGCTCCCACATTGGTTTTGTGTGTGTTTTGAGATCAGCGCAATGCTTTCAACAGATCTTGGAGCTGACTGCAACCCGCCTCGCCGAGTGGAAACACCGGCAACCGCGGGTCGCCCGCTTCCAGCCCGGTGGCGCGCAAACCGGCCTTGATCGTCGCCGGCAAGCCACCTTTCAGAATGAAATCCAACAGGGGCAACTGGTGATAAAACAGTTCGCGCGCCTTGCCCAGATCGTTGGCCAATACCGCTTCATACAAATCAAGATTGAGCTGCGGGATCAGGTTCGGTGCCGCTGTGCACCAGCCTTTCGCGCCTGCCGCAAAGGCTTCCAGCGCCAATGGATTACAGCCGTTGTAGAACGGCACCTGACCTTCGCCGAGCCGTTGCAGCTGGTGCATGCGCTGGATGTCGCCGGTGCTTTCCTTGACCATCGTCACGTTGTCCACGGCATTGAAGATCCGCAGGATCAGGTCCACCGACATGTCGGTGCCGCTGGTGGCCGGGTTGTTGTAGAGCATGATCGGTACGCCGATGTTCTCGCCGATGGCGCGGTAGTGGGCGAGGATTTCCGCTTCGCTGAGTTTCCAATAGGACGTCGGCAGCACCATCACCACATCGGCGCCGTGGGCTTCGGCGAAACGTGCGCGGCGTACCGCTTTGGCCGTGGTCAGGTCGGAGACACTGACAATGGTCGGCACCCGTTTGGCCACGTGTTTGATGCTGAATTCGCTGACCTGATCCCATTCCGCGTCGCTCAGGTAAGCGCCTTCGCCGGTGCTGCCCAGCGGTGCGATGGCGTGGACGCCGTCGTCGATCAGGCGATCGATGGAACGCCCGAGCGCCTCGAGATCAACGCCCTCACCGTTGGCGGTGAACGGAGTGATGGTGTAGCCGATGATGCCGTGAATGTTTGGGGTCGACATGGCGACTCTCCTCTTGAAAATGAGTGGTTTCAGTTCAGGCAATCGGCGTGTTGATGCAGGTTCTGCCGAGCGTAGTAGTTGAAAGCGGCGGCGTGACGTTTCGGCCTGGCGGTCCAGTCATGGGCTTCGCGGCCAAGCGCTGGCAGGATCGGCTTGATGGTCCCGGCGCTCATGGCCAGCAGTTGCAGCTTGGCGGCGCGTTCAATCAGTTGCGCAATGACACAGGCTTCTTCGATGGTCGCGCCGGTGGACAATTGGCCGTGGTGCGAAAGCAGAATCGCTCGTTTGTCGCCCAGGGCGGCGGCAATCAGTTCACCTTCCTCGTTGCCCACCGGCACGCCAGGCCAGCCTTCGAGAAACGCGCAATCGTCGTAGAGCGGGCAGAGGTCCATGTGGGAAATCTGCAGCGGTACTTCGAGCATCGACAGCGCGGCAACGTGGGTCGGATGAGTGTGAATGATGCAGTTCACATCTGGCCGCGCGCGGTACACCCAGCTGTGAAAACGGTTGGCCGGGTTGGGCATGCCGTGGCCTTCAAGCACGTCCAGGTCTTCGTTGACCAGCAGCAAATTGCTGGCGGTGATTTCGTCGAAACCCAAGCCCAGTTGTTGAGTGTAGTAGGTGCCCGGTTGCGGGCCGCGGGCGGTAATCTGCCCGGCCAGACCAGAGTCGTGGCCGTTCTCGAACAGAATCCGGCAAGTCAGGGCCAGCTTTTGCCGGTCGGTCCACGTATTATCCGCCAGGGTGTTTTGCATCTGGGTCAGCGCTTGCTTGACCAGTTGCTCTTTGGGTAGTGCTAAGGTCTTGGCCATATCGGTGTCCTTTGGGTGGTTCAATGGACGTCGGGTTTGCCGTTCACTTGTTGCTCGCAAGGTCATGGGTGAATGCAAATGACACAAGCGATGCTATATGACACTTTGTGTCATTAGCAAGAAAGAATCGTTGCTCCCTTGATGGATTAATTGCTCTACATGTCTATCCGTTTGAAATTACTGAGAAAAAAACTCGGCGTGACGCTGGAGGCCTTGGCCGAAAAATCCGGCATGACCAAGAGCTATCTGTCGAAAGTCGAACGCGGGTTGAACACTCCGTCGATCGCTGCCGCCCTGAAACTGGCCAAGGCATTGAACGTGAAGGTCGAGGAGTTGTTCTGCGAAGACAACGTCAGCCTCGACAGTTACAGCCTGGTGCGCAGCGATGAGCGCCAATCCCTGGCAGCCAACGATGAAAGCCCGGGTTACGCGGTGCTGGCCCATCAGGTCAGCGAGCGCAGTCTGCTGCCGTTCATGATTTACCCGCCGACCGAGTTTGCCGACAAGACCTTCAAGGAACATTTGGGCGAGGAGTTTCTGTTCGTGCATGAGGGGCAGGTGGAAGTGGACTTCATGAACGAGCGGGTGCTGCTCAATCGTGGGGACGCGCTGCATTTCAATGCGCAGAAACCGCACCGGATACGGTCAGTGGGCGAGGTTCAGGCGCAGTTGCTGGTGGTGGTGCATAGCGCCGAGGAATGAGTCGATTGGTCTGAGGCCTTCGCGAGCAAGCCCGCTCCCACATTAGACCGAGTTGTCCGGACAGACGCGGACAAATGTGGGAGCGGGCTTGCTCGCGAAGGCGTCAGCCGCGTCGCCGCTAAACCTCGACTGGAACTGTGAGCTTCGGGCTGCCCAACGCATGCGTCTTCGAATCAAAAAACCGCAACTCACTCCCGGTTCCTTCAAACACCTTCGCGTAATGCCGCTTCTGGTGCTGAATGAACGCCTTGCTGCGCGGATAAATCGAGATCGCCACCCTTTGCGGTTTCGCCTGACGCAAGGCGTGAATGATGTGGCTGTCCTGCTCACCCAGGGCATGGCCAAACAGGCATAACCCGTCGCCATGGCCAAGTAACTGGTCGTAGCAGAACGACAGATAGTCCGAGCTGCGAATGGTCTTGAGCTTGTCCTGCGCCGGACCTTCATTGACGAACAGCGGCACGTCATCGAGGGTCTTGATCGTGTTGTTGATCGCGAAACTGCCGAGTAACGTGCCCTCGGTCGACATCAGTTTGCGCGCCGTGCCGTCCTGATTTCGCACCAGATGCAACCCGCCATGCAGGTAAAGCAGCCGGGTTTTATCGGTCGCCGTGGCGCTTAGATCGAAGCTTGATTCTGCACCCTGAAACAGGTCGCTGATCGCATCAGGCTGGTGCTGGGTCGCCCAGTAGTTGAGCAGATCGTAGTTGGTGGTGAACACGGTCCGGTAGCGGCCCAGTTCCTGATTGATCGTCGCCAGCGACGAAGGCACCACCAGCCGCCACGGGATGTGCACCGCGTGCACGGTGTTGATCAGCGCTTCCTTGATCGCGTAGTAACGATTGCGCGGCGCGGCGGAACTCACCGCCAGGGCCTTGTTGACCCGGCTGGTGGTTTTCAGCGCGCTGAGCACCTGCTCGAAGCTGCGCGTCTGCATGGCGTCGAACACGCTCAGCTCGGACTGGCTCAGGGGTTTTTCTTCGACGGTACGGGCGTTTTCGAACAGCGAGTCGTAGCCGAAATCGTCCCACACGGCGCGACTGGCGCCGTTGCCCACCAGCAGGCCGCTGAACGAGGCGGTGGCGCGCAAGGCGTTCCAGTCTTCAAGTTGGGCATCAACATCCTGGAAATCGGTCATTGCGTTCAAAGTCTCAAAGCAGAAGGTCTGGTGGGCGGCGACTTTATCACGACCAAGACTTGAGCCAGATCAAGTTACTTAATGACCGATAGGTCGATCCTGTGGGTCCCCGCTGGATCGGCGCTAACGATTCGGCCTCAGCCAGGAGACTCGCTCATGAGCAGCACGTTTTTCATCCCCGCCGTGAACATCATGGGCATCGGTTGCCTCGACGAAGCCATGGACGCCATTCGCAAGTACGGTTTTCGCAAGGCGCTGATCGTCACCGACGTCGGGCTGGCCAAGGCGGGCGTAGCGAAGATGATTGCCGAGAAGTTGGCGATGCAGGACATCGATTCGGTGATTTTCGACGGCGCCAAGCCTAACCCGAGCATCGCCAACGTCGAGATCGGTCTGGGTCTGCTGAAGGAAACCCGCTGTGATTTCGTGGTGTCCCTGGGCGGCGGTTCGCCCCATGACTGCGCCAAAGGCATCGCGTTGTGCGCAACCAACGGCGGGCAGATTGGCGATTACGAAGGCGTCGATCAATCCACCCAGCCGCAACTGCCGCTGATCGCCATCAATACCACCGCCGGCACCGCCAGCGAGATGACCCGTTTCTGCATCATCACCGACGAGTCCCGTCACGTGAAAATGGCCATTGTCGATCGCAACGTCACGCCGCTGCTGTCGGTCAACGACCCGGCGCTGATGGTCGCCATGCCCAAGGGCCTGACGGCTGCCACTGGCATGGACGCACTGACCCACGCCATCGAAGCCTACGTTTCCACGGCGGCCAATCCGATCACCGATGCCTGCGCACTGAAGGCGATCACGTTGATCAGCAACAACCTGCGCCTGGCCGTCCGCGACGGCAGTGACATGGCCGCGCGGGAAAACATGGCCTACGCGCAGTTCCTCGCTGGCATGGCGTTCAATAACGCATCCCTGGGTTTTGTCCACGCCATGGCCCACCAGTTGGGCGGGTTCTACGACTTGCCTCATGGTGTGTGCAACGCGGTCTTGCTGCCCCACGTACAAAGCTTTAACGCGCTGGTTTGCGCCGATCGCCTTACCGATGTCGCCCTTGCGATGGGCGTCGATGTTCGCGGTTTCACCCCGGAAGCGGGCGCCCAAGCGGCCATCGTGGCGATCTGCAGCCTGTCCAAAGACGTGGAAATCCCCGCCGGTTTGCGTGAGCTCGGCGCCAAGCTCAACGACATCCCGATGCTCGCCAGCAATGCCTTGAAAGATGCGTGTGGCCTGACCAATCCTCGCGTAGCGGATCAGCGTCAGATCGAGGAAATTTTCCGCAGCGCGTTTTAGGAAGTCTTGCGGCCCCCCTGGAAGCCTGCGAGGCTTCCAGGGTTTCAGTTCAACAGCCGATTTCCCGGCCTCGAGTGCGTAAAAGTTCGGTGATGAGTTCACAAAAGTGGCGGATCAGCATCGGCTCCATGTCGGCGCGCAGGGTGATTCTGATGGCTGCCTTGCCTTGTGCGACCACTGGGAAAAAAACCGCCGAGGTGAAGAAGCCGTGATTGGCCAGTTCCATGGCGATGCTGTTGGCGAGCGTTGCTTCGCCGCAGTTGACCAGTCGAATCGCCATGTTGCTGTTGTGTTGATCGGTGCGTATGAGGCTGTCGAACAGCCGGATATTAACCTGAAGTTTTTCCTGCAACGCGGCAAATTCCAGCGTGCGATGTAGCAGGATGGACGCTCTGCCCGCGCCAATGGCTGCACTGTCCAGGCTTTGCGACCAATTGCTGGGACCGCCGTAACGGGCAATGAGCCTCTTCTGCCGTTCATTGCCCAACATGACCAGACCACCGCCGGCGCCAAACGAGTTGGCCAGCGAGGCGACAATCAGGCAGTCATTCTCCAGGGCGTGAAACCTGGGGCGTACGAGGCCTGCGCCCGATGTTCCGACGGCGGACAGTGCGTGGGAATCGTCCAGGTAGAGAAACAACCCATAGCGGTCCTTGAGATACAAAAGACTGTCCATGTCCGCGACCCCGCCCATGCTGTAGGCGCTGTCTGCGATATACGCGACGGTGCGGTGTTGCTGACACTGCTTCTCGAGAAAATCCATGTCGTTATGAGGACTGGTCACGACCGTGGTTTCATCCGCGCAGGCGGCTTTGAGGTGATTCATCGAGTAGTGCGCCAACCGGTCAAAGACCATCACGGGAGGGCGGTTTTCCGTGAACACGCCGCTGGCCAGCAACGGCAGGATTCCGGCACTCGCCGCACTGCACGACAAGGTGCTCAGGCAACTGGCGCCGAACAACTCGGACAGTTCGGTTTCGTACTGTTCCAGAATCGCCAGCTTGCAGCGGTTCTTTGAGTTGGCGACGCGCAGGGTGCCGGTTTCCCACAGGGTATTCATGGCGCCGTCGAGAATGTCGGGATGGTGATCCAGGCCCAGGTACGACGTCGTGCAGAAATGATGAAACGCGCGCCCGTGCTGATCGAGCATCCGGTTGGCACTTTTGATTTCGACGTTAAGCCCCGAAATTTTCCCGGCTTCAGCGCTCTCCCAATCGTGATCGGCCAACGCGATGACTTTGCGGTAGTTGGTGTAGCGGTTTGCTGCGTGTGCTGTCTGGTCCATGTGAAAACGACTTTCCTTGAGTGAAACGATCCATGAGTTTGTTGCAGTTCGTGTGTGTTTCCAGACTTTACAGAGCGCGGCGAAGGCTTTGAATCGGCTGTTTCCGGTAGGGCTGAGTGTTACAAGACATTTATGTGTAGGACGATGCCTCGTGATGTTGTGGGCAATTTGCTTTGCCGAGTCGCGTAGAAACCGGGCTATCCTGCCGACTCTGTCGAACAGAAGTCATCGAGCCCTCCATGCTGCAAAAAAGCCTGATCCGCCGCCTCGACCTGATCACTCTCCAGCTGTTTGTCGCCGTTCATGAGGAGGGCACGCTGACCCGTGCCGCCGCGCGTGAAGCCATCGCGGTGTCGGCGGCCAGCAAGCGGCTGATGGAGTTGGAAGAAGCGCTGGGCATCAGCCTGTTCGTGCGTCAGGCCAAGGGCATGACCCTGACGCCGGCCGGTGAAACCTTGTTGCACCATGCTCGGCAGATGCTGTTCAACGTGGAGAAAATGGGGCTCGAACTGGGCGAACACAGCCACGGTATTCGCGGCTATGTGCGGATGCTCGCCAACCTGTCGGCGATCATTCAGTTCCTGCCCGAAGACCTGCGGGACTTCTCCGCGCGTCATCCTCAAGTCAAGACCGACCTCGAAGAACGCCCCAGCAGCGGGGTGATTCAGGGGGTGCTGGATGGCGTGGCGGACCTTGGGATCTGCTCCAGTGACAGCGACGTCAAAGGTCTGCACAGCGTGCTTTATCGACAGGACAAACTGATGGTGTTGATGCTGCCCGATCATCCGTTGGCGAGTCGTTCCAGTCTGGCCTTCGCCGATACGCTGGGCAGCGATTACGTCGGTTTGCATTCCGCCAGTTCAATCAATATGCGTACCCACGCAGCCGCGCGCGAGGCGGGCAAAGTGCTGCGGTTGCGGATTCATGTACCGGGTTTCGACGCCATGTGCCGGATGGTCCAGGCCAACATGGGCATCGGCATCCTGCCGCAAAAAGCCTATGAGCTGTTTGGCCGGGCGTTGGGCTTGCACGCGGTGCCGTTGACGGATGACTGGTCGGATCGCGCGTTGGTTCTGGTGGTGCGCGATGAAGCGGCGCTGTCGCCGGTGAGCCGGATGTTGTTCGAGCATTTGCGTGGGGTGGTCTGACAGTTCTCGATTGGCTAGGCCGGCCTCTTCGCGAGCAAGCCCGCTCCCACAGTTGGTCTGCGGGTGTACCTCCCTGTGGGAGCGGGCTTGCTCGCGAAGGCTGACCTGAGGTCGCGGCAATTCCAGGGCGTTCGCGTTTCGCGAACGCTCGTTGCCAACTGAAGGTTGGATTCCAGCCCCCGGGGTCCTCTAGCCTTGGCTCATATTCCAAGAACAACATGAGGTACCCCGCGATGACTGCCCCCTTGAGTGCAATCAAAGTGATCGAGATCGGCACGCTGATCGCCGCGCCGTTTGCCGCTCGCATGCTCGCCGAGTTCGGCGCCGACGTGATCAAGATCGAAGCCATGGGTCAGGGCGACCCGCTGCGCAAATGGCGCAAGCTGCACGAAGGCACGTCGCTGTGGTGGTACCTGCAATCGCGCAACAAGAAGTCCCTGGCGCTGAATCTGAAATCCCCCGAAGGCATCGAACTGGTCAAGCAACTGGCGACCAGCGCCGACGTGCTGATCGAAAACCTGCGTCCCGGCGCCCTGGAGAAACTCGGTCTGGGCTGGGACGTGTTGCACGCCCTCAACCCTGACCTGACGCTGGTGCGTATATCCGGTTATGGCCAGACCGGCCCTTACCGTGATCGTCCAGGGTTCGGCGCCATCGGCGAGGCCATGGGCGGGATTCGCTACACCACCGGCACCCCCGGTTCACCGCCGGCGCGGGTGGGCGTAAGCCTCGGCGATTCCCTGGCTTCGTTGCACGCGGTGATCGGTGCCTTGATGTCGCTGCTGCGGGTCAAGACCGGGCAGGGCGGTGGGCAAGTCGTCGATGTGTCGCTGGCTGAAAGTGTGTTCAACGTCATGGAAAGCCTGGTGCCGGAATACGACATGCTCGGCCATGTTCGTGAGCGCAGCGGCGGGGCCTTGCCGGGCATCGCGCCGTCTAACACCTATCTGACGGCCGATGGCGCCTACGTGGTGATCGCCGGCAACAGCGACCCGATCTACAAGCGCTTGATGGACGTCATCGGTCGCCGTGACCTGGCCGATGCGCCGGAGTTCGCCCATAACGACGGGCGTGCCGCCAAGAGCAACGTGCTCGACGCGGCGATCACTCACTGGACCAGCAGCCTGCCGATCGACGAAGTGTTGTCGGCACTGGAAGCGGCCGAAGTCCCGGCCGGGCGCATCTATTCAGTCGCCGACATCGTCGCCGATCCGCACTATCAGGCGCGGGGCATGCTGCTCAACGCCGACCTGCCCGGCGGTGCCACGGTGAAGATGCCCGGCATCGTGCCGAAAATGTCCGAGACGCCCGGTGGCGTGAACTGGTCCGGACCTACGTTGGGCCAGCACACCGACGGCATCCTCGCGGGGCTGGGTCTTACGGATTCGGACATCGAACGGCTGAAAGCGGAAGGGGTGGTGCAATGATCACTGATTTTTCCGAGACCCTGATTGTTCAGGAAGTCTCCCCCCGCGACGGCTTGCAGATCGAGCCGACCTGGGTCGAAACCGTCGACAAGATTGCCTTGATCGATCAGCTGTCGCTGGCCGGTTTCAGCCGCATCGAAGCAGGTTCGTTCGTTTCGCCCAAGGCGATTCCAGCGCTGCGCGATGGTGAGCTGGTGTTCAAGGGCATCACCCGGCAACCGGGGGTGATTTACGTCGCGTTGATCCCCAACCTGAAAGGCGCGCAACGGGCGCTGGCGACCAGGGCCGACGAGTTGAACCTGGTGATGTCCGCCAGCCAGACCCACAACCTGGCCAACATGCGCATGCGTTGCGAAGCCTCATTGGCCGCGTTCGGCGAGATCGTGCAATACGTTCGCGGAACGACGGTGCGACTCAACGCCAGCATCGCCACCACCTTCGGCTGCCCGTTTGAAGGCAAGATCGATGAGGATCGCGTGCTGCAAATCGTCGAGGCGTATCAGGAGCTCGGGATTCAGGGCATTACCCTGGCCGACACCACCGGCATGGCCAATCCGCGGCAGGTTGATCGTCTGGTGCGGCGAGTCTTGCAGCGGGTTTCGCCGGCAAATCTGACCCTGCATTTCCACAACACCCGCGGGCTCGGTCTGTGCAACGTGCTGGCCGCCTACGAAGCCGGTGCCCGTCGCTTCGACGCGGCACTGGGCGGGCTCGGCGGATGCCCGTTCGCGCCGGGTGCCTCGGGCAATATTTGCACCGAAGATTTGGTCAACCTGTGCGATGAGATCGGCATTCACACCGGCATCGATCTGCCGCTGTTGCTGCAATTGTCACGAGGATTACCCGCACTGCTGGGCCACGAAGTGCCCGGTCAACTGGCCAAGGCCGGACGCAATTGCGATTTGCACCCGTCCCCGTCCTGACAACCCCTAATCCGTGTGGGAGCGGGCTTGCTCGCGAATGCGGTCTGACATTTAACAAAGATGTCGACTGACAATCCGCCTTCGCGAGCAAGCCCGCTCCCACAATAAAGCTCCCTACAGACCTTTCAACCAGACAACAAAAACAATCGGACACCCACGGGCAGTCCACCTGGAGAACCATCATGAGCCTTAATGTACTGGAGGCGGGCGCGAGCCCGTCCGTTAGCCACGACGAAGAAAAAGCCCTGGTCAGCAAAGTCGCCTGGCGCCTGATGCCGTTGATCATGGTCTGCTACCTGTTCGCGTTTTTCGATCGCATCAACATCAGCTTCGCCAAGTTCCAGCTGCAGACCGACCTGAGCCTGAGCGACACCGCTTACGGCCTCGGCGCCGGGTTGTTCGTGGTCGGTTACGTGATCTTCGAAGTGCCGAGCAACATGATGCTGTACAAGGTCGGCGCCCGGCGCTGGATCGCCCGGATCATGATGTCCTGGGGGCTCGCTACTGCGGCCATGGTCTTCGTCAATAGCGAATGGCAGTTCTACGTGCTGCGCTTTGTGATTGGTGCGATGGAAGCCGGTTTTGCGCCGGGAGTCCTGTATTACCTGACGCTGTGGTTCCCGCAGCATTATCGTGGGCGCATCACGTCGATGTTGTTTCTGGCGTCGGCGTTTGCCGGTCTGGTGGGTGCACCGTTCTCCGGGCTGGTGCTTCAACACCTCGACGGCTTCCTCGATATGCGCGGCTGGCACTGGCTGTTTCTGCTGGGCGGCGTGCCTTGCATCGGCCTCGGCTTGCTGGTGCTGACATTGCTCAAGGACCGCATCGAAGACGCCCATTGGCTGACGCCCTCAGAGAAAACGCTGCTGGCCAGCCGTATTGCGCACCATGAACCGCACAAGAGTGGCGGCTCGTTGCTCGCCGCACTGCGGATTCCGGGTTTCCTGACACTCGGGCTGATCTACTTCCTGATTCAGGTGGCGTCCTACGGCTTGAACTTCTGGGCCCCGCAACTGATTCGCAGTGCCGGCACCGAGAGCCCGGTGATGATCGGTTTGCTGACCGCCATCCCTTACATCTGCGGCGCCATCAGCATGGTGGTGATCGGGCGGTTGTCTGACTCGACCGGCGAGCGACGCAAGTTTGTCGCAGGTCTGGTTGCGGTGGGCGCGGTGGGGTTCTTCTGTGCGGGAATCTTCGCTAACCACACGACCTTCCTGATTGTCGCGCTGGGCTTGCTCGGTGCCGGAATCATCGCGTCTATCCCGAGTTTCTGGACCCTGCCGCCCAAACTGCTGGCCGGTGCGGGCGCAGGGGCTGCTGGCGGGATTGCAGTCATCAACACCCTCGGCCAGTTCGGCGGCATCGTCAGCCCGGTGATGGTGGGGCGGATCAAAGACCTGACCGGCAGCACCACGCCGGCACTGTATGTCATCGGCGTCTGTGCGCTGATCGCCGTGGCGCTGCTGCTGTGGGGGTTGCCGCAGAAGCTGCGTACGCTCGACAAGTTTTAAAAGTTTCGCAGGCTACGCCGGTTCCTGCATCGACCACGCATCACTGCAGGAGCTGGCGAAGGCTGCGATCGCAAGAAGATGATCGTTCCCACGCTCTGCGTGGGAATGCTTCAAGGGACGCTCTGCGTCCAGTGACGCGGAGCGTCACGGGCTACATTCCCACGCAGAGCGTGGGAACGATCAAGACGTTGCTGTTATCGCTTTTTCCAATGTGCCTTCGAACTGAATCAACACCACTCCAGCCATTAACAACACCGCCCCAGACACCCGAGGCACTGTCATCTCCCGCTCCACCAACCCAAACCACCCGAAGTGATCCAGCAGCGAGGCAATCACCTGTCCCGCCAGCGCCAAAGCAATAAACCCCGAGGCCCCGAGTTTGGGCAACAGCATCAACGCCAACGAAATAAAGCACACCCCAAACGCGCCACCAGCCCACATCCACAGCGGCGCCTTGCTGATGAACGCCAGCGACGGCAACGGCAAACGCAGCGCCAACATAACCGGCAACAACACCACAATACCGACCAGCAACGACGCGAGGGTTGCCCACAACGGGTGGCCCAAACCGCGTCCGAGGTTGGCTGCCGACCTACCTCGCCCGACCCCACGTCCTGCTGGAAATGCGCGGCAGCGGCACCCCGGAAATCGAACGAGCCCTGACAGCCCTGCGTGAACGCCGTCGCGTGGCGATCAGCCTGTCGCACTGGAGCGTCGCCCCGGAATTCATCAGCGGTACTGACCTGATCCTCACCGTCGCTTTCCGAGGGTTGCTCAATATCGATGAGCAGTCGTTGATCGTGGTCCCGCCGCCGTTTCACATTCCGTCGTTTACGTTTGTGTTGGTTTGGCACAAACGGCGGGGCGGGGATCAGGCGTTGAACTGGTTGAATGGGCGGATTGGGGAGGGGATCAAGCACGGATGACGTTCTATCCAGCAAGGTGATCGACGCCGGCAAGGATGGCTTGGACGAAATCCGCTGCGGCCGGGGGTTAGGCCACCCCCCGTTCGTCTACCGTAACAAATGATTGAACAGACCTACCGAGCCGGGGATAGTGCGCGGCTGAAATCGTCTGGTTTTTTGAAGTAGACAAGGAGCAGGGCATGACATTGAAGTCTGGGTTGATGGGAAGTCTGGCTGCGTGCAGCCTGATAATGACGGCCCGGGTGTTCGCTGAATGTGCGTCACCGTCGTTGAGTGACGATTTCGGTTTTTCCGTTTGCAAGGACTGGCCCGCTTACCCTGGCCTTACTCTGACTGCCACTTCGCAGCACGAAACAAACCCGTCTTTCGACAGTTCGGGTCGTGACGGGATCTACGACCTCAGTCTTGCGGTGGTGTCGGGTAGTGAATCGAGACCCCAGGCATCCTTCCATCAAGCGTCTGCCTTCGTGTCTGACGCGTTTGGCATTGAAGACCTGCAACTGGATACCGCCCGCTACACACTCACTCCAGAACTGCGAGCCTTTGGCGTACGAATCAGATTCGGCGGTTCTTCTCGCGCCAATCCCATGGCTGAAACCTGGCTGTCGCTCTATGTAAAAGAAGGCAATCAGTTGCGTCCAGTCCTGGACAGGCTCATCACGGAGGCGGAAAGCGGCGAATGGGATACCAACTGTGCCGGTGAGCGCTATAACACCGTTCGAACCGTTGAGATCGGCAAAACCAGTTCACATGGATTTGCGGATCTGATCATCAAATCGGTGGCCACCAGTATCATCGGCAAAGGCGAGGGGGAGGCTTGTGAGTCAACATCAATCACCGCCAAACCCGCGCTGACGACACTCCGATACAACGGAAAAGCCTATGTCCTTCCACAAGGTTTCAAGGGCGTTTAAGTACTGCGAGCGATTCGAGACGATCAGGGAAGACAATGACTACTACCAAGAAACTGCTGAGTTCAATCGCCGTACTCGGCCTCATCATTGCTGCCGGCCAGGCCAAAGCGGGTTGCGAAGATGAGGCGCCATTCGGCCAGCGTTCATTCACGCTATGCAAGGTTTGGCCGGCTTATGACGACCTGACTATTGTTGCCACGTCTACGTTTACCCCGGACTTCGTAGATGCAGGCAATGATGGCGGGAATGTCGATCTGGAGTTGTCGCTGATCCAATCATCCAATTCGAAGCGCCTGGCCAACTACCGAAAAAAAGACGCCTATTATTCGGACGCTGTGGCGTATGAAGGGCTGGCCATTGATACAGCAAGGTACAAGCTGAACACTGACGAGCGTGCGTTTGGCATTCGTTCGAAATTTGCCCATGAGTCCAGCGTCAGTCCCTATACGAAAACAGAATTGGCACTGTATCTCAAGGATGGCAGTGTTCTACGTCCCGTGCTGGAAGGGCTGGTGGTCGACAGCAGCAATGGCGAGTGGGACGGCAATTGCGCAGGAGAGGGGACGCGGACGCAGCGAACGGTCGGTATCGCTCAGTCGATGCAAAACGGGTTCACAGACCTCATTGTCAGCTCCACTGTGACGCTGACGAAAAGCTTCAAGGTGGGCGAACTGTGCGATGGCGAATCCCAGAAATTGAAGACGACCCAAGTCACTCTCCGTTATGACGGCAAGCAATACGTCGTACCAGAAGCACTTAGAGGTTAATCCATCGGTAGCAGCCCGATGCGGGAATGAAAGTCTTCGACGATCAGTAAGTCGGGTTCCGGGAACCTGAGATAGACTTGCGTGCATTCGCTCCGGCTCAACAGGACTTCCAATGACCCCGTCGCTGCTAATGGCTGTTCTCGCCTCTGGCTTTATCTACGGCATCACGCCGGGGCCGGGTGTGTTGGCGGTGTTCGGCATCGGTGCGGCGCGTGGTCGGAGGGCCGGGGCGGGGTTTCTCTGCGGGCATCTGCTGGGGGATGTGGTCTGGTGCAGCACTGCGCTGATCGCGATTGTCGGTGCGCGGGAAATCGGCAGTACCGCATTCGATGTGCTGGGAGTACTCAGTGGGCTGTACCTGTTTTGGCTCGGTCTGCGAGCGGTTCGCGCTCGTCGCAGCAGTGACGAAGCACCTCAAGGCCCGGCGCGGCAGCCGTTCTGGCACGGCATTCTGTTTGGCCTGACCAATCCGAAGGCTTACCCGGTGGCGGTAGCGACTTTTACGGCGCTGCTGTCCAGCCGTGCCGAATTGCTGCACTGGTCGATGCTGCCGTGGCTGATTGTCCTGAGTTTCGTCGGTGGCCTCATGGCCTACGCTATCCTCATTGGCATTGTCGGTGCGCGGCAGGTGCGCATGTTGTACCAGCGCCATGAGCTGCTGATCACCCGGTTGTGTGGGGTGATGTTTATCGGATTCGCCATCAATGCCCTGGCGCATGCATTGCCGGGGCTGGTGACGAACAAGGCGTGAGGCTGATTGCAAGGAGGCGTCAGCTGTACTGATGGGGCAGGGAAGGTTCTTTATTGCTGCATTGGCCGGACACGCTCACCGCACTATGGCAACCAGAAATTCCGCGCCGTTGGCGAGTTATATTGATCTCTTGCTGGACGCCGTCTGTGCGGTCGACAAACAAGGTCGCTTCGTTTTTGTCAGCGCGGCTTGCGAGCGTATTTTCGGTTATACCCCCGACGAGCTGATCGGCCAGCCGATGATCGATCTGGTGCATCCCGCCGATCGTCAGCGCACCCTCGATGCCGCGCGGGAGATCATGGGTGGCGACCCCAAGCTCAATTTCGAAAACCGCTACCTGCGCAAAGATGGCCGAGTGGCGCACATCCTCTGGTCGGCACGCTGGTCGGAGGTCGACCAACTGCGCATCGCCGTGGCGCGCGACATCACTGAGCGCAAACAGGCCGAATCCCGGCAAGCGGCGTTGTATGCGATCTCCGAAGCGGCCCACGCGGCGGAAGACTTGCTCGCACTGTTCAAACGCATCCATTTGATCATCGGTGAATGGCTGCCGGCGCTGAATTTCTCCGTGGCGCTGTATGACGAACACTGTGCACAGCTGAATTTCCCTTATCACGTGGACGACCTGGAGCTGCAACCCGAGCAGCCCGGAACGATCACCGGACGCCTCTGTGCCGAGGTGATTCGCAGTGGCCAGCCGATTCTGCTGACCCCGGATCAAGACAATCCACTGGCGGGGTTTGAGGCGCTGGTCGCGGGCCAGCATTCACCTTGCTGGCTGGGTGTGCCGTTGAGTTCACAAAACGGCACCATCGGTGCGCTGATCGTTAAAAGCGTGCCCGGTGGTGAGCGTTACACCGAACAGGACAAGGAGCTGCTGCAATACGTTTGCGCACAGGTCGCCACCGCGATTGAGCGCAAGCAATTGCTTGCCCGACTGCAGCGCATGGCCCAGTACGACCAGCTGACTCAGCTGCCCAACCGAGAGTTACTCCGTGACCGGCTTAAAGATTCACTGGCGCTGGCGCGGGCGGACTCCGGCCGAATGGCACTGCTGTACGTCGACCTCGACCGCTTCAAGCAAGTCAACGACACCCACGGTCATGCGGTCGGCGACATGCTGCTGCAAGCGGTCGCCAATCGGCTCAAAGGCTGCGTGCGAGAAACCGACACGGTAGCGCGCATCGGCGGTGATGAGTTTGTAGTGTTGTTGCACAGCATCCACGCCTCGGAAGACGCCGACAGCGTGGCGGGAAAAATCCGGCAGGTTTTGGCTCACCCCCTGCGTCTGGACGGCCACAGCCTGATCATCCAGACGAGCATCGGCGTTGCGCGATACCCCGACGACGGCACTGAAGAAAAGCAATTGTTCCGGCATGCCGATGAGGCCATGTACGCCGCCAAGCGCCAACATCACCGACGCCTCGGGGTCTGAAAAATCTGCCACCGTTCGTCGTGGCGTTTTCAACTTTTCTAAACCTTTGCGGTGAACGAAATTCTGATTCTATGCGGGCTCCTGCTCGCCGCGATCATCACCAAGAGGTAGAGAATCATGCCTAATTCAAGAAACTCGAACTCGGGAAACTTCGCCAACGATCGAACGAAGGCGTCTGAAGCCGGTCGCAAAGGTGGGAAAACTACCACCACGACTGTCGATAAAGACCCTTCGAAACCCGATATGGGCCGCAAAGGTGGTCAGAAATCGAAGTAGCGGTGAAGGTAGTTTTGATTGAGAGGCGGGAGCGTAAGCTCCCGTTTGAATTTTTTACGAGGAGGGCGCGACCATGAGCCGGATGGCCACCCGTTTACGCAATGCCAGTTTTGCCACGTTGCTGGGCCTGTGCGCCAGCAGCGCCTTTGCCCAGTCCCCCGCCGAATTCATCAACGATGCGTCGGCCAAAGGCATGGCCGATATCGAAGCCAGCCGCCTGGCGCACCAGAAAACCGAATCCAAAGAGGTCAAGGATTACACCATCGTCGTCATCAACGACCGCACCACCGCCAACCAGCACCTGGCGAAAATCGCCAAACAACTGGATTTGCCGGTGGCTCCGCGTGAAGAGGTCGTCGATAAGGCCAAAGCCTTGATGCCGCAAGTGCAGGACGGCGCGAGCTTCGACCAGGCCTACGCGGCCAGTCAGGTGAAAACCACCCAGGAAGCCATCGAACAGCTTCAACAGGCAGCGCAGACCATCGATGTGCCTGAAATCAAGGCCTTCGCCGAAGAAACGTTGCCCAAATTGCAGAACCACCTGCAAATGGCCAAGGCGCTGCAAGCCAGTCGCTAACCCACGAAGTACGCGGGTGACCTAGAGCCACCCGCGATGAGCCCGATCAGCATTCATCCAAATCCTGCTTGCCTTTTTCCTGGACGACGGTACCGTCCAGGGGAATCGTTTCGCCCTCGCCAAGTTGCCGATACTTCTTTCGTAGCGCTTCCAACTGCTTGAGGTCCAGCGCCTCAAGCCCCAGCATCGCGTTCTGCGCCTCCTTCGTCACCCGCAGCAACTCATCGACCTTCAAGTGCAAAATGTCCGTGTCGCGGTTCTGGGTGTTCTGGATCAGGAACACCATCAGGAAGGTGATGATCGTGGTCGACGTATTGATGATCAGCTGCCAGGTGTCGTTGAAGTGAAAAATCGGCCCACTCAAACCCCACAGAAAAATCAGAATGATTGCCCCCATGAACGTCTTGGGGCTACCCGCCCACAGGGCAAGTTTCTGAGCGACTTTTGCGAATTTCATAGCCGTGTTCCTTATAGGGATGCGCCTGATTTTCAGACAGCGACGGCGAGTTGGAAATTCTAATTACATTTGTGTGTTCAATAAAAAACCGGCCCTTGAGGCCGGTTTTTCAGGAGTCCATTCACTCCACCAACTTAACGCTCACCGACCAGCTGAAGTATCCCAATGCCTCGCAACTTTTATTGATCAGCATGAATTTCAGTTCACACGCCGCCACCCCAGCCGCCAATTGCGTGCAATGCCAGTAATGATCATCGGCCGTGTGGCTGCCCGGTTGGGTCGGGCTTTCGGGGTTGGGGGCGGGGACTGTCAGGTTGGTGTGAACGACCAATTCAGGCGGTGAAAGTACCCCGGCATTACCTACTGACATCTCGTAGAACACCACGCTGTGTTCGGCGAGCAAGCTGACGGTCCTGCCACGGATATGGAAGTCCTTTCCGTTGCTGGCGAGAAAGGTCATAAGGCTGTCATTTATTGTACTTTGCGGTGTTTGGGTGCCGCTGACGGCGAAGATGAAACCTTCTTCAATCCTGGTCGCGTTTTGCGGATCAAGACTGGGTTGCGGATAGCGTGAAAGCAGTGATTCGGCATCGACGATCAGCAGCACATTATTGGCTGGCGCGATACTTCTCGAGGGGGAGGCAATCGGTTCGGAAGTCATCATGGATTCCTTTCATGATGTTGATGCAAGACGGCAGCCGCATCGGCTCAAGCAGGACATCCCGTCCCGGCCCAGGCGGCAACGAACTCGGCAGGCCCCTCGTCGCCAAGGGGCCTGATCATCGTCAGTTTCGGATGGTAATGAACGGATCCCACGAGCAGCAGCCTACGATCTTGCAGTCGCGATCAACGATCAGGAAATGGAAGTGGTAGGTCACGCTACCGCACGAAAGTGTTTCCGAAGACCAGTAATGGTTGTCGACTTTCTGGCAGCTCGGCACCGACGGGTTGCTGGTGTTGGGAACGGCAACGCACGCTGTAGCCTTGCGGGGCGTGGGTGTTGAGATCAACTCGTTGCCGACATTGCCAATGAACTTGTAGAAAATTACTGCATTCTCGAAGTTTTGCGACAGGCTGGTTTCACGCCAGCGAATCAAGTCGCCTACCTGGGCTTTCAGGTTGAGTTCGCCACCGGCCTGGCCGCTGACGACATTGTTCTGGTTGGTCACCATGTACACATGATTGACGTCGATCAACGTCGGCGACGCAGGGTTTTTGCTGATGTTCGGGTAGTTTTTCAGAATGGTTTCAGTGTCGATTGAAACAAGTACATCCGTGACTCGAGACATAGTAAAGCTCCTTGTTCATAGTGAATGCCTGGCATCTTCCAGGCACAACAACGCTTGCTTGCCTTACGGCCGTTGCGAATACACTACGGGCGGAACCCACCTGTCACGAGCACGATCTGGCCTTGCTCCTTGCGTGCAAACTAACGGGTTCGGGTTCCTTCCGACGGGCCGCGATAGGACTATAGGTGCCGTTTTCAGACTGTCAAAATTGCTTGCCTGTCAGTTCGACGAACGGTCGATTTAGTTATGATTTCAGAAGATTTGGCGATAAAGAACGCTCATTCAAATTCTCGTTGTTATGTCGGTGCCAAGTCATACAAGTTCAGGTAATAGACAGATACGACCTGCTACAAGATCAATTAGCCAGGCAGGAGCGTGGCTGGGGAAGGGGGGGATTTTTGCTGATTCACTCAATGCGGCGGTCAAGTCCGAGGAGGCAGCATGTGGTTACGTTATATGGCGTTATTGGCGGTGATGTTCGCAGCGTCCGGCTGTGTGCAGGAGCGGGTCGTTCATGAGCGGCGTCCGGTTCAGCATGAGTACGTTGAAGTCATTGCACCGCAGCCGCCACCGGAACGGGTAATCGAAGTAGAGCCTATGGCACGTCCGGGGTACGTCTGGTCCCGAGGATACTGGCGTTGGGAAGGTGGGCGTTATGTCGCTGTTCATGGCCACTGGGTGCCGGAACGACCGGGTTATCGTTATGTGCATCCCCACTGGGAGCAGCGTAATAATGGCTGGTATTGGCAACGAGGAGGTTGGGTTAACTGACCGCTTTCGCCATAGGTCGGATTGGGCAGAGCGCATCGGTCGAGGTATCGTAGCGAACCGGTTTTCCGCCTCTTGCTACAACAACGCACCGACAGGAGAACGCAATGAGTTGGTCCGCCAAACAATACGTCGCTTTTGAAGATGAACGCACACGTCCCGCCCGTGACTTGCTGGCCGCAATCCCTGCTGTGGACGCGCGCTCGGCAATTGACATCGGTTGCGGCCCCGGTAATTCGACCGAGTTGCTGGTTGAGCGCTTCGCCAATGCCACGGTGCGTGGCCTGGACAGTTCGACCGATATGATCGACGCCGCCCGCAAGCGCTTGCCGCAGGTGCAATTCGATACGGCTGATATTGATACCTGGAACGAAAACGGCCCGTTCGATGTGATTTTCGCCAACGCGGTGTTGCAGTGGCTACCGGATCACGCGAAGTTGCTGCCGGCACTGGCGAGCAAGCTGACCCCCGGTGGCAGCCTGGCGATCCAGATGCCGGACAATCTCAATGAGCCTTCGCATCGCTTGATGCGCGAAGTTGCAGCCGATGGTCCATGGGGTGGCAAACTGGCGGACGCCGCCGGGCAGCGGACGGAAATGGCTGGTGCCAGCGGTTATTACTCGATGCTGCGGGCCCACTGTTCCCGTGTCGATGTGTGGCGCACGACGTACCATCATCCACTTGCTGGCGGCGCGTCTGGTGTGGTCGAGTGGTTCAAGGGCAGCGGATTGCGGCCATTTCTTGATCCGCTGGATGAGGCGGAGCGGGCGCAGTATCTCAAGCAGTATCAGGCGGCAATCGAGCTGGCCTATCCGCCGTTGGCCGATGGTTCAGTGCTGCTGCCGTTCCCACGGTTGTTTATCGTTGCGACGCGCTGATGCATTAATGAAAAAGGGACAGATTCTGCTCTTTTCGTCTGTCCCTTTTGCGTACCAATGGCCGAGCATCCCGTCGTAGCTAGGCGTCAATCAGCTGATCAATCAAAACCGCGTTGCTATAGATCAAGCTTCCATCACTCGCTCGATGCCCGACCAAATGGAACTGACCGCGCTCGTTGTGTATATAGACGCGCATTTGGCAGTCGGACAAAGGGCCGTATCCCTCTGGCAATTTCAACTCCAGCGTGTCCATGTCGACATCGACCATGGCTTCACGCTCATGGGTCTTCTGCAGGTGTTCTTCAGCGTCCTCCAGACCCTTATGGAGGGAGCCATCGACGTAAAAATGGATTTCACCCATCGGGGTCGACTTTTGTTGTCCGTTGACTTTGCACCAGCCTTCGATCGTCAAGGCACTCATGGCGAAATCTCCGTTGTGGACGGCTGGACTCTATAGCTCTGGCCGTCACTTGTCTGACCGCTATAGGCAAGGACTTTTGCGGGCGCTTTTAGCCGATCTTTGCCTTCCGTAATCAGACCTAATTATAGCTGGCAACCGGGCTTCGCTTACTCGACGTGGCGACCAGGCGAGAGGTGTTACTTAATAGTTACAGTTATATATAGCGAATCGGTTTCAAGTGATCAAGTTGACGCAGAAGTTGGAATATCCAGAGCGCCAATGGTTTTCACGATAAGCGCTGGTTCTGGCCATGAACTATACTTCCTGCGGACTTTGCCACAAAGATAGTGGTATTTGTCTAGCCTGTTTTGGCGTCAGATTAGTATTGATTTGACGGTGTTGTTCTGTGGCGATGTTTAGGCATACCGATGAGTAACAGGAATAGGATGAAGGCAAAATGGCAATGGCAATTATTCTTGTACTAATCGTTATTGCGTCCGTGCTGTTCCATTTATTAGCGCCTTGGCATGCGGCACCGCCAGCCTCCAACTGGGGGTCAATAGACACCACCCTGTTCATCACCCTGATCATCAGCGGAATATTTTTCATCGCCGTCACTCTTTTCATGGCGGTGGCCTTGATACGTTTCCGTCACAAGAAAGGCGGCAGGGCTGCCTACCAGCCAGAAAATAAAAAGTTGGAAACATGGTTGATTATCGTGACCTCGATAGGTATTGCCGCGATGTTGGCGCCAGGCCTGGTTGTTTATGATGATTTCATCCGGGTGCCAAAAAATGCTTATGAGCTCGAAGTGGTCGCCCAGCAGTGGCAATGGGCTTTTCGTTTTCCGGGTCAGGATGGGAAGCTGGGAAAGTCAGACATCAAGTTTGTTGACTCGGTCAATCCTCTCGGCCTTGATCCCAAGGATTCTGCCGGGCAGGACGATGTACTAATAAGAAGCAATGAAGTTCACCTTCCGCTCGATCAGCCGGTGAAAGTCTTATTGCGTTCCAAAGATGTACTGCATGATTTCTATATACCGCAGATTCGCAGCAAGATGGACATGGTGCCTGGGATGGTGTCGTACTTTTGGTTTACACCGACGGTAATCGGGAAGTATGAAATACTGTGTGCCGAGTATTGTGGTGTCGGTCATTACAACATGCGCGGCTATATGATCGTAGAAGACCGGACCGCCTTCGAACAATGGCTTAACAGTCAACCGACTTTTGCGCAGACATTAACGACAGCTGCCAAACCCAGTCGGGACAGCGTGCTGGAAAAAGGTCGCCAGTTGGTCGAAAAATACGGCTGCGTTGCCTGCCATAGCCAGGATGGAACTGCCAGTCTCGGCCCGGGATGGAAGGGGCTGTACGGCCGCACTGAACAGCTTGCCGATGGCACCAGCGTGCTCGTCGATGAGGCCTACGTGAAAGAGTCGATCCTCGATCCGAAGGCTCGACTGGTACAGGGTTATCCGCCGGTCATGGTGGCCTATACTCTCACTGAAGATGAACTGGGTGCTGTCGTCACCCTGATCAAATCACTGGGTGTCGCGCAGCAAGAACCTTCTACTGGCGAAAAGCTGGACGGAGGTGACGACTTGGCGACACAGGGGCAGCGGCTGGCCCAGTCACTCGGCTGTCTGGCCTGCCACAGTGTCGATGGCAGCAAGGGCGTCGGCCCCAGCTGGCAGGGCCTGTATAACGAGCCTGTAACCCTTGCCGACGGTTCGACGATAAAGGCCGATGAGGGCTATATAAAAGAGTCGGTGCTTAATCCCGGTGCCAAAATCGTCAAGGGCTACGCAGCCATCATGCCGGCCTTTACCCCGAGTGATCAGGAGTTGAACGCACTGATCGCTTTTATCAAATCCAAAGCGAAAGCCGACGCTGATGCGAGCAAGGCGGAGCCAGGGAAGTAACCGTAAAGCAGCCAGGAATGCACCGAAACTTCGACAGGAGGATGACGTGATGGCCTATGCGGAGCAAGCCGAAACAGAAGCACTACACGAGCCCAAAAGCTTCCTGACCAAATATATCTGGAGTCAGGATCACAAGGTCATCGCCATTCAATATTCCTTGACGGCTATATTCGTGGGCGTTATCGCCGTGGTGTTGTCCGACTTGATGCGCATACAGATTGGCTTCCCCGGCACTTTGGCGTTCATGGACGCCAGTGCTTACTATCAGGCGATGACCATGCACGGCATGATCATGGTCATTTACTTGCTGACGGCCTTGTTTCTGGGTGGCTTCGGTAACTATCTGATCCCGCTGATGGTGGGCGCCCGCGACATGGTCTTCCCCTATGTCAACATGCTGAGTTACTGGTTCTACCTGCTGGCGGTAGTGGTGTTGCTCTCCAGTTTCTTTGTCCCTGGCGGCCCCACCGGTTCGGGCTGGACGCTCTATCCGCCACAGTCCATTTCTCAGGGGACACCGGGGGTCGAGTGGGGCATCGTCATGATGCTCGTCTCACTGGCGATTTTTATTGTCGCAGCCACCATGGGCGGGTTGAACTACGTCACCACGGTGTTGCAGGCGCGCACGCACGGCATGACATTGTTTCGCATGCCGCTCTCCGTATGGGGCATCTTCATGGCCTCGATCATGGCTTTGCTGGCCTTCCCGGCGTTGTTCGTCAGTGCGGTCATGATGCTGTTTGACAAGCTGTTGGGCACCAGCTTCTTTATGCCGGCAATGATCTCGCTGGGGCAGCAGCTCGATCACCAGGGTGGCAGCCCCATATTATTCCAGCACCTGTTCTGGTTCTTCGGCCACCCGGAGGTCTACATCGTTGCGCTCCCTGCGTTTGGTCTGGTCTCCGACTTGATCAGCACCCATGCGCGTAAAAATATCTTCGGCTATCGAATGATGGTGTGGGCCATTATTGCGATTGGCGTACTCAGCTTTGTGGTCTGGGCGCACCACATGTATGTCAGCGGAATGAACCCGTACTTTGGCTTTTTCTTCGCGACCACCACCCTGATCATCGCGGTGCCGACCGCACTGAAAGTCTACAACTGGGTGCTGACCCTGTGGCGTGGCGACATCCATCTGACCGTGCCGATGCTGTTTGCCCTGGCCTTTATCGTCACCTTTCTGGTCGGCGGTCTGACCGGGTTGTTTCTCGGCAATGTGATCGTGGATATACCGCTCTCGGACACCTATTTCGTCGTCGCCCATTTTCATATGGTCATGGGGGTCGCACCGGTACTGGTGGTGTTCGGCGGTATTTATCACTGGTTCCCGAAAGTCACCGGGCGCATGTGGAACGACACCCTGGGCAAGTTGCATTTCTGGATTACCTTTCTGGGCACCTACGCCATTTTCTTCCCCATGCACTACCTGGGTTTTCAGGGGATGCCACGCCGCTACTACGCCTATGACAACTACGCGTTCATCCCGCAGTCGGCGCATGAGTTGAATGCCTTCATTACGGTGATCGCATTGGCCGTTGGCGTTTCCCAGTTGTTGTTCCTGTTCAACCTGGCCTGGAGTGCATTCAAGGGCAGGCCCGCAGGCAGTAATCCCTGGGGCGCGGCCAGTCTGGAATGGCAAACGCCGAACACCCCGCCGATACACGGTAACTGGGGAGAGAAGCTGCCGGTCGTTCATCGCTGGGCCTATGACTACAGTGTGCCGGGGATAGAACAGGATTTCGTTCCGCAGACAGTCTCTGCCGAGGAGTTGGAGCAGATGCGGCAACTGAGTGCCGGAACCAAGATAGCGGACGTTAGAACATGAGCAGGTTGCTATTGAGAAACGCCGACGGCGCAGACCCCGGCGGCAGCTGGAATCGTGATCCGCAGGGTATTCAGGCCGGCGAAGGTGCCGATCGAAACCAAATCGCAAGAACAGGCCTGCGCTTATTTCTGGCCGTGGTGAGTTCGTTATTCTTTCTCTTCTTGCTCGCCTTTATCGCCCGTTCACAAATGACCGACTGGCTCCCCCTGACAGAGCCCATGGCGCCGTTAGCCAATCTAAGGCAGTTATGGCTGAATTCGGCTTTTCTGGTAGTCAGTTGCGTCGCACTGCAGTGGTCGCGTATGGCCGCCCGACGGGCGCGACTGGGTGCCGCTGTGATTGGTTTTGCATTGGCGGGCGTATTCGCCATTGCTTTTCTGGCGGGGCAGCTCTTGGTCTGGCAGCAGTTTGTCGCCTGGGGTTACTTTCTCGCCAGCAATCCGGCCAACAGCTTCTTCTACCTGTTGACTGGCCTGCATGCGCTCCACCTGCTGGGCGGGTTGATAGCCTGGGGCATCATCGTTGCTAAATACCTGCAGCGCGTGCCGTTGCCGCAACTCAGCGCCAGCGTAGAGCTGTGTGCCATCTATTGGCATTACTTACTGGGTCTTTGGTTCGTGCTATTCGCTTTGCTGGCCAGCACGCCGCAAACCTATGAAGCGATCGCCAGATTCTGCGGCCTGAGGTGAAAAGCCATGGCATTGCACCCACTTGCCCCAGGCGAGTCCAGTTCATCCAATCCACCTAGCTTGCCGCCTGCTGCAGGATGGCAGGGCATCGCCAGCGACTGGTCCTCGGATAAGGAGGCCTTCAGGCAGGTGCCTTGGGGCAAGGCGATGATGTGGATATTCCTGCTCAGCGATACGTTCATATTCACCTGTTTTTTAACCGGCTACATGTCGGTACGCATGACCATCACCAGCGCCTGGCCGAACCCCAGTGAAGTGTTCGCATTGACGATCGGCGGCAGAGAAATCCCGCTAATTCTGATCGCCATCATGACCTTTGTGCTGATCAGCAGCAGCGGCACCATGGCCATGGCAGTCAATTTCGCCTATCGCCGTGATCGGGCGAAAACCACGGCCCTGATGCTGGCGACCGCTGCCTTGGGTGTGACCTTCGTCGGCATGCAGGCATTCGAATGGAGCAAGCTCATCGCGGAAGGCGTGCGTCCCTGGGGGAACCCTATGGGGGCGGCGCAGTTTGGCGCCAGTTTTTTCATGATTACCGGTTTTCACGGACTGCATGTGTCAATCGGCGCCATCTATCTCAGCATTGTGGCGTTGAAAGTACTGCGGGGAGATTATGAGCGCTCCGGAAACTATCAGAACGTCGAGATAGCCGGGCTTTACTGGCACTTCGTGGATTTGGTGTGGGTGTTTATTTTTGCTTTCTTCTATTTATGGTAGAGGAGCACGGGTGATGGCACATGCTCAGGGTCAGCAACATCCAATCAGCTTGTACCTTAAAATCTGGGGGCTGTTATTCGTCCTCAGCACGATGTCGTACCTTGTCGACTATTTCCACTTTCATGGTTACCTTCGGTGGTCCCTGATTATCACTTTCATGTTGTTGAAGGCAGGTTTAATTGTCTCCATCTTCATGCATATGGCCTGGGAACGGTTGGCCATGGTCTACGCCATACTGGTGCCACCGTTGTGTTTGCTGGTGCTCGTCGGACTGATGGCCACCGAGGCGGACTATGTATTCCTCAGCCGGGTTATTTCCTTCGGCCAATAAGCAGCTTCCGGATGGCCATCAGTCTCCAGGGGCTAACCCGATATCACTCGCTTGAACTGATGCCATTTGTGCTGCCAGGCTACAGTCCAATGGGGGGCGGCCGTTCCCGTGCCGGCAATCTCCAGCGCTGGGTGATGTTCGATAACCCCGTCCAACACCGATTCCTGAGCCGGCTCGACATCTACGAAGAAAATATGTTTTCCCTCTTCTACCACCTGTTTAAAACTGCGGAAGTGAGCGTTTGGCACCTGAATACCAAAAAAACCGCCTTCCCAGATGCAGAAGCCACATACAACAATGGCAAGAAAGATAAACGGCATCCAGCCTGCGGCGGATTCGGTCCAGCCCAGCCAATAGGCGCCGCCAAGAACCAGCGCCGCGAGTGGCACACCGATCACTGCACCAATTTCGCCAGAGTGGACAACATCCTGTTCCATTAACGAGTTGATTTCGTGAAGGTGATGTTGTTCAACATCGGCAACGTGTTGACTGAGCACATGAATTTGTTCGGAATTGATGCCGCTGGCTTCCAGCTCATTTTCAACGGCTTCAAGATCATCGAGATTGTTGCTGATGTAATAGTGTCGATTCATGCCACACCTCCCATCTCGTGCTTGCTGTAGACCTCCTTTGTCTTGTAGCTGCCAGTCGAGATTTGCAGTCGGTATCAGTACCCGTGGGCAACGCTTTACACTTCATTCAAAGCATAAAAAAGTATAGCACTGCATATCATTCAGGCATGGGGGCGGGAAGCATGCGGTCTGATGCCCCCGGCAGGTTCTCCGACACCTCAAATCCTGGGCATAAAAAAACCGGTCACAACAGACCGGTTTTTGTGTTCCTGCATCTCCCGTCAAAATCATCCTGACGTGAGACCAAAATTCGATTGGAGCGGGTGAAGGGAATCGAACCCTCGTTATCAGCTTGGGAAGCTGGAGTAATGCCATTATACGACACCCGCTCAGAGCGGTGACTTTGTACCAGATGTGGCCGTGGAAATGAAGTTTTTCTTTGTGTGGGACGGCTTTAGCGCAGGTGAAACAAAAACAGAGACCGCATGACGGTCTATCGCGGACAAGCTTCGCTCCTACAGGAATGCATTCAACACTGTAGGGCGAAGCTTGCTCGCGATGACGCTGTTTCAGATGGCCAATGCATGTTGGTCCTGGACGTAGTGATAACGCGGTCGACTTTCGTGTTGCGAAGGTTTCAGGAAGCCCAGCAATGCGTTGCGGCTATCTCGGCAAGCAGCTTTGTGTTCCATGTCGAGAAAGTGGCCGGTGGCCTGCAGGGTGGTGAACGTAGCGTGTTGCACGTGGTTGGCGAACAGTTGGGCGCCGTCGGCAGCGGTGTACTCGTCCCATTCGCCGTTCATGAACAGCACCGGTACGTTAACTTTCTCTGCGGCTTTGAAGAAGCACTGGCGATCACTGTGCAGCAGATCGCTGATGTGGAAGTGCATCTGCCCGTATTCATGCTCGGCCAGGGAACTGACGTGCCGATAATTGAAGCGCTTGAACAGGGTCGGCAGGTGTTTGCCGATGGTGCTGTTCACCAGGTTGCCGACCCGGTCACCGTCCCGGCTACCGAGGTAATCGATGCCGCGCTCGAGGTAGTCGAGCATGTGCGCGTTGATCTCCGGAGAGAACGAGCTGATCACGGCTTTTTCGATGCGTCGTGGCTGGTGGGCCAGGGCGACCAGGGTCGCGGCGCCACCCCAGGAAAACGACAGCACGTGTTCGGCGGCGAAGTGGTCGATCAGCTCCAGGAGGATCTGCCCTTCGATTTCCTTGGTCAGCAATTTCTCGTGCAGGTTGTGGGCTTTCGACTTGCCCGCGTAGGGCTGGTCGTAGCAAACCACATTGAACTGCGGATGAAGGTTTTTCACGGTCTGTGCAAACGACGCAGTCGTGGCCATCGAGCCGTTGACCAAAATAATGGTCTTCTCTGCGGCGTCTGCGCGATAGAACTCCGTGTAAACCCGATACTGACCCTGTATATCCAGCACAGCGATTTCTGGCCTCATGTCATAAGACTCCAAGCAAGCGGGTATGCGCGCAAATGAGATTGCACGAGCTTTGTGACAGGTAGGCATACGCCTGGAATTTTTGAGCCCATGTCGATCCAGTGCAGTCCGGTCGACGGGTATTGTTATTGGCGGGCAGTCTGCCGGGGGAAAGCGGAACCTGAGGGTTCTCTACCGGCAAAAAGTTTCTTAGAAGTATGTTGTGACTCGTCGGTCACATTTCGGCCGACGTCCTGATTCAAGCAGGGGTCACGTCATCGCGCAAGTATCTTTGGAAAATTGTTCGACAACTTCTGCTGAGCGGTCGTCTGCTTAGATCAATTGAATCTCTTCGGTGCGTAATGCGCGGTACTCGCCCGGTTTCAGGGCACTGTCGAGCACCAGCGGGCCCATGCTTTCGCGGTGCAGGCGCAGCACCTTGTTGTCGAAATGGCCGAACATCCGCTTCACCTGATGATAACGGCCTTCGATGATGCTCAGGCGCGCCGATTTTGGCCCGAGCAAGACCAGTTCGGCAGGCTGGGTTGTAAGGTCTTCGAAGGCGAAGTACAGGCCTTCGGTGAATTTCAATGCGTATTGCGGGCCAATCTCTTGCTCGGTCTCGACGTAGTAGACCTTGGGTAGCTTGGTCTGCGGTTGGGTCAGGCGTCGCGACCAGCTGCCGTCGTTGGTGATCAGCATCAGGCCGGTGGTGTTGAAATCCAGGCGGCCGGCGATATGCAGGTCCTCCTTGTCCGGCTCATGGATCAGGTCGAGCACGGTCGGGTGTTGCGGATCGCGGGTGGCACTGACGCAACCAGGCGGTTTGTGCAGCATGAAATAGCGTGCAGGCTTGCCGACTTGCAGAACCTCGTCGTTGACCTCGACGCGGCTGAACTCGAGTACCTCGGCGTGCGGGTCGCTGACGATTTTTCCGTCGATGCTGACGCGCTTTTCCACCAGCAACAGACGCACCTGCTTACGGTTGAAGCGCGGCAGGTTGCTGAGGAAACGGTCAATGCGCATGACGAGGGATCGGTAGGAAAGGGGCGCGTATCTTACGTGATCGATTGTGCGGTTGCTTACAGCTGCGCCTCGACTTGCGCACAGCGTGGGCACAAACAGGATTTGTCGCGCAGTTCGGGCGGCAGTGCTTCGAGCACCGCCGGATCGATGCTGACGCCGTAGCACCAGCAGGCCCGATCGGCGGTTCGCGGGTCGGCCAGGGCGCAGTCGTTGGAGGCGCCGCAGGCCGGGCAGAAATCTGGCTTATTCATGTAGGGTTATTCATAACTGGAGTGAGGCATTTCCACACAGGTGCGGTTACGGCCGGCTTGTTTGGCCCGGTACATCGCATGATCGGCCCTCGAGAGCAGCGTGTGCAAGGTGTCATCGGTCTGCAGGGGGAGCAGGCCGATGCTCACGATCAGCGGGCAGGCATTCTAAAGGCACTGCCGGGAAATAACTGCTCGATGTGCAGGGCGAACGATCATTGAGCGAGGTAACGCCGCCACCCACCCAAGTGACTGATATCCACCGCCCCCTCCAACCCATACGCCTCACAAATAAATCCACTCTCCCAGCGCCCATCGGCCAATTGCACCTTGCCCAACCCCAACGGTGCCGGGATCCCGGTCAAAAACGAGCCCAGCTCACGGCTCGGCAATTCCCAAACCTCCACCGCAATCGCCACCCCCCCGTCCTTCACGCGAACCATCCCGGGCCGAAACGGCGGGCCGCCGGCCAGGGCATACAGTTGATAGTCCGGCGAGCTGAACGTCGTCTCGACCAGTCGAGCTCCGCGCTGCTTCAATTGCCAATTCAGCGCCAGCCCATCCAGATGCGCACCACACACCACCAATCGCGCCCGGTCGTGACGTGCGACAGACGACGGAACCGGTGTCGCCAAACCTAGCTGGCGCTGCAACGCATCCGCTACACCCAACAAATACTGATCAGTAAACGCCCGCCCGAACAACGTCACGCCCCACGGCAAACCATTGCCCATGAAACCGCTGGGCACGGCGACGGCGGCGTAATCGAGCAGGTTCATGAAGTTGGTGTAGTAGCCCAGTTCCGAATTGCGCAGCACTGGCTCGGCGTCCAGTTCCGCCAGTGTGACGGGGCGGCCAATGGTGGGGGTGAGCACGCAGTCGAGGCCTTCCAGCGCCTGGTCGCACAGGGCTTTCAGCGCTTGCAGCCGGTACTGGGCGCGGAAGGTTTGCACGCCGTTCACCGCTGGCGCCTTGGCCAGCACCGCGCGAATCACCGGCAGTACAGCTTCAGGATTTTGCTCCATCAGTTCGCCGGCGACGCTGTAGCGCTCAGCCACCCACGGGCCTTCATAGAGTAAACGCGCCGCTTCAAGGAACGGCGACAAATCCAGTTCCACGGCTTCACCGCCCAAGGCATTGAGCTGGTCGATGGCGTCACCGAATAACAACGGGCCTTCAGGGCAGCCGAAGAATTCCAGATCCTGAGCACGCGGCACGCCAAAGCGGAAGGGCCGAGGCGCACCAAACGCCGAGCCGTCATTCCACAACGGATTACTGCGGCTGTATTCATCGCGGGGATCAAGGTGCGCAGTGAGCGCGAGCAACTGACTGGCTTCCCGAGCCGTCGCGGTGAACGTGGTCACACAATCGAGGGTGCGGCACGCCGGAACCACACCGGCCGTGGAGATCAACCCTTTGGTGGCTTTCAACCCCACCAGATTGTTCAGCGCCGCCGGCACACGCCCGGAACCCGCCGTGTCTGTGCCCAGGGAGAAACTCGCCACGCCGAGTGCCACCGCCAGTGAAGAGCCGGCGCTGGAACCGCCCGACGGATACTCCGACAACACGCTGTTCGGGCACGCGCCATACGGCGAGCGACTGCCGTTAAGCCCGGTGGCGAATTGATCAAGATTGGTCTTGCCCAACGGAATCGCCCCCAGCGCCAGCAACTGTTCGACGATGGTCGCCGAACGCTCCGGCACGTAGGTAAACGCCGGGCACGCCGCGGTCGTCGGAATGCCCGCCAGATCAATGTTGTCTTTGATCGCGAATGGCACGCCGAACAGCGGCAAACTGTCGAGGTCGCGACCGTCGAGTGCGGCGAGGTACGGTTCCAGTTCTTCAACACTGAGCAAGTGGATGAACAGGTGATAGTCCGGGTTCAACGCCGCGGCCTTATCGCGCAGGCTCAGTAGCAGTTCACGGGGCGTGATGTTGCCGATGCGATAAGCGCTGCGCAGGGCGTCGAGTTGCAGATTGATGTTCATCGCGTTAGTCCTTTTCATAATGGGTTCAGTCGAGTTCCAGCACCACGACACGCTGTCCGGCACGCACCGCCGAACCCGGTTGCACACGAATCTCGCGTACCACACCGGCCACGGGCGCGAGCAATGGGATTTCCATCTTCATCGACTCCAGAATCACCAGCACATCCCCCGCGGCAACCCGGCTACCGGTTTCAACCTGAACCTGCCAAAGGTTGCCGGCGATGTGGCTGTCGACGCTCTGTAGACCGCTGGCCAGTGGTGCGTCGTCGGTGACTTCCGGGCCCCGTTCTTCACTGTCGAAATGCGCCTGGCCACTGGCGATCCAGCGCTCGCGCTCGGCGTTGAACGCGCCTTTTTGCTGATCGCGAAACGCGGCAATGCTCTCGGCTTCCTTCGTCAGGAAGGCTTGGTAATCCGCCAGATTCAGCTGACTGTGCTCGATGTTCAGATCGAAGCGGCCGAGGGGGAAATCCCGTCGAATGCGCAGCAGTTCATCGGCACTGACCGGGTAGAAACGGATCTGATCGAAGAAGCGCAGCAACCACGGTTTGCCATCGAATGCGGCGACCTCGCGATAGCGATTCCACATCTGCAACGTGCGGCCCACGAACTGATATCCGCCAGGGCCTTCCATGCCGTACACGCACAGGTAGGCGCCACCGATGCCCACCGAGTTTTCCGCGGTCCAGGTGCGGGCCGGGTTGTATTTGGTGGTCACCAAACGATGACGTGGATCGAGCGGCGTCGCGACCGGCGCACCGAGGTAGACGTCGCCCAGGCCCATCACCAGGTAGCTGGCGTCGAACACCGTGCGCTGCACTTCATCGAGGTTTGGCAGGTCGTTGATGCGGCGGATGAACTCCAGATTGCTCGGGCACCACGGGGCGTCCTTGCGCACGGTGGTCATGTATTTTTCGATCGCCAACTGGCAGGCCGGGTCGTCCCAGGACAATGGCAGATGGACGATGCGCGAGGGCACTTGCAGGTCCTTGGCGGCGCATACGGCGTCCCATTCGCCAGCGACGATACCGAGCAGATCGGCCAGCGGCAGTTGTTCGGGTTGGTAGTGCACTTGCAGCGAGCGGATGCCTGGGGTGAGGTCGATGACGCCGTGCAGGTTTTGGCTTTCCAGGGCTTGCATCAGTGCGTGGGCGCGGAAGCGCAGGACGAGGTCCAGTTCGGGTGCGCCGATTTCCAAAAGCAGATGAGTGTCCCCCGACAGCCTTGCCACCAGACGCGTATCACCCTGACCCAAATCCAACACCACAGGCGACACAACTCCCTGTAGGAGTGAGCCTGCTCGCGATAGCGGTGTGTCAGTCACATCAATGTTGGCTGCACTGCCGCCATCGCGAGCAGGCTCACTCCCACAGGGGGAATTCCATTTCAAGGCGAGGGTACGGGCGGTCTGGAGATCGACGGGGATAAATTGCACTTTGTCCCCGGCCTTCAATTGGCCCAGCTGCCAAAGATCCGCCTCGATCACCGTCACCGGGCAGACAAAACCGCCGAGGCTAGGGCCGTCGGGACCGAGGATGACCGGCATGTCCCCGGTGAAATCCACTGCACCAATGGCGTACGGATTGTCATGGATATTGGATGGATGCAGACCCGCCTCGCCACCATCGGCACGCACCCATTCAGGCTTCGGCCCGATCAACCGCACGCCGGTTCGGCTGGAGTTGAAATGCACTTCCCACTGGGTGGCGAAGAAGGTGCCGATGTAGTTTTTGGTGAAGTATTCCGGCGCACCATGAGGGCCGTAGATCACCCTGATTTGCCGCACGGTGGGCAACTCGGTGACCTGTTCTTCAGGCAGTTGAAGACCGCTGCTGCGATCGCTCAAAGCAAGGACATGCAACACGTCCCCGGCTCGCAACGCACGACCGCCATGCCCACCAAACTGGCCGAGGGTGAAAGTGCTTTTGCTGCCCAGGTAATCCGGTACTTGCAGGCCACCGCGCAGGCACAAATAACTGCGGGCGCCCGCACCGGCAATCGTACCAAGGCTCAAAGTAGCGCCCGCCGGTACCAGCAAAGCCGTGTTCATCGGCACCACTTCACCATTAAGGGTCAGTGGAATCACGGCCCCGGTCACCGCCACCACCGCGTCGCAATTGAAGCGCAGCAGCGGCCCGCTCATGGTGATTTCCAGCGCAGCGGCGCCTTCGTCGTTACCCAGCAAAAGGTTGCCAAGACGCAACGCACGACTGTCCATCGGCCCTGACGGCGGCACGCCCACGGCCCAGTAACCGAGACGGCCGGGATAATCCTGAACGCTGGTCTGAGTGCCGGCGCTGAGCACTTCAAAGGTGTTGGCCTGATAGGCCAAAACTTCCAGGCAACGGGTCCAGGGCTGGCCGCTGGTGAAGGGCACATCGAGCAGAATCTGCCGCAAATAATCGCGGTTGGTTTCCACCCCGTAGAGCAGGCTGTCGCCCAGCGCTTGATGCAGATCGGCAGCGGCTTCTTCGCGGCTCGGCGCCCAACTGATGACTTTGGCGATCATCGGATCGAAGTACGGCGGAATCTCGCAACCTGCCTCGACCCAAGTGTCGATGCGCAGGTGTTTGCCATCGGCGGCAGGGAAGTTCACGGCGGTCAGCAAGCCTGGGCTCGGCTGAAAATCGCGACCGGGATCTTCGGCATAAAGCCGTGCCTGAATCGCATGGCCGCAGGCTTTCAAACCTTGGCTCAATGTGCTCAGCTGCGGCAAATTACCCGCCGCCAGTTCCACCATCCAGCGCACCAGATCCACGCCCCAGACTTGCTCGGTGACGCCGTGCTCCACCTGCAAACGGGTGTTCACTTCGAGAAAGTAGAAACGCTGAGCCTCGCTGTCGAAGACGAATTCGATGGTGCCGGCGCTGCGGTAATTCACCGCTTTCGCCAGTTTGATCGCCGCCGCGCACAGCTCTTCGGCCATGCCCTCGGGGAGGTTCGGTGCGGGGGTTTCTTCGAGGACTTTCTGGTTGCGCCGCTGCACCGAGCAGTCGCGCACGCCGAGGGCAATCACTTCGCCCTGGCCGTCGCCGAACACCTGGACTTCCAGATGTCGGGCGCGCTGGATGTACTTTTCGATGAACACCCCGGCGTCGCTGAAGTTGTTCTGTCCGAGGCGTTTGACCGCTTCAAAGGATTCGCTCAACTCGGCGGCACTGCGACACACGCGCATGCCGATGCCACCACCGCCGGCGGTGCTTTTGAGCATGACCGGGTAGCCGACCTGTTCGCCAGCCATCAGCGCCGCGTCGAGGCTGTCGAGCAACTCGGTACCTTCGAGCATCGGTACGCCGTGTCGCTTGGCCAAGGCGCGCGCGGTGTGCTTGAGGCCGAACACGCGCAGCTGCTCTGGTGTCGGGCCAATGAAGGCGATGTTGGCGGCTTCGCACGCTTCGGCGAACGCAGCGTTTTCCGAAAGAAAACCGTAGCCGGGATGGATCGCCGTGGCGCCGGTGGATTTGGCGATGGCGAGGATTTTTTCGACGGCCAGATAGGTGCCGGCGGCTGCGCCTTCACCGAGGCTGTGGGCTTCATCGGCCTGCAAGATATGCAAACTGGCGGCATCGGCTTCGGAGTAAACGGCAACGCCCTGGACCTGCAACTCACGCAGGGTGCGCAGGATGCGACAGGCAATGGCGCCACGGTTGGCAATCAGGACTTTTTCGAACATGGCATAACCCCTGGAGGCGATAACGCATCAGCCTCGACTTGGGATGCGGGCCGTCCCGCAGTTTTTCGATAGGCGCCGAGGTCGTCCCCGACGGCAGAATCAACTCACTCAAAAACACCACCGTCCCCCTGTGGGAGCGGGCTTGCTCGCGAAGGGGCCAGCACATTCAACATTGATGTCGACTGACACTCCGCCTTCGCGAGCAAGCCCGCTCCCACAGTTGATTAATGGTGTTTGGGCTGTTTGAGGCACTGGCTTGAACGGGCCTGGCACAGGGCAAACAACCATCTACGCAACCGCGCGAATTTCAGTTCCATACCAGCAGCTCCGCAGGGGTCGGGTTGTAGGCGTTGCATGGGTTGTTCAGTTGTGGGCAATTGGAGATCAGCACGATCACGTCCATCTCGGCCCGCAGGTCGACGTACTTGCCCGGCGCCGATATCCCGTCCTCAAACGTCAGCCCGCCATCCGCCGTGACCGGCACGTTCATGAAGAAGTTGATGTTCGGTCCGATGTCGCCCTTGCCCAATCGCCCATCGTGGACGCAGGCCCGCAGGTAGTTGTCGCGGCAGCTGTGCATGTAGCGTTTCTCCAACGCATAACGCACGGTGTTGCTCTCTTGCGCACACGCTCCGCCGAGGGTGTCGTGACGGCCGCAGGTGTCGGCAACGATGGTCAGCATCGGCTTGCCGAGGTTGGAATAGAGCACGCTGCCGGTGCTCAGGTAGACGCTGTTCTGTCGGCGCAACGTACGTTGTACGTCGTAGCGTTCCTTTGGGTTGGCGACGCTGTAGAACAACGTGTCGACGGCCTGATTGCCTTCCAGGTCGAGGATGCGCAAGGTCTGGCCAGCCTTGACCTCCATCAGCCACGGTTCGCCGGCCGGGATGGTGGCGCGGTATATCGCGGTTTCGGGCAGCTGTTGAGCGGTAGCGATTGCGAGTGACATGGCAGCGATCCTCAGGCGAACAGACGGTCGGTGTTGATGAAGCCGCGCTCGTTTTCCGGGCGCGAGGTGCGGCAGTGTTCGGCGACGCTGGCATCGGCGTTCATCCAGCTCAACTTCAATGGCTTCGGCGCGTACTCAGGTGAAGGATCCATCGGATGTTGCAGCGCGGTGAGCACCACCAGCGTGTCCATCGGCGCATACAACTCGATGTAGTCGCCGGCCCTGGAATGGCCTTCGACGAAATGAAAACGCCCGGCCTCATCGACGTTCACGCGACTGAACAGGTTGAGCGTCATCAGCAAATCGGACAGGCCCAAACCCCACTTGCCCAATTCCACCAACAGGTTGTCGGCGCCGTTGCGGAAGAAGCCGTTGCGCAGTTCCTGATAGCGCCCCGCGCCGTATTTTTCTGCGACCTCTTCAGCGCAGAGCACGCCGCCGAGGCTGTCACTCCAACCGCAGGTGTCGGCGGTAATGGCGGCGAGCACGCGGCCCATGTCCGAATACAGGCAATGGCCGGTGGTGAGCTTGGCGGTGTGTTGGCATTTGAGGCTGTCGGGCAGGTTCAGGCGTTCGGTTTTTTCATTGGCGTTGAGCAGCGTCAGGCTGACGTTGGCACCTCCGCGCAGGTCGGTCAGGCGCAGCAGTTGGCCGCGTTTCAGGACGAAGGAACGATGGCCACCGCCGGGGAGCATTTCTTCGGCGAAGGGCGGGAACAGTTGAGTCGAATCAGTCATTTCAAGATTCCTCTAAGCGATACGAAGCGTGCCCGCCAGCGCAGCCGGCAAGGCATCGACGGCGGCGCGGTTGACGCGGCGGTCGCTGTTCAAAGGGATGTCGTAGGTTATGCGGGCGCCATAGGCGCCGGGGGCGTGCGGGTCGAGGCGGACCTTGTCGAACACCAGCAGGCGAGTGCCGAGGCTGAAGCCTTCGGACAGGTCGTGGGTGACCATGAACACCGTCAATTGCGTCTCGCACCACAGCTCCAGCAGCAGGCCGTGCATGTCTTTGCGAATGCCTGGATCGAGGGCGCCGAACGGTTCGTCGAGCAGCAACACGCGCGGCTTCATGATCAGCGCCTGGGCGATGGCCAGTCGTTGTTGCATGCCGCCGGAGAGCTGCGCCGGGTACTTGTCCCGCGAGTGGCCGAGGCCGACTTTGTGCAGCAGCACTGAGGCTTGTTCGCGTGCGTCTTTTTTAGCGCTGCCGAACAACCGCCCGAGCAGCGGCGAGCGCGGCAGTTCGAGGCCCAGGGCGACGTTGTCCAGCACCGTTAAATGCGGGAACACCGAGTAGCGCTGGAACACCACGCCACGGCTGGCATCCGGCTCGCCGGCCAAGGCCTGGCCATCCAACAGAATCTCGCCGCGACTGGCGCGCTCCTGACCCAGCAGTAGCCGCAGGAAGGTCGATTTACCGCAGCCGGAAGCGCCGACCAGCGTGCAGAACTCACCCTCGTTGACGTTCAGGTTCAGCCCTTCGAGCACCACCTGATCGGCGTATTGCTGCCAGACATTTTTCACCGTGATGAAGCTCATGCGCGGGCCCCCTCATACCAAGGGAACGCCCGTTGGGTCAGGCGTTTCAGGCCCCAGTCCATCAGCCAGGCGAGCAGGGTGATCCACACCACGTAGGGCAAAATCACGTCCATCGCCAGGTAGCGGCGCACCAGGAAAATCCGGTAGCCGAGGCCGTCGGTGGAGGCGATGGCTTCGGCGGCGATCAGGAATAACCACGCCGAGCCAAGCATCAGCCGCAGCGAGATCAGCAGGCGCGGCAGCAATTGCGGCAGCACCACGCGCAGCATCAGCGTCCAGGTCGAAGCGCCGAGGGTCTGGGCCTTGATCAGCAACTCGACCGGAATCTCTCGGGCGCGTTGCTCCAGATCACGGGCCAGGCACGGGGTGATGCCGATCACGATCAGCATCACTTTCGACAATTCCCCCAAGCCGAACACGATGAACAGAATCGGCAGAATCGCCAGCGGTGGCACCATCGACAGCACCGTCAACAATGGCGACAACGGCGCGCCAAACAGCGGCAGCGTACCGGCGGCGATGCCCAGGCACAGCCCGGCCAACGCGCTGATACCGAGGCCGATGGCCAGGCGGCGCAGGCTGGACGCGGTGTCTTGCCACAACACGTATTCGCCGGTGCGGGTGTCGGCGGTGAAGGCCAGGCGTTTCACCGCGTCGGTCATCTGCACGGCGCTCGGCAGCAACTTGTCGTTGGGGTTGTCCGTCAGCCGCTCGGCCGAGCCCATGAAGTAGGCGAACAGCACCAGGGCGAACGGCAGGATCACCAACAGCAGGCGACTGGGGCGATCCGGGTGGCGATTGATCAGGCGCATGGCCAGGTCCTCCTGATTACAGCTTGGCGTCGGCGGCCAACTGCACGTAGGTCGGGTCGAAGCGCAGCTTGAGGTTGTTCTTGTCGCCGCTGGTCACGCCGTTGGCGAACGCCATGCCGACCGCGCTGGTGTCCTTGGCGCCTTCACCCAGCAAGCCATGCTGGAACGAAAACTCGGCCACCTTGCGCATGGTTTCCGGCAGTTGCTTGCTGGTGGAGAACGCCAGGGCTTCTTTGGGGGTGGCGAACAATTTGGTGGTGTCCAGTTGCGACTGGAAACCGGCCAGATCGGTGCCCGAGGCTTTGGCCATGTGTTCGAGAGCGGCTTTGCTGGCGGCGTTTTTGGCGTTCATCAATTCCACCACTTCGAACCAGGCGCCGGTCAGCGCTTTGCCCAGAGCCGGGTTGTCTTTGAGGGTGGCGCTGTTGACCACCATCATGTCCATGATTTCGCCGGGGATCTGGCTGGAGTTGAACACTTCGGTCACCGCAGGCTTGGCCTTGATGTCCGAAAGCATCGGGTTCCAGGTGGTGACGGCGTTGACCTGATCGGTGTTGAAGGCCGCCGAGATGTCGGCGTCGGAGGTGTTGACCACTTTCAGGTCTTTCTCGGTGAGATCGACCGAATCCAGCGCCCGGGCCAGCAAATAGTGGGAGACAGAGAGCTCCACCAGATTGACGTCCATGCCTTTGAGGTCGGTGACTTTCTTGCCGTCGCCCTTCAGCACAATGCCGTCGTTGCCGTTGGAGAAGTCGCTGACGATCAGCGCGGTGCTGTCGACGCCACCGGCCGCCGGAATGGTCAGCGCGTCCATGTTGGTCATGGTGCAGCCATCGAACTGGCCGGCGGTGTATTGATTGATCGATTCGACATAGTCGTTGAGCTGCACCACATCGATCTTGATGCCGTACTTCTTTGCCCATTTATCGACGATGCCTTGGCTGCCGGCGTATTCCCACGGCATCCAGCCGGCGTAGATGGTCCAGCAAACGCTGAAGTGGTCTTTCTGTGCGGCCTGGGACGAGACGCTCACGAGGGCTGCGAAAGCAGCGGCGAGCAGGGCGGGTAAACGAAGCTTGAGCATGGGTGGTTCTCCAGTTGATCAAGGGCGGGCAGGAGTCAACGCGGCACCGTGAACGGTGGCTTGTCTCCCGGGCTTTTATCCCGCCGTGTAACCTCAACTGGAGGTCGCCAACTCTCGGACCAGCCACTCGCCTTAGCGAGCCGGAACCCTAGTCAGCCATTGCAAATTGTGGTGCCGCGAACCTGTGATGACTCCTGCACGTCTTTGCTAAAGCGAGAGCCGTGCCAAGTTGGCTTGAGCGCTCTAGCGTGGGCGTTTACGCCATTAGCGCGTTGGGAAGAGGTGGCGACGTCGCCTTGTGATGGTGCATGGGTGCACCGCAATGGATCGGGCCGGCCGCTGATCTGAAGGTCCTGGCGGCTCGGCACTCGATGGAATATTTCCAGTCAAAATAGGTGTCAGCCGGCGTGTTCCGGCTGTGGGTCTTTCAGGAGGCCGCCATGTTTCGTCGACTGTTGTTTGGTGTTGTTCTCGGTCTGGGGTTGTCCGGCTGCTACTACTACGCCGGTGGCTACGATGTGTATTCCGCGCCTTATTACTACCCCGGCTATTCACCCTATTCCTACTATTACGGACCGCGCTATTACTCTGGTCCGCGCTTTTATGGTGGCTATCGTTACTACTATTGGGGCGGGCATTCACCTCGTTATTACGGAGGTGGATATCGTGGTGGCCACCACTAATCAGCGGGTGAATGGATGAAAAACCTTTCATCGGCGACTTGTTTCAATCTGTTTCAGGAACGCACCAGATTTGGAAAACGATGTCTGATCTTTCGACAGTCACCGAATAATTGACTGTCGCCTGCCAGCGTCGCTGGTGTGGCTCACTCGCGGTCCAGGAGGCCGCCATGTATCTGCGAATTCTTCTGATTGCTGTATTGGGATTGTCTCTTGGTGCATGCGTGCCCTATTCCGATGGAGGAGCCAGCTACTACAGTTCCGAGGTCTATACCTCGCCATCCTATTATGACGGCGGACCTTACTATTCAGGCGGCGGCGGTTACTACACGCAACCACGCCGGTACTACGCACCGCCAGCGCGGTATTACCAGCCAACACCGCGTTATTACTACCAGCCGCGGGTTTATCAACCGGCACCGCGTTATTACCAGTCGTCGCCACGAGCCGATTACCGGGCTCATCAGAATCGCGGCTGGGATGACCATAACCGCGGCGGCTGGGATAACCATAACCGTGGCGGTTGGGACGGTCGTAGCCGCGGTGGAAACAACGACTATCGCGGCGGTCATGGCGGACGCGACAACCGTGGCGGAAGGGGCGACCACAGCGGTCGCGGTGATAACGATGGCCGAGGCGGCCACCGTTAAACACTCATAAAAAAGCGGCGCATGAAGCGCCGCTTTTTTATGCCCAGATTTCATTATTCCTACAGATCGGCCAGAGGATGCCGGCCTTCCCAGGCCTTGTGGAAATGCGCTTCTACCACCGCATCCGGCAGGTTATTGATGTCTGGCCAGTGCCAATGCGGTTTTTGATCCTTGTCGATCAACCGTGCGCGCACGCCTTCGCTGAACTCGGGATGACGGCAGCAGTTGAGGCTCATGGTGTATTCCATCTGAAAGACTTGAGCCAGCGACATGTGCCGGGCGCGGGCGATCTGCTCCCACACCAGATGAGCGGTCAGGGGCGAGCCTTCGCTCATGGTTTTCGCGGCACGGCTGAGCAGCAGATCCGTGTTGTCGCGCAGCTGGCTGATGGCCTTCCAGGCGCAGCGCACGTCACTGACATCCAGCAGCTCATCGATCTGCTGGCGTCGTGGTAGCCACTGGGCTTCAGGCATTTGCGCGATGGCTTCCTGCTGCAAGGCCTTGAGCAGGCTGTTCAGCTGCATCGGTGTCTGTTCCTGCCAGTTCAACTGCAGTAGGCCTTCCATCAGTTCTTCCTGCTGTTCATCGAGCAGGAAACGGTCGGCCAGGTCGAGATCGATCGCATCGCGACCGTTTATATGGGCGCCGGTCAGACCGAGAAACAATCCGAGCTTGCCGGGCAGGCGCGACAGAAACCAACTGGCCCCGACATCCGGGTACAAACCGATACTGATCTCCGGCATCGCCAGGCGGCTGCTCGGCGTAACAATTCTAATGCCCGCCCCTTGCAGCAGCCCCATGCCGCCGCCGAGCACATAGCCATGCCCCCAGCAGATCAGCGGTTTAGGATAAGTGTGCAGATTGAAGTCCAGGCGATATTCCGCCGCAAAGAAATGCGCGGCCAACGGCGGCACTTCGCCGGGATGGGCGCGACAGGCTTCCACCAGGCTGCGGACTTCGCCACCGGCGCAAAAGGCTTTGGCACCGTTGCCGCGCAGCACGACGCAGACGATTTGTGGCTCTTTGGCCCAGACGTCCAGTTGATCGCGCAAGGCGTTGATCATCGGCAAGGACAGGGCATTGAGGGACTTTTCGGCATCCAGGCTGGCGACTCCGATGCGTGCGCCGTCGGTGCCAGTGAGTTCTTCGAAGTGCAGATTCATCGTGACCTCGATCGGGAATTTGAGCGTTCAGTATGATCGCTATGTAGGAAAGTGCTGGATCTGCGTCAGATCAATTGACAAGCGTGATGGGCTTTCCTAGGGTTCGCCCCATTGTTTTTGCCGGATGTAACCATGACTGCTGACGACCGTATCAAACTCGAACCGAGCTGGAAGGAGGCACTGCGTGCCGAATTCGACCAGCCCTACATGGCAGAGTTGCGCAACTTCCTGCAAGAGGAGCGTGCGGCAGGCAAGGAAATCTACCCTCCGGGACCGATGATTTTCAACGCGCTCAATTCGACGCCGCTGGATAAAGTCAAAGTCGTCATCCTCGGCCAGGACCCGTACCACGGTCCGGGACAGGCCCACGGCTTGTGCTTTTCAGTGCAACCGGGCGTACCGGCGCCGCCGTCGCTGGTGAATATCTATAAGGAGTTGAAACGCGATCTGAACATCGACATCCCGACCCACGGTTGCCTGCAAAGCTGGGCTGACCAGGGCGTGCTGATGATCAACACCACCATGACCGTGGAACGCGCCAACGCCAACGCCCATGCGGGCAAAGGCTGGCAACACTTTACCGATCGGATTATCGAAGTGGTCAGCGAACACCAGCCACATCTGGTGTTCCTGCTGTGGGGCGCGCATGCCCAGAGCAAGCAGAAACTGATCGATGCCACCAAGCACCTGGTGCTGACGTCGGTGCATCCATCACCGCTGTCCGCCTATCGCGGCTTCCTCGGGTGCGGGCACTTCAGTCGAACCAATAAGTTTCTGGAGCAGAATGGCGAGACGCCGATTGAGTGGCGGTTGCCGCCGGTTTGAGGGGTTAATGATCGTTCCCACCACTCTGCGTGGGAATGCAGCCCGGGACGCTCTGCGTCCCATCCAAAGCCGAACGCGGAGCGTCCGTTGAGGCATTCCCACGCGGAGCATGGGAACGATCAGGTTAGGGGGCGTCGGGCTGCCGATTCCAATACTTGAACAACGGTTCCGCCAGAAACAACACAAACAACAAGCGCATCACCTGCATCGCCGTCACCAACGGCACCGACAACTGCAATGTCTCTGCCGTCAGGCTCATCTCCGCAATCCCGCCGGGCATCATGCCTAATGTCAGCGAACGCAAATCCAGATGCGTCAGCGCACTCAACCCCAAGGCTGCCAGCGTGGCGATCAACATGGTCAGCACCGTGCCGATCAAGGTCCGCCCCATAAACGACGGCGCACGCCGGAAAAACTGCCGATTGAAGTGGCACCCCAACCCGCTGCCAATCAGCCATTGGCCGATCTGGCTGCCGCCGTTGGGCAAACTGATGTGCAGATCCCAGCCAATGCTCACCGCCGCACTCACCAGCAACGGACCGAACAGCCACGGATTGGGTTGACGCAGACGCTCCCAGATCCAGGCGGCGAGGGCGCCCGCCGGGAATAGAAGTGCCAGCCAGCGCCAGTCAACGGAAGTGGCATGGGACAGTGGTGCACCGTCACCCAGTAAATACTTGAACGCCGCCGGCACACACAGCACCACCACCAACACCCGCAGACTTTGCCCCGCTGCAACGCGACTGAGCACCGCGCCGTTACGCGCGCCGAGGTTGACCATCTCCCCGGAGCCGCCGGGCATGCTGGAAAAGAACGCGGTGGCGCGATCTTCACCGGTACGCCGCATCAACCAGACACCGACCACGGCCGAGAGGCTGGTGACCAATGCACCGAAGAAGATCAGGCCGAAGTGGCTCAGGACCTGCTCCATCACCACCGGGGTGAAGTGCAGGCCGATGCCGATGCCGACAATCCACTGGCCGCACTTGCGGCCGCCAGGGATTTCCGCCAATTGCCAGGGTGTCAGGCAACGCACCAGGATGATCGCCAGCAACGAGCCGACCATCCATGGCAGTGGCCAGCCAATCTGGCTGGCCAGGTAACCGCCCAGCAGACCGACCAGCGGAGTTCCCCACCAGGCTTTGAAGGGTGTTCGATCAGACATCGGCGATAACGCGCCGGGCGACCGAACGTTTGCGCCAGATTCGCAGGATCGGCATCAGCAGCATGATTGCGGTCAGTACCCAGACACCGAAGGTGATCGGGCTGGACCAGAGGATTTCCAGCGCGCCGTTGGAAATCGACAGGGCGCGACGCAGGTTCTGCTCCATCAGGCCACCAAGGATGAAGCCCAACAGAACCGGTGACAACGGGAAATCCAGCTTGCGCAGGATGTAACCGAAGATGCCGATGCCGATCATCAGGAACAAGTCGAAGGTGGTGGCGTGCACCGCGTAGACGCCGATCCCGGTGATGATCGCAATCACTGGCACCAGCGCCCAGTTCGGCACGGCCAGGATGCGCGTGAAGATGCGGATCATCGGGATGTTGAGGATCACCAGCATGATATTGGCGACGAACAACGAAGCGATCAGGCCCCAGACAATGTCCGGTTGCTGTTGAAACAACAGCGGACCCGGGGTGATGTTGTACAGCGACAGTGCGCCGATCATGACCGCCGTGGTACCGGAACCCGGAACGCCGAGCGTCAGCATCGGCACCAGGGCACCGCAGGCTGCGCCGCCGATGGCGGTTTCCGGCGCCGCGAGGCCACGCATGTCGCCTTGTCCGAACGTGCCATTGGCGCCGGCGATACGTTTTTCGGTCATGTAGGCCACGGCACTGGCCAGTGTTGCGCCGGCACCCGGCAGAACGCCCATGATGAAACCGAGCAGACCGCAACGGATGTTCACCACGAACACCGACGACGCTTCCTTGAAGTTGAACATCATCCGGCCGGTCGCTTTCACCGCTTCCTGGCCGCGATGGGTTTTTTCCAGCAGCAGAAGGATTTCACTGATGGAGAACAAACCCAGTACCAGCACGACGAACTGAATGCCGTCGGTCAAATGGATGTTGTCCCCGGTGAAACGATACACGCCGCTGTTGGCATCGATCCCGACGGTCGACAAAAACAAACCGATCAGCGCGGCGATAAAAGTCTTCAGTGGTCGATCACCGGCCATGCCGCCGAGGCAGACAATCGCGAACACCATCAGCACGAAATACTCTGCCGGTCCAAAGGCAATCGCCCATTTCGCCAGCAACGGGGCGAACAGCACCATGCCGCAAGTGGCGATGAACGCACCGATGAACGAACTCCACGCCGACAGCGACAACGCTACACCCGCCAGACCCTTGCGAGCCATCGGGTAACCGTCGAGGGTGGTCATGACGGTGGAGGCTTCGCCCGGAATGTTCAGCAGGATCGAGCTGATCCGGCCGCCGTATTCACAACCCAGGTACACCGCCGCCAGGAGGATCAGCGCCGACTCCGGCGGCAGACCGAGGGCGAATGCAATCGGAATCAGCAACGCCACGCCGTTGATCGGGCCCAGGCCTGGCAACAGCCCGACGACGGTGCCGATCAGGGTGCCGCACAGTGCGGTCACCAGGTTGTACGGGCTCAGCGCGACGCCGAAGCCCTGACCCAAATAGCCAAGAGTATCCATATCAGTTCTCCAGAACGTCGAGCACGCCCAGCGGCAGTGGCACGTCCATCACCTTGTCGAACAGCAGATAAAGACCGATAGCCATCAGGCTGATGATCACCGTGCTGGGTAGCCAGCGGCCGCCATACAGGCGTGCCATAGGGATGCCAATCAGAATGCTGGCGACGATGAAACCAAGGGGTTCGAAGGCCCCGGCGAACACCAGCAACAGCAGTACGCAGATGCCGATCTTGATCAGGGTTTCACGGTCGAGTTTCGGGTCGTCGTCACTGTGCACGATCGGTGTCGGACGAAACACCATGTACAACAGACCAAGGCCCATCAGGCCGAGCATCAATAGCGGGAAGGCTCGGGGCCCCACCGGTTCGTAGGAAAAGGCCGCTTGATACGGCCACGCCATCAGCGCCAGGCCAACACAGGCCAGCAACAGCACCGAAGCGAAAATGCGTTGTAAGAGCATGAGAAACTCCTGTGCCGCGGCCCCGCAGAACGGGGGCCGCAGCCGCTAGACAGAGGCGATCACTGAATCAGGCCGAACTCTTTGGCCAGCACTTTGTAGTCCGCCACCTGCTTCTTCACGTAGGTGTCCAGCTCCGGGCCGGTCATGGCGAACGGGAACAGTTCACGCTGATCACGCAACTTGGCGAACTCTTCAGAAGCCAGCAGTTTGTCGAAAGCGTCTTTCCACCAGGCGTAGTCTTCATCGCTGACTTTTGGCCCGAGGTAGAAGCCGCGAACCACTGGCCAGACGATGTCGTAGCCTTGCTCTTTGGCGGTCGGAATGTCTTTCATTTCCGGCTCGTCCAGACGCTTCTCGGCGAACACAGCCAGCAAGCGCATGTCGCCGCTCAGGATGTGTGGCATGGAGTCAGAGATGTCGGTGCTGCCAACCTGAATGTGGCCGCCGAGCAGGGCGGTGGCGATTTCACCGCCGCCTTCGAGGGCGACGTAACGCAGGTCACGCGGGTTGATCCCGGCGGCCTTGGCGATCAGGGCGGTCTGCATCCAGTCCTGGCTGCCGACGGTGCCGCCGGAGCCGATCACCACTTTGCTCGGATCTTTCTTCAACGCCTGAACCAGATCGTCCAGGGTCTTGTAAGGCGAATCGCTTTTCACCGCGATGGCGCCATAGCTTGTTCCAACGGCGGCCAACCAGCGCACGGCGCTTTCATCAAAACGGCCGAACTTGCCTTGGGCCAGGTTCAACAGCGAACCGCTGGACCACGCCACCAGCGTGCCAGCATCGGCCGGACGCTGGGCGACCACCGCGTTGTACGCCACCGCGCCGACACCGCCGGGCATGTAGGTCACGCGCATCGGTTTGGTCAGTAGTTTCTGATTCACCAGCGCGCTTTGCGCCAGCTTGCAGGTCAGGTCGAAACCGCCGCCTGGCGAGGCCGGGGCGATACATTCCGGGCGTTTGGGTTCGGCGAGCAATTGGCCGGCGAACAGCAGGGCGCTGGCGGTGAGAGCAACTTTACGCAGTGATAAGTTCATTCAAGTCTCCTGGGGAGTTGTTGTTATAGGTTTACTGAATTACCAAAGGGCAACGCTATAGCTCACCAGCAGACGCACTTCATCGGCATCGCGAGCGGAGTAGTTGGAGCGGTAAGTGGCATTACGCAGGCGCACGGCGACATCCTTGAGCGCGCCGCTTTGTACGACGTATTTGATTTCGGTGTTGCGTTCCCACTCTTTGCCTTCGTCACCGTTCTTGAGCTTGATGTTGTCACCGCTCAGGTAACGGCTCATGAAACTCAGGCCGGGGATGCCGAGTTTGGCGAAGTCATAGTCGTAGCGCGCCTGCCAGGAATGTTCTTCGGCGCCGGCAAAGTCATTGATCTGAACGAAGTTGACCAGGTACGGGTCACTGCCATCGACATAAGGGAACGCGCTGTCGCCGGACATGTGCTGATAGCCGGCGCTGAATTTATGCCCGCTCAAGGCGTAGCTCACCAGGCCGTTGAGGGATTTGTTGTCGATCTTGCCGCCACGGGCCGCACCCTGGTCATCACTGATGGCCAGGCGCAGATCGGTGCCGAAAGTACCGGGGCCGAACGGTTGCGAAGCGACAATACCGAGGAAGTGCTGGTTGTAGACTTCATCGAGTTGCGCGAAGTGGTAGCTGCCGGTGATCTTGTCGGTGAACTTGTAGTCCACGCCGCCAAAGTCAAAGTGCTTGCCGGCCACGGTACCGGCGAAGCGGCTGTTCTTGTTGTTGAGGGCGATGTCCTCGAAGTCGGTGCTGTCGCGGTCCTTGGCTTTCTCCAGACGCCCGCCGGCGAAGGTCAGGTTCTTGATCTCTTTGGAGGTCAGCATTCCACCTTCAAAAGTCTGCGGCAGGATGCGCCCGTCGTTGGGCTTGAGGATCGGCAGTTCCGGAATCAGGCTGCCGATTTTAAGTTCCGTGGCGGAGATTTTCACTTTGCCGGTCAGGCCAAGCTTGGAGTACTCATCGGCCGCGCGGCCGTCGTCATGGGTTGGCAGCAGGCCGGTGCCGGTGCGGTCGGGACTCGAATCGAGTTTGACCCCCAGCATGCCCAGCGCATCGACACCGAACCCCACGGTGCCGTCGGTGTAACCCGATTGCAGATTGAGCATGAACCCCTGGGCCCATTCGTCCCGCTTGGATTGCTGGGCGCTGGTACCGTCGCGAAAGTCGCGGTTGAAATACATGTTGCGGGTTTCGAGGGTTGCCGTACTGTCTTCGAAGAAGGCAGCCTGGCTCAACGGCGAAAAGCCGGCGAGGGCGGCAGCACTGGCAAGGGCGGTGTAGCTGAGGCGGGAAAAGCGAGCAGGCGGGCAAGCCTGGAGCTGCATGGACTGCATCTTGAAGTACTCCGTTTATTGTTCTTATTGGCGAAAACGCTTCGAGGCGTTTTTCGTACGCTATGTGCGGTAGCGACGGCAGTCGAAACTGTCCGTGGCTGGACTCTAACCGGCCAACCTTTCGCTAACCTTTCAGAAGACTTTCACGGTTTTCGGGCTTCACAGCGGCGGTTGCGGCTGTAAACTCCGCGCCAAAGAATGGCGTCGGCCATCCCTGAATGAGGTAAGGATCCATGCGTGTTCTGCTCGTCGAAGACCATCTGCAGCTCGCCGAAAGTGTCGCCCAGGCGCTCAAGAGCACCGGGCTGACCGTGGATGTGCTGTACGACGGCGTGGCGGCCGACCTGGCGTTGAGCAGCGAGGAATACGCCATGGCGATTCTCGACGTCGGCCTGCCACGCATGGATGGCTTCGAAGTGCTGGCGCGCCTGCGGGCGCGGGGCAAGAACCTGCCAGTGTTGATGCTGACCGCCCGCAGCGACGTCAAGGATCGGGTCCACGGCCTGAACCTTGGCGCTGACGATTACCTGGCCAAACCTTTCGAACTGACCGAACTCGAAGCCCGGGTCAAAGCCTTGCTGCGCCGCAGTGTGCTCGGCGGTGAACGCCTGCAGCGCTGCGGTGTGCTGGCCTATGACCTGGACACCCGGCGCTTCACCCTTGGCGAAGAGTTGCTGACCCTGACCTCCCGCGAGCAGGCGGTGCTCGAAGCCCTGATTGCCCGTCCCGGTCGGGTGATGAGCAAAGAGCAACTGGCCTCGCAAGTCTTCGGACTGGACGAAGAGGCCAGCCCCGACGCCATCGAGATCTATGTCCATCGCCTGCGCAAAAAGCTCGACGGTCAACCGGTCGTCATCGTGACCTTCCGCGGTCTCGGCTACTTGCTGGAAAGCCGCGATGCATAAGCCCAGCAGCCTGCGTTGGCGGTTGCTGTGGAATCTGGCGCTGTTGCTGGTGGTGTTGATGTTGGCCAGTGGTTTGAGCGCTTACTGGAACGGTCGCGAAGCGGCCGACACCGCCTATGACCGGACCTTGCTGGCCTCGGCGAGGACCATCGCTGCGGGCGTCTCCCAGCGTGACGGCACGCTGAGCGCCGACGTGCCCTACGTGGCCCTCGACACCTTCGCCTACGACAGTGCGGGACGGATTTTTTACCTGGTCAACGACATCAATCAGAAGCTGATTTCCGGTTACGAAAACCTTCCGCCACCGCCGCCGGGAACGCCACGCACCGATGACTATCCGGCACTGGCGCGCTTCTATAACGCCAAGTACCAGGGGCAGAACGTGCGCGTGGTGAGCCTGCTCAAACCCGTGAGCGAGCCGAACATGAACGGCATGGCGGAAATCCGCGTGGCGGAAACCGATGAGGCGCGGGTCAGCATGGCCCGCAGCCTGGCGGCGGACACGTTGCTGCGTCTGGGTATGTTGGCGATGGGTGCGTTGTTGTTGGTGTGGTTTGCGGTCAGCGCCGCGTTGCGTCCGTTGGAACGCTTGCGCACCGCGGTGGAAGAGCGTCAGTCGGACGATCTGCGGCCATTACCGTTGGTGGAAGTGCAACGCGAATTATGGCCGCTGGTGCGCGCGCTCAATCACTTTACCGAGCGCTTGCGCGGGCAGTTCGAGCGTCAGGCGCAGTTCATCGCCGATGCCGCCCATGAGTTGCGTACGCCCCTGGCGGCGCTCAAGGCACGACTGGAGCTGGGTTTGCGCTCGACCGAACCTGAAACCTGGCGCAATACATTGGAAACGGTCGCCCAAAGTACGGACCGTTTGACTCACCTTGCCAATCAATTGCTCTCGCTGGCACGGGTCGAAAACGGTGCCCGGGCCATCGCCGAGGGCGGCGCGCAGTTGCTTGACCTCAGTCAGCTGGCTCGCGAACTCGGCATGGCCATGGCGCCGCTGGCCCATGCGCGCGGTGTGGCGCTGGCGCTGGAAGCGGACGAACCGGTGTGGTTGCGCGGCGAGCCAACGCTGTTGAACGAACTGTTGAGCAATCTGGTGGATAACGCGCTGGCGCACACGCCGTCGGGTGGCAACGTGATTCTTCGGGTCACGGCACCGGCTGTGTTGGAGGTCGAGGACGACGGCCCAGGCATTCCTCTTGAAGAGCGCGATCGGGTGTTCGAGCGCTTTTATCGGCGCAACCAGCAGGTGGCCGGTTCGGGATTGGGACTGGCGATTGTTGGCGAGATCTGCCGCGCACACCTGGCTCAAATCAGCCTGCACGATGGCGAGCAGGCGGGGTTGAAGGTGCGGGTGAGTTTTATCGCCGGATAGTTTTTCGGTGTCAGGGCTGACCCCTTCGCGAGCAAGCCCGCTCCCACATTGGTCCTGTGAACACAGATCAAATGTGGGAGCGGGCTTGCTCGCGAAGGGCGCGACGCGGTCTAGATTAGTAAAACATCGACCGTGACTCTTCCAGATCGCGGCATACTGCCTCGTTCTCCGGATCAATTCCCAGCTTTTTGAACGCCGGCACGCTGAATGCGTCGATACGGGCGAGGGGATGATCGGTGTCCTTGTGGCAATACAGGCTGGCCACTTGCACCAGATCGACATAGTCGACCCGCTCGGACTGTCGATTGAAGTCCAGATAAAGCCCCGGCACCTGTACCAGCATCTCCGGAAACTCCCAGACCCTGAGCAGTTTGTCGCCGAGCAGTGGATGAATGTGATCGATCACATGGTTGAGGCTGACCGGGTCAGCCAGCAGTTCATAGTGATCTTCGGCGTAGGTCAGGATCGGCAACACACCGATCTGATGCACCAGTCCGCCAAGGGCTGCCTGGTCGGGCTTGAGTTGCGTGTACCGGCGGCACAACGCATAGCTGATCCCGGCGATTTCCAGGCTTTTGCGCCAGACATCGCGCATTTTCTGTTCCACCACCTCGGAGCGGGCATGGAAAATCTGTTCCATGACCAGACCGATGGCCAGGTTGCTGCTGTAATTGATGCCCAGTCGAGTGATTGCCGTGTGCAGGTCAGTGACTTCCTGGGTCGCGCGCAACAGCGGGCTATTGACCACTTTGATCAGACGCGCCGACAGCGCGGTATCGCGGCCGATCACTTTGCTCAGGGTGCTGACACTGATTTCCGGGTCTTCGGCGGCCTTGCGAATCTGCAGGGCCACTTCCGGTAACGTTGGCAGAACCAGGTCATCGTTATCGATGGCCTCAACCAAATCCTGTTGGACCTTTTCCGCCAGCTCGCTCATTTCGTTTCTCTAGGTATTGCGACAAATGCTGCTGTTAACGCTGGATTTCGCGATCGCGATCCAGTTCGTAAGGCAGGTCGAGCAGGTGCAGGGCTGGCCCTTCGAGCGCGCCCAGATGGATATCACCGCCTTCTGCTGCTTCGGCTTGCAGCACGGCCAGGAGTTCAATGTTTTGCTCGGCGTTGGCGGCCAGCACCACTTCGCCGATAGAGCTGCCGTGGGTAGGGGAAAACAAGGGTGTGCCAGGTTCAGGCAACTCGTTGGCATCCAGTGTCAGGCGATACAAGCGGCGCTTGAGTTTGCCCAGGTACTGCATGCGCGCAACGATTTCCTGGCCGGTGTAGCAGCCTTTCTTGAAGCTCACGCCACCTACGGCTTGCAGATTGAGCATTTGCGGGATGAACAGTTCGCGAGTGCTCGGCATGACCTGGCCGATCCCTGCGCGGATCTGGCCCAACAGCCATTGATTCAGATCGCCTTCGGCCAATACGGCGGACAGCTTGCCCTTGATAAGGTCGGCCTGGTCGGCGGCGACCCAGAGTTCGGCGCGGTCCGGCGAGACGCGAATGGCGATCAAGCCGTCATTGCGCGCGACGCTGTCGGTGTCAGCCGGAAGATCAAGACCGAGGCTGATCAGCGCCGCATCGCCATGGTCGATGCCGAAGCGGACCCAGGCAGCGCTTTCGTCGGTCAGTTTGGACTTGGAGAACACCGCGTACTTTTTCAGGTCCGCCAGTTGCGGTTCCAGCAGTTCGGTGGCCATGGCCATCAGAACGCCGTCGCCTTCCAGCAGGATGCGGAAACTCGACTGCATCCGGCCCTTCTGCGTGCAGCGGGCGCCGAGGCTGGCCTGGGTGTCACTCAGGTAATTGAGGTTGCAGGTCAATTGGCCTTGCAGGAATTTGCCGGCGTCCGCGCCGCGTACTGCGAGAACGCCTTCGTGAGACAGGGTGCAGAAAAAAGCAGAATCGGCCATGGGTCATCGCAGGATAAAGAGTCTGGGGGACATCATAAGGGGGCGCTCTTGAAATGGGTAGTTCACAAAGGATCGTTGGTGGCCGACCAAAGCCGAGTGTTCGACTCCGCCTGGGGCTGTATACTTGCCGCCTATTTGAGGAGCGCTCCATGGTCGAAGATGTTGAACTGAATCGCCTCTACTGGCACAGCCGCCGCGGCATGCTTGAGCTTGACGTGTTGCTGGTACCGTTCGTGAAGGAGGTCTATCCGCACCTCAATGATGTCGACCGCGATTGCTACCGCAAGCTGCTCGAATGCGAAGATCAGGACATGTTCGGCTGGTTCATGGAACGCGCCGAATCTGAAGATCCGGAGCTTCAGCGCATGGTTCGCATGATTCTGGATCGTGTCCAGCCCAAATAATGCGTTCGAATGCCGCTGGCATGCCTCACGGCAGTTGCTGGCGGCGTATCTTCTGGCCCAGCTGTTCGCGCTGGGTTCGCTGTGTCTTCTCTCTATACCGGTCTGGGCCAGTCTGCTCGGCGCTTTTTGCTGTCTGGCTCACGGTGCTTGGGCGTTACCGCGGCAAATTCTGCTGACACACCCAAGAGCATTTCGCGGCTTGCGTCGCAATGCCGATGGTTGGCAATTGTGGAATCAGGAGGAGGGTTGGCAATCGGTGCAGCTACGACCGGACAGCCTGGCGCTCCCTTTGCTCGTTGTGCTGCGTTTTCGACTGCGAGACGAGCGGCGGGTCAGATCAATCTGCGTTCCCCGCGACTCGCAGGCGGCGGATATGCACCGGCGCCTGCGGGTTCGGCTCACGTTCAGTCGACGTAGGTGGGCGGCACCAGAATAGTGTCCAGGGCCACCGGCAGCATGTTCGGATAGTCGAGGGTGTAATGCAGGCCGCGACTCTCCTTGCGTTCCATGGCTGACTGGATCATCAGCTCGGCCACCTGGGCCAGGTTACGCAGTTCGATCAAGTCCCGACTGACCTTGTAGTTACTGTAGAACTCGTCGATTTCATCCAGCAACAGACGCACGCGGTGCTGTGCCCGTTGCAAGCGCTTGTTGGTGCGCACAATGCCGACGTAGTCCCACATGAATCGCCGCAGTTCGTCCCAGTTGTGCGCAATGATCACGTCCTCATCGGAGTCGGTGACCTGGCTCGCATCCCAGACGGGCAGGGCGGTCGGAATCGAAACCTGCGGCAGCTGCTCAAGAATGTCCGCCGCCGCGGAGCGCGCGTAAACGAAACACTCGAGTAACGAGTTGCTGGCCATGCGGTTGGCGCCGTGCAGGCCGGTGAAGCTGGTTTCGCCAATGGCATAGAGTCCCGGCACGTCGGTGCGACCCTGCTGATCGACCATCACACCACCGCACGTGTAGTGCGCCGCAGGAACCACTGGAATCGGTTGCTTGGTGATGTCGATGGAGAATTCGAGGCAGCGCTCGTACACCGTCGGGAAGTGAGTCTTGATGAACGCTTCCGGCTTGTGGCTGATGTCCAGATAGACACAATCGACGCCCAGGCGCTTCATTTCATGGTCGATGGCACGTGCGACGATGTCCCGTGGCGCCAGCTCGGCGCGAGGGTCGAAGCGTTGCATGAAGCGTTCGCCGTTAGGCAGCTTCAGGTGTGCGCCTTCGCCGCGCAGGGCTTCGGTGATCAGGAAACTCTTGGCTTGCGGGTGATACAGGCAAGTGGGGTGGAACTGGTTGAACTCCAGATTCGCCACCCGGCAGCCCGAGCGCCAGGCCATGGCAATGCCATCACCGCAGGCACCGTCGGGGTTGCTGGTATAGAGATAGACCTTTGCGGCGCCGCCCGATGCGAGGATCACAAAGCGAGCGGCGTAGGTGTCAACTTCACCGGTTCCGCGATTGAGGACGTAGGCGCCGAGGCAGCGATCACCTTCAAGGCCCAGGCGCTTTTCGGTAATCAGGTCGACCGCGACCCGCTGCTCCAGCAGTTCGATGTTCGGTCGTTGCCTGGCCTTGTCGAGCAAGGTTCTGAATATCGCGGCGCCCGTGGCATCGGCGGCATGGATGATACGCCGATGACTGTGACCGCCTTCGCGGGTCAGGTGGAACTCGAATCCGCCATCTTCGGTACCGGACTGTTCATCGCGGGTGAAGGGCACACCTTGGTCGATCAGCCATTGAATCGCTTCTTTACTGTGCTCGACGGTAAAGCGCACGGCGTCTTCGTGGCACAGGCCGCCGCCAGCATTGAGGGTGTCATCGACATGTGATTCAACGGTGTCGGTGTCATCCAGGACGGCAGCGACGCCACCCTGGGCCCAGAAAGTCGAGCCATTGGCGAGGTCGCCTTTGCTCAGTACGGCGATGCGCAAATGACCGGGCAAGGTCAGCGCAAGGCTCAAGCCGGCAGCACCGCTGCCAATTACCAGAACATCGTGTTGAAACTGTTGGCTCATTTCAGGATTCCGCTCAAAGCGACCCGGGTCGGGGTTGGCGCAAGACACCTGGATCGGCGAGTCAAGACAGCCACACAGCCCACTAGTATATAGAGGGGGGGAGCGGCACAATAGCGAGCGCACATGGCATTGTGAAACTACTGTGACGGAAAATACCTGACGCTTCGTCGGATGGTTTTTCGGCCGCTTCGGCGACAAGACGACTGTATCAACGATTTAACAGTTTTTTTCCATTCACGATTGCACAATGTCGCTCTTGCGCAGCTATAAATATTTGGAACTTTTGCCAAAGGCCCAAGACCAATAGACCGTTGCCTGATTCAAGGGACAGTGTCGGCTTCAACGCGGGATCTGTGATTTGATCCTTGCCGGCGAATCCGATGACAAGATTATTCGCGCAGCCGGGTTAACCCGCGCTGCGCTTTTCGTGCGTGCCAAATCAGAGCCCGCAGGAAACTTGCTTGGAGGGGGAGAACTTTTGCGAAAAGCCCGAGTCTATGTTTGCAAGTCTGGTTGTTTAGTTATGCAAGCCTCCTTCGAGCTTATCGAGGAGTGTTCATGCTAACCCAGGAAGAGGATCAGCAGCTGGTCGAGCGCGTTCAACGCGGCGACAAGCGAGCTTTCGATCTGCTAGTGCTGAAATACCAGCACAAAATTCTCGGGTTGATCGTGCGTTTCGTGCACGACACCCATGAAGCCCAGGATGTGGCGCAGGAAGCCTTTATCAAGGCGTACCGTGCACTTGGAAATTTTCGCGGGGACAGCGCGTTTTATACGTGGCTTTACCGCATCGCCATCAACACGGCGAAAAACTATCTGGTTTCACGCGGCCGTCGGCCGCCGGATAGCGATGTCAGTTCCGAGGATGCAGAGTTCTACGATGGCGATCATGGCCTCAAGGATCTCGAGTCGCCAGAACGTGCATTGCTGCGGGATGAGATCGAAGGCACCGTCCATCGAACCATTCAGCAACTGCCAGAAGATTTGCGTACGGCTTTAACTTTACGTGAATTCGATGGTCTGAGTTACGAGGACATTGCGGCCGTCATGCAGTGTCCGGTGGGTACCGTGCGCTCCCGGATTTTCCGCGCTCGGGAAGCCATCGATAAAGCCCTGCAGCCGTTGTTGCAGGAAAACTGAGACAGCGGCGACAGCCAAGAGAGGAACGCCATGAGTCGTGAAGCCCTGCAGGAATCGCTGTCCGCAGTGATGGATAACGAAGCGGACGAATTGGAATTGCGTCGGGTATTGAATGCCTTTGACGATGTAGAAACCCGTGATACCTGGGCTCGTTATCAAATCGCTCGGGCAGTTATGCACAAGGATTTGCTGCTTCCACGTCTGGATATCGCTGCGGCAGTTTCTGCTGCGCTGGCTGACGAAGCCGTACCTGCAAAAGCCACCCGTGGTCCATGGCGCAGCCTGGGTCGTCTGGCGGTCGCTGCTTCGGTAACCCTCGCCGTACTGGCAGGTGTTCGTCTATATAACCAGGACGAAATCGCTGGGGTCGAACTGGCTCAACAATCCAGTCAACCAGGTCTGGCCGTTCCTCAGGTCAAGGGTCCAGCTGTATTAGCAGGCTACAATGAGAGTTCGGAAGCCACTGGCCCTATGGCCAACGGCGTGTTGCAAGGTCAGCAAGGCTCGCACGATCAGCGTCTGCCAGGCTATTTGCGCCAACATGCTCAACAGGCTGCACTGAAAGGTACTGAGAGCGCTCTGCCTTACGCTCGTGCAGCAAGTCTGGAAAACCGTTAAGGAGGATCATGCGCGCCATCCCTCTACTTACGCTTCTGCTCGGTGGCTGGTTTGTTGTTCCAGCCCATGCTGATGAAGCCCAGAACTGGTTGACCCGTCTGGGCCAAGCCGAGCAACAGCAAAGTTTTCACGGTACATTCGTCTACGAGCGTAACGGTAGTTTTTCTACCCACAACATTTGGCACCGCGTCCAGGATGGCAAGGTCCGCGAGCGTTTACTCCAGCTCGACGGCTCGGCACAGGAAGTCGTGCGCATTGATGGACGTACTCAATGCGTTAGCGGCATTCTGATAGCAGGGCTTGGAGATTCCCCCAGCTCCGCTGCTCGTGCACTCGATCCACAAAAGTTAAAGAATTGGTACGACCTTGCCGTCATTGGCAAGTCGCGTGTGGCTGGGCGTGCGGCAGTAATCGTTTCACTGACACCTCGCGATCAACACCGCTACGGTTTTGAATTGCATCTGGATAAAGAAACCGGCCTGCCTCTCAAATCATTGCTTCTGAATGAACGAGGGCAGTTGCTGGAGCGATTCCAGTTCACGCAACTGGATACCGCCGATCTTCCGTCCGACAGCGACTTGCAGCCTAGTGCCGATTGCAAAACTATTGCCCTCGACAGTGACAAGGCTTCTGCAACCAAGGCGGCGCAAGTATGGCGTTCGGACTGGTTACCGCCTGGTTTCGAGCTGACCAGCAGTACGTCCCGCAAGGATCCAGAGACCAAAACCCAAGTCAACAGTCTGATGTATGACGATGGTCTGGCGCGTTTCTCGGTTTTCCTAGAGCCGTTGAATGGCGCAACAATTACTGACACTCGCACCCAGTTGGGGCCGACCGTTGCAGTTTCCCGACGCTTGACTACCCCGCAAGGCGAGATGATGGTGACCGTGGTCGGTGAGATTCCGATTGGCACCGCTGAACGGATTGCGCTATCCATGCGCAGCGACGCCACTGCAACCAAGTAGTGAGCTGAAATCGAAATGTTTGGTGAGCATTTCAACTTGCAAATATCCCCGATTTTTTCTATAGGTCAGAGCCTCTCGGCTCTGGCCTTGTTTGTTGTTCCCGGAACAAAAATACCGGCGTATCGTTCCCGGTGTTCCTTGCTCCATATCGCTTAACCATGCTCGTCGTAACGGGAGCCGTATGTCGATACCACGCTTGAAGTCTTATCTCTCTATTTTTGCCACCGTGCTGGTGCTTGGTCAGGCGGTCGCTGTTCAAGCGGCTGAGTTGCCTGACTTCACACAGTTGGTCGAGCAGGCCTCGCCCGCGGTGGTAAACATCAGTACCACGCAGAAACTGCCTGATCGCATAGTGAGCGAGCAGATGCCCGACCTTGAAGGCTTGCCGCCCATGTTGCGCGAGTTCTTCGAGCGCGGTATGCCGCCACAGCCGCGTACGCCCCGCGGTGATCGTCAGCGTGAAGCCCAATCCCTGGGCTCGGGTTTCATCATCTCGTCTGATGGCTACATCCTGACCAACAACCATGTGATTGCCGATGCAGACGAAATCCTCGTCCGCCTCGCTGACCGCAGCGAATTGAAAGCCAAACTGATTGGCACCGATCCGCGTTCCGACGTGGCTCTGCTGAAAATCGAGGGCAAGGATCTGCCGGTCCTCAAGCTCGGCAAATCCCAGGACCTGAAGGCCGGCCAATGGGTCGTGGCGATTGGCTCGCCATTCGGTTTCGACCATACCGTGACCCAAGGTATCGTCAGCGCCATCGGTCGCAGCCTGCCAAACGAAAACTATGTGCCGTTCATCCAGACCGACGTGCCGATCAACCCGGGTAACTCGGGTGGTCCGCTGTTCAACCTGGCCGGCGAAGTGGTTGGCATCAACTCGCAGATCTACACCCGTTCCGGCGGCTTCATGGGTGTGTCGTTCGCGATCCCGATCGACGTCGCCATGGACGTTTCCAATCAGCTCAAAAGCGGTGGCAAAGTTAGCCGTGGCTGGTTGGGTGTGGTGATTCAGGAAGTGAGCAAGGATCTGGCCGAATCGTTCGGTCTGGAGAAGCCAGCCGGTGCGTTGGTGGCTCAGATCCAGGATGACGGCCCGGCTGCCAAGGGTGGCCTGCAAGTAGGTGACGTGATCCTGAGCATGAACGGCCAACCGATCGTCATGTCCGCCGATCTGCCACACCTGGTGGGCGCGCTGAAGGCCGGCTCGAAAGCTGATCTGGAAGTGATTCGTGAAGGTAAGCGCAAGAATGTCGAGTTGACGGTCGGCGCTATCCCGGAAGAAGGCAAAGAGCTGGATTCGCTGCCGAAATCTACCACCGAGCGCAGCAGCAACCGGCTGGGTGTTTCCGTGGTCGAGCTGACGGATGAGCAGAAGAAAACCTACGACCTCAAAGGCGGTGTCGTGATCAAGGAAGTCCAGGACGGTCCTGCTTCTCTGATTGGCCTGCAGCCAGGCGATGTGATCACTCACCTGAATAATCAGGCAATCGGTTCCACCAAGGAGTTCACGGATATCGCCAAGGCGCTGCCAAAGAACCGCTCGGTGTCGATGCGGGTTCTGCGTCAAGGTCGCGCCAGTTTCATCACCTTCAAACTGGCTGAATAATCCGGTTGTTGGCTGAATAAAAAACCGCCTCGAAAGAGGCGGTTTTTTTGTGCCTGGCATTTTGTTTGAATAGCAGGTCAGCCCATCATGTCCTTGATCATGCGCTCCTGTTCCATCAGCTCACGTTGCCGTGCATCGATCCGCGATGACAGCGGGAAGTTGGTGCCTGCCTTGCGCTTGGCGAAGTCCAGTTGCTGAATGGCCTGGCGGTAATCCCCGACCAGGGCGAAATACTCGGCGCGAGCCTGATGCAGGCCGATGATGTTGCCTGACAGACCGCGAGTCTCGGCCACCATGTACCAGACGTCCGGATCGTCAGGACGGCTCTTGAGCAGATTCTCCAGTGCTTTTTCCGCTTCGGGCGCACGGTTCTGCTTGAGCAGCAGGTCAACGCGCACTGAGTTCAGCGGATAGTTGCCGGGGTACTGCGTCAACATTCGGTCAACCCGGGATTGGGCGTCCGGCAGACGATTGTTGGTGATGTCCAGATCGACCTGCGCCAGGTTGTAGATGATTTCGTTCGGCGACTTGGCCAGAAGCAGCTTGAGGTTTTCCCGTGCTTCATTCAGCTGGCCGCCCTTGATCTGCGCGATGGCCAGGCCATAGCGAGCGACATCATTTTTCGGGTTTTCATCAAGCTGGGCGCGAAAGCGTTTGGCACCCAGGCCTGGGGTTTCTTCATAGATCAACTGGACCCGTGCACGAATCAGCTGATAACGCATCGTGTCTTCGATGCCGCCGGGTTTTGCCTGTTCGGCGCGGTTGCGCGTGTCAGCGATCCGCGACTCGGTCACCGGGTGAGTCAGCAGAAATTCCGGTGGCTTGGCGTCAAAACGGTACTGGCGCGCCAATCGCTCGAACATGGTCGGCATCGACCGCGGGTCGTAACCGGCCTTTTCCAGATTGAGGATGCCAATGCGGTCAGCTTCCTGTTCGTTCTGGCGAGAAAAACGCCGTTGTTCCTGAATGGCTGCCGCCTGCGTGCCCGCAATGGCCGCGATCCCGGCGTTACCGCCGCCGGCTGCGGCAATCACGATCCCGGCCAGCAGCGCGGCCATCATCGGCACTTGCATGCGCTGTTGGGCTTCGACGCCACGGGCGAAGTGGCGCTGCGACAAGTGAGCCAATTCGTGAGCGAGTACGGAGGCGTATTCGCCTTCGGTCTGGGCATTGAGGAACAAGCCGCCGTTAACCCCGACAATACCGCCCGGTGCGGCGAAGGCGTTGAGTTGCGGGCTGTTGATCAGGATGAACTCCAGGCGCCGGTCATTGACCTGGCTGGTCTCTACCAGCCTGTAGACGCTGGATTCGACGTAGTCCTTGAGCTGTGGATCGTTGAGCTGCGAAACCTGGCTGCGCAACAGCGCCAGCCAGGCACGGCCCAACTGATGCTCCTGTTGCGGCGAGACGATGGCAGAACTGGCGTCGCCGAGTGACGGCAGGTCGTCGGCGAAGCCCGGTGAGGCGAGCAGGCAAGCGAGCGTCAGCAGGGTAGGGCGCAAAAAAGTCATGCACAAAGCCTTAGTCGACAAAGACCTTACTGTAGCCGGACACTACGCTTCGGACCAGATATTCTAGCCGCTCGACCACCTGTCCCCGGAGTGATGCAATGACCGACGCTGTAGCCCATGACGCCGAGCTCGACGCCAGCGGCCTGAATTGCCCCTTGCCGTTGCTCAAGGCCAAGATGGAACTCAATCGACTGGCCAGCGGCGCAGTGCTGAAGGTCATTGCCACCGATGCGGGCTCGCAGCGCGACTTCCGCACCTTTGCCCGATTGGCGGGTCATACGCTGCTTCGTGAAGAAGATGAAGCGGGTGTTTACCGCTACTGGTTGAAAAAAGCCTGAATTCTGCTGCGTTCGTTTCTAAGGATTATTGATGTTCAAAGTGTTACGCGACTGGATTCAGCGCTACTTCTCCGACGAAGAGGCTGTTGTGCTGGCGGTCCTGCTGTTTCTGGCGTTTACCGCCGTGCTGACGCTGGGCGGCATGCTTGCGCCAGTGCTGGCCGGGATGGTGCTGGCGTACCTGATGCAAGGGTTGGTCGTCACCCTCGAACGCCTGCGCATGCCGGGCGGGGTGGCGGTGGGACTGGTCTTTGCGTTGTTCATGGGGCTATTGCTGGTGTTCATCGTGGTTGTGGTGCCGTTGCTCTGGCATCAGTTGATTACGCTGTTCAACGAGTTACCCGGCATGCTCGCCAAGTGGCAGTCGCTGTTATTGCTGCTGCCCGAGCGCTACCCGCATCTGGTATCCGATGAGCAGGTGCTGCAGGCCATCGAAGTGGCGCGGGGCGAGATTGGCAAGTTCGGCCAGTGGGCGCTGACGTTCTCGCTGTCGAGTCTGCCGTTGCTGGTGAACATCATGATCTACCTGGTGCTGGTGCCGATCCTGGTGTTTTTCTTTCTCAAGGACCGGGAGATGATCGGTCAGTGGGTGCGTGGTTACTTGCCTCGTGAGCGGGCGCTGATCACCCGCGTCGCTCATGAGATGAACCGGCAGATTGCCAATTACATTCGTGGCAAGGTCATCGAGATTTTCATTTGCGGTGGCGTGACCTACATCGGTTTCGTTGTTCTGGGCCTGAACTACGCGGCGCTGCTGGCATTGCTGGTGGGCGTGTCGGTGGTGGTGCCTTACGTCGGCGCTGTGGTGGTGACCGTGCCGGTCATGCTGATTGCGTTGTTCCAGTGGGGCTGGAGCGATCAGTTCATCTATTTGATGGCGGTCTACGGGATCATCCAGACGCTGGACGGCAACGTGCTGGTGCCGTTGCTGTTTTCAGAAGCGGTCAATCTGCATCCGGTGGCGATCATCTGCGCGGTATTGTTGTTTGGCGGATTGTGGGGATTCTGGGGGGTATTCTTTGCGATCCCCCTGGCGACCTTGTTCAAGGCGGTGCTGGATGCCTGGCCACGCAAGGAACCGGTGGTGGCGCCGCTGCTTTAACTGCCGGGTAAGGCATAAGGCCTCTTCGCAAGCAGGCTCGCTCCCACATTAAACCGCGTTTGTCTGGACAGCTCGGGTCAACTGTGGGAGCGAGCCTGCTCGCGAAAGCGTCCGAAAGGGCGCTGAAAATCAGGCCTTGTTCAGCGCCTGAGCGGCAGCCAGAACAGCATCCACATGACCCGGCACCTTCACACCACGCCATTCCTGACGCAGCACCCCATCCTTGTCGATCAGGAACGTGCTGCGATCAACACCCATATATTCTTTGCCGTAGAGCTTTTTCAGCTTGATCACGTCGAACTGCTGGCAGAGCGCTTCTTCCTTGTCGCTGATCAGCTCGAAGGTGAACGCCTGCTTGGCCTTGAAGTTTTCGTGTGATTTAAGGCTGTCGCGTGACACGCCAAAGACTTCGGTATTGGCGGCTTTAAAGGCGTCGAGCTGGTCACGAAAGCCCTGACCCTGAGTGGTGCAGCCTGGCGTGCTGTCCTTCGGATAGAAGTAAATCACCACCTGCTTGCCTTTGAGGCTTGCGAGGTTGACGGTCTGCCCGCTGGTGGCGGGTGCTTCGAAGTCGGCAACCGGTTGATCGATGGCAACGGCCATGAAAGCTTCCTTACATTGGGTTTTGTGGGCGCCACGGTTCGATCAGGGCATCCAGGTTCAGCGCGTCGGCGAAATCCAGGAACTGATCGCGCAGCCAGCTGATTTGCACCCCGGCCGGCAAGGTCACGGTAAACGTGGCATTGAGCATGGTGCCGCCGGTTTGCGGAGCCTGATAGGTGTCACAGGTCAGGTTTTCCAGCTCGACGTTGTGGTCCATGAAGAACTGGCACAGCTCGTTGATAATGTCCGAGCGGTAAGCCGAGCTGACATAGGCGACGTAAGGCAGGGCTTGAGGACGATTCTCCAGCGCTGCGCTGCGCACCACGTTGACCGTAAAGGCGTGCTTCTTGGCGAGGCTCGGCAGGCTGCCTTCGAGGCGCGCAAGGGCATCCCAGCTGCCGGAGATCTCGAGGATCAACGCACTGCACTCGCCATGACGCGTCAGGCGAGAGGTGACCACGGCGCAGCGGTTTTCATGGCTGGCGCGGCACAGGACGTTAGTCAGCTCCATGGGGTTGGCGCCGAGGGCACTGATGACAAGGAATTGTTCGCGAACTGTGGGGGTGGACATGCAGCATTCCTAAAGCGATGAGCGGTCGATACTTCTACGGGCTTTTTTTACCGGGAGCGAGCCTGCGGATGCGAATTCAAAAAACCCGAGCCACAAGGTTGCAACATGCTCCAGTGAGGCAGGAGCGAGGGGCGGCAACGCTGGATCGGGGCTTGTGATGCCGAAAATGGAGGCTGGAACCCGGCGTACGAGCTTATCAGTACCGATCAAAGTCTGAAGGGTAGCGAAAAGCGACGCCAAGGGGAATGGCAGCAGCGCAGTACTTTGCTTGTGCAAGCATCTTGGCGCCAGTACCATTACCGCTCTCTTTTTCCGGCAGGAGCGGTTTCATGATTGCGGGCAGTATGGTGGCACTGGTCACACCCATGGATGCACAAGGGCGTCTTGACTGGGACAGCCTCAGCAAACTCGTGGACTTCCACCTTGAAAACGGCACCCATGCCATTGTCGCGGTCGGTACTACCGGCGAGTCGGCAACCCTCGATGTGGACGAACACATCGCTGTCATCAAAGCCGTGGTCAAGCAGGTCAATGGCCGTATTCCGGTCATCGCCGGTACCGGCGCCAACTCGACCCGCGAAGCCGTAGAACTGACCCGCAACGCCAAAGCGGCCGGCGCCGACGCCTGTCTGCTGGTCGTTCCGTACTACAACAAGCCGACTCAGGAAGGTTTGTACCAGCACTTCAAGCACATTGCTGAAGCGGTCGACATTCCACAGATTCTCTACAACGTTCCTGGCCGCACCTCCTGCGACATGCAGGCCGAGACCGTGATTCGCCTGTCCACTGTGCCGAACATCATCGGTATCAAGGAAGCCACCGGCGACATGAAGCGTGCCAAGGCAATCCTTGATGGCGTGAGCAAGGACTTCATCGTGCTGTCCGGCGATGATCCGACCGCTGTCGAGCTGATCCTGATGGGCGGCAAGGGCAACATCTCCGTCACCGCCAACGTCGCCCCGCGCGAAATGGCTGACCTGTGCGAGGCAGCGCTCAAGGGCGACGCCGAGACTGCACGGGCAATCAACGAAAAATTGATGCCACTGCACAAGGATCTGTTCATCGAAGCCAACCCGATTCCAGTGAAGTGGGCTTTGGTCGAAATGGGCCTGATGCACGAAGGCATTCGCCTGCCGCTGACCTGGCTGAGCGCACCCTGTCATGAAACGCTTCGCACGGCCCTGCGCCAGTGCGGCGTCCTGGTTTAATTGAGGAAGTACTACGCATGAAGCGATTGGCCGGACTTTCCGCACTTGCCTTGATCATCTCCAGCACCAGTGGCTGCGGATGGGTCTGGGGCCCGGAAGGTTATTTCCGTGACCGCGGTAGCGATTACCTGGAAGCGCAACAGACTGCACCCATGCAACTGCCGCCGGATGTCAGCACTGCCAAACGTCTGGATCCGCTGTTGCCGATCCCGCGCAACGTGGCCGATGACTCCGTCAAGGGCGAGTACATCGTTCCTCGTCCGCAGCCGTTGTCGGCAGCGGCTGACGCCAGCGCCTACTCCCTGCAAAAGACCGGTGATTCGCGTTGGATCGTTGCTCAGAACCCGCCGGCCGAAGTCTGGCCAGTGGCCGTGCAGTTCTTTCAGGACAACGGTTTCCGTCTGGACGAACAGCGTCCGCAAACCGGCGAATTCACTACCACCTGGCAGCATTCCGACGAACTGTCCGCTGCAATGGCCAAGCGCCTGAGCGCAGCCGGTGTCGGCGCGAACAGCGAAACCCGCGTGCGGGTCCGCATCGAGCCAGGCGTGCAGCGCAACACCAGTGAAATCTACGTGGTCAGCGCCGAGCGTCCTGCCGGTAGCACCTCCGACGTGGCCTTCACCAACCGTTCGGTCAACACTGGCCTGGACGCGGCACTGGTCGACGACATGCTCGCGAGCATGAGCCGCACCTCGGAGAAGGGCGGTTCGGTCTCCATGCTGGCTTCGCGTGACTCCGATACGCCAAGTCGTGTCAGCCTGAGCGAAGACGGCAGCGGTAACCCTGTCCTGAACGTCGGCACCGACCTGGATCGTGCCTGGTCGAGTGTTGGTCGTGCGTTGGAACAGGGCGAATGGCGCGTTGAAGACATCAACCGCAGCCTGGGCCTGTACTACATCAACCTGGCCGAAAAAGCCGAGAAGAAGGACGAGAAGCCAGGTTTCTTCAGTGGCCTGTTCGGCAGCAAGCCGAACAAGGAAGAAGTTGAAGCCCGTGCCGAGCGTTATCAGGTTCGCCTGAGCAAGGTTGGCGAAAACGTCCAGGTCACCGTCGAGAAAAACATCAACACCGTGGCGCCGGCCGATGTGGCGCGCAAGGTATTGAGCGTGATTCAGGACAACCTGGGCTGATCACATGCGTTTTGCCGTTCTCGGCAGCGGTAGCCAAGGGAACGGCACGCTGATAGCCAGCGCTGACACGTATGTGCTGGTGGATTGTGGTTTCTCCCTGCGGGAAACCGAAAAGCGTCTGCTGCGCCTGGGGGTTAACCCGGCGCAGTTGAGCGCGATACTCGTGACCCACGAACATGCCGACCACGTGCATGGCGTGGGTTTGCTGTCTCGGCGCTACAATCTGCCTGTCTACCTCAGTCGCGGTACCCTGCGCGGGATGCGCAAACCAATTGAACCGGCTGGCCTTCTGGCCGGCGGCGAGCAACTGCAGATCGGCGCACTGAGCATCGGCGTCATTGCCGTGGCCCATGATGCACAGGAACCGACGCAATACGTCTTCAGTGACGGTGAGCGGCGTTTCGGCCTGTTGACCGACCTGGGCTCGTATTGCAACAAGGTGCTGGACGGCTATCGGGATCTCGATGCGTTGATGATCGAGTCCAACCATTGCCGTGACATGCTGGCTCGCGGTCACTACCCGTACTTTCTCAAGCAACGGGTAGGCGGTGAACTGGGGCATTTGAACAACCATCAGGCGGCATTCCTGGTGTCCGAGTTGGGCTGGCAAGGCCTGCAACACCTGGTCCTGGCCCATCTGAGCAGCAAGAACAACCTGCCGCAGCTGGCCCGGCAATGTTTTGTCGACACCCTCGGGTGCGACCCGGACTGGCTGCAACTGGCCGATCAAGATTCAGGGCTCGACTGGCGACACATCGCCTAGCCCACCTACTTAGCAAGCGGAGCCCATCATGGAAAAACGTGAAGAACTCTACCGCGGCAAAGCCAAATCGGTTTTCAAGACCGACGACGCTGACCGCTTGATCCTGCTGTTTCGCAACGACACTTCGGCGTTCGACGGCAAGCGCATCGAGCAGCTCGACCGCAAAGGCATGGTGAACAACAAGTTCAACGCCTTCATCATGCAGAAACTCGAAGCAGCCGGCGTGCCGACCCAATTCGACAAACTGCTGGGCGACAATGAATGCCTGGTGAAGAAGCTCGACATGATCCCGGTCGAGTGCGTCGTGCGTAACTACGCCGCCGGCAGCCTGGTCAAGCGCCTGGGCGTCGAAGAGGGCATGAAGCTCAACCCTTACACCTTCGAATTGTTCCTGAAGGACGACGCCAAGGGCGACCCGTTCATCAACGAATCCCACGTCGTGGCGTTCGGTTGGGGCACCGCCGAGCAACTGGTTCGCATGAAAGAACTGTCGCTCAAGGTCAACGAAGTCCTGAGCAAACTGTTCGACGACGCCGGCCTGCTGCTGGTCGACTTCAAACTGGAGTTCGGCGTGTTCTCCGACGGCTCTATCGTCCTGGGCGACGAATTCAGCCCGGACGGCTGCCGTCTGTGGGACAAGGCCACCGGCAAGAAAATGGACAAGGACCGCTTCCGTCAGGGCCTCGGTGACGTCATCGAAGCCTACGAAGAAGTCGCCAATCGTCTGGGCGTACCGCTTTAATCGACGCAAGCATCTGATAGCACGGAAAAATTTCGCTTAGGGGGTTCGCTTCCGGCAAAAGTGTTGTTATGATGCGCGCCGTTGGAGAGATGCCAGAGTGGCCGAATGGGACGGATTCGAAATCCGTTGTACCTTCACCGGTACCTAGGGTTCGAATCCCTATCTCTCCGCCATTATTGAATAAGACTAAGCCCCTGAAATTGTTAAAGATTTCAGGGGCTTTTTCGTTTCTGGCGTTTCGTTTAGGGCAAATTTGCCGACTGTTTCGCCGGCGAGCGGTACGACTTACTCGCGAAACACAGGTGATATTGCTCTTTGCTATCGAACCTGAACTCTCGCCTGGATCACCCACAATCCCAGCAACGTCAGAGCAGCAAAGCCGCCACCCATCAAGAACGTGCCTTGGAAGCCTACCGTGTCCCACAGTGCTCCAGCGATGACGCTGGCCAGCAGCAAGGCCAACCCGGTCAACAGGTTGAACATGCCAAATGCCGTCCCGCGCAGTTCAGCCGGCGCGCAATCGGCGATCAGGGCGGCGAATATCCCTTGGGTAAACCCCATGTGCAGCCCCCATAGAACGACGCCGACGACCAAGCCTCCGATACCCGGCGCGAACGCCAGCGTCAGGTCGGCAGCAATCAGCAATATCAGACCTGCACCGAGTACCGCCACGCGGCTGACACGATCAGACAAGGCCCCGGCGGGATAGGCTGACAGTGAGTACGCTACCGCCATCAGGACAAGCACCGCTGGCGCCCACATCGGCGCGAGCCCGACGGCCTGGCCGCGCAGTATCAGAAAGGCTTCGCTGAAACGCGCCAGGGTGAACACCGCAGCGACACCCACCACCCACCAGTAACCAGCGCCCAGTCGGGCTAATTCCCGCCGGCTCAAAGGCGCACGCACCCGGTGCGTCCCTTCCACTGCTTTGGGTTCATGAACGAACACCAGCAGCACCGCGACGGCAAGGAAGGCCGGGATGACGGCCACCCAGAACACGGTCTGGAAGTGGTTCGCGGTTAGCCACATCAACCCGATCGCCAGCAACGGCCCCAGGAATGCACCAACGGTATCCAGCGTTTGCCGCAGGCCGAAAGCTGCGCCCCGTATCGCGGGCGGCGTGATATCGGCCACCAACGCATCGCGCGGGGCGCCGCGAATACCTTTGCCAATACGGTCGATAAAGCGAGCCCCGATCAGCCAGTCCAGCGAGCCCGCCAAAGGAAAGATCGGTTTGGACAGTGCCGCCAACCCATAGCCCAACGCCGCGAGCAGTTTGCGCTTGCCCAATCGATCGCTGAGTGCCCCGGAGAATACCTTGGTGATCGAGGCCGTAGCCTCGGCTATGCCTTCGATGAGACCCACGGCCAAAACAGAGGTCCCCAGTACGGTGACCATGTAGAGCGGCAACAATGCATGGATCATCTCTGAGGAGATGTCCATCAGCATCGAGACGAAGCCCAGCGCCCAGATGCCGCCAGGCATGGTGCGCCAAACGTTGCCGGTTGACGTTTTCTTGATTGGCGCAGTAACCGAAGTGCCATCTGACTTGTCGGTGGTTTTCATCATGAGCCTCGAAATCCTTGTTTGGCACAGGCCTCTAGCGCCTCGCACCCCCGCAGCCGCGTTGCCGCTACCTCCGCCAAGATACGCTGTATCGATGAGTGATTTCGATCAAACAGATTGCGCCGATCCCACATCAGTTTGTTCTGGCTTACGGTGTAACCCTGGTCATTAGCTATCATGCAATACAGGGCAAATCACCGGATGACGGGGGAATGCATGAACAGATGGCGACGGATTTGGGTGTTTGTGAAGCTGGTGGCAGCATTTGCGGCATGCCTGGCTGTTGCTGTTCAGGCTTTCAGCTACATGTTGGAAAGCCCCGATGCAGCGCAGATGCACCCTTTGAGCATTTTGGTGGTTGGACTGATCTTTGGCTTCGTCACCTATGGAATCCTTTCACTGATTGAAAGGCTTGTGCGGGTTTTCCTGCCCCATCCTGTCCCAGTCACCACCACGGTAGCGGCTCAACCTCAAACCGACCTTGAGGAAGATGCCGTGGTGATGGAAGAACAGCCTTTGACCCTGTCAGCTGACGATTCAACTCAGCAGAAAAATCACTGAACAGTCTGTAAGGCATGTATTGCCGGGCGATCACCAACGGCTTGAATCAGCGTTTTTGCGTCGGACCAGATAGCATCGCAGCGTAAGAAAAATATGCCTCTTCAAGGGAAAAGTTACCCAGCGCAGTCACCCAATTCACCGCCCCCCGAATCTGTTGGTCGTCCCGCCAATCAAGGCTGAATCTGCGAAACATCCCCTGACATTGAAAGACCCTGCTGCAAAAAATCCTCATCTACTCTCGTTTCGCAGATCACTGATCTGCGGTCATCAGCAATCGCAAGGAGCGAGCAATGTATTTCGAGATTTACAGGCAAACCCGTGGCATCGCACAGACCGGCAAAGGTCAATGGCGGTGGCGTTTGAGGGCGGGTAACCATGAAACGATTGCCAGTGGGGAGGCTTACGTCAACAAGTCTGATTGTGTGCATGCCATCAGTTTGATCAAAGGGACCCATGATCAGACCCCGGTCAAGGAAATCTAGGCTTCAGGTGGTGAAGCTGCTCAGCCAGAGCAGCTTCGTTTCAACGGGCGGTCTCATGGTTATGAGTGCCGCTGCCGGATTGCGGATTAAACACAAACTGCTTGAGTCGCATAGACGCCGATTGCGACAGCTACCTAAACTGTCATCAGATTTGGGAGCGGGGTCAGTGGATGAATCGTAACGAACTACGCAAGGCCGACATCAACCTGATGGTGGTGTTTGAAACGCTGATGCTCGAACGCAACGTCACCCGGGTGGCTGAAAAGTTGTTTCTCGGCCAGCCGACCATCAGTTCGGCGCTCAATCGCTTGCGCACGATGTTCAACGACCCGCTGTTCATTCGCGTCGGCCATCGCATGGAGCCGACGGCACGGGCCGAGGAGATTATTCTGCACCTGTCGCCGGCGTTGGATTCGTTGTCGGTGGCATTGAGCCTGACCCATGATTTCGACCCCGCCAGCAGCACCATGACCTTTCGTATCGGGCTGTCGGACGATGTCGAGTTTGGCCTGCTGCCGCCATTGCTGCGTGCCTTGCGCCAGGAAGCCCCCAAGGTGGTGTTCGTGGTGCAGCATGTCGATTACTGGCGGATTCCGGATTTGCTGGCGTCCGGCGATATCACCGTTGGTATCAGCCAGACTCGCGGGCTGCCGGCCAACGCCAAGCGCAAGTTGTTGCGGCACATCCTGCCGAGCATTTTGCGCGCGGACGCATCGGACACACCGTTGACGCTCGATGAATATTGCGCACGACCGCACGTGCTGGTTTCCCACACCGCCAATGTCAGTGGTTACGCCGATGAGTGGCTGGCGGAGATTGGTCGCACGCGCCAAGTCGTCCTTTCCGTGCCGCAATACAGCTCGTTGCCGGCCTTGCTTGCTGGGACCGATCTGATCGCCAGCCTGCCGGACTACGCCGCCGAAGCGATGGCCGCGTCCGGCCAGCTGTTCAAGGAGCCGTTTCCGTTCAAGACGCCAACCCTGGATCTGTCGATGGTGTGGCTCAGCCATGTAGATACCGACCCGGCCGAGCGCTGGTTGAGGTCGCGGCTGGAGGCGTTCATGAGTGAGCATCCTGGGTCGCGGATCTGAATCTTGCCGGGCGGGGCAGGTGACGAGCGAGCCGGAACTCGCTCGGATCGGGAGGCAAGTGATCAAGCCGACGGGATATGGGTTTCCCGCAACTGACACTTTTCCCCGATTTGCAGCTTGTTGTCCTGAGTGTAAGGCTGCCCCTGCCTATCGATCAGGAAAAATACTTCGAATAGATACTGTTTGCCGCCTAAGCTCGCACAACGAAATGAGGTGTTGGACGGGAACAGCGTTTTTAACTTTTCCAGATCAAGGGATTTACCCTGATATTGGTTGAACTCTGGACTGTAGTGGACGGCGTCGCGCAACCTCACGAAATCTTCGAAGTATTCCCGTTGGCTGGTGCCATAACAGGTGCCGTGTTTTTGCCATTCGTGTTTCATCAGGTATTCAGGCGACTCGGTGACAATTTCAGAAAAACGATTGTCGGCCTGGGCCTGCGCCTGGACTGTTGTTGATAGTTCGCAAGCGACTTCAGTCTGATTACATCCTGCGGATTTGATGCAGGAAGAGGGGGGGCGATTGGCCGATTGAGCGGTGCTGTTGTAATACGGCCAGATGCCGTGCGTGTAAAAAACGTTTTTAGGTTTGTTACATCCGGCTGTGGCGGGCGTCAGCAGACAAAATGTCGGCTGCCAAGTGACGGCATAAGCGAGGTAATCGAAGTTTGCACTAGGGGCTCCTTCCTGGCTTTCTTCGTCAGGGTCAAGAGCGTGCGCGCAGAAAGAAATAACAGACAGGGCCATTGAGGCGTATAGACGATTCATAGTGTTCAATCCTTGATTCAGGCTTTTCCGGGTTACCTCCTCACTGCGGGAGAGGACGCTTGCTGTTTCAGCGTCATGATCAATTAACGGCACACTTCTAATTTCAGACCTGATCTGGAAACGATAGTAGAGTACGGAGCATTAGGAAAACCGTCTTCATCTTTGATTCCGTCCCGCCATTAATTCAGGAGCTCAGTCATGCCTCACCTGCACATGGAATACACCGCCAACCTGCCCGAGCTCAATGCCGACGTGGCGTTGATCCGGCTCAATAATACGTTGGTGGCTTCCGGTCAGTTCGCTGCCGAATACGACATCAAGAGCCGAGCGGTGAAGGTTGAGACGTTCAAGGTCGGCACGGTGTCAGGCGAGCGAGCCTTTGTGCATGTAAAACTGGCGCTGTTGAGCGGTCGTTCGCCGCAGATCAAGCAGCAGTTGTCCGAAAGTTTGCTGGCGGTGGTGCAGGAGCTGTGTGAATGGCCGAAGGACATTGAAGTCCAGCTGGCCGTGGAAATCCTCGACATCGATCGAGAGTCCTACACCAAGATTGCCATCAGCCACTGAGTTTCAGGCCATTTCCTGCTCGGTGCAGGCCTTGACCACTTGCTCGCGCAGCCAGGTGTTGGCGCTGTCCTGATCGACATTCTGGCTCCACTGCATGTCGAGGCTGAAACCCGGCAAGCCGTTGGGCGCTTCGCAATGATTGAAGATCGCATCGTTGGCCAGCAATTGCTGGATACGCCGAGGCAGGGTCAGGATGAAGTCGGTGCCGGTGATCATCTTCAGTGCCGCGCTGTAGCTGTTGGAGCGCGCGACGATCTGCCGTTTTTGCGCCTGCTGCGCCAGCCAGCCGTCGACCATGTTGGTGGTGGAGGTCCAGGGTGTCGGGAATACGTGCCGGCGTTCAACAAAGGCTTGCAGGCTTAAACGCGGCTCCGGCGGTGTGGCACGTTTATCGAAGACACAGACCAGGTCGTCCTCCAGCAGCATCCGGGATTTGAAATCGCCGTGACTGCGATGAAAGTTCGGGCCGAAGCAAATCACCAGGTCGAGGCTGCCGTCGCGCAGTTCGTCGACCGGGATGTCGGTTTCGAACTTGTGCATGTTGACCATGACTGGAAGGTCGGCGAAATCGAAGCTTTTCAACAGGCGCGGCAGGATCAACTGCTCGAAGTATTCCGGTGCGCAGATATTGAAGGTGACGGGTTGCAGGGTGGGGTCGAATGCTGGCGCACCGGCGTGACACAGGTTGATGCTTTCCAGGATTTTCAGCACGTGGGCGTACATGGTGCTGGCTTTGTAGGTGGGGCGCATACCCGCGCGGGTATTGATGAACAGTTCGTCTTCGAAACTGGTGCGCAGCTTTTTCAGGCAGTAACTCACGGTGGACTGGCTGACGCAGAGCGCCTCGGATACACCGCTGACGCTGCTTTGCTCATACACGGCGATAAACACCATGAGGTCCTGCATATCGAGCTTTCTAAGCAAGTTACTGTTCAACATCCGTTCGTCTCGCTGTGCTCCTTGCGCTGACTGTGCGCAAACGTGTGCGAGTGATCCTAACGGAACGATGGTGCCAGGAGAATGCCTTGTAGGCGTTTTCATGGAAAGTTGTGGGGCAATTCCAGAGGGCTTCAGTCCTGAACGGCTGCAGGCACCCCTCGACGACTGGACATCAGCAGTGCCCACATACCGACTCCGACCAGCAGCGCGCCAATGATTTCCAGCGACAGTGGCGACTGACGTAACCAGAACCAGTGAAACAATGTAAGAAACAGTGTGCTCAGGTAAATGTAGGAAATGACCGAGGAGGGGGCGATAACGCCGATGGCCCGATGCAGCAGCCAGAAGGTCGCCAGCGTGGCGAACACCGCCAGGTAAATCAGCCACCAGAAATCGCTCACGGTCAGCAATGACGCCGATCGCCAGCCGCCGCTGAACCCACAGAATGTCAGCAGAAACAGCGCGCCGAACAGCATGTTCCAGAACGTCATGCCCACCGGGCCGCGACCCTTGAGGCTGCGAGTCTTGAGCCGTTGACTCAGGGGCGAATAGAGCGCCATCGCCAGGCAACCGACGCCATACACCGACACTGCATACAGCGAAGGCAGCTCACCAGGGCCTGCGCCTTTCAAAACCAGCAACACGGCCCCGGCAGCGGCAATCAGCATCGGCAGCACCCGTTGTTTCAGGTGGCTGTCGGGCATCAAAACGGCTTCGAACAGCAATGTCAGCAGTGGCACCAAGGTGAACATCGTCCCGGTGTTGACCGCCGAGGTATAGCGCAGTGCCTCGAACAGCGAGCCGAAATACACCGCCAGCAGCAAGCCGAGCACGGCATGGCCGAACAGTCCGCGGGCGGTCATGGCGGTATCGCCCTTGAACAGCAGCAGCGGCAAAAATACCAGGGCGCAGAACAGCAGGCGCAAACCGGTCAGCAGGATCGGGTCGATGGCTTGGCTGACCTGTGCTGCCGCAGAAAACGATGCAGCGATCAACAGTGCCCAGAGCAGCATGCCGACGTGAGCGGCGGCGAAACCGGTGTGTTTCATGGTGGGGCTTCCGGGTCAGTGAATGTGTTGGGCGTAATGCCGCGGATCGAAGCGCAAGACCATCAGGATCATCAGTGCCATGACGCCGGTCAGGGACCACCAGGCCCATTCGAAGCTGCCGAGCTGATCGCGGATCAACCCGGCAATCAGCGGCGAGAGACCGGCGATCAGGTAGCCGATGCCTTGCACGAACGCGGTCAGGCCACCGGAACGCTGGGGATTGTCCAGATGATCCAGGGACACAATCAGGCTCATCGGGAACAGTCCGCCGATGCCGAGCCCCAGCAGACATGGCCATAACAGAGCCAGGTGTTGCGGACTGAGAACAAGCCCGCAGAAACCGGCCATGATCAGCGCCAGCAACACCACCAGCACCACGCGCCGGTCACGGCTGCGGTTGGCGATGGCCGGTGTCAGCAGGCCGGACAACACTTCCATGGCGGTCAGGAAACCCAGCAGCAACCCGGCGTTTTGTTCGCTCCAACCCTTTTCCACGTAGTACGGCGCCAGCCAGGCCAGCACACAGGTGTAGGACGCCGTGCCCAGGCCGAAGAAAATTGCGAGCAGCCAGGCACGGGAATTGCCGAAGAAGGAGCCATTGCGCTGCACCTGAGCAGACTGCGCCGGCAGCCTTTCACGTTGCACGCACCAAAACAGCAGCGCTACCAGCGCCAGTGCCGCCCAGATCGCCAGGCCTACGCGCCAGCTGCCAGTGCGGATCATCACCAGCGGCGCAAACGACGCCGCAATCGCTGCGCCGCCCATGATCGACGTGACGTAGAGCCCCATGCACACGGCAACGTTGTCGCTGAAACGGGATTTGATCAGCGCCGGCATCAACGCCTGGATCAGCGCGATACCGATACCCGCCAGCACGGCGCTGAGGATCAGTTCGGCCGCCGAATCGAGGAATAACCGCGATACCGTGGCCACGCCGATGATCAGCAGTGAGAGCACCACGGTGCGTTGTTCGCCGATTCGTTGGCTGACGCCCAGCCCAAAGAACATCGCCAGCCCCATTGCCATCACTGGCAGCATGGTCAACAACGAGGCCAGGCTGAAACTCAGTGCAATGTCGCCGCGAATCGCCGACAGCAAAGGACCGACGGCGGCCATGGACGGTCGCAGGTTCAGGGCGACAAGAATGATGCTGAACATCAGCCAGAGGGCGGGGCGGGAGATTACGCGAACGTTTTCCATCTATCGGACCTTGAATGACAAGGAGCCGATTAGGCGCGCGAGGCCTGCGGGCCGCAAATCAGAAAGTCCGGAGCAGTATTTAGAAATTAAATACTTCTGCCGCGACATTGAACCCTGTGGGAGCGGGCTTGCTCGCGAAAGCGGTGTGTCAGTCGCTACTCATGTGGCTGACACGCCGCTTTCGCGAGCAAGTCGAATCGTCGAACCGCCGCTCCCACATTGGATAGTGGTGTTTTGGAGGTTGATTGTTTAGTCGTATCGCAACCAAAGTTCTTCAAATCCCGATTTAACGGCTTATCTACCCGTGTGACGCTGCGGCTCATCTGTTTTCTGTGGTTTTTTCTATGGACGGTTGTCCCGTCGCACTTCCCTGCGAATTAGCCTTTTGGGCGCTGTGGCACTGCCGTCACGCGCGCCCACCGGATTCCTGCATTTCCCGTTGATTGTTCTTACAGGTCCCGCGCTATGCGCCGGGATCAAAGCGGCGACGCCTGTGCGTTTGCCTGACGCGGAAATAAGAGAATTCCCATGAGTGTTGCCACGACATCTTTCGCCTCCAAGCAAGAAGCCCTGACCTTTCTGGAACAGAACCCGGATATCGAGATGTTCGAGTTGTTCATCCTCGACAACAACGGTGTACCGCGGGGCAAGTTGCTGCATCGCGATGAACTGCTGGCGGTGTACGAAAGCGGGCGGCCCTTGCCGAGCACCATTCTTGGCCTGACCATCAACGGCGATGACGTGGAAAACTCCGGCCTGGTCTGGGACGTTGGCGATATCGACTGCCGGGCGTACCCGATCAGCGGCAGTTTGACGCGCATGCCGTGGCGGCTGATTCCTACGGCGGCGGTGCAGGTCAGCATGCACCCGAAGGAGGGCATGCCCGCGACGATTGCCGATCCACGGCATCTGCTGGCGAAAGTTATCGAAGGCTTGCAGGCCGACGGTTATTACCCGGTGATGGCGGCAGAGCTGGAGTTCTACCTGCTGGATCAGCAGCGCGACAGCAACGGTCGACCGCAACCGGCGCGGGATGTCGATGGCGGACGGCCGCGAGGGACTCAAGTCTACGGATTGCGTGAACTGGAACAGATCGAGCCGTTTCTGGCCGATCTCTACAGCGCCTGCAAACTGCAGGGCATTCCGGCGCGCACGGCGATTTCCGAATACGCGCCGGGGCAATTGGAAATCACCCTCGAACACCGCACCGACGCCTTGCAGGCGATGGACGAAGCGGTGCGCTACAAACGACTGGTCAAAGGCGTGGCGCACAAGCACGGGATGACGGCGTGCTTCATGGCCAAACCGTTCGATGACCTGGCGGGCACTGGCATGCACATGCACGTCAGCCTGGCGGACAAGGAGGGCAACAACCTGTTCGCCAGCGAAGCTGCGGACGGTACTCCGCTGCTCAAACAGGCGGTCGGCGGGATGCTCAGCACGTTGCTCGATTCGTTGCTGCTGTTCTGTCCGAACGCCAACTCTTACCGTCGCTTTCAAACCAACAGCTATGCGCCGCTGGCACCTACGTGGGGCGTGGACAATCGCACCGTGAGTTTGCGCGTGCCCGGCGGGCCGGCGTTTTCCCGGCATATCGAACACCGCATCTGTGGCGCCGACGCCAACCCGTATCTGGCGGCCGCGGCGATTCTGGCCGGGATCCATCGCGGTATTCGCGAACAACTCGATCCTGGCGCGCCGGTGGAGGGCAATGGGTACGCCCAGGCCACGGAACTGTTGCCGACTGACTGGTTGACCACGTTACGAGCGCTGGAGGGTTCGAGCTGGGCACGGGAAGCCTTCGGCGGTGAATTTCTCGGTGTGTACCTGGCAGTAAAACGTGCCGAGTATCGACAGTTCATGGGCGAGGTCGGCGAGCAGGACTGGCGCTGGTATTTGCATCAAGCCTGAACAGAACCTGAATCGTTCTCAAATAAGTTAGAGATTTTGGCCCAACGCCATGAGCCAACCAATCGTTGGCTTCTTTTTCACAAAATATTGATGGTTGGCTGACTAAAATTAGTGCTGTCACGGTAAATGAAATTTTCACATTTGCCGAAGGCGCTTCTTTTCAGGAACAACCGATCATAATGTTGAAGATTAAAGCCGTGCGGCCCGAGTGGGTAACACTGATTGCCAGTGCCTTCCTATTAACGGGCTGCAACCTTGTTCTCTGGCAACACCTGTTTGAGATCACGTCATCTGACGGCCAAGGCATCGTCATGCGCGTGGCGTTCGGCTTGATGATTCTGGCTGCCTTCAACATTGTGCTGACCCTACTGGCGTTCCGGCCTGTGCTCAAACCGGTCTTGACCCTGATCTTTATGATCAGCGCCGGGGTGGCGTATTTCATGGCCCAATACGGTGTTTTGATTGACACCGGGATGTTGCGTAACTTTGCGCAAACCAATGCGACGGAAGTGCGTGACTTACTCTCGATCAAGTTGCTTGTTTATATTGTTTTGCTCGGTGTTTTGCCGTCCTTTTTGTTATGGAAGACGCCGGTTAGTTACCGTCGCTGGCACCGTGAGCTACTCAGTAAAATTCTCGTGAGTGTCGCATCGGTTGCTGTGATCGGGGGGGTCGCACTGGTTAACTATCAAGGCTTGTCCTCATTGTTTCGCAATCACCATGAGTTGCGCCTGATGGTGGTGCCGAGCAACTACATCGGTGCCTCGGCCGGCTATCTGCGTGAGCAGGTCGTCTCTGCGCGGCAACCCTTCGTCACGCTGGGCGAAGATGCCCAGCGAAATCCCGCCTTGCAAACCCACGGCCGCAAATCACTGACCGTACTGGTGGTGGGCGAAAGTGCCCGGGCCGAGAACTTCGGCATCCTGGGGTATGACCGTGACACCACGCCCAAACTGAGTAAAGAAGCTGGCTTGATCGCTTTTACCGATGTTCATTCCTGCGGGACGGAAACAGCGGTGTCGGTGCCGTGCATGTTCTCCGACATGGGCCGCAAGAATTACAACGCCAGCAAGGCAAAAAACCAGGAAGGCCTGCTGGACGTGCTCAAGCGCGCGGGTCTCGATGTGATCTGGCGCGATAACCAATCGGGCTGCAAAGGCACGTGCGATCGGGTCACCCTCGACGACGTCAGTAACCTGAAAGACCCGGTACTGTGCGCCAATAGCGAATGCCGCGATGAAATCCTGCTGCAGGGTTTGCAGCACTTCATCGATACCCTGAATAAAGACACGGTACTGGTGTTGCACCAGATGGGCAGTCACGGTCCGGAATACTTCAAGCGCTACCCGAAAGAATACGAGCGCTTCACCCCGGTCTGTGAAAGTAACGCCCTGAACAATTGCAGCCGCGAAAGTATCGTCAATGGCTACGACAACACCCTGGTGTATACCGACCACGTGCTGTCCACCCTGATCGATTTGTTGCGTAGCAATCAGGGTAAAGTCGACACCGCGATGCTCTATCTGTCGGACCACGGCGAATCCCTGGGTGAGTACAACTTGTTCCTGCATGGCACGCCTTACATGCTGGCGCCGGAACAACAAAAACATGTCGCGATGCTGGCCTGGTTTTCCGACAGCTATCAAAAGTCGTACTCGGTGGACGCTAATTGCCTGCAACAGAGCCGCGAAAAACCCTTGAGCCAGGACAACCTGTTCCATTCGATGCTCGGTTTGCTGGAGGTCAAGAGCAAGGTCTACAACCAGGACCTGGATATGTTTGCCGGGTGTCGCGGTGCGGTGACCGACGGTGTGTTGGCCAAAGAGTGAGTGCTTCAACCTTTTTTCCACGCACCGGTCGCTAACCTGCGGCCGGTTAGCGTTTTTCCCCCGAGAACCATTGCACATGTCTGCTCAATCCCCATCCGCCATCGAGCTTGAGATCGCCCGGCGCTACGATCAGGAACACGCCCGCGTCTGTCTTCAGCCGCGCCCCCGTGGCCTGGCCGGGCGGTTGACGTTCTGGCGTGACGAGCAACTGGTGCGCAACGCGCTCAAGGCTGCCGGCGAACCGGGGTTGGTGCTTGATTTGGCCTGCGGTGTCGGGCGCTACTGGCCGGTACTGGCTGAGCATGCAAACCGGGTGATTCTCGCGGCCGACCCGTCGCAGGACATACTCGATCATGCCCGCACCCACCATCCGCAGAACTTGCTGGAACGGGTCAAGACCTTTCAGAGTTCAGCGTTCACCATTGGCTTGTCGGCGAATGCGGTTGACTGCATTTTTTGCATGCAACTGTTTCAACACATCGCCTGCCCTGAGCATCGTTTGGCCATGCTTAAGGAATTCCATCGGGTCAGTCGCGATACGGTGATTGTGGCGGTACGGGTCGATGCTCATTTCAAAGGCCGGCGCATAGATGTACAGGGCGTTCCGGTCCGACCGTTGGTCAGCAAGGCCGAGGTGGAAGCCGAGTTCAAGCGCGCAGGTTTGCGCTTGCTCAGTCATCAGGACTTCCTGCCCGGCTGTGCGCGGATGCGCGTCTACGTACTGCGTAAGGCCGGCTAGTCTCCGCTTATCAGACATTTCTTGCTGTTCGGCAGGCATTTTCGCTAAAGCTCTTGTTCAGTGGATGCGAGGAAATCGCCGGGGGCGATATATACTGCGCGCCATTCTTCAAGGGAGAGCCGTGTGGCCATCGATATTCACTGGATTCGCGACAACGATAGCCTCGGTCAGTTTTGCGCTGAGTGGCAGCAGCTGCCATTCGTTGCCCTCGACACCGAATTCATGCGGGTCGACACCTTTTATCCGATTGCAGGCCTGCTGCAGATCGGCGATGGCGTACGCGCTTACCTGATTGACCCGCTGAGCATCGACAACTGGCAGCCGCTGGCCGCGTTGCTGGAAAACCCGGCCGTGGTCAAAGTCGTCCATGCGTGCAGCGAAGACCTCGAAGTCCTGCTGCGCCTGACCGGCAGCCTGCCAGTGCCGCTGTTCGACACCCAGTTGGCCGCCGCTTACCTGAACCTCGGTTTTTCCATGGGCTATTCGCGGCTGGTGCAGGAAGTGCTCGGCATCGACCTGCCCAAGGGCGAGACCCGTTCCGACTGGCTACAACGTCCACTTTCCGACACCCAAATCAGCTACGCCGCCGAAGATGCCTTGCACTTGGCGGAAGTTTTTGTGCAGCTGCGTCCGAAACTGTCTGACGACAAGTACGCCTGGGTCCTGGAAGACGGCGCCGAGCTGGTGGCCAACCTGCGCCGTGAAGTTGATCCGTATGAGGTCTATCGCGAAGCCAAGCTGGCCTGGAAGCTTTCCCGCGCCCAGCTCGCCGTATTGCGTGAACTGTGTGCCTGGCGCGAGCGCGAAGCCCGCGCCCGTGATCTGCCGCGCAACCGCATCGTGCGGGAGCATTCCCTGTGGCCGCTGGCGCGGACTCAGCCGGACAACCTTGGCGCGTTGGCGAAAATCGAAGACATGCACCCGCGCACCGTGCGTCAGGACGGCGAGTTTCTGCTTGATCTGATCAAACGCTCTGGCAGTGTGTCGCCAGATCAATGGCCGCCAGCAGTGCCGGAGCCTTTGCCGGTGGACGCCGCCGCACTGGTCAAACAGCTGCGTGCGATCGGCCAGGCCGAAGCCGAGCGCCTGAACATTGCGCCGGAGCTGATGCTGCGCAAGAAAACCCTGGAAGCGCTGCTCAAGAGCGGCTACCCCAACGGCCCCTACCAATTGCCTGATTCGCTGCGTGGCTGGCGCCGCGAATTGATGGGCCAGGCGCTGCTCGACAGCCTGGCCACCGCCGGAGAACAGCCTTGAAGCGTATTTGTTCCATTTATCGAAGCTTGAAGAAAAACGAGATGTACCTCTATGTGCTCAAAAGCGATGCACTGGAGCGCGTCCCGGAAAGTCTGATGGCCGCCTTCGGCAAACCGCATCACGCCTTCGACCTGGTGCTGACCCCGGAGCGCAAACTGTCGCGCGAGGACATCACCGTGGTACTGGAAAACCTTGAGAAGCAGGGTTACCACTTGCAAATGCCGCCGGCCGAAGACGAATACATCGAACACTTGCCGGAAGAATTGCTGCGCCGCAACGACCCGATGTGACCGGCAGACAGGCTCTGTTCAGAGCCTTTATGAAACACTGGAATGATTTTGGCGATGGCCAGGCCGATGGAGCGTTACTCCATTGGCGGCCGACTGCTCTGTTTTTGAAAGGTTTGAACCATGCGCGTTCTGATTGCTGAACACGACCACCCTGTGTACGCCCAGCTGTTGCGTCAAGCAGCGCCCGACCTGGAAGTGCTGACCAGCGGCGACTCCGCCGAACTGGCCAGCCAGGCCGCTGATTGTCCGATCTGGCTCGGTCAGCCGGACTTGCTGGCGACCTTGCTGCGTCAGGGCCACGAGCCACAATGGCTGCAATCGACCTGGGCGGGCATTACGCCGCTGCTGGCCGACGGCTTGCCACGTCACTATCGCCTGACTCGGGCGGTGGGGATTTTTGGTCAGGTCATGGCCGAATACGTGTTGACCTACATGCTCGGCCACGAGCGCGAAGTGCTGCCGCGGCTGGTCAGCCAGGTCGAGCGCAAGTGGGACAGTCGCCAGGGCCAAAGCCTGGCTGGCCGCAAAGTGTTGATCGTTGGTACCGGTGATATCGGCCAGACCGTGGCGCAGTTTCTTCTGCCGTTTGGCGTCGAGTTGTACGGCATCGCCAGCGAAGCCCGCGAGCAGGCGCCGTTTGTCGAAGTCGGGGCATTGGCTGATCTGCCGCGTCTGGTGGGTGAAGTGGATTACGTGATCAATCTGCTGCCCAATACACCCAACACCCACGATCTGTACGACGCGGCGCTGTTCAAGCAGTTCAAGCCGACCGGGTTGTTCATCAACGTCGGGCGTGGCGTGGCGGTGGTCGATGCGGACCTGGTGGAGGCCTTGAAAGAAGGGCATCTGGCCGGTGCCGTGATTGACGTCTGCCGTCAGGAGCCGCTACCGCAACGTCATCCGTTCTGGACCGCCTGGGGCCTGCTGCTGACCGGCCACAGCTCGGCACCGACCTCGCCATCGATGATGGTGAACCTGTTTGTCGAGAACCTGCGGGCGTATCAGGCGGGTGAGGCATTGCGTGGGGAAGTGGATTTCAATCGCGGGTATTGAATTCACCCTATGAACCTGTAGGAGCCGAGCTTGCTCGCGATGGCGATCTCACAGTCAACGATGATGTTGAATGTGATGGCCTCATCGCGAGCAAGCTCGGCTCCTACAGTAGATCTTCGGTGTGGCTTAGAGGGTGAAGTCGCCTTCGGCGGCCAACTCGCTCAGCGGACGACGTGGGCTTGGCTCTTCACGCGCTTGCAGGTACTCCGCCAGCGTCGCCTTGTCGCCCAGTTTGCCCACCGCTACCGCTGCGTGCAGCGCATAACCCTCAGGAATGTTCAGCTCCTTGCGCGTCAGGTCCTGGTCGAAACCGGCCATGCCGTGGGTGTGCCAGCCGCTGATGCTCGCTTGCAGCGCCAGATGGCCCCAAGCGGAACCGGTGTCGAAGGTGTGCCACAAGGCCGGGGTTTCTTCGGTGGCGCCAGGTACCGCGAAGGTGGTTTTCGAGATCACGATCACCAGTGCCGAGGCGTGCTGCGCCCAGCCGCGGTTGAACTCATTCAGCAGGCCCAGGAAACGCTCCCAGTTCGGCGTGTCGCGACGTGCATAGAGAAACCGCCAAGGCTGCGAGTTGTAAGCCGATGGCGCCCAGCGCGCGGCTTCGAAGAAGCTCAGCAGGGTTTCTTCCGGGATGCTTTCGCCGGTAAAGGCGCGGGGCGACCAGCGGTCGGTGAACTGAGGGTGGATGGCATAGTCGGCAACGCGTGGATTAGCGCTCATCAAGTGATTCCTTGCTACGTTTGAAAGAATGGGGCGACGCAAAACCCTACTGGGCGGCGCAATAACTGACAAGCTCGTTTTACCGGCAGTCGCCAACGCTTGGCCCACAAGGGCCTTGGCACTAGACTGGCGGCCTTTTCACCACCTGATGTTGATGCTTGAGCCATGGCCGCCAAAGTCGAACCGTTCTGGATACGCAAAACCCTCGATCAACTCGATCAAGAGGAATGGGAATCGCTGTGCGACGGCTGTGGCCTGTGCTGCCTGCAAAAGCTCGAAGATGAAGACGACAACAGCGTCTACTACACGCGTATCGCCTGCAAACTGCTGGACCTGAAAACCTGTCAGTGCACCGATTACCCGAACCGCCGCGATTTCGTCCCCGATTGCATCCAGCTCACGCCCGGCAAGGCCGATGAGTTCAAGTGGCTGCCGCCGACCTGCGGCTATCGACTGGTCAGCGAAGGCAAGGACCTGCCGCTTTGGCACCATCTGGTGTGCGGTGATCGCGATGCGGTGCATCACGCGCGAATTTCCCAGTCCGGGCGCATGCTCGCCGAAGGCAGCGTGGCCGACGACGATTGGGAAGACCATCTGATTTTTCGGGCGGGTTAATTACCACTCACAAAATGGGTAGTGATTACTAGAATTCAGGGCTGCTACGCAGCCTCGCGCGAGCAAGGAGTGTGTATGGCTGTGGGATTGCGGCTGGCGTTGGCCTTTGGGCTTTTGGCCCTGAGTTCACCCGTGTGGGCGGTGAAGAAGGTTGATCTGGATTACCACGTGCGCCTGTTGCCGCAAAGCGATCAGGCTGAAGTGCGACTGACCCTGGCCCAGGGTTCGGCAGTACGCAGCCTGGATTTTGACCTGGGCGACGGTAGCCAATACAGCGATTTCAAGGCCGACGGCCAATGGCAGTTCACGCCGGGCAAGCAGGCCCGTGGTGTCTGGCGTCCGGCCGCCGACAAGGCCAGCCTGACCTACCGCGTACGCATCAGCCAAGGGCGCAAGAGCGGCAGCTTCGATACGCGCATGACGCCAACGTGGGCGCTGATGCGCGGCGACGATCTGGTGCCGGCGGCCAAACTCGATCAGCAGGACGGCATCGAGTTGGTTTCACGCCTTGAATTCGAATTGCCCACCGGCTGGAAAAGCGTTGAAACTGCCTGGCCGCGAATCGGCAAGAACAAATTCCGGGTCGATAACGTTTCTCGCTTGTTCGACCGGCCCACGGGCTGGATGCTCGCCGGCCACCTCGGTAGCCGTCGCACGCGGCTTGGGGAAACCGAAGTCACCGTCGCCTCGCCTCAGGGCCAGGGCATGCACCGCATGGATGTGCTGACGCTGCTGACTTTTGTCTGGCCGCAAGTGCAGGCGGTGTATCCCCGTCATCCCGTCAAACTGTTGATCGTCGGTGCCAACGACCCGATGTGGCGTGGCAGTCTGGGCGCTCACGAATCGATCTATCTGAACACGCGTCTGCCGCTGGTCAGCGAAAGCGGCAGCAGTGCACTGGTGCGGGAATTGGCGCAGGTGTTCGGACTGATCAACGACCAACAGCGCAGTGACTGGATCAGCGAAGGTTTTGCCGAGTATTACGCCATCGAACTGGTGCGCCGCGCCGGCGGCATGAGCGATGAGCGGTATGAGAGTTTGCAGAAGAAGTTGGCCAAGGACAGCCAGAAGGTCACGACCTTGCGTGGTGATCAGGCCAGCCCGGCGCAGGTGTCGAAAGCGGTCGTGTTATTGCAGGAACTGGATCGCGAGATTCGCCTGAAGACCCGCAACAAGCGTTCGCTGGATGATGTGTTGCGCGGGGCGATGCATTTGCAGAGTGTGGATACCAAGGAGTTTGTTCAACTGGCCGAAAGCGTGATTGGCGAGTCCTCCAAAGTCCTCGATACCGAGTTACTTCAGTAACACCGCCATCGTCGGAGCGCCGCCCGGAGCAAGCCCGCTCCCACAGTGATTGGCGGCGATCATAAATGTTGTATACGCCGCATAACCCTGTGGGAGCGGGCTTGCCCGCGAAGAGGCCGTAAGCCTCACCACATCTTCTGGATCAAACCCCGGTTTTAGGCGACTTCAACGAATCATTACCGGTCACGGTAGCGGTATTGGTCGCCGCTTCGGCATTCGCCTTCAACCGGTTCAGCTCTTCACCCGCCCGCTGAATCTTCGCCCGCACGTTGTTCATGTCCTGACGGCTTTTCTCCAGCAGGCTTTTCGCTGAACTGTGCCCGGTAATACCACGCGCCAGGGCCACACCGCCGATCGCCACTTGAATCAACCCGAACACACCACCGCGACGCAGGCCCTTGCCGACCATCACCACGCCGCCGGCCAGTGAACCGATACGTTCCCAACCCTGCACGTTCTGCTCCGTGTGAGTCTGGAACGGGGTGGATTCGATGCGTTCTACGCGTTTGAGTTCGCTCATGATCTGTCTCCTGGCTGGAATGACTGCTTCAAGAATAGATAATTAAGCTGACTGCCGAGGCGGGCGGCTTGTTCCATCGGATATGTGCTGAATCAGCGAAACTTTGCCCCGGAACGAGTGTTGAGCCCCTTGGACATGCGGTCATAGAGCACGACGTTGACGGTGGCCGCCAGGTTCATGCAACCGGTGGTGGGGATGTAGACCACGTCTTCGCACCAGTCGCGAATCTCTTTATCCAGCGAGCCGTCTTCCGGGCCGAAGATGTATAGCGCGCGGTCCGGATGGGTGTATTCCGGCAGCGAACGGGCACCTTCCACCAGTTCCACAGCGACTGGAACACAGCCCAGCGGCAGGATTTTTTTCAGGTCGTCGATGCCGATCAGCGGAATGTCGTAGTGGACGCGCTTGGTGTCGGTGACGAAGTCGGCGGCGCGTTCATAACGCTTGCCGGTATAGAACACGGACGCCACGCCATAACAGCCAGCGGCGCGCATCACCGAACCGACGTTCTCCGGTGATTTGGGGTTATACAAACCAATGCAGCTGTACCGTTTGTCTGCCACGAGCGGGGTGCCTTCGGGGAAAAAACGGCGATTATACGGGGATTGGGGGAGGGTGGTCAGTTTGTAGATTGGTGGTGTCTGGTCGGCCGTCTTCGCGAGCAAGCCCGCTCCCACATCGATCTCAGGTGAATACACTACTGGCGTACGCCACAGATCAATGTGGGAGCGGGCTTGCTCGCGAAGGGGCCGGTTGAAGCACTGAAGATCTTCAGTCTTCTTTCTTCATCAACCCGGCCAACGCGGCAAACGGGTTATGCGTCGCCTTGGCGATTTTCGGTGAGCTCAGCGAGCCTTCACCGAAATACTGTTGATCGGTGTACCGCGAGTGTTCGTTGTCGTGGCAATACAGGCACAACAATTCCCAGTTCGAGCCATCCTGAGGGTTGTTGTCGTGGTTATGGTCGCGGTGGTGCACGGTCAGTTCGCTCAGGCGCTTGCCGGAAAACTCACGGGCGCAACGACCGCAAACGTGCGGGTACATTTTCAGGGCCTTGTCGCGGTAACCCATTTCCTTGTCGCGCTGGTTGTCGGCAAGGATGCGGTCCAGTTTCGACGTGTTGGTCGGTGTTGACGAACTCATGGGTTCACCTTTGTAAAAGACTAATGACGGTATTAATCGCAGTTTAGCTCAGCCCTTGAGCTTCTCGGCAATCCAGATGGTGTGACGGGTGCCTTTGTTGCCATGGGCGAAGACCTGGACTTCCTCGGCCTTGAAGCCGGCCTTCTTCAGTTTGTCGGAAAACTGTCGGTCAGCGCTCGCGGACCAGACGGCCAGCACGCCTTTAGGCCGCAGGGCCTTGGCGCAGGCGCTCAGGCCGCCAGCGGAGTAGAGCCAGCTGTTGGCCTTCTGGGTCAGGCCTTCGGGGCCGTTGTCGACGTCGAGCATGATTGCGTCGAATCCTTGTGGCTCGGCTTGCAGGACGTTGGCCACGTCTTCCATGCGAATGACCGTGCGCGGGTCCAGCAGCGGGTTCCCGGCTTTCTCACCCAGCGCGCCACGGTTCCACTCCACCACCCCCGGCACCAGTTCCGCGACCACCACTTCAGCGGTCTTGCCCAAATGCTTGAGGGCCGAGGCGAGGGTGAAGCCCATGCCCAGGCCGCCGATCAGCACGCGCGAATTCGGCCGGCCGGCCACTTTACGGCACGGGATCTCCGCCAGAGCGTCTTCCGAGCCGTGCATGCGGGTGTTCATCAGTTGCCCGCCGTCGCCGCCCTGGATCTTGATGACGAAATCCTCACCGTATTCGAACAGGCACAAGGCACCGCCATTTTCAGGAATTGGAGCGGTGTCGAGCAGAACGAAACGTTTCATGGGATTCACTTGAGGAGAAATTGGCATAAGAGGGAGAAGGCAAACACGCGCCGTTGGGAGTAGCCTGCAAAAACACAAAAAGGCCAACGGAGCCATTGATGAAGCGCACCATTCTAACGGTCATTGCCTTGGCCGCGCTCTCGATAACTGCAGTGCAGGCCCAGCAGTTGCAAACCACCCCCACTAGCCCTGCGCCGCTGCCCGGTTCGCCCGGCACCGCGACCCCGACACCGTACCCGCAAATCACCCCGACCAGCGTGCCCAAGGTCGGGCCCGGCAGTGGCGGCCCGCCGTTGGTGCCGATTGAAATGCCTAGCCCGCCGACCAAGGACCAGCCACTGCCGGTGCCGGAGCAAACCCCGTCGAAAGCCAAACCGCCCGGCGGTTAAACCTGCTGCGAGAGCAGTTGCCCATCGGCCATGCGCAGGCGTTTGGAGAGGGAAACGGCGAGGGCACGGATGATTTTTGCGGCGATTTTCGGCGCGTCGTTGAGCATCTTTTCCAGCGAATCCTTGCCCAGATTGAGCAACTGGCAATTGCTTGCGGCCACGCAACTGGCCGAGCGACGTTCGCCGTCGAGTACAGCCATTTCGCCGAACGCCCGACCGCTGCGCAACGTTGCCATGGTCACCAGGTGACCGTCGCTGTTGGTTTTCTGTACCGCCACCTGGCCGGTATGGATGATGCACATGAAGCTGCCGGCATCGCCCTCATGGAAAATCTCTTCGCCCTGAGCAATGGTGCTGATGCTGAAGTAGCCCGAGGCCGCGGCGAAGTCCGCCGGCAGCAGTTGATCGAACAGGCCACAGTCCATCAGCCAGTCGCGAATTTCGTTGTTCAGTAAGGTCGGTTCTGACATGTCGTCACGGTCTTTTTCTTGTGTCTGTTGCTGTTCCGGATCTGCAATCCACCACACACATCCCCAGTGGGAGCGGGCTTGCTCGCGAAGAGGCCATCACATTCAACATCAATGTTGTCTGACACACCGCCTTCGCGAGCAAGCCCGCTCCCACAGGGGATGTGTGTGGTGTATCGGCGTCCAGTGTTCAGAGTTAAGACCCGCACGCCGAACGGAGTTCCTCAGGCGATGCCCAAAACCTTGAAAACAAATGCGTATTCGAGTGCTACGTCACGCAATCCCTGATAACGACCGCTCATCCCGCCGTGCCCGGCACCCAATTCGGTCTTGAGCAGCAGGGGATTTGCGTCGGTTTTGGTCGCGCGTAATTTCGCCACCCACTTGGCCGCTTCCCAGTACTGCACGCGACTGTCGTTGTAGCCGGCGATCACCAGCGTCGCCGGATAAGCTTGTGCGGTGACGTTTTCGTACGGGGCGTAGGCCTTGATCCGATCATAGACGTCCGGTTCTTCAGGATTGCCCCACTCGTCGTATTCGGTGACGGTCAACGGCAGGTCCGGGTCGAGCATGGTGTTCAGCACGTCGACGAACGGCACTTCGGCAATCGCAGCAGCAAACAACTCCGGCCGCTGATTGAGCACCGCGCCGATCAGCAGGCCACCGGCGCTGCCGCCGCTGATCGCCAGTTGCTGTGAAGTCGTGAAACCATTGGCGATCAGGTGTTCGGCGCAGGCGATGAAGTCGCTGAAGGTGTTGTGTTTGTGTTCCTGCTTGCCGGCGCGATACCAGGCTTCGCCCAGTTCACCGCCACCACGCACGTGAGCAATGGCGAACGCCACGCCTCGATCCAGCAGACTCAAGCGGGCATGGGAGAACCACGGGTCGAGGCTTTCGCCGTAAGCGCCATAGCCGTACAGATAAAGCGGCGTCGGCTTACCGAGTGCTTCGCGTTTGACGACGAGGCTGATCGGCACTTTCGTACCGTCAGGTGCCGTTGCCCACAGGCGCTGACTGACGTAGGCATCGGCGTCGAACGGACCGAGCACCGGGGTTTCCTTGAGGACTTTCTGCTCGCCGCTGCCCAAGATCAGTTGGCGGATTTGCGCCGGACGGTTCAGCGCTTCATAGCGCAGACGGATCCTGTCGCTGACGAACTCCAGACTGTTCTGCACATGAAGGCTGTAGGCCGCATCCGGTAATTGCACGCGGTAGCTCGGCAGGTCTTGCGGATGAACTTCGATGATCGGCAAGCCACCCTCACGCAAGCTCAGGGTCATGGCACCGGCATTCAGGCTCATGCCTTCGATCATCACCGTGTCGCTGTGGGGGATCAGGTTCTGCCAGTCGGCCTCGGTCGGCGCCACGCCGGTGTCTACGGCGTGGTACAGGGCAAAGTTGATGCCGTCGCGATTGGTGCGAATGAACCAGGTCCATTGACCGTCGAGCGCGCCGTGATCGACGTCGTACTCATGGTCTTCAGCCCTCGGTGCGATGCAGGTAAACGCCTGTTGCGGCTGGAACGCGTCGAGCACCCAGACTTCGCTGGTGGTCTTGCTGCCCAAGGACAGCAGCAATTGCTGCTCGGAACTGGAGCGGTAGCAATGCATGAAGAATCGACCGTCCGGCTCATGGAACACTTCTTCGGCTGCCGTACCGTCCAGCCGATAGCGGAACAATTTGTGCGGGCGATGGGTGTCGTCCAGTTCGCCGAAGAACAGCGTCAGGCTGTCATTGGCCCAGGTCATGCTGCCGTCGCAATCCTGGAATTCCAGTTCACTGACACGGCCGTTGGACAATTCCTTCACGAACAGCGTGAAAATCTCATCGCCCGTGGCGTCAATGCTGTAGGCCAGACGCTGGTGGTCCGGGCTGATACTGAAGGCGCCCAGGGAAAAGAAGCCGCCGTTGGCCAGTTCATTGGGGTCCAGCAGCAGTTGTTCCTGGCTTTCGTCGAGCTGCAGGCTGTCATCGGCAGGGCGCGGGCAGCGGTAGTGGCGGGCATATTCATCACCGGCCGTGGTGCGCGTGTAATACAGGTACGGACCCCAAGGGGAGGGCAAGGACAGGTCGGTTTCGAGAATCCGGGCCTTGATCTCTTCGAACAGGGTTTCACGCAACCCGGCCTGATCGGCGGTTTGCGCCTCTTGGTAGCGGTTTTCCGCTTTCAGGTAGTCGAGCACCGCGTCGGTGTCGCGCTCCTGCAGCCAGGCATACGGGTCGTCGCCTTCGGCCTTGTGGGCGATGGGAGCGTCGGAAACGTTGACGGATAGGGGCATGAAGGACTCTCGAACAATGTACAGAATAAGGGCTTCGCAACGTGTGGGAGCGGGCTTGCTCGCGAAGAGGCCAGCAGTTTCAACATCTCTGTTGACTGACACATCGCTTTCGCGAGCAAGCCCGCTCCCACAGGGGGTGCGTTTTTCAGACTGGCATTGGGGCAAGCCTGACGTGCGAAAAGTCGTTACTATAAGCGCCTCTTTGCCTGCCTTGCCATGGACACCATGACCGAGAACGACTATCTGATCGCTTGGGGCCTCTACGCCTTCGCCGCTTTGGGCTGCCTGTTGGTGTGGATGCGTATCACCCGCTGGATGTGGCGCTGGCTGCGTGAGCCGCTGCGGCTATTGGTTGCTGTGTTGCTGTTCAGCCCGACCATCATTGATCCGGTTAAGGAAAAGGTTGCCCCGGCCATCGCCATTACTGCCCTTGATCTATTGTTCAAGGTCGGCAACAACGCCTGGCGCGCAATTTCCGACCTGTTCATGTACGGCATCATCGCCTTCGGCATTTACCTGGTATTTGTGGCGATCCGTTTCCCTATCGAACGTGCGTCCAACGCTCGCAAGGAACAGGCTGCCGCTGCCAAGGCTGCGGCCAGGTCCGATGATCCTGAAGAGGATCATCCCTTCGGCGGTGCGGGCGATGATCGTTACGGTCGTCCACCGGTGCCGAGCAACCCTCAGCGAATGCGGGTCGAACCGCGACTGTAACCTGCCCCTGCCTTTGAGCGAGAATCCGAGCATGTGTGAGTTATTGGGCATGAGCGCCAATGTGCCGACCGATATCGTGTTCAGCTTCACCGGGCTGATGCAGCGCGGCGGCCGCACCGGTCCGCACCGTGACGGCTGGGGCATCGCTTTTTACGAGGGCCGTGGCCTGCGCCTGTTTCAGGACCCGGCGGCGAGCTGTGAGTCCGAGGTCGCGAACCTGGTGCAGCGCTATCCGATCAAGAGCGAAGTGGTGATCGGGCACATCCGCCAGGCCAACGTCGGCAAGGTCTGCCTGTCCAATACCCATCCGTTTGTGCGTGAGCTGTGGGGCCGTAACTGGTGTTTCGCCCACAACGGCCAACTCGCGGACTTTCAACCGATCAAGCGTTTTTACCGCCCGGTCGGCGATACCGACAGCGAGGCGGCGTTCTGCGATCTGCTCAACCGCGTGCGCGCAGCGTTCCCGGAACCGGTCGAGGTCGAAGAACTGCTGCCAGACCTGGTGGCCGCCTGCGCTGAATACCGCAGCAAAGGCGTATTCAACTGCCTGCTCAGCGATGGCGACTGGTTGTTCTGCTATTGCTCCACCAAACTGGCGCAAATCACCCGTCGCGCGCCATTCGGCCCGGCGCGCTTGAAGGACGTCGATGTGATCGTCGATTTCCAGGCCGAAACCACGCCCAACGACGTGGTCACGGTGATCGCCACCGAACCGTTGACCGAAAACGAAACCTGGACCCGCTACGAACCGGGCCAATGGAGCCTCTGGCGACGCGGTGAATGCGTCAGCCAGGGCAAGACCGAATAAGGATTTCCCTTCATGTTGCTCAGTTATCTACGGCTGGTGTTGTTCGCGGCGGGCCTGTTGATCGGTGTCCAGGTGCCGGGATTCATCAACGACTATGCCAAGCGCGTCGAAGCGCATCTGATTGAGGCGCAGACCGGTCTGAGCGGTTTTCAGGGCACGGCGAATCAGTTCTTCAAGGGTGACATGCAGGCATTGGTGGCCCATTACCGCGCCAGCGAAGACCCGATCTTTCGCAGCGATGCCGACAGCCTGAGCACCTTATTGACCCGTCAACTGGCCCTCGATAAACAGTTCCAGGCCATGCAGGGGCCGTGGTACATCCGCTTCCTGCAGGTTGCACTGGCGGCTGATCCGGATATTCGCAAGGAAACCTGGAATGGCTACAGCTACCAGATCCTGCTGACGCCGGAAGCGATGATCTGGGGCATGAGCGGGGCGATGCTGTTGTCGTTCGGCATTGAATGCCTGTTCCGTCTGATCGACTGGGTGGTGCTGGGCGGCAAACGCTTGCGCCAGAGCCGGCCGATCGAAGATCGGGATGTGCGCGGGTTGTAAGGGGGTTACGCGATCTCTGTGGCGAGGGGGTTTACCCCCGTTCGGCTGCGCAGCAGTCGTGAAACCGGCACACGCGGTTTACCTGATACATCGAGGCGTCTGGTTTTGGGGCCGCTTCGCGACCCAACGGGGGTGAACCCCCTCGCCACAGGGGGGCGGTGTTCAGCGGGCTAGGACGATGTAGTTCTCACCCACCTTCTTCGCATACCCGTCCAACACCTGCTGACACAACGCCACGATTTCTTCGACCCACTCCACGCCAACCCGCCACGACACCACCACCTGCAAATTCGGTGGCCGTTGATCGATGGCCAGCAAGGTCAACTCCCCCCGCGCCAGTTCCTCGGCGACCAGCACCGGTGGCAGCGCGCCAATACCGAAACCATCCCGCAGCAACCGGGTGATCGCCGATACCGAGTTCACGCAGTTCAACCGTGGCGTCAAGATGCCGTTGGCTTGCATCAGGGCGAGAATCTCCTGATGCGGATGGGAGTTTTTCGAATAGGTAATGATCCGTTCCCGCGCCAGATCGGCAATGCCTGAATACTCGCGGTTGTAGATCGAATTCGTAGCCACAATCCAGCCCATCGGGTGACTGGCCAGCTCAAGGCTGCGTACGCTTTCCTGACGCAACAGGTCGGTTTGCAGGATCAGATCGAGAAAGCCTTTTTGCAGCTGATCGCAGAGGTTGAGCGCGGTATCGGCCACTAACTCGATTTCCACCAGCGGATAGTGATCCATCATTTGCGCCACCAACGGGCTCAACCAGGTATGGATGACCGTGTCCATCACGCCGATGCGAACCCGTCCGACCTTGCTCGAGCGGGTTTCGATCGACTGCTTGAGGGCTTGCATGGTGTCCATCATTTGCTCGGCGTACTCGAGCACTTTCAAGCCTTCGGGCGTCAGGCTCACGCCGCGTGAATCGCGCAGGAACAGCTTCACCCCGAGCTCGCCTTCAAGCACGGCAATGCGGCTGGAAATCGACGCCTGGGTGGTGAAGAGCTTGTCCGCCGTCAGGCGAAAACTCTTGAGTCGGGCGACCCAGACAAAGGTCTCGAGAAACTTCAGGTTCATAAGGACAAATTTTTCTTATGTCTAGAGCGGGTTTTTATTAGTTGGACGCAGCAGGGCAGGGAGCCCAAAAATCAGGTCATCCGGTTCCCACGATAGGCGTCGTCGGGGCTCAGAACAATACCAATAAAAATTAGCGCGGAGATTTGCCATGAGTGCGCCCGACACGCTCGACATCCCCAAAGCCACGGTTCGTCCAGGACCTTTCGACTGGTACCACAATATCAACAAGCAGGAGCGCCGCACCTTCTGGAGCTGCAAGATCGGCTATGGCCTGGACGGCATGGACACCCAGATGCTCAGCTTCGTGGTGCCGACCCTGATTGCGATGTGGGGCATCACCACCGGCGAGGCCGGGTTGATTCACACCAGCACCCTGATCGCCTCGGCCATCGGCGGTTGGGTGGCGGGGATTCTCTCCGACCGCATCGGTCGCGTACGCACCTTGCAACTCACCGTGCTGTGGTTCGCCTTCTTCACCTTCCTCTGCGGTTTCGCCCAAAACTACGAACAACTGCTGATCAGCCGCACGCTGATGGGCTTCGGTTTCGGCGGCGAATGGACCGCTGGCGCGGTGCTGATGGGTGAAGTGATTCGCGCCAAGGACCGCGGCAAGGCTGTTGGCATGGTGCAATCCGGCTGGGCATTGGGTTGGGGGCTGACGGCGATCCTGTATGCGCTGCTGTTCTCGGTACTGCCGCCGGAAGACGCCTGGCGCGCACTGTTCATCCTTGGCATTGTGCCGGCGATCTTTGTGATCTTCGTCCGTCGACTGGTCAAGGACCCGGAAATCTATCGCGAAGCCAAGGCCAAGCAAGAACCCGGCAACCCGGCAAAATTCTACGAGATCTTCGCTCCCGGCATCCTTTTCACCACAATTCGCGCGTCGGTGCTGACCACCGGTGCTCTGGGCGGCTACTACGCGATCACCTCCTGGTTGCCGACCTTTCTGAAGAACGAACGCGGGTTGAGCGTACTCGGTACGGGTGGTTATCTGGCGATGGTGATCATCGGTTCCTACGTCGGTTACGTCATCAGCGCGTATTTGACTGACATCCTCGGGCGTAAAAAGAACTTCATTCTGTTCGCGGTCGGCTCGTTCACCATTGTTCTGCTCTACACCCAATTGCCGGTTAGCAATGGCGTGATGCTCTGGCTGGGCTTTCCCCTTGGCTTCTTCGCATCGGGGATTTTCAGTGGCATGGGCGCGTTTTTGACCGAGCTGTTTCCAACGCGGATTCGTGGTTCGGGTCAGGGCTTTTGTTACAACATCGGCCGGGCACTGGCGGCATTGTTCCCGCTGTTGATCGGCTTGATGAGCCAGAAGGTGCCATTGAGCGTAGGAATCGGTGCCTTTGCGGCGGTGTCCTACGGGGTGGTGATTCTTGCGGCCCTGAGCCTGCCGGAAACCCGTGGCAAGCAACTCGAAGCCCAATAACTTAATGCCCAGCAACTGATAATCTGCGGGCCTGCCGTTACAAAAAGTGTCCCGCAGTTAAAAAGAATAAAGCTGAAAGGAGTGTTCACCGTGAGCCGCCTGCTATTGAACTGCGACATCGGCGAGAGTTTCGGCAACTGGACCATGGGTCTGGACGCCGAGGTCATGCCCTTCATCGATTGCGCCAACATCGCCTGCGGCTTCCACGCCGGCGACCCTAGCATCATGCGCAAGACTGTCAGCCTGGCCTTGAGCAACGGCGTGCAGATCGGCGCACATCCGGCGTATCAGGATCTGGTCGGCTTCGGCCGCCGCTCCATGGCCTACACCGCCCAGGAACTTCAGGACATTGTGCATTACCAGATCGGCGCCCTCGACGGCATTTGCCAGGCTCAGGGCGCGCGGGTGAGTTACGTCAAACCACACGGCGCGATGTACAACGACATGATGGCCAACCCGGCGCAATTGCGCGCGGTGCTTCAGGCCGTGGCGTCCTATGATCGTGAGTTGCCGCTGATGTTGATGGCCACTCGCGACAACAGCGCAGCCCAGCGATTGGGCGATGAATACGGCGTGACCCTGTGGTTCGAAGCCTTCGCCGATCGCGCTTACGACAGCGCGGGAATGCTGGTCTCGCGGCAACTGCCGGGCGCAGTGCATCACGATCCCGAGACAATCATCGAACAAGCCCTGACCATTGCCCGCGGCGGCAATCTCACGGCCAGCGATGGCAGTGCCTTGCATTTGCAGGCCAACACCCTTTGCGTACACGGCGACAATGCCAGTTCGGTAGCCGCCGTGCGGCGTATTCGCGAAGCACTTGATCAGCAGAGCGCGCCATGAACCTGCGGGTAGAAGTGGTGGCGCTGGATTGTTTGATGGTCCGTCTGTTTGATCAGATCAGCGAGGCCAACATGCCGTGGATGCTCGCCGCCAGTGAAAGTCTGCGTGCTGCATTCGCCGGGCATCTGATCGATCTGGTGCCATCCTATACGACGTTGATGGTGCATTACGACCTGACCGCGTTGAGTCCGGCTCAGGCTCGGGAGCTGATCGCCGAGGCCTTGATCGATCTGTCGCCCAACGCCTGCACCCGCGGCAAATGTCATGTGTTGCCGGTCTGGTATGACTTGAGCGTTGGCCCGGAGTTGAGTCTGTTGTCCCAGCGCAGCGGATTGGCCGTGGATGAAGTGATCCGCCGCCACAGCGCGCGCGAATATCAGGTGTTCGCCTTGGGTTTTGCGCCGGGTTTCGCCTTCATGGGGCTGGTGGAAGAAGCGCTGGCCGCGCCGCGATTGAACACTCCGCGTAAAAAGGTAGCCGCGGGCAGTGTCGGCATCGCCGAACGGCAAACGGCCGCTTATCCGGTGGTGTCCCCCGGTGGCTGGAATCTGATCGGCCGCACCCCGGCCAAATTGTTCGACCGCGAACGCGACGGCTACAGCCTGATGCAACCAGGCGACACGGTGCGCTTCGAAGCCGTCAGCCATGCCGAATTCATCAATCTGGGCGGTGATGACACGCCGTTGGAGGCGCAGGCATGAGCCGTCTATCAATAGAAGCGAGTACACCGCTGTGCCTGTTACAAGACGCTGGCCGTTTCGGCGTGCGGCATCTGGGCGTGACCCAGGGCGGGGCGGCGGATTGGCGATCGATGTCGTGGGCCAATTGGTTGCTGGGCAATGGCCTGGATGCACCGGTGATTGAAATCACCCTCGGTGGGTTCACAGTCGTTGCCGAAGAGGATTGCGTGCTGGCTTTGGCTGGGGCAGATCTGGGAGCTCAGGTGGATGGCGAGTCGTTGGCGCCGTGGCGCAGTTTCAGGCTGAACAAAGGTCAGCGATTGCAATTTACTCAGCCGCTGCTTGGCGCCCGGGCATATTTGGCGGCCCCGGGCGGATTCGATGCGCCAAAGGTGTTGGGCAGTAGCGCAACGGTGGTCCGTGAGGAGCTCGGTGGGCTTGACGGTATGGGCCGGGCGTTGGCCAAAGATGCGCAGTTGAGCTATTCGGGCAGCTCGCTGTTACTGCTGCGGGAGTTGGCGCGCGAACAGGTGCCGGACTTCAAACTCAACGCGCCGCTGGACCTGGTGCTCGGTGCCCAGATCGGCGAGTTCAGTGGACAGAGTTCGTTTGACGCGTTCAACAGCATCTGGACCCTCGACAGCCGTGCCGACCGGATGGGCATCCGCTTGCTGGGAACGGCGTTGCAGTATCAGGGGAAGCCGATGATTTCCGAAGGCATCCCGCTGGGCGCGGTTCAGGTGCCGCCGGACGGGCAGCCGATTGTGCTGCTCAATGATCGGCAGACCATTGGCGGCTATCCGCGATTGGGGGCGTTGACGCCGCTGGCGCTGGCGCGACTGGCGCAGTGTCTGCCGGGGACGCAGGTACGGTTGAAACCGGTGGTGCAGGATGTCGCGCATCGCGAACACGTCGAATATCTGCGACGATTCCTGAATAGCTAAAAGCTTCGCGAGCAAGTCGAATCGTCGCACCGCCGCTCCCACATTGAATCCCTGTCGTACACAGATCAACTGTGGGAGCGGGCTTGCTCGCGAAGGCGTCAGTCCAGACAACAACGATTACTTGGAGAGAAACCGCATCCCTTCCTCCAACCCCCGCAACGTCAGCGGATACATCTGATCGTTAATCAAGTCCCGCACGATGTTGGTCGAAGACGTATAGCCCCACGTATCTTTCGGATACGGGTTGATCCAGATGACCTTCTTGTACTTCTCCATGAACCGCTGCATCCACACATAACCCGCTTCTTCGTTCCAGTGCTCGACGCTGCCGCCGGCCTGGGTGATTTCGTACGGGGCCATGGCGGCATCACCGATGAAGATCACTTTGTAGTCGGCGCCGTATTTGTGCAGCAGATCCTGGGTCGAAGTGCGCTCGGACGTGCGGCGCATGTTGTTCTTCCATACCGATTCATAAACGAAGTTGTGGAAGTAGAAATACTCCAAGTGCTTGAACTCGGTCTTGCAGGCCGAGAACAGCTCTTCGCAGATCTTCACGTGGGCGTCCATCGAGCCGCCGATGTCGAACAGCAGCAACAGCTTGACGGTGTTGCGCCGCTCCGGACGCATCTGGATGTTGAGCAGCCCGGCATCACGGGCGGTATGGTCGATGGTGCCATCGATGTCCAGCTCTTCCGCCGCACCCTGGCGCGCGAATTTGCGCAGCCGTCGCAGGGCGACCTTGATGTTGCGCGTACCCAGTTCCACCGAATCGTCGAGGTTCTTGTATTCGCGCTGATCCCAGACCTTGACCGCTTTGCCCTGGCGTTTGCCGGCATCGCCGACCCGAATGCCTTCCGGGTTGAAGCCGCCGGAGCCGAACGGGCTGGTGCCACCGGTGCCGATCCACTTGTTACCGCCGGCATGGCGTTCTTTCTGTTCTTCGAGGCGTTTCTTGAACTCTTCGATCAGCTTGTCCAGGCCACCGAGGGACTGGATCGCCGCCCGCTCTTCGTCGGTCAGCGAACGCTCGAACTCCTTGCGCAACCAGTCTTCCGGGATCAAGGCCTGAAGGTGGTCGTCGAGTTTTTCCAGGCCGTTGAAATAGGCGCCGAAGGCCCGGTCGAACTTGTCGAAATGCTTTTCGTCCTTCACCAGAATCGCCCGGGACAAGTAATAAAACTCGTCCATGTCGGCGAAGGTCACGCGCTGTTTCAGCGCGTTGATCAGGTCGAGCAGCTCCCGTACCGAGACCGGTACCTTGGCTGCGCGCATTTCATTGAACAGGTTAAGCAGCATGGCTATCGCCCTCTATCTTGTTAAACAGAGGGATCAGCGAGTGCCGCGACGGCTCATGAACGCCAGACGCTCAAGCAATTGCACGTCTTGTTCGTTCTTCACCAACGCGCCGGCCAGTGGCGGAATGGCCTTGGTCGGATCGCGCTCGCGTAGCACCGCTTCGCCGATGTTGTCGGCCATCAGCAGCTTCAGCCAGTCCACCAGTTCGGAGGTCGATGGCTTTTTCTTCAGGCCCGGCACCTTGCGCACATCGAAGAACACGTCCAGCGCTTCGCTGACCAGGTCTTTCTTGATGTTTGGGTAGTGCACATCGACGATCCTCTGCATCGTGGTGCGATCCGGGAAGGCGATGTAGTGGAAGAAGCAGCGGCGCAGGAAGGCGTCCGGCAGTTCTTTCTCGTTGTTGGAGGTAATGATGATGATCGGGCGTTTCTTGGCCTTGATGGTCTCGTCGATCTCGTAAACGTAGAATTCCATCTTGTCGAGTTCTTGCAGCAGGTCGTTCGGGAATTCGATGTCGGCCTTGTCGATTTCGTCGATCAGCAGGATCACCCGCTCTTCGGATTCGAAGGCTTCCCAGAGCTTGCCCTTTTTCAGGTAGTTGCGAACGTCGTGAACCTTTTCCGTGCCCAGTTGTGAGTCGCGCAGACGGCTGACCGCGTCGTACTCGTACAGGCCCTGATGCGCCTTGGTGGTGGACTTGATGTGCCAGGTGATCAATTTGGCGCCGAAGGACTCGGCCAGTTGCTCGGCGAGCATGGTCTTGCCCGTGCCCGGCTCACCCTTGACCAGCAGTGGACGCTCCAGGGTGATGGCGGCGTTGACTGCCAGCTTCAGGTCATCGGTGGCGACGTAGGCCTGGGTGCCTTCGAACTTCATCTGCTAATCCTCGAACGGTAACGCCGACCTGAACGAGGCAGGGCGGGGCGCAATAATTGTAGTACCCGACTATAACGCGGTGCCTGGGCGACTGTGAACGCAGACGGCTTATTCAGTCTCTGAATGGGGCGTCACATCTTGACTCAGTCTCGGCCGCTAGCCAGTATTGAGCTATCGCCATTTTGGCGATAGCTTGCGGGGCATGTCTACTAAATACCGATTTCGCGATACATACCGCATTCAGTTACGCGAGAAGGATCACCCGCCGCCCCATGTTCACCTGACCGGTGGCGGGCTCGACGTGATGCTCAGCCTGGAAACCGTCGAAGTGATGGTGGGCAAGGCGCCGCCGCTGATTATCAAGGAAGCGCTGGCGTGGGTCAGGGCCCATCAGGTGCAATTGCTGGAGGATTGGAAACAATGTTACCCATGAAGCGACCACGGCTGTCGGCCGTGCAGGCGTTGCCGGATCACCGCCTTATGCTGACCTTTATCGACGGTCAGCAACTCACTCTCGATTTGAGTCGGGACCTGCGCGCCTACCCTGGGTTGCAGCCATTGCTGGAGGTGGTCGCTTTCGAAAGAGCAACCCTGGGTGATGAAGGCTGGAGCGTCGAGTGGCCCGAGCTGGACATCCAGATCGGCGCAGACACCCTGTATCTGGATGCTCTCGCACAAAATGCAGTAGACGAAAACACCCGGATCTTCATCGACTGGCGCGCTCGCACCGGGCTGCCGCTCAATCAGGCGGCCGAAGCGTTGGGGGTCAGTGCCCGCAGCATCACGCGCTACAGCAGTGGTCGTGAAGCCGTTCCGCGATCGCTGGCACTGGCCTGCCTGGGGTGGGACTTCTTGCAGCAGCAATCGAACCCGGCGCGGGCGGCGGAAGAAACCGGTCGTTACACCGTCACACGCAAGTCTTAGCCGGCATCCGGTTTCGGCCGTTCGTACTGGGCATTGAACGCCTCGATGAAACCATTACGCAAAATCTGCAAAAAAGCCTCGAATGCGCTGATATCTTGTTGATGCACGCTGCCTCTGAGCTGGACGCGAGTGGCGAACTGGTTTGTCGGCTGGTTCTTCAACACATTCTCGGTACCCCCGACGAGTGCTTCCCAGATGGAGCGAAAAATCCCTTTGTCTTTGTTTTCCACGTCCTGTTGCCAATTGAACACATCGACGTCCCGCAATAGCGGCTTGATGTAGCCGGTGAGTTGACCCTTTTTGGCTTCGGCTTCGATGACCAGGTCTCCATGGCCGGCATTGAAGTCGAACTTGCCGTAGGCCGAGGCGAAGTCGTTCATGCGTTTGAGTTCAAGGTTCTTGGCGCGCAGGCGAAATTCGAAGTCCTGGAAGTCGCTCAGCGGATCGAAGGTCGCCGTGGTTTCCAGCGGTGCATGCCCCAGCAATAGAGCCTTGCCGTCGAAGCGAGCGTCGCGTTTGCCTTTGGTGTCGACCACGTTGGTCAGGTTGTAAATGCTGGCATTGACCTGAGTGGCATTCATGTTCACGGGCGGTTTTGAATTGAAGTTTCGGAAGGTGACCCGCCCGTCGTTGATCCGCACTTCGTTCAGGGTAATCGGCAGCAATTTTTCCAATTGTGCCCGCCAGTCGGTGCCTTCACCGGTCTGGGAGTTTTTCTTGTTGGCACCGCCGTCGACGAAGTTCACCTCGGGTTTGTCGAACTGCGCCTCGGCCACCACCGCGTGGTCATACCAGAGTGAGTGCCAGCTGACGGAGAGGTCAATCAATGGCGCGTTGACGAAAGGCACGGGGACCTTGCCATTGACCTTGACGATTTTCAGTCCATTGATTTTGTAGGCGCCGCGCCACAGGGCCAGGTCCACGTCGGTAATCTGCCCGCGGTAGTCACCCATGTTCGCCAATCTTTCGTTGAGGTAGTCGCGCACCACGTAGGGCAGGGCGATGTGCAGGGCAACCAGCAGCACAACGAGGCCGGCGAGGGTCCACAGGGGCCAACTGTATCGACGCTTCATGGCGGCAAATCTCTGGCGGTATAAAGCGATTGACTGCTGCGGTTACGGGACGTTCGACTGACTGGACGACCAAGGGCAACAGGCATACCTTGGAGAGCTTATTTAACGCTGTATAAGGACCCAGCCATGAGCCGTATCTACGCTGACAACGCCCATTCCATCGGCAATACACCGCTGGTGCAGATCAACCGTATCGCCCCGCGCGGCGTGACCATCCTGGCCAAGATCGAAGGGCGTAACCCCGGTTACTCGGTCAAGTGCCGGATCGGTGCAAACATGATCTGGGACGCCGAAAGCACCGGCAAACTCAAGCCTGGCATGACCATCGTCGAACCGACCTCAGGCAATACCGGTATCGGCCTGGCGTTCGTCGCTGCGGCTCGCGGTTACAAACTGATGCTGACCATGCCGGCGTCCATGAGTATCGAGCGACGCAAAGTGCTCAAGGCTTTGGGGGCCGAACTGGTACTGACCGAACCGGCCAAGGGCATGAAAGGAGCGATCGAAAAGGCGGCTGAAATTGTCGCCAGCGACCCGGCTGCCTACTTCATGCCGTCGCAGTTTGAAAACCCGGCCAACCCGGCCATCCACGAAAAAACCACCGGTCCGGAAATCTGGAACGACACCGACGGTGCAGTCGACGTACTGGTGGCAGGTGTCGGAACGGGTGGAACCATTACCGGGGTTTCGCGGTATATCAAGAATACCCAGGGCAAACCGATTATTTCGGTGGCGGTGGAGCCCGCGGTGTCGCCAGTCATCACCCAGGCAATGGCCGGTGAAGAGATCAAGCCGAGCCCTCACAAGATCCAGGGTATTGGTGCCGGTTTTGTGCCGAAGAATCTTGATCTGTCGATGGTCGATCGGGTCGAGTTGGTCAGCGATGAAGAATCCAAGGCCATGGCCCTGCGCCTGATGCAGGAAGAAGGGATTTTGAGCGGCATTTCCTGCGGCGCCGCCATGGCGGTGGCCGTTCGCCTGGCGGAAACCCCGGAAATGCAGGGCAAGACCATCGTGGTGATCCTGCCGGACTCCGGTGAACGCTACCTGTCGAGCATGCTGTTCAGTGATCTGTTTACCGAGCAGGAGAATCAGCAATAGGCGTTGCGGTTTTTGATCCAGTGGGAGGGGGTTGATTCAGGTCAGCCCCCGTTCAGGAACCTTATGTTAAGAAGTGCTTTATTGCGTAATCCTTAACACTGAATGTTGAAATGCACGGGTGTTTCCCGAGGCCGGTAATGTTTATCATGACGGGCTGCCACGTCGGGTAAATGGCGTTATGCAAAGTTGTCTACTATCAAGGAGTTGTTGATGACCGTTTCCCTTGCCGCAAAGGCGTCGCTGTTGTTGCTGTTCTTCGGCAGCACTCTCTATGTGCATTTGCGCGGCAAGGCGCGTTTGCCGGTCTTGCGTCAGTTCGTCAACCACTCGGCGTTGTTCGCACCCTATAACGCCTTGATGTACCTGTTCTCCAGCGTGCCGTCCAAACCCTATCTTGACCGCAGCAAGTTCCCGGAACTGGATGTGCTCAAGGACAACTGGGAAGTCATCCGCGACGAAGCGATGCATTTGTTCGACGAGGGTTACATCCGCGCCGCCGAAAAGAACAACGACGCTGGTTTCGGTTCGTTCTTCAAGAAAGGCTGGAAGCGCTTTTACCTCAAGTGGTACGACAAACCACTGCCATCGGCCGAAGCCCTGTGCCCGAAAACCGTGGCATTGGTCAGTAGCATTCCCAACGTCAAAGGCGCCATGTTCGCGTTGCTGCCAGGCGGCAGCCACCTCAACCCGCACCGTGATCCGTTCGGCGGTTCCCTGCGTTATCACTTGGGGCTATCGACACCGAACTCCGACGATTGCCGGATCTTCGTCGACGGTCAGGTCTACGCCTGGCGTGATGGCGAAGACGTGATGTTCGACGAAACCTACGTGCATTGGGTCAAGAATGAAACCGACAAGACTCGGGTCATCCTCTTTTGCGACATCGAACGACCGCTGAGCAACCGCCTGATGACCCGCCTCAACCGCTGGGTCAGCGGTTTTTTGGGTCGCGCCACTGCACCGCAGAATCTTGATGATGAACGTGTTGGCGGGATTAACCATGTTTATGCATGGAGCAAGAACTCCAGCGACAAGTTCAGCGGTGTGATCAAACAGTGGAAGCGTCGCAATCCCAAGGCCTACCGTGTGCTGCGACCAGTGTTGGCGGTGGTGGTGTTTACGTTGTTGGGGTATTGGTTGTTTGGGTGATTGCGTGCAAGAAATGAAAAACCGCTCATTGGAGCGGTTTTTTTTCGCCGAAGTTATGGTCGCCCGGCGAGCACGTCAGGTTCGCCTTCGATACCCGTCGCAAGGACCTGTAAAATGCGCCGCTGACTGGCCGTCAGTTCTACTTTGACAGGTTTGTTTTCCTGGGCAGAGGAGCGTTTTCTTATGTGCGGGTTTCTGATGACTCCGTGCATATTTCCTCCGTTATCGGTCATTAATTGAACAGTTTTCACGATACTAGGCTCTCCACAGTTTTGACAAGTCGACCTTCAGCGTCTTCGTAGAAATCGAGTCGTTTATAAATAGAAATTGCACCTTCCAGCGGTTCCTGTACTTCGATGAATCTACTACCGATAATCACGGCGTAATGTTCGATGGCCGAAACAGCGAGGGCCGCAATCCGGTTTTTTAAAGGATGTGCTTCTCGCGGTCGCCCTTCCAATCGCACGATGCGGATTCGTTGCCGACTGTTGTTCGGATTCGCGAAGCATAGTCCGCACAATTCCTCTTCGAACCAGATGGCAATATCCAGAGACAAAGGCTCCTTTGCTTTCCATCCTATGACCTCATTCCATAAAAAGTGTGGATCCTCCCAGCGCTCGCAAGCATCCAGCGCTTGCGCATTGATGGCGTCAAACCGCACCCGCGATAGATCAATGTCCGTTGGGCCTGCCAGTTCCAGTTCATGTTGCAACTGAGCAGCGCTGATAGCAGCAAGCGTTCTAGCCCTCGATCGATACAACTGATACCGAAGATGCGTCCGTTCCCTTGGCATGTGATCTCGTGCATTCCCTGTCCCTCATAGCGGGCGTTTGCATTTCTCTCCAAGGTAGATTGCGGTGCTGCAGCTGTCGTTACTGGCCCTTTGACCAAGTCATTGCAATCTATGTCGCGGGCTGGTTATAGTCGGCGCTCGCCTGCTTTCCCGAGCACGGCCCTCAAAAAAGATCAGCCCATGCCTGCATCCCTCATCAACGCGGTAGTCGATTCAGCGGTCAACGCTGGCGTCGTGCCGTGCGGGAATCAGCAGCCTGCGCAGATCAGTCATTACCCCCCACCTGTCAGTAGCTCGCCGGTGTGCGCAGTCGTATCACCGCCAGGCGTTGGCTTTTCGGGCTGATCAGCTTTTTTCTGCTGTTCCCACGCCCGTCTGAAAAAGCGCCCGCTTGAAAAAACTACTGAATTTCAGCTTCGGCTGAGTTGGCTTTTTGCCTGACTACAGGTGGTATTCATGTTTGTCCTTTCGAAAAACACCGCGCTCGCGGCGGCGTCCACGAGCCTGTTCGTTCTGCTGTGGAGCAGCGGGGCGATTTTCTCCAAATGGGGCTTGGCCCACGCGTCCCCCTTTGCCTTTCTGCTGTTTCGCTTTGCCATCGCGCTATTCGGTCTGGTGCTGCTGGTGCCGTTGCTCAAGTTGAAGCTGCCCAAGGGCGGCAAGCCGATGGTGTATGCGATGGCCACGGGTGTGGTGTTGCTGGGGGCTTATCAGATTTTCTATCTGCTGGCCCTGGACCTGAAAGTCACCCCGGGAGTGATGGCGACGATCATGGGCGTGCAGCCCATTCTCACGGTGGTGATCATGGAGCGTCAGCGATCAGCCAGCAGAATGTTTGGTCTGACGCTGGGGTTGGCCGGGTTGATCATGGTGGTTTACCAAGGCATCGGTCTGGCCGGTATTTCGCTGGCCGGGATGCTCTTCGGTTTGCTGGCACTGGCGAGCATGACGTTCGGTTCGATCATGCAGAAGCGCATCACCGACAATCCACTCGGCACGCTGCCCGTGCAGTACCTGGCGGGGCTGTTGCTCTGCGGAGTCTTCGTGCCGTTCCAACCCTTTCATTTCGAACACGGCACCGGTTTTATCGTACCGGTGTTGTGGATGGGATTGGTCGTGTCGGTGCTGGCGACCTTGCTGCTGTATCGCTTGATCGCCCGGGGCAACCTGGTCAATGTCACCAGTCTGTTTTACCTGGTGCCGGCGGTAACGGCGGTGATGGACTACCTGATTTTCGGCAACCGGCTGGCGGCGTTGAGCATGCTGGGCATGTTGCTGATCATCATCGGTTTGGTGTTCGTATTCCGTAAAAACGCTTGAAACAAAACAAGGCGCTGCAGAACGCCAATCCGCTGGGGATTCGGCGGTTGGTGGATGGCGAGGTGAGTCAGTCAGCTTTGTAGCGTCTGAACAATCGCCTTCGCGAGCAAGCCCGCTCCCACAGGTTCAGCGCAATCCCTGTGGGAGCGGGCTTGCTCGCGAAGGCGTCATCAGCCGCACCACAACTCTACTTGCTCGCCCCCCCAACAGCCTTCACCACCGATGTCTTCAACACCAACCACAACGCCGCCGCAATCAACACCCCGCCATAGATGTGCGCCATCGACAACGGCTCATCCAGCAACAACGCCCCCCACAACACCCCGAACGGCGGAATCAGAAAGGTCGTGGTCATCGACTTCACCGGCCCGACCGAGCTGAGCAGGCGGAAGTAAATAATGTACGCAAGCGCCGTACATACCAGCCCCAACCCCAGCAGCGACAACCAGACACTCCAGCCGCCCCAGCTCTCCGGTGGCTGGCTGATCACGCTGTAACCGAACAGCGGCAACAGAAACAACGTCGCGCCCAGCATGCTGCCCACCGCCGATAGACGACTGTCGAGACCTCCGGCCTGATCGAGCCAGCGGCGCGCGAGGAATCCGGCGAAACCGTAGCAGGTCGTGGCGAGCAGGCAGGCGAGGGCGCCCATCAGCAGTTCCATGTCGAACGCCACCGGACCGGCTCGGGTCAGGATGCCCACGCCAAGCAACCCGAGGAACACGCCGCCAAGCTTGGCGGCGGTGAGCCTTTCATGGAAGAACAGACCGCCGATCAGCACGCCCATCAATGGCGTTGTGGCGTTGAAAATCGCCGAATAACCGGCCGGTAACACTTGCGCAGCCACCGAATAGAGGGTCGCCGGAATCCCTGAGTTGATCACTCCGAGCAGCATCACGGTTTTGAGTTTGCCTTTGAAATCCCAGCTGATGCGCATCAGACCGAGAATCACCAGCAGGCCGGTAGCGGCAATCGATACGCGGAAAAAAGCAGTGGGGATTGTGCCAATCACCGGGGCGATGATGCGCATGAACAGAAAGCTCGCGCCCCAAATGGCGGCAAGCGATAACAAACGCAGAGTATCGACGGGGTTCACAGCACGTTCCTTCCTTGATGGGCGCGCAAGTGTCGCGCCAGTCAGGACGCAAGGCAATGGTTGCGTTGCGTAACAAAGGGCCACTAAGCTCAGGCCCCACGATAAGCATCAGCCGCCGAGGTTTTACCTATGCCGCAGCAATGGCCAGCCGCCGACATCGCCCGAATGATCCTCGATGGCTTTGACGATTACCGCGAGCATTTCCGCCAGATCACCGACGGCGCCCGGGCTCGCTTCGAGCAGGCCAAGTGGCAGGAGACGCAATCGGCGTCGGCCGCGCGGATCAATCTCTACGAAGAAAAAGTCAGCGAAACGGTGGAGCGGCTGCGCATCGCTTTCGACGCCGACACGCTGGATGTCAGCTGCTGGCCGCTGGTCAAAAGCGCTTACATCACGCTGATCGACCTGCGCTTCGACGATGAACTGTCCGAAACCTGGTACAACTCGATCTTCTGCGGGCTGTTCAGCCACGACCTGATCAGCGATGGCTGCATGTTCATTCACACCACCCGGCCGAGCCTGCGCCGGGCCCGCGCCGCACAAACCCGCACCTACAAGCCTCAGGGGCAGTTGTCCGGGATGCTGGCGAGCATTTTTGCCGACTACCGCTTCAGCGAGGATTACGCCGACCTGGCCGGCGACCTGCGCCGCCTCGAAGCTCAACTGCGTGAAAACCTGCCGGACTGGGTCTGCAAGGACCCGGAATTGAGCGTCGAACTGTTTTCCTCGGTGCTTTACCGCAACAAAGGCGCGTACCTGGTCGGGCGCATCTACACCCAGGACGAACAATGGCCGCTGGTGATTCCGCTGCTGCATCGCGAAGGTCGCGGGATTCAGATCGATGCGCTGATCACCGATGAAGCGGACGTGTCGATCATCTTCTCGTTCACCCGTTCGTATTTCATGGTCGACGTGCCGGTACCGGCGGAGTTCATCGGTTTCCTCAAGCGCATTCTGCCGGGCAAGCACATCGCCGAGCTGTACACCTCGATCGGCTTTTACAAACACGGCAAGTCCGAGTTCTACCGGGCGCTGATCAACCACCTGGCCAACACCGACGACCAGTTCATCATGGCCCCGGGCGTGCGTGGCATGGTGATGAGCGTGTTTACCCTGCCGGGTTTCAACACCGTATTCAAAATCATCAAGGACCGCTTTTCGCCGTCGAAAAACGTCGACCGCGCCACGGTGATCGAGAAGTACCGCCTGGTGAAAAGTGTCGACCGGGTCGGGCGCATGGCCGACACCCAGGAATTTTCCGACTTCCGTTTCCCGTTGAGCAAGTTCGAGCCGGCCTGTCTGCAAGAATTGCTCGAAGTGGCCGCGTCCACCGTGTCGGTAGAGGACGACACCGTGCTGATCCGCCACTGCTGGACCGAACGGCGGATGACGCCGTTGAACCTGTATCTGGAGAACGCCAACGATGCTCAGGTCCGCGAGGCGCTGGAAGATTACGGCCTGGCGATCAAGCAACTGGCGGCGGCGAACATTTTCCCCGGCGACATGCTGCTGAAGAACTTCGGCGTCACGCGTCACGGGCGAGTGGTGTTTTATGACTATGACGAGATCTGCTTCCTGACCGAGGCCAACTTCCGGCATATCCCGCAACCGCGCACGCCGGAAGACGAGATGGCGTCGGAGCCGTGGTATTCGATTGGGCCGCTGGATGTGTTTCCCGAAGAGTTTCCGCCGTTTTTGTTTGCTGATTCCGGGCAGCGCAAGTTGTTTGATCAGTTGCACGGGGAGCTGTACAACGCCGATTACTGGAAAAGCCTTCAGGAAGCGATTCGCGCCGGGAAGGTGATTGATGTGTTCCCGTACCGCCGTAAGGGCCTCGACAACGAATAGTCCCGCTGAGTGAACCCCCTGTGGCGAGGGGATTTATCCCCGTTCGGTTGCGAAGCAATCGTAAACCGGTCAGCGCGGTTTATCTGAAATGCCGCGGTGGATGGTTTTAGGGTCGCTTCGCAACCCAACGGGGCGGTGCGACGTTTCGATAAATCCCCTCGCCACAAAGGCAGGTTGAGTTCGTCGCCGAGCCCCCAAATCTGCGACAATCCACCCCCTGCGCCACTAGACGACTTATTGCGTACCTGATGACTGACGAATCGCCTTCCATCGACAAACTGCTGAAAAACCTCGATCACGCCATGCTCGCCGACCGCCACCGGCTGCGGCGGCAGTTGCTTGAGCTGCGCAAAAAACCTGACGAGGCCAAGCTGGCCCAGTGGGTGACGCGCACGCAGGCGTCCTGTGATCAGGTGTTGGCGCGGCGGGCCAGCCTGCCGGTGATTCGTTACGACGACAGCCTGCCGATCGCCGCCAAGCGCGACGAAATCAAAGCAGCGCTGCTCAAGCATCAGGTGCTGATCATTGCCGGTGAAACCGGTTCGGGTAAAACCACCCAGTTGCCGAAGATCTGCCTGGAAATCGGTCGCGGCCAGCATGGCCTGATCGGCCACACCCAGCCCCGTCGAATCGCCGCCCGCAGCGTGGCGAGCCGGGTCGCCGAAGAACTGGCGACGCCGTTGGGGGCGCTGGTCGGCTATCAGGTACGGTTCGAGGATCAGAGCGATTCCAACACCCTGATCAAACTGATGACCGACGGCATCCTGCTGGCGGAAACCCAGAACGACCGCTACCTCGAACGCTACGACACGATCATCGTCGACGAAGCCCACGAACGCAGCCTGAACATCGACTTCCTGCTCGGTTACCTGAAAACCCTGTTGCCGCGTCGTCCAGACCTGAAAGTCATCATCACTTCGGCGACCATCGACCTGGAGCGTTTCTCCAAGCACTTCGATGACGCGCCGATTGTCGAAGTCTCCGGCCGCACCTTTCCCGTGGAAACCTGGTATCGCCCGCTGACCCTGGAGCAGGACGAAGAGGGCAACCGCGTCGAGGACGACTTGACGGTGGATCAGGCGATCCTCGCCACCCTCGACGAAATCGCCGCGTTCGAACGCAGCGAGCGCAAGAGCCCCGGCGATGTGCTGGTGTTCCTGCCCGGCGAGCGCGAGATTCGCGACGCGGCGGACATGCTGCGCAAGGCCCAGCTCAAGCACACCGAGATTCTGCCGCTCTACGCACGGCTGTCGCCGGCCGAACAGCAGCGGATTTTCCAGTCGCACCCAGGTCGGCGCGTGGTCCTGGCGACCAACGTCGCGGAAACCTCGCTGACCGTGCCGGGCATTCGTTATGTGATCGACAGCGGTACCGCGCGCATCAGCCGTTACAGCTACCGCGCCAAGGTCCAGCGCCTGCCCATCGAAGCCATTTCCCAGGCCAGCGCCAACCAGCGTAAAGGTCGCTGCGGGCGGGTCGAGCCGGGTATTTGTATTCGCCTATACGGTGAAGAAGATTTCATCGGTCGCCCGGAATTTACCGATCCGGAAATCCTGCGCACCAACCTCGCGGCGGTGATTTTGCAGATGCTGCATCTGCGCCTCGGCGAGATCACCGATTTCCCGTTTATCGAGCCGCCGGATGGCAAAGCCATCAGCGACGGTTTCAACCTGCTGCAAGAACTCTCGGCGGTCGACCGCAACAGCCAACTGACGCCGCTTGGCCGCCAATTGGCGCGGCTGCCGGTGGACCCGCGCATGGGTCGCATGCTGCTGGAAGCGGCGAAACTCGGCAGCTTGCAGGAAGTGCTGATCGTCGCCAGCGCCATGTCGATTCAGGACCCGCGCGAGCGTCCGCCGGAACGTCAGCAAGCGGCGGATCAGGCTCACGCGCAATGGAAAGACGTGGACTCGGATTTCGCCGGGCTGGTCAATCTGTGGCGTGGTTTCGAAGAACAGCGTCAGGCCCTGACCGCCAGCCCGCTGCGCAATTGGTGCCGCAAGAATTTCCTGAATTACCTGCGTCTGCGCGAATGGCGCGACTCCCATCGGCAGTTGAGCCTGATCTGCCGCGACATGCAGTTGAACCTCAACAAAGAACCGGCGGATTACCCGAAACTGCACAAAGCCGTGCTCTCGGGGCTCCTCAGCCAGATCGGCCAGAAAACCGATGAAGGCGATTACCTCGGTGCGCGTCAGCGGCGCTTCTGGATTCACCCGTCATCGGGCCTCGGTAAAAAGCGTCCGCAATGGCTGATGGCCGCTGAACTGGTGGAAACCACCAAGCTCTATGCGCGCATGGTCGCCAAGATCGACGCTGACTGGATCGAGCCGCTGGCTGGGCACCTGATCAAGAAAAACCACTTCGAACCCCATTGGGAGAAGAAGCGCGGTCAAGTCGTGGCGTTCGAGCAGATCACGTTGTTCGGGCTGATCGTGGTCGGTCGCCGGCCGGTGCACTACGGGCCGATCGACCCGGTGGTGTCTCGTGAGTTCTTCATTCGCGAAGGTCTGGTACGCGGCGAGATTCAGTCCAAGGCCAAGTGCCTGACAGCCAATGCGCAGTTGCTGGAACAGCTCGACGAACTGGAAGCCAAGGCTCGCCGTCGCGACATTCTGGCCGACGAAGAAACCCTGTTTGCCTTCTACGATGCGCGACTGCCGGCGGAGATCCACCAGACTGCGACGTTCGACAGCTGGTATCGGGTCAACAGTCAGAAAGACCCGCAGCTGCTGATCATGCGCGAAGAAGACGTGCTGGCCCGCGAGGCGAGTGAAGTCACCGCTTTGCATTACCCGGACACCTTGCACATCGGTGATCTGGAGTTGGCGCTCAGTTACCACTTCGAACCGAACCATCCACGCGACGGCGTAACCCTGCGTGTGCCGGCGCCGTTGTTGCCGATGCTGCCGCCGGAGCGCCTGGAATGGCTGGTGCCGGGCGTGATCGAGGCCAAGTGCATTGCGCTGGTGCGCAACCTGCCCAAAGCCCTGCGCAAGAATTTCGTACCGGTGCCGGACTTCGTCAAAGCCGCATTGCAGCGCATGACTTTCGCCGAGGGCTCGTTGCCGCAAGCGCTGGGTCGTGAACTGTTGCGCATGACCGGTGCGCGGGTCAGCGATGAAGCCTGGGCCGAAGCGTCGCAGCAGGTCGACAGTCATTTGCGGATGAACCTGGAAATCGTCGACGGCCAAGGCAAGTTCCTCGGTGAAGGGCGCGATTTGGCAGAACTGACCGCACGCTTTGCCGAAGCCAGTCAGGCTGCATTGGCCGTGCCGCAAACCGCGAAAAACCAGCAACCGGTGGAGCCGAAAGTGTTCGCCGCCGTCGCCGAGAAAACCCAGCAGAAGATCGCCGGGTTATCGATGACGGTGTATCCGGCGCTGGTGGAAGAGAGCGGCACGGTCAAGGAAGGACGTTTCTCGACGCCGGCCGAAGCCGAGTTTCAACATCGCCGCGCCTTGCAGCGTTTGCTGATGCAGCAACTGGCCGAACCGGCGAAGTTCCTGCGCAGCAAGTTGCCGGGGCTGACCGAATTGGGCCTGATGTACCGCGACATGGGGCGCGTCGACAGTCTGGTCGAAGACATTCTGCTGGCCAGCCTCGACAGCTGCATTCTCGACGGCGAAGACCCGCTGCCACGGGATGGCGCCGGGTTGGCCTCACTGGCTGAACGCAAGCGCGGTGGCTGGACCGAGCATGCCGAGCGCTTGGCCAAGCTGACGCTGGAGATTCTCAAGCTCTGGCACGGCCTGCAAAAACGCTTCAAGGGCAAGATCGACCTGGCGCAAGCCGTGGCCCTGAACGACATCAAACAGCAACTCAGTCATCTGGTGTATCCGGGCTTCGTCCGGGAAACCCCGATGCAGTGGCTCAAGGAGTTGCCGCGTTATCTGAAAGCGGTCGAGCAGCGCTTCGAGAAAATCGGCGCTCAGGTGCAGAGGGATCGGGTCTGGAGCGGCGAGTTGTCTGGTCTGTGGACGCAATATCAAACCCGCGCCAACAAACATGCCCAGGAAGGCAAACGCGATCCGCAGCTGGAACTCTATCGCTGGTGGCTGGAGGAATACCGGGTTTCCCTGTTCGCCCAACAATTGGGGACCAAGGTGCCGATCTCCGACAAGCGCCTGAACAAGCAATGGACCCAGGTCGAACCCTGAACCCTGTGGGAGCGGGCTTGCTCGCGAAGGGGCCGTCAGCTTCAACATCAATGTTGACTGATACACCGCTTTCGCGAGCAAGCCCGCTCCCACATTAGGTACGCGTTACTCTCGCAAAAGGCGCCAAAACCCATTGTTTATGGCAAACTTCGCGCCTATAAACGCCGGCCCCGCGGTTTTGAGCCTTCACAGGTCTGGGCGGATCGGAATAAAGCGATGCCAGGTTTGCTCCCCCTGACGGGAGCAGATCCTTTGTGTGTTGGTACGTCGGTGCCAACACTTTCTGCCTGAACAGATTAGAGAAACGACCATGCATAACGTCGTCATCAGCGGCACCGGCCTGTACACCCCGGCCAACAGCATCTCCAACGAAGAGCTGGTGCAGTCTTTCAACGCCTACGTCGCGCAATTCAACGCCGACAACGCTGACGCCATCGCGCGCGGCGAAATCGAAGCGTTGACCGAGTCCAGCGTGGCGTTTATCGAAAGGGCGTCTGGCATCAAAAGCCGCTTTGTCATGGACAAGGAAGGCATCCTCGACCCGCAACGCATGGCGCCACGCCTGCCGGAACGCTCGAATGACGAGTGGTCGGTGCTTTGCCAAATGGCCATCGGCGCCGCCGAGCAAGCCTTGCAGCGTGCCGGCAAGACCGCCGCGGACATCGACGGCGTGATCGTCGCCTGCTCCAACCTGCAACGGGCCTATCCGGCCATCGCCATCGAAGTCCAGGAAGCCTTGGGCATCCAGGGTTTCGGTTTCGACATGAACGTTGCCTGCTCCTCGGCGACCTTCGGCATTCAGGCTGCGGCCAACAGCGTGCAACTGGGCCAGGCCCGGGCGATCCTGATGGTCAACCCGGAAGTCTGCACCGGTCACCTGAACTTCCGCGACCGTGACAGCCACTTCATCTTCGGCGACGCCGCGACTGCGGTGATCATCGAACGTGCTGACCTGGCAACGTCCAAGTACCAGTTCGACATCGTCAGCACCAAGCTGCTGACCAAGTTTTCCAACAACATCCGCAATAACTTCGGCTTCCTCAACCGCGCGGCGGAAGAGGGCATCGGCGCCAAGGACAAATTGTTCGTGCAGGAAGGCCGCAAGGTGTTCCGCGATGTCTGCCCGATGGTCGCCGAGCTGATCGCTACGCACCTGGAAGAGAACACGCTCAACATCGGCGACGTGAAACGCTTCTGGCTGCACCAGGCCAACCTCAGCATGAACCACCTGATCGTCAAGAAGCTGCTGGGCCGCGAAGCCACCGAAGAAGAAGCCCCGGTGATTCTCGACACCTACGCCAACACCAGCTCCGCCGGTTCCGTGATTGCGTTTCACAAGAACCAGGACGATCTGGCTGCAGGTTCGCTGGCCGTGCTCAGCTCGTTCGGCGCCGGTTACTCGATTGGTAGCGTGATTCTGCGCAAGCGCTGAGTTTGGCTTAAAAGATCGCAGCCTGATTTTTGGCGAGGACACTTTCCTGTGGCGAGGGAGCTTGCTCCCGCTCGGCTGCGAAGCAGTCGTAAAACCAGCGAGTGGGTTTTGTCTGGAGGAATACATGGGGCCGCTTCGCGCCCCAACGCGAGCAAGCTCGCTCGCCACAAAGGTCCGGCTGTGTAGCGGGAAATGAAAACAGCCTCGCGTTGGTCTATCGGACGGATGATGGGGACCGATAGACCAACGCGAGGCTGTAAAAAAGAGCTCGGGCTTCCTTGCCCGAGTCGTGTAGCGGGGAATCAGAACTTCGCTTCGGCATCCAGTTGCAGGGTGTTGATGTCGGAGTCTTTCAGGTTGGCGTTAGTGTAGTCAGAGTTAGCCATGAAGTACGTCGCGCCGAGGTTGAAGTTCTTGTCCAACTCGTAGCTCACTTTCAGCTTGCTGCCGCGCGAACCGGTGAAACCGTTGGCGAAGTCGGAGTCGGTGAAGGCGCCGACCACCGCGTTACGCTGTACGTCGCGGTAGTTGTAGTCCACTGCGAAGCCGTAGAACTTGGTCTTTACACCGGCCAACCAGGCAGAGTCCTGATCGTTGCTGGCGTCCTTGTTGTTCACGTACTGACCGTACAGCGAGAGCGGCATAGGCAGGCCACCGATGTCGAGCTGGCCGAAGCCTTCGTACAGTTTGAATTGCTCGTTCGGGCTGTTGCCGTTGATGGCCAGTGCGGCTGGAATGCTGGTGCCGCCTGTGCGGATGTCGTCGTCGTTGTCGTAGCCGTAGATGCTGCCACCCAGGGTCAGTTTCAGGTTGTCGGTGATAGCGAAGCGCGCGCCCAACTGGCCGGCGTACAGACGCAAGTCGTGCTTGAACTGCACGCCGTCGCCGTCGACGTTGTCCTTGAGGGTGTAGTGGCCGGCGCTACCGAACAGCTCGGTGCTGGCGCCCAGCGGGTATTTGTAAGCCAGCGACAGACCTTCCGGGCTGATGTCGCTATCCCAGATGATGTCGCCCATGCTCACCCATTGCTGCGGCATCTTGCCGCCAACGATGTGCAGGTTCTTGATGGCGTCCGGGTGGTAGTCGACGTAACCCTGGTCCAGCCAGATCTGCTTCTTGTCGAAGTAATTGTCCAGACTCTGGTTGGTGGAGCGAGCGTCGTCGTTGTTGCCGGTGGCGATACGAATACCGGTGTCGACCTGAGGGTTGATCTCGCTGTAGGCACCCAGGCGGGCACGAATGCGCTGACGATCCTGGTCTTTGCTGTTTGAAACGCCATCGTTGTGGACGTTTTCCTGACGGAAACGCACATCACCCTTGAATTGGGTCTTGGCGGCCCACGCCAGTTTCTGGTCGAAGGTACTCAGTTCATTGGTTTTCTTCGCAGTCGCCGCGATCTGCTCGTTGGTCTCTTGTTGAGCCTGGCGGGCGATTTGCTGGTCTTTCTGATCCCTGGCCAGCTCGGCTTGCAGTTCGGTGTACTGCGCAGGCGAAATCGAGCCGTTTGCCTTGAGCATGTCGAGCAGTTTGGCGTCGACTGCGGCGCTGGCCGGTACACTCATGGCCAGCAGCAACCCGCCACACAAGGCTGCCGCAGTTTTCGTGGAAGCAAGACGCATATCAATCTCCGAAGATGTAATGGGATGACTGAGCCATCCAGGACACAACCGACCGTTTAGGGCGGAAAACAGTGACCAGGTTTAGAACCCGGCGCTCTAAAAACAGGCGCCAGTATCGCGATGGTTTATGACAGGGCAGTGGCAATGTGATGGCGTCTCGATGACGATACAAAGTCATCGAGAACTATTGAGCGAGAGCGCTGTCGTCGAATTGCTCGTGTGGATTTTTTGGCGATGGGCGATACTCGCCGGGCTTTCACGCAAAGAAGTAGGAAAGAACTGATGCCGCTGCAACGTCTGGAAAGTCTGTCCGAAATCGCGTCGCAGACGTGGGATGCCCTGGTGCCCGAGAATCAGCCCTTTCTGCGCCACGCCTTTCTCAGCACGCTGGAAGACAGCGGCAGCGTCGGCCCTCATTCCGGCTGGCAACCCGAGCATTTGTTGCACATCGAAGGCGATCGCCTGATTGCCGCGCTGCCCAGTTACCGCAAATGGCATTCCTATGGCGAGTACGTGTTCGACCACGCCTGGGCCGATGCCTGTGAGCGTGCCGGAATCGATTACTACCCCAAGCTGCTGACGGCTGTGCCGTTCAGTCCGGTCAGTGGCCCGCGTTTGCTGGCGGCCACGCTCGAGGACGGTTTTGAACTGTTGAAAAGCCTGCCGGGCTACCTTGAAATCGAACAACTCTCCAGTGCCCACATCAACTTCACCGACCCGTTCACTGACGCAGCCTTGGCCGAGCAGCCGGGCTGGTTGCAGCGAATCGGCTGTCAGTACCACTGGCAGAATCGCGGCTATCGGGATTTTCAGGATTTCCTCGACGCTCTCAGTTCGCGCAAGCGCAAACAGATGCGCAAGGAGCGCGAGCAAGTGGCGGGGCAGGGCATTGATTTCGAATGGCTTGAAGGTAGGCAACTCGATCAGGCGCAGTGGGATTTTGTCTATGCCTGCTACGCCAACACCTACGCAGTGCGTCGGCAAGCGCCGTATCTGACGCGGGAGTTTTTCAGTTTGCTGGCCGAGCGCATGCCAGAGTCGATTCGTGTGGTGTTGGCCAAGCAAGGCTCACGGCCGGTGGCCATGGCCTTCAGTCTGGTGGGCGGCGACAGTTTTTACGGTCGTTATTGGGGCTGTCTGGCGGAGTTCGACCGTCTGCACTTCGAGACCTGTTTCTACCAGGGCATGGATTACGCAATTGCCAATGGCTTCCAGCGTTTCGATGCCGGTGCCCAGGGTGAGCACAAGTTGATTCGCGGGTTCGAACCCGTGATCACTCATTCATGGCACTACTTGCGTCATCCCGGCCTGAAAGCCGCCGTCAAAGACTTCCTGCAGCAAGAGCGCGCTGGTGTGTTGGCGTATGCCGAGGAAGCGAGGACGGCTTTGCCTTACCGGCAAGACTGAAGGGGGCAAGATCGTTCCCACGCTCTGCGTGGGAATGCAGCCCGTGACGCTCCGCGTCACTGGACGCTCTGCGTCCCTTGAGGCATTCCCACGCAGAGCGTGGGAACGATCATCAATCGATGCCGACAAATCCACCTGTCTGGTGCTGCCACAACCGCGCATACAACCCGCCATGGGCCAGCAGTTCGGCGTGGCTGCCGGTTTCGGCGATCTTGCCTTTTTCCAGCACCACCAGCCGGTCCATGCGGGCGATGGTCGAGAGCCGGTGAGCGATGGCAATTACGGTTTTGCCCTGCATCAGGGTTTCGAGGCTTTCCTGGATCGCTGCTTCGACCTCCGAATCCAGCGCCGAGGTGGCCTCGTCCATGATCAGGATCGGCGCGTCCTTGAGCAGCACGCGAGCAATCGCAATCCGCTGACGCTGACCGCCGGAGAGTTTCACCCCACGCTCACCGACGTGGGCATCAAAACCGGTGCGACCTTCGGAGTCCGACAACAACGGGATGAACTCGTCGGCGCGGGCCTTGTGCACCGCCTCCCAGAGTTCGGCGTCGGTGGCGTCGGGTTTGCCGTACAACAAATTGTCGCGGATCGAACGATGCAGCAGGGACGTGTCCTGGGTGATCATGCCAATGCGCTCGCGCAGGCTTTCCTGGCCGACTTCGGCGATGTTCTGGCCGTCGATGAGGATGCGGCCGCCCTCCACGTCATAGAGGCGCAGCAGCAGGTTAACCAGGGTTGATTTGCCTGCGCCGGATGGACCGATCAGGCCGATTTTCTCACCGGGCTTGATGGTCAGGTTGAGGTCACCGATGATCCCGCTCTTCTTGCCGTAGTGGAAATCCACGTGCTCGAAACGCACCTCGCCACGGGTGACCGCCAGCGGTTTGGCCTGCTCGCGATCGGTGACGCTGACCGGTTGAGAAATGGTCTGCAAACCGTCCTGAACCATGCCGATGTTTTCGAAAATGCCGGTGACCACCCACATGATCCAGCCGGACATGTTGACGATGCGGATCACCAGGCCGGTGGCCAGGGCAATCGCGCCTACGGTGATCAGCGACTGCGTCCACAACCACAGGGCCAGGCCGGTGGTGCCGACGATCAGCAAGCCGTTCATGCTGGTGATGACCACGTCCATGCTGGTGACCACCCGGCCGGCCAGTTGGGCTTTTTCGGTTTGTTCCTTGATCGCTTCGCGAGCGTATTGCTGCTCGAAGTTGGTGTGGGCGAACAGCTTCAGGGTGGTGATGTTGGTGTAGCCGTCGACGATCCGCCCCATGAGTTTGGAACGCGCATCGGAGGACACGACCGAGCGTTCCTTGACCCGTGGCACGAAGTAGTAAAGGGCACTGATGAAGGCGACGATCCAGGTCAGCAGCGGGATCATCAGGCGCCAGTCGGCTTCGGCGAACAGCACCAGCGAACTGATCGCGTAGATCAGCACGTGCCACAGCGCGTCCACCGCTTGCACGGCTGAATCGCGCAGCGAGTTGCCGGTCTGCATGATGCGTTGGGCGATGCGCCCGGCGAAGTCATTCTGGAAAAAATTCAGGCTCTGTTTGAGCACATAACTGTGGTTCTGCCAGCGGATCAGGCTGGTCATGCTGGGGCTCAGGGTCTGGTGCACCAGCAGGTCATGCAGGCCGACAAAAATCGGCCGGAACACCAGGGCTACCACCGCCATCCAGGCCAGTTCGATGCCATGTTCCTTGAAGAAATCGACGTTCGGTGTGCCTTGGGTCAGGTCGATGATGCGGCTCAGGTAACTGAACAGCGCCACTTCGATCAGCGCACCGATCAGACCGACGATCAGCAGGACGGCGAAACTCGGCCAGACCTGCTTCAGGTAATAGGTATAAAAAGGCAGAACCCGATCCGGCGGCGCGGCCGTCGGGGCCTCGCGGAAAATGTCGATCAGTTTCTCGAAACGGCGATAAAGCATCAGTTCTCCGCCCGCGCACGGGCTCTCCTTTGAACAGTGTGAGCGGCGCACTCCGGCAGCCGCTCAAGACTTCCTGTGTAGCTTAGTCGATGACTTTGGCCGACTTGATGAACACAGGGTCGGCTGGCACATCTTTCATGCCGCCACGGGTGGTGGTTTGCGAGTTGACGATGACGTCTACCACGTCCATGCCTTTCACGACTTTACCGAAGACCGCATAGCCGTCACCGCTGTCGAGGAAGTCATTGTCCTTGACGTTCACGAAGAACTGGCTAGTGGCCGAATCAGGATTGGAGGTGCGGGCCATGGACAGTGTGCCACGGACGTTATGCAGACCGTTTTTGGACTCGTTCTTGATCGGTGCCTTGGTTTCTTTCTGCTGCATTTGTTGAGTGAAACCACCGCCCTGAATCATGAACCCTGGAATCACACGGTGAAAAATCGTGTTGTTGTAGAAGCCACTGTTGACGTAATCGAGGAAGTTTTTGGTACTGATCGGCGCCTTGACCGGGTCCAGTTCGATTTCGATCTGGCCATTGGTGGTCTCCAGCAGCACGTGCGGCGCCTTGGCGGGTGTTGCGGCCATCAGGTTGGCGGCAAACAGAACGGAGCCAGCGACGAGGGCGATTTTTTTCAGCATGGGTCAGTGATCCTGAGTGAGGTGGTGTCGACTGCGGTGAGAAACTCGAGCAGCGTTTGGTTGAATATTTCGGGTTGATCCAGCGGGGTGGCGTGGCGCGAATCGGCGATCACCACCAGCCGCGCATCGGGCAGCAGTTTTACGTAGGTCTCTTTCAGCGAGACCGGTGTGTAGTCACGGTCGGCGCTGACGATGAGCGTTGGACAGGACACCTTCGAAAGTCGTTCCTGAACCCCCCAGCCAACGATTGCATCGAAGCTGGCGAGATAAGCATGTTTGTCGTTTTTTGCCCAGCGCTCGGCCATTTTTTGTCGCAAATCTGCCTGTTCCGGTTTCGGGAACAGCTTGCCTCCAAGCGCGGTGCCGATGGCGCCGAGACTGAGTACGCGCATCAGGCTCCAGCGCTTGAACCACTGCCAGTAATCATCGCGGCTGCGCAGTTTGACCTCGGGCGCGCTGTTGACGATGCACAGGCTTTTGAGCAATTGCGGCTGGTCCACGGCCAGTTGAAAACCGATCATGCCACCCATGGAAAGTCCCACATAATGTGTCGGGCCGAGGTTCAAATGCTCCATGAGGGCGACCAGGTCGGCGCTGAACCCGGCGATGCTGTAGCGCTCGCGGGGTTTGTCGGAACGACCGTGGCCGCGTACATCCGGGACGATCACCCGGTAGCGGGCCGCCAACGCCGGGATCTGCTTTTCCCAGTCCAGGGTGCTGGAGCCGAGTCCGTGGACCAGCAGCAACGGCGTGCCGTGGCCATATTCCTCATAGTGCAGGTTGCAACCTTCATGTTCGAAATAGGCCATGCATACACTCCTTGTCAGGCTTGTTCAGGGGCGGCGAAAGGTGCATCCAGCGGCGCGGTATCAAAGGTGCGCAGCAGTTCGATGAGAATCTGCGTGGCCGGCCCCAAGGGTTTGTCCTTGTTCGAGTACAGGTAGAAGCTCGGGTTGCGGCTGCCACCCTGGTCCAACGGTAGCAGCTTGAGCAGGCCTTCCTTGATTTCCCGTTCAATCATGTGCCGAGGCAACCAGGCGAAACCCAGGCCGCTGCTGACAAACGTCGCCGCGGTGGCCAGGCTGCCGACGGTCCAGCGCTGTTCCGCGCCGAGCCAGCCGACGTCCCGAGGCTGCTGGCGACCGGAGTCGCGGATGACGACTTGCAGCTGGCTTTCCAGGTCCTGGAAATTCAGTTCGCGGTTGAGGCGGTGCAAGGGATGTTCGGGATGGGCAACCGCCACGAATTCGACGTCGCTCAATTCCGCGCCCAGGTAACCGGGAATGCTGAAGCCACTGATGGCCAGATCGGCCACGCCTTCGAGCAAGACTTCTTCCACCCCCGACAATACTTCTTCGCGCAGACGCACCCGGCAGCCACGGCTTTGCGGCATGAACGCGGTCAAGGCGCGAACGAGGCGGGCGCTCGGGTAAGCGGCGTCGACCACCAGCCGCACTTCTGCTTCCCAGCCCTGTTCCATGTGATGGGCCAGGTCTTCCAGCTGACTGGCCTGTTTCACCAGTTGCCGCGAGCGGCGCAGCAGCACGCCGCCGGCTTCGGTCAGCACCGCTTTGCGGCCGTCGATGCGCAACAGCGGTACGCCGAGTTGGTCCTGCATGCGCGCCACGGTGTAGCTCACCGATGATTGCGAGCGGTGCAGCGCTTCGGCGGCCTGGGCGAAACCGCCGTGGTCGACCACGGCCTGTAACGTTCGCCATTGATCAAGGGTCACGCGGGGCGCTTTCATGAATAGCTCCTCTTGTCCTAAGCTGGCAGTCCATATTGGAGACTGCTGAATGAAAAAGCTTTGTGGTGTGGTATCGGGTTGTGTGCTGCTGGCGATGCTGCCGCTGACGGCGTTTGCCTATCCGATCGACGTTGAAAAACAGCTGAACGGCATGAGCATCGACTACAACGCGTATGACACGGATAACGACATCGCCTCCATTCAGGTGAACAACTACGGCACTACCGATGCGGCCTGTAAGGTAGTTTTCAACAATGGCCCGGAAGCGCCACGCACCCGCAATATCGAAGTGGCCGCCGGTAAACACAAAAATGCCACCGCCAAGTTCAGCCGAAGCATCATCAAGATGCGTATCAAACTGACCTGCACCCCCAAATGACATTACAACCGTGTGGGAGCGGGCTTGCTCGCGAAGGGGTCGTGTCAGTCGACATCAATGTTGACTGACATACCGCTTTCGCGAGCAAGCCCGCTCCCACAAGGTACGCTCTGCTTATAAACGAATTTATTGATGGTTTATAGCAGTTATTTGCGCTTTTTCATCGATTTAACTCTGTTTAACCTTCACTCCATCGACTTACAACATTCTCAGATGGAGGCTACATCCCATGTCCCGCGTTCTGATCATCGAAAGCAGCGCTCGTCAGCAAGACTCGGTTTCGCGTCAACTGACCCAGACCTTCATCAGCCAGTGGCAAACCGCGCACCCGAACGACCACATCACCGTTCGTGACCTGGCCGTCAACCCGGTGCCGCATCTGGATATCAACCTGCTGGGCGGCTGGATGAAACCTGCCGAGCAGCGCAACGACATCGAACAGGCTTCTTTGGAACGCTCTAACCAGTTGACTGACGAATTGCTGGCTGCCGATGTACTGGTCATGGCCGCGCCGATGTACAACTTCGCCATCCCGAGCACCCTCAAAGCCTGGCTCGACCATGTGCTGCGTGCTGGCGTGACCTTCAAGTACACCGACACTGGCCCGCAAGGCTTGCTCAGCGGCAAACGTGCCTACGTGCTGACTGCCCGCGGCGGAATCTACGCCGGCAGCGCCGCGGATCACCAGGAACCCTACCTGCGCCAGGTCATGGCGTTCATCGGGATCCACGACGTGACGTTCATTCACGCCGAAGGCATGAACCTGGGCGGTGACTTCCAGGAGAAAGGCCTGAGCCAGGCCAACGCCAAGCTTTCCCTCGTCGCCTGAGGTTTTAATCGCCAGATAATCCCTTGATGTTCAAGTGACCTGGCGCAACCCCTTCATGGCTTTACGCGCATCGAACCTCCCTTTGCACTTATTGCTCCTGAGTGCTGTAGCCCGATTGAACGCTTTAGCGAGATCGGGCTTTTTTTTGCCTGCGATTTGGTGATGAGCACACAACCCTTGTGGGAGCGGGCTTGCTCGCGAATGCGGTGTGTCATTCAATAATTATGGCGACTGGCACACCGCATTCGCGAGCAAGCCCGCTCCCACAGGGAATTTGTATGCTGCCTGACAGGTCGCGATGGCTGGTAAAAACCGCTATCGTCGCCGCCATTCGAAACGAGGCGAGCATGGGCTATCTACTTTTTGTCACGCTGATTCAGGCGTTTTCCTTCAGTTTGATCGGCGAGTACCTCGCCGGTCATGTCGACAGTTACTTCGCGGTGCTGGTGCGAGTGGTGCTGGCGGGGCTGGTGTTCATTCCGTTGACCCGCTGGCGTTCGGTTGAACCGGCGTTCATGCGCGGCATGTTGCTGATCGGCGCATTGCAGTTCGGCGTGACCTACGTCTGCCTGTACCTGAGCTTTCGGGTGCTGACAGTGCCGGAGGTGTTGCTGTTCACCATCCTCACGCCGCTGCACGTGACCTTGATCGAAGACGCGCTGAACCGGCGCTTCAATCCGTGGGCATTGGTCGCGGCACTGGTGGCGGTGATGGGTGCGGCGGTGATTCGCTACGACCGGATCAACCCGGATTTCTTCATGGGGTTCCTGCTGCTGCAACTGGCCAACTTCACCTACGCCGCCGGACAGGTGCTTTATAAACATCTGGTGGCGCGCCACCCTAGCGATTTGCCGCATTACCGGCGCTTTGGCTACTTCTACCTGGGGGCATTGGCGGTGGCGCTACCGGCGTTTCTGCTGTTCGGCAAACAGAACTTCCTGCCCGAAGCACCTCTGCAATGGGGCGTGCTGGTATTCCTCGGCCTGGTCTCGACGGCGCTCGGGTTGTACTGGTGGAACAAGGGCGCGTGCCTGGTGAATGGCGGGACGCTCGCGGTGATGAACAACCTGCATGTGCCGGTGGGGTTGCTGATCAATCTGCTGATCTGGAATCAGCATGAAGCGCTGGGGCGGTTGTTCCTGGGTGGGGCGGTGATTTTGATGGCGGTGTGGATTAGCCGGTTGGGTGTCAGGCGAGAACCGCAGCCGTTGCGGGAACGGTCATGACAGACTTGATCGCCGCCATCGAGCAGATCTACAAGCCCGCAGGTATGACGTTAACGGATGAAGCTCGGCGCGAGGAGGAGAGTGCCGACTACGGCGCCTGCCGCTTCGGCCTCGATGGCCAGGTGATTGTCTTCCGAGTGGCGAAAACCACGCCGACCAAGATGGGTCAGTTCGTCACGTTGTGGAAGCGGCCAACGCCGACCAGCGAGATTGCACCGCTCGATAGCGGCGATGGCGTCGCCTTTGTGGTGGTGAGCGTTGCTGATGAAACCCATCGCGGGCAGTTTGTGTTTGACCGGGAGATATTGGCGGCCAAAGGGGTCATGTCGATTGATGGTGAAGGCGGCAAGCGAGCGATTCGCGTCTATCCGCCGTGGTCCAGGCCCGTCGCTAAACAGGCAGTCAGGACGCAGCAATGGCAGCTGAAGTATTTCCTCACGCTGGACCAAAGCGGTCATGCCGACCCCGTTCAGGTACGCCGACTTTTCAAAAAATAAACACTAACCCCCTGTGGGAGCGGGCTTGCTCGCGAAGAGGCCGTATCAGTCGACATTAATGTTGAATGACACACCGTATTTGCGAGCAAGCCCGCTCCCACAGGGATTTACGGTGTCACATGATGTGTTTTTCGGATTCAGGGATATGGCTCGCGCCTAACATGGCCGGAAGCAACCCCGCCCGCAAATCCCCGCCACTCGGCTGCTGATACAAGCTCAAGCCAAACTCCGGCAACACCGCCAGCAAGTAATCGAAAATATCCCCCTGAATCCGCTCGTAATCCGCCCACGCGGTGGTGCGAGTGAAGCAGTAGATCTCCAGCGGAATGCCCTGCGCGGTAGTTTGCATCTGGCGGACCATGCAGGTCATGTTCGGCTGGATTTCCGGGTGACTCTTCAGATACGCCAGCGCATACGCGCGGAACGTCCCGATATTGGTCATCCGCCGACGGTTGGCCGACATCGCCGCCACATTACCCTGGGCTTCGTTCCAGGCCTTGAGTTCAGCCTGCTTGCGACTGATGTAGTCGGTCAGCAGATGCACCTGAGCCAGTTTTGCCTCTTCGTCGTCGCGCACAAACCGCACGCCACTGGCGTCGATGAACAGGCTGCGCTTGATCCGTCGTCCACCGGATTGCTGCATGCCGCGCCAGTTCTTGAACGACTCGGACATCAGGCGCCAGGTTGGAATCGAAACGATGGTCTTGTCGAAGTTCTGCACTTTGACCGTGTGCAGCGTGATGTCGACCACGTCGCCGTCGGCGCCGACTTGCGGCATCTCGATCCAGTCGCCGACCCGCAGCATGTCATTGCTGGTCAGCTGCACGCTGGCGACGAACGACAGCAAGGTGTCTTTGTAGACCAACAGAATCACCGCCGACATGGCGCCCAGCCCTGACAGCAGCAATAGCGGCGAACGGTCGATCAGCGTGGCAACGATGATGATCGCGCCAAACACGTACAAGACCATTTTCGCCAGTTGTATGTAGCCTTTGATCGAGCGGGTACGGGCATGTTCGGTGCGTGCATAGATGTCGAGCAGGGCGCTGAGCAGGGCACTGACCGCCAACAGCAAAAACAGAATGGTAAATGCCAGCGCGACGTTACCCAGGAAGATCAGACTGGTCTTGCCCAACTCCGGCACCAGGTGCAAGCCGAACTGGATCACCAGCGAGGGTGTGATCTGCGCCAGACGATGAAAGACCTTGTTATGCCGAAAGTCATTGATCCAGTGCAATGCCGGCTGGCGACCGAGCATTTTGGTCGCATGCAGAATGAGGAAGCGCGCCACTCGTCCGAGGACCAGCGCAACCACCAGCAATACCACCAAAGCCAGGCTGGAGTGCAGGAGGGGGTGCTGATCAAGGGCACCCCAAAGGTCTTGGACGTTGAGCCAGAGCTGTTTGATATCCATGGGTAAAAACGGTTCTTCTGTAGGACGCGACGGGGCGATTAGAGCATTTAAGACGCTTTGGATGACGTTTGAGGACAAAAGACGCAACAAAAAAACCACTGTTTAGCGCCGTTTGTATAAAGAAACTCGGCCTGAGCGCTCGAAACCGTTACCCTATGCAGCTGTTTTTTTGTATTTCTTCGAGGTAGCACCCGTGTTTTCCCAATTCGCCCTGCACGAACGCCTGCTCAAAGCCGTGGCCGAGCTTAAATTTGTCGAGCCAACGCCTGTGCAAGCAGCGGCTATTCCGCTGGCGCTCCAAGGGCGTGACCTGCGGGTGACAGCGCAAACCGGTAGCGGCAAAACCGCTGCATTCGTTTTGCCGATCCTCAACCGCTTGATCGGCCCGGCTAAAGTCCGCGTCAGCATCAAGACCCTGATCCTGCTGCCGACCCGCGAGCTGGCCCAGCAGACCATCAAGGAAGTTGAGCGTTTCGCTCAGTTCACCTTCATCAAGTCCGGCCTGATTACCGGCGGTGAAGACTTCAAGGTCCAGGCCGCCATGCTGCGCAAGGTGCCGGACATCCTGATCGGTACGCCGGGCCGGATGATCGAGCAACTGAACGCCGGCAACCTCGACCTCAAGGAAGTCGAAGTACTGGTCCTCGACGAAGCCGACCGCATGCTCGACATGGGCTTTGCCGAAGACGTCCAGCGTCTGGTGGAAGAGTGCACCAACCGCCAGCAGACCATGCTGTTTTCCGCCACCACCGGTGGTTCGGGCCTGCGCGAGATGGTCGCCAAGGTACTGAACAACCCTGAGCACCTGCAGCTCAACAACGTCAGCGATCTGAATGCGACTACCCGTCAGCAGATCATCACCGCTGACCACAACCAGCACAAAGAACAGATCGTGAACTGGCTGCTGGCCAACGAGACCTACCAGAAGGCCATCGTGTTCACCAACACCCGGGCCATGGCCGACCGTATCTACGGCCGTCTGGTGGCGCAGGAATACAAAGCGTTCGTCCTGCACGGTGACAAAGACCAGAAGGATCGCAAGCTGGCCATCGACCGTCTGAAGCAGGGCGGCGTGAAAATCCTCGTCGCCACCGACGTCGCCGCTCGCGGCCTCGACGTGGAAGGCCTGGACCTGGTGATCAACTTCGACATGCCGCGCAGCGGCGACGAATACGTTCACCGCATCGGTCGTACCGGCCGCGCCGGCAACGATGGCCTGGCCATCTCGCTGATCTGCCACGGCGACTGGAACCTGATGTCGAGCGTCGAGCGCTACCTCAAGCAGAGCTTCGAGCGTCGCACCATCAAGGAAGTCAAAGGCACCTATGGCGGACCGAAAAAGGTCAAGGCCTCGGGCAAAGCCGTTGGCGTGAAGAAGAAAAAGGTCGACGCCAAGGGCGACAAGAAGAAAACCGGCGCCAAGGCCCCGACCAAACGCAAGATCGCCAACCGCCCGAAGACCGACGCCTTGTCGCTGGTCAGCAAGGACGGCATGGCGCCGCTCAAGCGCCGCAAGCCAGAAGCGCCGGCTGCTGAATAAGCAGTTCTGGCGACCCATAAAAAAACCGGACCAATGTCCGGTTTTTTTATGCCTGAAATTCCTGAGTTTGATTAACTCTCGGTTTTCTTCTCCGCGGCCCCCAGCTCCTTCAATCGCTGATCGATCAACTGGCACTTGTCCGGCAAATCCTTGCTGGCCGTCCCCAGATCCATTTTCTGCAACTCGGCGTTGATCTCCTTGGCCTTGGCTGGGTTTTGTTCAGTGAGCTTGGCCACTTCCTTGGCCAGTTGTTCGCGCTTAATGGTGGCTTCTTCGGGCGTGCAGGCCCAAACGGGGAGGGCGCAGGCGAGGGCGGAAGCGAGGGTGAGATTGAGCAGGATGGTTTTCATGAGCAGGGCCTCATTGATCAATGTCACGGCGTTATTGAGTGGAGGGTTTCTCCACCCAGAAAGTTCAGGCAGTGGACCCAAACCCGCGCGCTAGAGCGTCCGCCAAAAAACACCCTGAACGGCTTATTGACGCCAGAATGATGGCAACTTAACATCGCGCCATCACATTGATATCACTTCGCCGTTTCGAGGGACCGAACAGACCATTCGCACGCTGATGCAATGGTCGTTTACGCCACGCTTTGGACCTTCTGACCCAAGCGCGTATTTATCCCCTTATGACGTATTCGCTCTGCAAATGCCCCCAGCGTTTGCCGTGTCGGGAAGGCTGTGTCTGTGAATTGTTCATTCCATTCTTGCCGATCGAAACGAGACCTTTTGACATGGACGTTCGCCACTACGCCTTCCTCGCTGGCCAGCCTTCTGCTGCGGTCAAAAACCGTGAGCACTTCTGGGGCATGCCCAAGCGCGGGTTGGCGTTCCTGTTGGCCAACGTCATGTTCTGGCAGCCGATGTGGGCGCAGGCCGACGGGATTGTGGTGGCCACGCCGGGCACCAGTCTCGGTCAGGCGGGCAACGGGGTGCCGATCGTCAATATCGCCACACCGAATGGCAGCGGGCTGTCGCATAACCAGTTTCACGATTACAACGTCGGCACCCAGGGTGTGATCCTCAACAACGTCGCCGCGCAGACCGGTGCGACACAACTGGGCGGGATCATCGTCGGCAACCCCAACCTGACCAACCGGGTCGCGGCACAAACCATCCTCAACGAAGTGGTCGGCGGCAGTCCTAGCCAGTTGCGCGGTTACACCGAAGTAGCGGGGCAGTCGGCTCGAGTGATCGTCGCCAACCCCTATGGCATCAGTTGCAACGGTTGCGGCTTCATCAACACCCCGCGCGTGACCCTGACCACTGGCAAACCCGTGTTAGACGGCGGCGGCCGTCTGGATCGCTTCCAGGTCGATCAGGGCAGCATCGCCATCGAAGGCGCCGGGCTGAACGCCACTAATGTCGACCGCTTCGAGATCATCACCCGCAGCGCGAAAATCAACGCCGAGATTCAGGCGAACAACCTGACCATCGTCGCCGGTCGTAACGACGTCAACGCCGACAATCTCAACGCCACCGCCCGCGCGGACGACGGCAGCGGCAAACCAGGACTGGCTATCGATTCTTCGGCACTGGGCGGCATGTACGTCGGGGCGATCAAACTGGTGGGTACCGAAGCCGGGGTCGGGGTGAAACTCGACGGCAAATTGATCGCCAGTGGTGGCGACATCCAACTCGACGCCAACGGCCACTTGAGTCTTGTCGACACATCCGCCACGAACGGTGCAGTCAACGTCAAAGCCGCCAGCCTCGAAGCGCGCGGCCCGGTCTACGCCGGCACCGCCGTCAACGTGCAAACCCAAGGCAACCTGACTAACCAGCAAACCCTCGCGGCCCGGGACAGCATCGTGCTGAGCGCCGGCGGTGTGCTGACCAACAACGGCATCATCGAGGCCGGCGTTAATGCCGACACCAGCCGCAACGCCAACGGTGATGTGAGCCTCAGCGCGCAGAACCTCAACAACACCGGCAAGACGGTGGTGGCCAGCCGTAATCTGACGGTCAATACGAGCCAGACCCTGAGCAACCAGAATGGCACGCTGAGCGCCGCGCAAACCGCCAACATCACCGTCGGGACTTTGGACAACCAGAACAATGGCCGGGTGTTGAGCAGCGGTGCGCTGAACCTCAATGCCAATCAGGTCCTCAACACCCTGGGGGTGATCAACAGCACGGGGAGTTTGACGGGCACGATCGGCCAGTTGAACAACAGCAACGGTGAAGTTTCCAGTGCCAGCATCACTCGGCTTAACGCAACCACACTGAACAATCGCAGTGGTCAGGTCCTCGGCGACCTGGGTTTGAATATCGACCTCAGTGGCGCCCTGGATAACCGCGACGGGGTGTTGGGCTCGGGCAAGAGCGTGGATCTCAAAGCCGCCAGCCTCGACAACCGCGACACCGGTGTGGTGGTCAGCGACGGCAGCCTCACCACGCGCATCAGCGGTTTGCTGGATAACCAGAACGCGGGTGAAATCAGCGCCAAGGGCGCCATCGACGTGCGCAGCGGCAGCCTCGACAACCGCGGTGGCAAAGTCAGTGGTAAAGACACACTCACCATAAGCGGCAATTCTGCCGACAATCGCGGCGGAGTGATCCAGGCCGACAAACAGCTGAAATTGCAGATTGGCCAACTGGATAACCGCGACAAAGGCTTGATCAGCGGCAAGGCCGGTATCGCCTATGACGGTACTCGCCTGGACAACAGTGGCGGTTTGCTCAGTGCCATCGGCGCGGTCACCCTCGACGCCGATGAAGTGCAAAACTCGGCCGGGCGGATCTCCAGCCAAAGTGACCTCACCGCCACCATTGGTCTTGTGCAACAACAAGGCGGGGCATTGGTCGCCCAAGGCAATCTGAGCCTGACCGGCACCACCCTCGATAACAGCAATGGCGGCCTGGTCGGCACCACTAAAGCGCTGACGCTTAAAGTCGACGACATCGACAACCGCGCAGGCGAGCTCTCCAGCAGCCTGTTGCTGAAGATCGAAGGTCAACGCCTGGACAACAGCGATGGCGGGAAAATTCTCGCCGCTACCGATCTGAAAATGGTCGTAGCCAAACTGATCAATCAGAATAAAGGCCTGATCGTCGCCAAGGGCGCGACGACGCTGACCGGCACCACGCTGGATAATACCGGCGGCACCTTCGACAGCCTCAAGGGGTTGGTGATCACCCTCGACGATGCCTTGCTCAATGGCCAGGGGTTGATCAGTACCGAAGGAGCTTTGACCGTCAATGCCGCCAGCCTCGACAACAGCGCCGGCAGCCTGGGCAGTGCCGGTGCGTTGTCCGTGACCAGTCGTGGCGCCTTACTCAATCTGGGTGGTTCGATCACCACCGACAACACCCTGACTCTCAACAGTGTCAGCCTGGATAACAGCCAGAAAGGCCTGATATCCGGTAAAGACGCCACCCACGTCATCACTGGCAACGTTGATAACAGTCAGGGCGGTCGCCTCATCAGCGGCGCTACCCTGGAGCTCACCGCCAAGCACGTTAATAACGCCACCGGACGCATTGCCAGCCAGCAAGCGTTGACGGCCTCGGTCACCGGGCTCGACCAGCAGGGCGGTGAACTGTTCAGCCAAACCAGCCTGAGCCTGGACCTGAACAACGGTCAACTGAACAACCAAAGCGGTCTGATCAACGCGCCGTTGCTCGTGTTGAAAAACCTCAAGGACGTCAACAACCAGCACGGTGAAGTCTCCAGCGCTCAAGCCTTCACACTGACCGCTCAGAATCTGGACAACAGCAACGGCAAGTTGCTGAGCAATCAGGGGCTGACCCTGCGTATTGCACAAGCCCTGAACAACCTCAAGGGTGTGATTTCCGCAGCATCCCTGGATAGCCACAGCGACAGCCTCAACAACAGCGAAGGCTTGATCAGCAGTCACGACCGGCTGGAGCTGACCACTGACAACACGCTGGCTAACCAGAAAGGTGCGGTCATCGCTGACGGTGAACTGCTGCTCATTGCCGACACCCTGGACAATCTTGGCGGCGATATTGCCGGTAAGGCCGACGCCACCGTTCAGGTCAAAACCCTGAATAACCAGAAAGGCAAATTGATCACCACCGGTGTGCTCAAGCTGACCGCTGATACCCTCGACAACAGCGAAAAAGGTCTGCTCGGTTCCAGCAAGGCCATGACCCTGACGGTCGATGACCTCGATAACCGCGGTGGTGAAGTCAGTACCAACGCCGACTTGTCGATCACCGGCACAAAACTCGACAACAGCGATGGCGGCCAGATTTTCACCGGTCAGGCGCTGACCCTCACTGTGGATCAGTTACTCAACCGCAACCAAGGTCTGCTCAGCGCTACCGCGCTGAACCTGCAAGGGCGTTTGCTGGATAACAGCGGCGGCAATTTGCTCAGCGTGCAAAACATGCACCTGAACCTGACCGGCGCATTCGACAACAGCCTGGGCCAGGTCAGCAGCGAAGGTGCGTTGACTGTCAAAACCACGCAACTGATCAATATCAAGGGCAGTCTTTCCAGCGCGGACGATCTGACGCTCGACAGTGACGGCAGCATCAGCAACCAGGGCGGTGCTCTGGTCACCGATGGTGCGCTCACACTCACCAGTGCCAGCCTCGACAATAGCCAGCAGGGCAGCATCAGCGCCAAAGGCGCGGTGAGGGTCACCACCGGTGCGTTCGATAACAGTCAGGGTGGCCGACTCAACAGTGCCAGTACCCTGAATCTCGTCGCGGGCCAGGTCACCAACCAGGACGACGGCCGCATCGGCAGCCAGGGCGCATTGACCGCTTCGGTCACCGGGCTGGATCAACAGGGCGGCAAGCTGTTCAGCAATAGCAGCCTTAGCCTGGACCTGAATAACGGCCAATTGAATAACCAGAACGGATTTATCAATGCCCCCGGTGCCCTGTTGCTCAAACAACTCAAGGGCGTCAACAACCAGGGCGGTGAAATCTCCAGCGCCGAAGCCTTCACGCTGACCGCGCAAAGCCTGGACAACGGCAACGGCAAATTGCTGAGCAATCAGGGCCTGACCCTGCGCATCGCCAACGCACTGGACAACGTCAAAGGCCTGATCGGCGCTGCGTCCCTCGACGCGCGCGCCGCCAGCCTGAACAACAGCGGCGGTAGCCTGACCAGCCGCGGCGACCTCGAACTGACCGTCGACGGTTTGTTGCGCAACGATGCCAAGGGCCTGATCAGCGCGGCACAACGACTCAAAGTCGGTAGCGCCGAATTCAATAACCAGAGCGGCACGGTACTTGGCGTCAGCGCTGTCATCCTCAACGCCATGGCGCTGAACAACCGCGATAGCGGGTTGATCAACAGCCAAGGCAAGCTGACCCTGACCGCCACTAGCCTGGACTCCAGCAACGATGGCGAAGTATCGGCCAAGGGCGATATCGACCTGACCCTGACGTCCCTGACCCAAGACGGTGGCCGTCTGCTCGGCGACAAAGCTGTCACCGTGGAGCTGGCCAACGGCGATTTCGACAATCGCAACGGCCTACTCATGGCCAAGGGGCCACTAACCCTCAAGCGCCTGCGCGATCTCAACAACCAGAACGGCGAAATCTCCAGCAACCTCGGTTTCGATGTGATTGCCCGCGCCGTGGATAACAGCGCCGGCAAGCTGATCAGCAGTCAGTTACTGACGGTCAACGGCGCCAGCCTGGTCAACCAGAAGGGACTGATCTCTGGTTGGCAGGGCCTGACCGTCAACGGCGACAGCCTTGATAACCGCGACAACGGCACGCTCTCGAGTCGCAACGGTGATGTTGCCGTGGACCTCAAGGGCGCCTTGCTCAACAGCAATGCCGGGGCATTGGTCAGCCAAGGCAGCCTGAGCGTCAAATCAAAGAGTCTGGATAACAGCAACAAAGGCATCCTCAGCAGCGCGGCAGGACAGACCCTTACCTTGGGCGAGTCCCTCAACAACAACCAGGGCGGTTTGATCGACAGCGGTGCCGCACTGGACATCACCGCCGGCGCATTGACCAATGTGGGCGGCACGATCAACGCGCAAGAGGCGATCAATGCCACGGCCACCGGCCTGGACAACACGGCCGGGAGCATCGCTGGCAATGGCGCAGTGACGCTGGATCTGCTCGGTGCATTGACCAATACCAGCGGTAAACTGGCCGGCGCCGGCCCGGTGCTGATCAAGCGCGTTACCAACCTCGCTAACCAGAATGGCCAACTCGCCAGCCAAAGCACCCTGACCCTTCTGACCGGTTCGCTGGACAACAGCAACAACGGCACCATCGCCGCCAAGGACGCCTTGCAGATCACCGCCAGCGGCGCGGCACACAACGACGCCAATGGTTTGATCTACAGCCAGAACGCCGGCCTGAACTTAAAAGCCGCCAGCCTGGCCAACGGCAAAGGCGCGATCCAGAGCCAGAACGGCCTGACTCTCGACGTCAGCGGTGACCTCGATAACCAGAGCGGTAAAGTCATTGCCGAGAACGGCTTGGTGATGGTCAAAGCGGCCAACATCGACAACCGCGGCGGCGTGCTGTCGAGCATCAAAGGCGCCCTTGAAGCGCGAACCGTCGGCGTACTGCGCAACGGCTACGACCTCAACAACAACCGCCAGGGCGGAATCATCCAAGGCCAGGGCCTGACGCTGTCGGCACTGGCCGGCCTGGATAACAACGGTGGGCGGATCTCGGCGCAAGCCACTGACGCAAGCATCACCACCGCCGCGTTCGACAACCGCAATGGCGTGCTCTACGCCAAGGGCCTGGCCGGCGTGATCGGCACCAGTCTGGACAACGGTAACGGTCAGATTGCCGGTAACCGCATCGACCTCAGCCTCAGCGGTGCCCTGAGCAACCGCACCGGTATCGTTGAAAGCGACACCACACTGACCGTCAAAGCGGCTAGTGTCGATAACCAGACAGGCCGGCTTCGCTCCCTTGGCAATGCCGGCAAAACCAGCTTCCAGATCGGCGGCTTGCTGGATAACCGTAATGGCGTGCTCGAGACCGCCAACACCGATCTGACCTTGGCCGTTGGCAGCTTTCTGAATGCCGGTGGCCAACTCAATCACGTCGGTCTTGGCCGGTTTGATATCTCCACCGCCAACGTCATGGGTGCCGGAGGCGGCATCACCACCGCCGGCACCCTGGATCTGAATGCCGATACCTGGAGCAACTCCAGCGTCATCCAGGCCGGACGCTTGAACGTCAACGTCGGAAATTTCAGTCAGACCGCCAGCGGCAAGTTGCTGGCCTCTGACTACTTGCAAGCTCGTGGTGGTAACTGGACCAACGATGGTCTGATCGCCAGTGATGGCGTGATGGATATGCAGTTGGGCGGCAGTTACAGCGGCAACGGGCGGATGTCGAGCGTTGGCGGTCTTTCCCTGACTGCGGCACAACTGAACTTGAGCGCGGCTTCAAGCATTGCCGGTGGTGGTGACTCCACGGTCAAGATCGGCGGACAGCTGACCAACGCCGGGCGGCTGACTTCCAATGCCGACCTGACCGTCGAAGCCGGCAGTCTTGCCAACTACGGAACGCTGGGTTCTGCTCAAAACCTCAACCTCAAAACTGCGTCGCTGTTCAACGATCGCGGGCTGATTTTCAGCGGCGCCGACATGACGCTGAGCGTTGGCAACTTCACTAACCAGAACGGCGATCTGTACGGATTGGGCAACGTGGTGATCGGTGGTTACGGCGGTGCTGTGCGGGCCGCTGGTGTCCACAACATTTCCGGCGCAATGGAGAGCGGTGGAGCATTCACGATTAACGCTGATGTGTTCCAGAATCGTACCGAGGGAGCGGTCGTGTCTGGTGGGCGGGAGCTGGTATCGGGGTTTATCGCCAATATATGTAATGACTGCCGAGGGGATTACTACACCTTCACGCTGGCTGCTCGTGAGGTCTATGAAAGTAGTGACACCGACACCAGCGCGTCGGCGATGCTTACAGCTGGCAAGGATTTCGTTTTCCAGGGCGGTACTTTCCTCAACAGTAAAAGCACTGTGGCCGCCGGTGGCAATATCACTATCAACGCTGACAGTCTTCAGAACATTGGTTCGAAGAGTGGGACCGTTGAGCGCACGCGTACTTACAAGATCGAAGGTATGAGTGATGGTGACACCGGGCGCTTTTTCTCCAATGTCGTGATGCCCTATAACCAGCGGAACAACCCTGATTTCCCCTATGTGTATTACATCGATCAGGCAGGCGCTATCCGAAAAGCCATACCTACATCGGGTCGTATCAGGGAGGGGGGGCGAGACGGTGAAACGTATCAAGTGGTTCACCTCAAAGACAGTGAAACGGGCACAGTCGTCAGTGCACTCCGGGGATATAACATTGCACTGTCCGGGTTGAGCTATGGCTTCGAAACCTCAACACCATCCCAGTACAACCCGAATAGCCTGCTTGAACTGCCGAGCCAGCTAGCTCAGTACACACTGCTCAGCGATATCGAAGTCGCCCAAGACAGCACTGGTGCTGCAAGTACAAGCACCAGTCGCAATGCCGTCATCCAGGCAGGCGGCAATGTCTCGATCACGGCGGCCCAGGATCTGCAGAACAGTGTCATCCACCAGGATTACGGTTCCACAGGCGGCACCAACAAAGTCGCGGATACCAAGGCAAGTGGTACCGGCACCACGGTCATAAGGCTCAATAGTCAACTGCCACCCGATCTTGCCCAGCAGCAAGTCAACCCGTTGGCATTGCCGGGCTTTAGTCTTCCCACCGGGCAGAACGGCCTGTTTCGTCTGAGTACTCAGGACACCAGTGATCTGGCGCCGGTTGCAGGCACACTGCATCCGCCGGGTTGGACGGTGGGCGGTGAAAACGTCATCACCCAGGGACACGTGGTCGCCGCTAACAGCGGTGGCCCGCGCAGCTTGCAGGTCAACACCCCGACGGCCGTCTCCAGCAGTGACCGAGCCGTACTCCCTGCCAGGCGCACACCGACCGTGGCAACGGACGTCGCCAGCACACTCGACGTGACCGTCAAACTCGATGGCTCTACTGCCGACGCGCATACGAAAGCCATCCAGTCCGCGATCGGCATTCGTCCCCTGACTCGCGTCACCGGCCTGCCGGACGTGAAAGCGCCGGCCAACGGCCACAAATACCTGATCGAAACCAATCCGGTACTCACCAACCTCAAGCAGTTCATGAGTTCGGATTATCTGCTGGCCAACCTCGGCTACGACCCGGACACCAGCGCAAAACGCCTGGGCGACGGCCTCTACGAACAGCGCCTGATCCAGCAAGCGGTCGTCGCCCGCACTGGCCAACGTTACATCGACGGCCAGACCACCGACGAAGGCCTGTTCAAGTACCTGATGAACAACGCCATCACCAGCAAGAACGCACTCAATCTGTCGATGGGCGTCAGCCTCACCTCGCAACAAGTCGCGGCGCTGACCCACGACATCGTCTGGCTCGAAGAGCACGAAGTGAACGGCGAGAAAGTGCTGGTGCCGGTGCTGTATCTGGCACAGGCCGAAGGCCGCCTCGGCCCTACCGGTGCGCTGATTGCAGGTAAGGACGTGACGCTGATCGCCGGTCAGAACCTCGATAACGTTGGTACGTTGCGCGCCACCAATAACCTGTCGGCGACGGCGGGCAAGGATCTGGTCAACAGTGGACTGATTCAGGCGGGTAATCGCCTGGATGTGCTGGCGGGTAATGACGTCATCAACAAGTCGGGCGGCATTCTTGCTGGTCGTGATGTGAGCGTGACTGCGACCAGAGGTGATGTGCTCAACGAGCGCACCATCACGTCGTCGGATAGCACTACCCGCTTCGCCACCCAGCATCACGATTACGCCGACAACGCCGCTCGCATCGAAGCCGCCAACGACCTCACCGTGAAGGCGGGGCAAGACATCAACATTGTCGGTGGTGTCATGCAAAGCGGTCGGGACATGAGCCTGAATGCAGGGCGAGACCTCAATGTGTCCTCGACACAGGTCACCAACAGCGTGTTCAAGGACAGCAAACACAACAGTAGCGACATCACTCAACTGGGCGCCCAGATCAGCGCCGGACGTGACCTGTCGGCCGATGCCAAGCGTGATATCAACGTCATCGCCAGCGAGATCGATGCCAAGCGCAACATCGCCATGACGGCAACCGACAACATGACCATCAGCTCGGCGGCGGATGAAGAGCACTCCCTGTCCAAGAGCAAAAAACTCACGGTCCAGGAAGATCACGTCAGCCAGGTCATGTCGGGTATCACGGCGGGCGGCAACATGAAGTTGAATGCCGGTGAGGATCTCTCCGTCATCTCCAGCCGCATTACCGCCGGCGACGAGGCGTACCTGGTGGCGGGTAACAACCTCGATATTCTTGCGGCGCAAGACAGCGATTACTCGTTGTACGACAAAAAGAAAAAGGGCTCATTCGGCGCGAAAAAAACCAAACGCGATGAAGTGACCGATGTGAAAAACATCGGCAGTGAAATCACCACCGGAGGCAACCTGACATTGGTCAGCGGTGGGGATCAGCGGTATCAGGTGGCGAAGCTGGAGAGTGGCAAGGACATTACGCTGGACAGTGGTGGTTCCATAACGTTTGAAGCGGTCAAGGACCTGCACGACGAGAGCCACACCAAGAGCAACAGCAATGCTGCCTGGAACTCGATGAAGGGCAAAGGCAATACGGATGAAACCGTGCGTCAAAGTGAGTTGGTGGCCAACGGGGCGTTGGTGATCAAGGCAGTGAACGGTCTCAAGATCGATATCAAGCAAATCGATCAGAAGAGCGTCAGCCAGACCATCGACTCCATGGTAGCGGCTGATCCCAAACTGGCTTGGTTGAAAGAGGCCGAACAGCGAGGCGATGTTGACTGGCACCGCGTGGAAGAAATCCACAAGAGTTTCAAATACTCAAACTCGGGACTCGGCGTCGCCGCGCAACTGGCCCTGGCAATCTTGCTGGCAGCGGTCACGGGTGGGGCAGGTGCCGCGTTGATGGGTGCTACGGCCGGTACCTTTACAGCAGGCTTTGCCAACGCGGTATTGATCGCGGTGGAAACCACGGCAGCCAACAGCGCCATCAGTAACAAAGGTAACTTGGGTTCAGTCTTAAAAGACACCTTCAGCAGCGAAAGCCTCAAAGGTTACGTGCTCTCCGGAGTGTTGGGCGGAATTGGCAGCAGTAGCCTGGGTTATGACCCAAGCAAAATTGGGTTCGACCTGGACAGTCTTGGCCAAGTCGTTATCAAGACCGGTGCTGATACCGTGGCCCAAACTGTCCTTCAGGGCGGCAGCCTGGGCGATAACTTCGTCGACAACCTGCTGGGTGCCGTCGTTAATATTGGCGGTGCTATTGCGGCCAATAAAGTCGGCAACCTGAATCTGATCGAAGGCAGCCCGACCAAGATCGCGGCCCACGCACTAGTCGGTGGTTTGAAGTCGATGGCCATGGGCGGCGACTTCAAGACGGGAGCATTGGCAGGGGGAGCTAACGAAGCTCTAGTGCAGTACCTGGCGGACTTGGTGCTGCCCGAAGGCTACGATCCGAGCATGCCGGGGGCCGACCAAGCTAAAGCCAACTTGTTAGCGATGTCGCAGTTGCTCGGCGTACTCACAGCGGTACTTTCAGGCAGCGATCCTACTATTGCCGCGAACATTGCCGCCAATGCCACTCAGCACAACTACCTGAATCATTCAGATCTTGATCGGGCAGCAAACGAGTTGGTGGGTTGCGGAAATGATGCCCAATGCGTCACCAAGGCATACACCTCGTATCGCGAGTTGAGTCAGCATCAGGAGATGGATGCGTTGGTCCAGTGTGGTCAGGATCCAGCAAACTGCGGGCGCATCGCGAATCTTGTCGCCAAGGCGCAAGCTGATACTGAACATTTCCGAGACCTGATCGCCTCTGCATCACCCGAAGCCCGTGAGGCTTATAACCTGCTGATTGCGGAAAACGATGGCTTCCAGAATCTGCTGGCAGGTGCTACCACTGAGCACTCGGCAAGTGCAGTTGCGGATATCCTTGTTGAAAAGTGGGGGATGAGCCCCGAGCGTGCTGCAGCTGTTATGGCAGGCGTTATGACGCTTGCGGCTGGATTGGCTGCTGTTCGGGTTATACGCACCGGTAAGGATCCGACCAAGGTTGTTCCCCCGGCAGTGGATAGCCCATCCGGTCCAACAAAAAACCTCGCAGACGTCTGGACCCTGAAACCGACTGAGCGGGGTTCCACCATCGAATCGTACCTTGCTAAAAATGACTATTCACCTGAAAGCGGCTGGTACAACGTTGGCGCTGAAAGAAATGGATATTTTCCACTGGTCGATTTCCAAAACGGTAACACGCTTGTTAGTCTGAAATCGGTAGACACCACAGGTACAACATGGCTGAACCGTATGCAGGATCACATTATTGATCTAGGAACGAACGGAGCAAAAGTGAACGGTGTTCCAGCCAGTATGGCGCTTGATCTGCGTGTTCAGCCGGGGGGGGCGGCGGCTGCGAAGTCGCTTATCGAATTTGGTCGAGAGTATAACGTGACAGTAATTGTCAAGGAGTTTAAGTGAAAGATAAAAGGCCGGAGAAGTTGAAGTTTGTTTTTGCTGCCGATTCGATAAGCGGCGAGCAGGTATTAGCTACCTTTATCGGCGCGTTAAATAAACTTGGCTTGCCTACGGTTTTTTCGATGCATGGAGTTGACGTTGGTGTGAAGGCACTTGAAAAAAACATATCGAAAAAAAAGTCCTGGCCTAGCGGCGTGGTATCGAACGGACTTGAACTTCGATTCGGCATCCTGCCTGCCTTAGCCCACAGCTTTCTGACCATACAAGAAGCAGGTTGTGCCAATAAGATTGCTTGGGAAGAACTGGTCGCGCCTTTTCTAAGTGTCAAAGGTCTTATTCAAGCGTGGATTTCAGATGTCGAATATGATTTTTGGCAAAATGCGAAAGACCCTATGGAGTACGCGTGTGCTGGACGCTCTTTTTCACAGCTTCCTCAAAAAACAAATGGTCTGCCTGCGCCTTTGACTCAAATGGAAATTGATACTTCTGGGAATCCCGGACGTATCGAACTTCGGCAAGGGTACGTAGAGGCCATTGGAAGCACTATGTGGCTGAGTGATTTGTTTTGGGAGAATGTCGGAAAGAATAGAGCGTCTACTTTATTATTGTTGAGGGCGCAGGGTTTTATAGTTTTCGAAGGAGCTGAGTTTGTTAAAGTTGTTGCGTCAGAAAGCTGCTTTCATGACGATAAAACAATAGAAATGCAACGTACCCTCAGAGGGGTTTTGTTTGATTGAGACTGGTGCGGATGTGTAAAGAAAAAATGTTAATGGAGCAGATATATTTATTGCTTGGTAGTTCGATCATTAAATAAATCTGTCCCCTTATGCCTTATAACTTCAAGGGCCTATTCAATAAAGTGTTGCTTGGAATATAAATCAATTAAAGACCGAGCAATCTTTGCTGTAATCAATTCATGAAGGATTTCTGGAGGGGCACAATATTTTTCAGAATATTGGAAGGCTAGCTACTGATACTTCAATTTGGTCAGATTCCATTGTTGGTGCCAATGGTGGGGTGTCTATTTTTGACTATAAGTCTTGGGTGGAGTTTGGTTGCAAATTACTGGGGTACTCTAAGAGTCAAGGTTGTGTGCCATGAGTGGAATCATTTATCCTCGTCATAAAGTTTTTCTGGCTTTTTTTCTTTGTCCGCTAGTACTTGGATTCATTGCCGGAATTATCAGAACAGTAGCAGTGGTCGCTGAGCTGGTGAATAATCCAAAATTGTTGGGTTCGGTGAGGGGCATTGAATTACTGTTAATGCCGTTTTTAACCCCTCTTTTCATACAATTAGCTTACTTTTTGCCGTTTCTGGGTTACGCATTGGCGATTGCATTAATTAAAGTCAAGAAAACACCGCGTAATTGTATGGTGGTTTCTTTTTTTGGAGGTTGTATAACAACGTTGTGGGTATTGTTGTTTATTTCGAATGTGGTGCAAAATATCAAGGGGGCTCAATACTCAGACTATGTTATTGAGCTTTTGATACTGTTCGTCGCATCGATGGCTACCTGTTGGTTAACGGCCTATTTCTTTTTGCCTGAGGGGAGTTATGTCGAAGATTAGATGTGGTAGGGGTGTTGGGATAGCATTGGATCGTTGATTGTGGTCTGTCCGACATTGCTTCCACAGTAGAAAATAGAAAAGGGGACGGATTTATTTTTTGGCTTGTGCAGAAAATAAATCTGTCCCCTTTTCTCCACAATGAGCTGATGCAAATTCTTTCGCTACTCGAACCGCATCGTACCGAACTGCTCGGTGTCGTGGTCGAGTAGACCTACAACTGGTATTGGCTGGTCGATGGCCTCAAGGCAGCCGGCTCTTTCAATGGGGGCCGGCCGGTTACCATCGACTTCAAGAACGCCCCGGGAGGTGTTTGATGGTGCAGGAACAGGATTTGTTGCAAGAGATCGGGCAACTGTTGGTTGACGCAGGCCCCGAAAGTGCCAATGTAATTGTCGTAAGAGCCGAGTTGTATCCAGAAGGTGACACTTGTAAGTACGAATTCGACTATGTCGATAGTAGCGACAAGACTGATTGGTTCAGGCCGCCCGCTCGTGCGGTAGGCGATTTAACAGAACTTTTGGTTAAGTTAAGAAATGGATCGCTTTTAAGTGGAGAGGTTGTTTGGACGAAATGTGAAATAAATTTCGATGTTCTGCGTAATAAGCTGAAGATCAATTACGGATATGACGAGATTGTTTGAAAGGCGGGGACATCCCCTGAGGGATCCCCACAAATCTACTCCAACGCCTGCGCCTGTTGATGGGGGATAAACGGGGCAGACCACATTTATCCTGAGAAAGAGGCAGTGCTTTTTCGATTCAACGTGTTCTGTCCCCGATTTTCGCGCTGTCCCTCACGTTGCAAGCGCCTGGTTTAGCCAGCCCCCGTCGTCAATTACCTATTTTCGAATGGATCCATTCATTGACGCCAGAATAGTGGCCATCTAATATCGCGCCACTATTTTGCTATCAGTCTCCATTCGAGGGATCGAACATGTACCCACCCGCCCTCGTGGCGAGGTTGTGCCTGGCTTTGCTGTGCCTTTCTCCGCTGAATCTTGCTCACGCCGCCCCCACTCCCGGTGAAACCGATCTGATCCGCGAACGTCAGGATCGCTTGCTCGAAGAGCAGCGTCGGCGTCTCGAAGAACTCAAGGAATTACCCGGCAAGGAAGCCAAACCCGCGCAACCGACGGCCCCGGCCGACGCGCGTTGTTTCCCCATCAAGGACATCGAGCTCAAAGGCGCCGACAGTCTCTCGGACAGCGATAAAAATCGCCTGCTCAAGCCTTATATCGGTCAGTGCCTGGGCGTCACGCAGCTCAACGAGTTGCTGAAAGTCATCACCGATTACTACATCGAAAAAGGCCTGGTCACCAGTCGTGCCTACTTGCCGCAGCAGGATTTGTCCGGCGGGCATCTGAAGGTGCTGGTGGTCGAAGGCAAGCTCGAAGGGTTGAAAGGCGCGGAGGGCAGCAAGCTGTCCGACCGCGAGTTGGGCATGGCTTTTCCCGGCAAGACTGGCGAGTTGGTCAACCTGCGGGAAATTGAGCAACTGGTCGATCAGCTCAACCGTTTGCCATCGAATCAGGCGCAGATGGAGTTGGCGCCGGGCAAGAACGTCGGCGGTAGCGAAGTGCTGGTCAAGAACACGCCGCAGAAGCCTTGGCGTGCCGGGTTGTCCCGCAGTAATGACGGCCAGCGCAGCACCGGCGAGCAGCAGTGGGGCACGACGTTTGATTGGGACAGCCCGCTGGGCCTGGCCGATCAACTGATGTTGCGCGGCGGTCACGATGCCATGACCGATCACCAGCACACCTCCAACAACGCGATGCTCAATTACAACCTGCCGTGGGGCTGGTGGAACTTCAATTACACCTACAGCCAGAGTGAATACCGCTCGCAGGCTCAAGCCAATGGCTTCAATTTCAAGCAGACCGGCGATAGCGAAAACCATCAGCTGCGCGCCGAGCGGGTGATCCATCGCGATGCCGTGAGCAAGACATCCCTCAGCACCGGTCTCTCTTACCTGCGCACCAACAACTTCATCGAAGACAGCAAGCTCAAGCTGAGCAGCAACCGCATCAGCGAAGCGCAGTTCGGCATCAACCACGGTCGGCGAGTCGGCAGCGCGTTCGTCAACATTGACCTCGGCATGCAACAAGGCATCGGCGCGTTCGATGCGCAGGGCAACGGTCACCCTGGCCCCGGCGAACCGAACGCGCGCTACCGCAAATACACCGCCACTGCGAGCTACCTGCAACCGTTCAAGGTGTGGGGCGAGTCGTTCAGTTTCAGTAGCCTGATGACTGGCCAGCGCAGTGAAGACGTGCTGTTCAGCCCGCAGCGCACCAGCCTCGGCGGGCAGTCGTCGATCCGTGGTTACAAGGATCAATCCTTGTCCGGCGACAGCGGCGGTTACTGGCGCAACGACCTGCGCTGGACCCGCCCGGTGACACTGGAATGGCTGCGCCCGGCGTTCGCCGAGTACGGCACCAGCCTCGGTTACGACCAGGGCGTGATTCGTGGCGATCGCTACAACGGCGATCAGCACGGACGCATGTCCAGCAACTCGGTGGAGTTGTTTGCACGCGGTCAGCATCTGGCCGCCAGTGTGACCTTTGCCCATTCCCTCGAACGTCCGGACACCCTGACCGAGCGCGAAGCGCCGATCTATTTCCGCGTGGATTTCTTCCTCTAAGTTTTGCTTTAACGAGATTCAAATCATGGACGTTCGCCATCACGCCTTCCTCGCGCGCCAGCCTTCTGCGGACCTGAAAACCCGCGAACACTTCTGGGGCATGCCCAAACGCGGGTTGGCGTTCCTGTTGGCCAACGTCATGTTCTGGCAGCCGATGTGGGCGCAGGCCGACGGGATTGTGGTGGCCACGCCAGGTACCAGCCTCGGGCAAGCGGGTAACGGTGTGCCGATCATCCAGATCGCCACGCCCAACGGCAGCGGCCTGTCGCATAACCAGTTTCACGATTACAACGTCGGCACCCAGGGTGTGATCCTCAACAATGTCGCCAACCAGACCGGCGCGACGCAGTTGGGCGGGATCATTGTCGGCAACCCCAACCTCACCAACCGGATCGCGGCACAAACCATCCTCAACGAAGTGATCGGCGGCAGCCCTAGCCAGTTGCGCGGTTACACCGAAGTGGCGGGGCAGTCGGCGCGAGTGATCGTCGCCAACCCCTATGGCATCAGCTGCAACGGTTGCGGCTTCATCAACACGCCGCGCGTGACCCTGACCACCGGCAAACCGGTGCTGGACAACGGTCGACTGGATCACTTTCAGGTGGATCAGGGCAGCGTCTCCATCGACGGTGCCGGGTTGAATGCCAACAACGTCGACAGCTTCGAAATCATCACCCGTAGCGCGAAGATCAATGCCGAGATTCAGGCGAAGAACCTGACGATTGTCGCCGGTCGCAACGACGTCAACGCCGACAGCCTCAACGCCACCGCTCGCGCCGATGACGGCAGTGCCAAACCGCAATTGGCCATCGACTCTTCTGCGTTGGGCGGCATGTACGCCGGGGCGATCAAACTGGTGGGCACCGAGTCGGGTGTCGGGGTGAAACTCGACGGCAAATTGATCGCCAGCGGTGGCGACATCCAACTCGACGCCAACGGCCACTTGAGTCTTGTCGACACATCCGCCACGAACGGTGCAGTCAACGTCAAAGCCGCCAGCCTCGAAGCGCGCGGCCCGGTCTACGCCGGCACCGCCGTCAACGTACAAACCCAGGGCAACCTGACCAACCACCAAACCCTCGCGGCCCGGGACAGCATCACCCTTAGCGCCGGCGGTGTGCTGACCAACAACGGCATCATCGAGGCCGGCGTTAATGCCGACACCAGCCGCAACGCCAACGGCGATGTGAGCCTCAGCGCGCAGAATCTCAACAATGCCGGCAAAAGCCTGGTCGCCAGCCGCACTCTCACCATCAACACTGCTCAGACCTTGAGCAACCAGGGCGGCACGCTGAGCGGGCAAAGCACCCACATCAGCGCCGCAACCCTGGACAATCAAAACAACGGGCGAGTGCTGAGCAACAGCACGCTGAACCTCAATGCCAATCAGGTACTCAACTCGAAAGGCGTGATCAACAGCACCGGCAATCTCACAGGTAACATCGGCCGATTGAGCAACAGCAGCGGCGAGCTGAGCAGTCTGACTGATGTTGTCCTGAACGTAACCTCACTGGATAACGTCGCCGGCCTTGTGACTGCCGGGCGCCTGCTGGACATCACCGCCAGTGGTGGCATAAACAACGTCAGCGGCACCCTGGGGGCGAAACAAGCTCTGACAGTCCGCGCACAAAACCTCGACAACAGCCAACAAGGAAAGCTGAGCAGCGAAGGCCAACTGACCACCCGAGTCAGCGGTCTCCTGAACAACCAGAGCAAAGGGCTGATCCAGGCCAACGGCGCGATAGATGTGCAGGCCTCACGCCTGGACAACCGCGAAGGCAAGATTTCCGGCATCAGCACACTGACAGTCAGTAGCAACAACGCAGATAACCGCAACGGCGTGATTCGTGCCGATCAGGCGGTGAAGCTGCTGATCACTGACTTGGACAACCGTGACAAAGGCCGGCTCGAAAGCAAGGCTGCACTGAGCCTGGACGGCAATAAACTGGACAACCGCAACGGTGGCCTGCTGACCGCCACCGGTCCGCTGACCCTCAAGGCCAAAGAAGTCGCCAACGATGGCGGCCGAATTTCCGGCAAGGGTGACATCGAAGCCGATATCGATACCTTGAGCCAGCAGGCTGGCGAACTGGTTGCCGAGGGCAATCTGAAGTTGACCGGCAAGACGCTGGACAACCGTAAAGACGGCCTGCTCGCGTCGCTCAAATCGCTGACGGTCAACGTCGATCAGATCGACAACCGTGGCGGTTCACTGTCCAGCCAGACCGACCTGCACATCAACGGTGCGAGCCTGAACAACAGCGACAGCGGCAAAGTACTCTCTGACACGACGCTGGCACTCAAGGTCGATCAGATCATCAACCAGACAGCCGGGCTGATTTTCAGCAAAGGCGCGAACACGCTGAGTGGCGTCGGGCTCGACAACTCGGGCGGTAAAATCGTCAGCCAGAACAACCTTGTTTTGACCTTCGACGACATCAAGAACAACCAGCAGGGGCTGATCAGCAGCGAAGGCACACTAGTGCTCAATGGCGGCAGTCTGGACAACCGTCTGGGCAAGCTCTCGAGCCTCGAAGCCATGTCGCTCAACGTAGCGGCAGCCCTGCAAAACCAGGGCGGTTTGATCGCTTCGCAAAAAGGTCTGACGCTGGTCAGCGCCAGTCTCGATAACAGCGACAAAGGCATCATCAGCGCCAAGGCGGCATCGACCGTCACTACGGGTGAATTCAACAACAGCAAGGGCGGCAGTCTGGCGACCGACGGCATCCTCGACCTGACCGCCAAACACCTGGATAACTCGGCCGGGCAAATTGGCAGTCAGCAGCAATTGAACGTCTCGGTCACGAGCCTGGATCAAGACGGTGGCGAGCTGTTCAGCAACAGCGACCTGACCCTCGACCTGAACAACGGTCTGCTGAACAACCAGCGTGGCAACCTCCATACACCGGGTCTGTTGCTGTTGAAAAACCTCAAGGAGGTGAACAACAGCGGCGGCGAAATCTCCGGTGCCAAGGCCTACAGCCTCACTGCGCAAAGCCTGAACAACGATGGCGGCAAGCTGCTGAGCAACGAGAAACTCACCCTCGTTATCGACCGTGCACTGAGCAACGTCAAAGGGCTGATCGCCTCCGCCGGCTTCGACAGTCGCAGTGCCAGCCTAAACAACGCCGGTGGTGAAATCCGTGGCCGCGGCGAAGTGGATCTGACGGTTACCGACGCCTTCGATAACCAAGCCGGTGTGGTCATTGCCGATGATGGGCTGACTGTAAAAGCCGCCAGCCTCGATAACCGCCAGGAGGGTTTGGTAGGGGCCACAAAAGCGCTGAAACTGACCGTCGATGACATCGATAACCGTAACGGCGAACTGTCGAGCAAGGCTGATGTGACACTGATCGGCCAACAACTCGACAACAGCGACGCCGGTTACATTCTGGCCGGTGGCAACCTTGCACTAACCGTAGACAAGGTCATCAACCGCAACAAAGGGCTGCTGTCCGGCGACGCCGGGTTGACGCTGACCGGGAAAGCCCTGGAAAACAGCGGTCGCCTGACCACACTGAACAACCTCACGGTGAACCTCACTTCGGATCTGGACAACAATCAGGGCAGCCTCGTCAGCGAGGGTAAATTGGCGATCAATGCCCAGAGCCTGAGCAACAATGGCGGCACGATTTCCAGCGCCAAGGCGCTCACAATCGATAGCAAAGGCGCGGTCAGCAACCAGGGCGGCAAACTGCTGACCGACACCCTACTGACCCTCACCAGCACCCGCCTGGATAACCAGCAAAAAGGTGCGATCAGCAGCAAAGGTGGGATGAGCATCACCACCGGCGCGCTCAATAACAGCCAGGCCAGTATTTACGCGGGCGACCGCCTGGAGCTCAGCGCCGGCCAGGTCACCAACACCGACGGCAGCATTGGTGCGGCCACCTCGCTGGTTGCCAACGTCAGTGGCCTGGATCAGCAGGGCGGCAAGCTCTTCAGCAAGGGCGCCTTGAGCCTTGACCTGAGCGGCGGAGCCTTGAACAACCAGGACGGCTTCATTAACGCGCCCGGTCAACTGCTGCTGAAAAACCTCGCCGGTGTGGACAACCGCAATGGTGAAATCTCTAGCGAAGAGGCTTTCGAACTGGTCGCCAAACAGCTGGATAACAGCGATGGCCAGGTACTCAGCAACCAAAAACTCACGCTGCGTATTGAGCAGGCGTTGACCTCGGTCAAAGGCAAAATTGCCGCCGCAGCATTGCAAGTCCGCGTCACCAGTCTGGATAACAGCGCCGGTACTCTGCTCAGCGATGGCGATCTGCAAGTGACCGTCGACGGTCTACTGACCAACCAGAACAAAGGCCTGATCAAAGCGGCCGGACAACTCACCCTCAACAGCAACGGTCTGGATAATCAGGGCGGTACGTTGCTGGGCAGCACTGGCCTGAGCATCGATCTGGGTGCAACACCTGCCGACCTGAATAACCAGAGCGGCCTGATCAACACCAAGGGAGTGTTGAGCATTGCGCACCTGCGTGACCTTAATAATCAGAAAGGCGAAATCTCCAGCGTCCACAGCTTCAGCCTGACCGGCAACACGCTGGATAACCGTGGCGGCAACCTGATCAGCAATGATCAATTGACCCTCAACGCCACCCGCCTGAATAACCAGGGCGGCCTGGTTTCCGGCTGGAACAAACTCGCCGTTGCCGGCGGTAGCCTCGACAACAGCCAGGAAGGCACGCTTTCCAGCTTGCTCGGCAATCTGAACATCGACCTCAGCGGTGCGCTGATCAACAACGCCAAGGGTGGCCTGGCGGGCTTAGGCGACGTGTCCATCACTGCCGCCAGTCTCGACAACAGCAACGGCATCGTCACCAGTGGCGGCAAGCAGACGCTGACGATGACTCAAGGCGCGATCAACAACACATCGGGTGGCCTGATCGAAAGCAGCGACACACTGGATATCAGCGCGACCTCCTTGAACAACGCGTCGGGGAACGTCTCCGCGAACAAAGCGCTGACCTTCACCGGTACGAGCCTGGATAACAGCAACGGCAGTCTGGTCGGTGAAGACAGCGTCACCCTCGATCTGCTAGGTACGTTGACCAACATCAAAGGTGCGCTGGGTAGTACGGGGCCGCTGGTGATCAAGCGTTCCAGCAGCATCGATAACCAGGGCGGCCAACTGATCAGTCAAGGTTTGTTGAGCTTGTTGACCGCAAGCCTGAATAACAGCCTGGAGGGCACCGTGGCTGCCAATGGGCAGCTCGACCTCACCGCCACCGGCAGTGTTCGCAACGACGTCGGCGGCCTGATCTCCAGTCGCGACGCAGGCCTCAACGTCAAAGCCGCGTCCCTCAACAATGCCGGCGGCGCGCTGCAAAGCCAGGGCGCATTGACCCTGGACGTGAAGGGCGGCGCCATCGACAACCAGGGCGGCAAGGTCATCGCCCAGAACGGAGAGCTGAACATCACCGCCGCCAGCCTCGACAGCCGCGCCGGTGTGCTGTCGAGCCTCAAAGGTTTGCTGCAGACCCGCCTGACGGGCGTATTGCGCAACGGCCAGGGCGGCAAGATCGAAGGCAATCGCCTCGACCTTCAGGCCTTGGGCGGAATCTACAGCGACGGCGGACGCATCGCTGCCAATACCGGCAACATTCTGCTTAACGCTGGCAACGCTGCTATCGATAACAGCAACGGCGGGATTTACGCCAAAGGCCAGGTCAAGGTTATTGGCGGTGCGCTGAACAACAACGCCGGCAAGATCAGCGGCGATGGTATCGACGTCGTTCTCGATAGCAATCTCACCAACCGCGGCGGCCTGATTGAAAGCGCCGGCACCCTCGCAGTGCGTGCCGCCAGCCTCGATAACCAGACGGGCAAACTGCGTGCGCTGGGTCTCAGCGGGAAAACCAACTTCCAGATCGGCAGCCTGTTCGATAACCGCAATGGCCTGGTAGAAACCGCCAACACTGACCTGACTCTCGCGACACCGAGCTTCTTGAATGCGGGCGGTACCGTAACCCATGTGGGTGTGGGTGAGTTCGACATTTCGACGGCCAACGTCATGAATGCCGGCGGTTCGATGGTGACGCGTGGCGGGCTGACGTTGAATGCCGATAGCTGGACTAACAGCAGTGTGATTCAGGCCGGGCGGTTGCGAGTCAACGTCAATAACTTGATGCAAACCGCAGGCGGCCAGTTGCTGGGCTCCGACAGTTTCATCGGCAGCGGGGTCAATTGGTCCAACGAAGGCCTGCTGGCCAGTAACGGCACCTTTAGCCTCGACTTGAGCGGAGCATACGGCGGAAACGGACGGGTCAGCAGTGTCGGGAATCTGGGGCTTACGGCCTCTCAGATTGACTTGACCTCTGCGGCGAGTATCACCGGTGCTTCGGCTTCTACGGTTACCAGTCGTGGCAGTCTGAACAACTTTGGTCGAATCACTTCGGCTGACAGTCTGACCGTCAATGCTTCCTCGCTGACCAACAACGGCACCCTCGGCAGTGCCGGAAAATTGCGCATCAACAGCAACTCGCTGCTCAACCAGAACGGTCTGATTTTCAGTGGTGGCGATATGGATCTGCGGGTGGACACACTGACCAACCGTTTTGCCGATATCTATGGTATGGGTAACATCAGCATCGCCCGGGATGACAGCAATGGCTGGAGTTCATCGATCAATAACATCTCGGGGACGATTGAAAGTGTCGGCGACCTCACCATGGCAGCCGGTTACATCGAGAACCGTAAGGATGTGTTCGAGGTGGCCGGTGGCGGGCTGATTTCCGGAGCCATTGGTGTCCAGTGCAAGGCCTGTTCTTCACTCGGCGATTACGATTACGTGCACCAATACCCAAGCTACCTGGTCTGGGTGGAAAACTATCAATCTGAAATCGTCAAGGACTCCGCTTCGGCGACGTTCACCGCTGGACGAAATCTGCTGGTAAACGGCGGGACCTTCCTGAACAAGGTTTCCACTGTCACTGCCGGCAACGACATGACACTCAACATTCAGAATTTCACCAGTGAAGGCGCATCGGTCGGCACTTATAGCGTCAGGAAGTCGTTTGAGATTCCCTCCCAAAGTTTGAGTTTCTGGCGCTCGATACTGGATTACAACGCCGCCAATGATCCCCTTTATGATTCTGGCGAACTCGGCTACATCGCGGGTCAAGGGGCCTTTGTCCGACCGAACATTCGCTTGTGGAACAGTAACGGTGATGAATCGTATACGCGGATAGGGACCAAGCAAGGAGGAGAGTCGACCCCTTACGTGAAATTCGGCCCTGTGTGGATCGAGTTCGGGGGCGGGGCATTCAACGTTACCGCACCTCACTATAACGACGGCGTTCGCACCGAGGCGCCTGCCCTCGTCAAAAATGCCGGTTTTTTTGAGAATACCATTACCGAAAGCAGCCCGTCGTCAACCGCCAATGCTGTCGTTCAGGCCGGCGGCAAGGTCTACATCAACGCTACAAAGAACCTGACCAATACCGTGCTTCGTGACGGCTACGCTCCTGGCACCCGAGGACCACGCGTAGGGTCCACGCAACTCGCCGGCCAGGTCACCCCGACCGTCATCAGCATCAATTCCCAACTGCCACCGGACCTTGCCCAACAACAAGTCAACCCGCTGACGCTGCCAGGCTTCACCCTGCCAACCGGCAATAACGGCCTGTTCCGCCTTAGCGGTCAAAGCGGCACCGAGCAAACGATGGTACCCGGACAGAGCTGGACCATTGGTTCCGTTTCCGCCGGTACCACACAGCGCTCGGACGGCATGCCTGTCAGGCAAGCCACCGAATTCCAGTTCGACAAGAACGACCCGGTCTCGGTCAATAATCGCGAGCTGGCCCTGGCCAGTCGCCCGTCGGTGAATCTCAACGACAAGGCCGCTCAGATCAACGTCAATGCCGCCGCCGGTGACGGTCCGGTCGGTGTGTTGTTGCCCAATCGCGGGAACATTTCCTTCGACGTGCCGCGTGTGCAGGGACTGCCCGACACCAGCGTGCGCTCCAATCCGCACAAATACCTGATCGAAACCAACCCGGTACTGACCAACCTCAAGCAGTTCATGAGTTCGGATTATCTGCTGAGTAATCTCGGCTACGACCCGGACACCAGCGCCAAACGCCTGGGCGATGGTTTGTTCGAACAACGCCTGGTCCAGCAGTCGATCGTCGCACGCACTGGCCAGCGCTTCCTCGACGGTCAGACCTCTGACGAAGCGATGTTCAAGTACCTGATGAACAACGCCATCGCCAGCAAGGACCAACTGAACCTGTCCATGGGCGTGACGCTGACCGCACAGCAAGTTGCCGCGCTGACCCACGACATCGTCTGGCTCGAAGAGCACGTAGTCAACGGTGAAAAAGTCTTGGTGCCGGTGCTTTACCTGGCCCAGGCGAACAACCGTCTGGCACCCAATGGCGCATTGATCCAGGGCGGCGACGTCAAGCTGATTGCCGGCCAGGACCTGAACAACGCCGGCACCCTGCGTGCCACCAACAACCTTTCGGCCGAGGCCGGCAACGACCTCACCAACACCGGCTTGATCGAGGCGGGTGATCGCCTGACGCTGAAGGCGGGCAACAACATCGTCAACAAATCGGGCGGGATCATTTCCGGTCGCGACGTCAGTCTGACGGCAACCAATGGTGATGTGATCAACCAGCGTGACGTGACCGGTGTTGATGTCCGTCGGGGTGGAAGTCTGCAGCATCGCGATTATCTCGATAACGCGGCGCGGATCGAGGCAGCCAACGATCTGAGTATCGATGCGGGGCGTGACATCAACAACATTGGTGGTGTTTTACAGAGCGGGCGTGATCTTGAGCTCATTGCCGATCGTGACGTCAACATCACCTCGGTCCAGGATCGCAGCACCAATGCGCGTGGCAGCCATTTTCTCAACCAGACCATTACTCAGCATGCTGCTGAAGTGACGTCTGGCCGGGATCTGTCGATCAGCGCTGATCGTGACGTCGCCATCGTTGCAAGTCGCCTGGACGCCAAGCGTGATATCGGGGTCGATGCAGGCAATGACATTGTCATCACCTCGGCAGCCAACGAGAGTGATTACGTCTCGCGCAGCAAAAAGCGCGCGCAGGAAAGCCACAGCACTACTCAGCAGGCTTCCGTGCTGAACGCTGGTCGAGACATTGCACTTAATGCCGGCAACGATTTAGGCATCATCGCCAGTCGGATCAAAGCTCAGGAAGACATCAGCCTCGATGCGGTACAGGACATCACCGTCGCTTCGGCCAAGGACGAAAGTTCCTCCTACTACTACAGGAAGAAAACGGGCTCGTTCGGTCGCAGCAGTACCACTCAGAAAGAGAGTTACGACAGCACTAACGTCGCCTCGGTGATAGAGGCTGGCCATGACCTGACTGTGAACGCTTCCAAGGATGAGGACGGCGCGGTCAGCCTCGATGGCGGGCATAACGTCACTATTATTGGCAGTCAGTTGAAGGCTGGTAACGATATGGTGGTGGGGGCGACCAACGACGTCGCCATCCTGTCTGCCACCGAAGAAACCGGTGACTACAGCAAGAAAACCAAAACCGGACTGTTCGGCATGTCGAGCAGCGGCAAGAGTCAACTGCAGACCACCGTCACTCAAATCGGTAGTGAACTGGATGCAGGTCACGATGCGGTCATTCTGGCGGGGCGCGATGTGCGGTTGAACGCCAGTGAAGTCAATGCCGAAAATGATGCCGAACTGCACGCCGGGCTGGTGGACAAAACCGGTGACATCACGCTGTCGTCCTCCGATGACCTGGCCTACAGCCGTGCCGAGGAGTACAAGAAAAAGCTGGGCCTGACGCTCAAGGACGCTATTGGCTGGGCGGTAGGCACGCCAAGTTTCGGGGGGGACATTACTGTCAACTCGTCACACAAAGAGGGGCGCGAGGTCGTCAGTTCCAACAGTGTTGGCAGCCAGGTCAATGCCGGGCATGACGCCATTCTGAATGCCGCCCGTGACATCAATATCATTGGCAGCGGCATCAGCGCCGATAACAACGCGAAACTGGATGCGGGTCGCGATGTCAACGTAGTCGCCTCTACCGATCAGCAGCGCAGCAACAGTTGGGAGACCGATAAAAGCACCGGTCTCAAGCAAACCGTCGATAACAACGGGTACACCACGTTTGTCGGCAATGAAACCATCAAGCACGGAGTCGACAGCAGCGGTTATACCGCAGCCGGCAGTTCCATCGATGCCGGGGCCAATCTTAGCGTCAATGCCGTTCGGGATATCAATCAGCAGGGTTCGGACCTGCAAGCCGAAAATAACATCAAGCTCAAAGCCGGCCACAACATCAACATTGATGCTGCGGAGGAAGCGAACGTCGTCACCACCCGTGACAGCGTGAAACGTACCGGCTCGACCACCACCGTCGCTTACAACTTCGGCAACACCGTTGATAGCCTCAAAGGTACTGGCAAAGGTGAGGATGGGGTCAGCAAGGGTTCAAGCGTTCTGAAGTCGGTTGATGCCCTTGATCAGTTTTTCAGCGGGCCTAAGTTCGATGGTCATTTGGGCTCATCCAGTACCAGCCAGACTCACACCCAGACATCGATAACCAATCGCCCATCCAGCCTGTCCGCCGGTGGCGACATCACGCTTGAAGCTGAAAATGATGTCAACGTGAAAGGCAGTCAGTTCGATGCCGGGCGCGATATCAATGTTTCGGGCCGCAACATCACCTTCGATGTGGCACACGGCGCCGAAAATAGCGAAGACAATCAGACCCAAAGCAAGGGCGGCATCAAGGGTGGCACCACTGGCGGTTTTAAACTGGGCGTCGGTATTAGTAACGCCGGTAACCAAGGCGAGTCGACTCAAGGCACGTCTACCGCGACGCAACTCAATGCCGGTGGCAGCATCAATCTGGACGCGAAAAATGACCTGACGCTGGTCGCCACTCAGGCGACTGCCGAACGGGATATCAAACTTAAGGCCGGCAACGACCTGAACGTGTTGTCCACACAAAATGCTTACAGCAGTGAAAACGACCGCCGGAGCTGGGGAGCAGAGGGCGGCATCATCCTCGGCAAAGACGGGTTTGGCATCTATGGCTCCGCCAATATCGGTATTGGCGATCTCAACCGTGAAGGTGTGAAGCAGCAGGAAGCCTATCTGTACGCAGGCAACAAGCTGGACTTTGAAAGTGGACGTGACACCAAGATCGCTGGCGCCACATTGCGTGGCGATGAAGTCATTGGTGATGTGGGTCGCAACCTCACAGTGAGCTCGGTGCCGGATACCGGCAAAGTGCGTGGGCAGGAACTGGACCTGAGCATCACTGGTTCGTTTTACGGTGTCAGTGGTTCGGTCGGGTATGGCAAAACCACTGGCCAGACCAACTGGGTCGAAAACCAGACGGTGATCAGCGGCAAAAACAAAGTCGATATCCGCACTGAAGGCCACACGCAGCTGGATGGCGCAGTGCTGGCCGCCGACAACGGCAATCTCAAGCTGGATACCGATACCCTGGGTTTCCGCAATATCACCGGCAAGGACAACGAGCACGGTTACTACCTGAATGTCAGTGGTAGCTACGGCGCGGAGGGTGGCTCCCAAGCCGACAAACCTAACAAAGGCATGGAAGCCCCGGATAAGAACAGTTGGGCGGTGGAGGGTTACAACTACACCAAGGATCGTGAGCAGACGCTGAACGCCACAGTGGGGGCGGGCGAGATTGTCGTGCGCCATGACAAGGCTACTGGGCAGGACTCAACGGCCGGGCTCAATCGCGATGTGAACAAGGCTTACGAAGTGACTCGGGATGAGGAGCATCGTACGGATCTGTATGCCAGCAGTTCTTCGATTGACGCGGTGAGACAGCCGATCGATACCGTGGATGGTTGGGTTAATAGCGCTATCAATTACAGCGATACCGCCAAAGCGAACTTTAATGCGTTGGCTTTGGTTATCGGTAATCAGATTGATCGAATCCAACATGAAGGTGCTGGGCAAGGCGCGATCGCAGCGGGCGGGCAAGAAGTTGCCGAACAGGCCCTATCCGCTTTAGTGGAGGCGGGTTACAGCAGGAAAGATGCTCGGACGATGTTGGAAGATCCGGCCTTTCAAAGTCAGGTCCTGGCTCAGCTAAAACAGCTCGATGACCTATCCAAGGATCAGTCGGAAACGATAGCCGCGGTTAAGGATGATTTGGCCGACAAAAACATTGTCGAGAAGAACATCGTTGTCAAAGGCCCTGCCATTACCAACTCCAAGCTTGCCCTTGATCGTGTTTCTGACATTAACAAATACCTGGAGGCCAATCCCGACAAGGTTCAGGCTGTCGAGCTTATTCTTGCTGCTGCGCAGGGTCCGAAGGGCATGATTTTGTATGCCACTCAAAAGGTCCTGGGTGAAACGTCCTTGGTACAGTCTTTGAACCAGCTTCAAAGTGATCTGCAAGGTATTGTCGGACGCAAGATCGCTGAAGGTATTGAAGGTAAAAAGCTTAGTGAGGATGTTGACCTGGATGCTTGGCGATTGGGCGGTGGGTCGCTCATGGCCTCGATCCTGATAGGGATGGCGACACCGAGTCTCGATAAGGCTGGTGGAAGGGCTATCGAAGTTTTGAAGAAAAAACCGTCTGAAATTTTAGGTGGACCTCATAGAGATACCACTAAACCTAAGAATGATGGATTTGATTCGCACCACTGCCCCGCAAAGGGATGTTATGACGGCGCCCCAATAAGCACCAAGGCTGGTCCAGCAATAAAAATGACACCAGCCGATCATGCAAGAACAGCGAGCCATGGTAATTCGGCCAAGGCTGTGGCATATAGGGAGAAACAGGAGGAGCTCCTCAGACAAGGTAAACTGATGGAAGCTATCGATATGGATATTCGAGATATAAGAAGCAAGTTTGGCGATAAATACGATGGGGCGATAAAACAGATGTTGGACTATGCCTCAAAGCTAAATCCTGATGATTTCAAGAGATAAGTATATGAACTTTGAATTGCTGGGCTTCGGGGATCTTGGTTTGATTAAAGCTGGGATGAGTCGGGATCGTGTGAGAACGATTTTAGGCGAAAACTTTGAAGAGTTCTTCAAGGTGGAAGATTCTATAGTCCCTACAGACGCCTATGATGATCTCGGATTACACGTTTATTATCTTGAAAATCACAATATTGAAGGCGTGGAGTTTCTGAAGTGGAGCAATTTTTTCTGGGGTTCACAACGTTTGGTAGGTGTTGGCTCGCATGAGGTGCAGAGTTTTTTTGAGCGGGCTGGAGAAGTCCTTGAGTTCAACTCTTCAGGTTATTATTTAAATAGGTTAGGGTTGCGTTTTTACGTTCCAGATATACGTGAAAATGACGCTTTAATTGAGGCTGTGTATGTGGTTTTTTCAGATGAGCAGCCAATTTGAAATTATATAGGGGGCGCTTGCAGGAGCTGAGTGCAACACGGCTATTGAATTGAAGCAGGAGCCTAATGTTGCAATCCCATGAGCTGAGTGAATACCTCGATCGGACACCGCCAGTTAAATCGCTTGCGTGGTCGGATGTTCAGCAAATACGCAAACTTATCCAGCTCCTCTTGGCTGTGCTTGGACAGGTCGGTTCCCTTCGGCAAAAACTGTCGGACAAGGCCGTTGGTGTTCTCGTTGATCCCGCGCAATCAGGGGCTGTGCGGGTGGACTTGCCCCTACAAAATCGGACACCAACTCCCTGTTAAATTGATGCGGAATAACCAGAACGGTGTGCTGGGTTCCGGGCAGACCGTGAGCATCAGCGCCGCCAGTCTGGATAACAGCCATGACGGCAGCCTGGTCAGCGATGGCAGTCTCACCGCACGTATCAATGGCCTGTTTGATAACCAGAACGGCGACCTGAGCGCCAAAGGCGTGATCGACCTGCAGACCGGCAGCCTCGACAACCGCAATGGCAGCCTGATCGGCAAGGATCGGCTGACCCCGCGTAGCGATTCGCTGGACAACCGCACCGGCAAAGTACGCGCTGGCAAAGACCTGCAACTGACCGTCGGACAACTCGATAACCGCCAGCAAGGTCTGCTCAACAGCCAGGCCGCCATCAACTTCAATGGCACTCATCTGGATAACCGCGGCGGCTTGCTCAGCGCGGCGGGTGCGGTGCAACTGGAGGCAATCAGCGTCGACAACAGCGGCGGCCGTATCTCCAGCAAAACCGATCTGACGGCCAAGGTTGCGCAATTCACCAACCAGGGTGGCGAACTGGTTGCCCAGGGGATGTTGACCCTCAATGGCAAAGGGCTCGATAACCGCAACGGCGGTCTGGTAGGCGCGACAAAAGCGCTGAAACTCAACGTCGATGAAGTGGGCAATCGCGGCGGCGAAATCTCCAGCGCCCAGGCCTTCACACTGGCCGCGCAGAACCTGGATAACAGCAATGGCAAATTGATCAGCACTCAAGGTTTGACCCTGCACATCGATCAACTGCTCGCCAGCATCAAGGGCCTGATTGCCGCACAGACCCTGGAGGTGCACAGCGCCCGTCTGGACAACACCGGCGGCTTGATCAGTAGTCGCGGCGCCCTCGGGGTGACGGTAGACGGTCAACTCGTCAATCAAGACGGCACGTTCATCGCTGACGGTGACGTGCACATCAGCACCGATAGCCTGGACAACACCCGTGGCCAGATCGCCGGTAAAACCGATGTCACGGCCAGCGTCGCGACCCTGAACAACCAGGGCGGTCAGTTGATCGCAACCGGTGGGCTCACTCTGACGGGCATCAACCTCGATAACCGGTTTGGCGGCCTGGTCGGTGCGACCAACGCCCTGCACCTGAACGTGGAATCGGTCGACAACCGCGGTGGTGAATTGTCGAGCAAGTCAGATGTGACCCTGGTCGGCAACCGTCTGGACAACAGCGATGGCGGCCAGGTATTCGCCGAAGGCGCGCTGGCCCTGACGGTTGCTCAAGTGCTCAACCGCGCCAAAGGCCTGCTCTCGGGCAAGACCGACCTGACACTGACGGGACGCGATCTCGACAACAGTGGCGGCTCACTGTTGAGTCAGAAAAACCTGACGCTCGATCTCACGGGTGACCTGAACAATAGCCAGGGCCTGCTCAGCGCTGAAGGGACGCTCGGGGTCACGGCCGCCAGCTTGACCAACACCCTGGGCAGCGTTTCCGCTTTCGGGCCGCTGACGTTGACCACCAGCGGCGCGGTACTCAATCAGGGCGGCGAAATCGTTACTGACGCGGGCATCACACTCAAAAGCGCGAGCCTGGATAACCGCAACAAAGGGAGCATCAGCGGCAAGGGCGCGGTGATCGTCAACACCGGCGCACTGGATAACAGCCACACCGGTCGATTGAACAGCGGCGCCAGTCTGGACCTGACGGCCACCCAACTGACTAACCAGGATGGCGGTCGCATCGCCAGTGTCGGTGCGCTGACTGCCAGCGTCACCGGCCTTGATCAGCAAGACGGGCAACTGTTCAGCAACACGTCCCTGGTGCTGGATCTGAACAAGGGTCAGCTGAACAACCAGAATGGCCTGATCAGCGCGCCATTGCTGATGCTCAAGAACCTCACCGACATCAACAACGATGGCGGCGAAATCTCCAGCGCCGAGGCCTTCACGCTTGCCGCTCGTAGCCTGGACAACAGCAATGGCAAACTGCTGAGCAATCAGAATCTGACCCTGCGCATCGATCAGGCACTGACCAACCTCAAAGGCCTGATCGCCGCCGCGGCACTCGACGTCAAAGCCGCCAGCCTGGACAACAGCGGCGGCACGCTGACCAGCCGTGCCAACCTCAATCTGAATCTCGACGGGCTGCTGAATAACCAGAACCAGGGGCTGATCAACGCCACCGACGACCTGACTATCAACAGCAGTGACCTGAATAACCAGAACGGTTCTTTGCTGGGCAGCGCGATTGCCATCGACTTCGGCTCGGTTACCGGCGACCTGAACAACAGCGGCGGTCTGATCACCACCGCAGGCTTGCTGAGCATCCAGCACCTGCGCGACCTGAACAATCGCAGCGGCGAAATCTCCAGCAGCCAAAGCCTCAACCTGACATCCCGCGCCCTGGATAACAGCGGCGGCAAACTGATCAGCAGCAACTTGCTGACGGTCAACGCCGACACAGTACTCAACCAGGGCGGCCTGATCTCTGGCTGGCAGGGCCTGAACCTCACCAGCAACAACCTGGACAACCGCAACAAAGGCACGCTGTCGAGTCACGACAGCGATGTGGTCGTCAGCGTCAGCGGTGCGATTCTCAACAGCGGCGAAGGTGCGCTGGTCAGCCAGAAAACCCTGAGCGTCAATGCGGCAAGCCTGGACAACAGCAACGGCGGCATCCTCTCCAGTGGTGGCGCCCAGACCCTGACCCTCAGCGGTCTGCTCAACAACGCTCAGGGCGGCTTGATCGACAGCGGCGCGACCCTGGCCATGCAGGCCATGACCCTGGGTAATGCCGGCGGCTCGGTCAACGCAAAACAGGACCTCAGTTTCACCGGCACCACACTGGATAACACTGGCGGCAACCTGATCGGCAACGCTGCCGTCACCCTCGACCTGCTCGGTGCCCTGACCAACACCAACGGCAAACTGGCCAGCGCCGGCCCGCTGCGGGTGCAACGCACCACACACATCAATAACCAGGGCGGCCAACTCGCCAGCCAAGGCTTGATGACCCTGCTTACCGGTGACCTGGACAACCGCAATCTCGGCACTATCGCGGCCAATGATCTACTGACCATCACCACGGGTGGTACGCTGCAGAACAGCGCCGACGGCCAGATCTACAGCCAGAATGGCGACCTGCAAATCCAGGCCGCCAGCCTCACCAACGCCAAGGGCACCCTGCAAAGCCAAGGGGCTTTGAACCTCACCATCAGCGGTGATATCGACAACCAGAGCGGTCGGATCGTCGCCAAGGACGGTGACCTGTCCATCAAGGCCGGCAACCTCGATAACCGCGGCGGCGTGCTCGCCAGTCTGCAAGCAGCATTCACGGCCAACCTGACCGGCGTGCTGAAAAACGGCTATGACCTGAACAACAACCGCCGCAGCGGCGTCACCCAGGCCCAGCGCCTGAACCTGACTGTGCTGGCCGGCATCGACAACTACGGCGGGCGTATCGCTGCGCAAAGCGGCGACGCGATCATCGCCACCGGCAACTTCGACAACCGCAACGGCGGTCTCTACGCCAAAGGCAAGGTCAACGTCACCGGCAACAATTTTGACAACAGCGGCGACAACGATGGCCAGATCGCCGGTCAACAGATCGACCTCAACCTCAGCGGCGCGTTGAACAACCGTCTGGGCATCATCGAGAGCGACAGCACCTTATCGATCAAGGCGGCCAGCCTCGATAACCAGACCGGTCAACTGCGTGCACTTGGCACCAGTGGCAAAACCAACTTTCAGATCGGCGGCCTGTTCGACAACCGCAACGGCACCCTGGAAAGCGCCAACAGCGACCTGAGCATGGCGGTTGGCAGCTTCCTCAACGGTGGCGGCAGTCTGCTGCACGTGGGCAACGGCACCTTCGACATTTCCACTGCCAACGTCACCGGCGCTGGTGGCTCGATCGTCACCCGCGGCGGCTTGACCCTCAACGCCGACAGCTGGAGCAACAGCAACGTCATCCAGGCCGGACGCCTGAACGTCAACGTCAATAACTTCAGCCAGACCGCCAGCGGCCAACTGCTCGCTTCCACCAGCCTCGTCGGTACCGGCGGCAATTGGTACAACGATGGACTGATCGCCAGTGACGGCACGCTAAGCCTCAACCTCGGCGGTACATACTGGGGCAATGGCCGGCTCAGCAGCCTCGGGACGCTCGGACTGAGTGCCGCGCAAGTGAACCTCAACGCCGCTTCGACCATCGCCGGCGGCGGTGACACCTCGGTGACGGTGGGGGGCCAATTGAGCAATGTCGGTCGCCTGACCTCGGCGACTAACCTGACCGTCAACGCGGGGGGTATCTACAACCAGGGCGCGCTGGGCAGCGGTCAAGCGCTGACCGTGACCACCGGCTCGCTGGTCAATGACCGCGGGCTGATCTTCAGCGGCGGCAACATGAGCCTGCGGGTCAATGCGCTGAACAACAGCTACGCCAACATCTACAGCCTGGGCAATCTCACGATTGACCGTAATGGGCAAGGCGCCCAGGCCGACAGCATCGTCAACAGTTCGGCGTCGATTCAAAGCGACGGCAGCATGAGCCTGGCGGCGAGCACGATACAGAACATCCGGGCGCTGTTGACCATCAGTAATGGCGGTATCTACACCGCCAGGATTGATGAGGGTGCGTGCTACCGGCCGGGTTACCACAATGACTGCGGCGGCGGCAAGGAAACTCATACCTGGGATATCACCCAGCGTGAAAAACTGGAAGTGACCGCCGCCAGTGCGGCGTCCAGCATCACCGCTGGCGGTAATCTGAACATCAACGGCGGCGACCTGTTCAACCAGAGCAGCACCATCGCCACCAGCGGCAACCTCACCGCTACGCTGAACAACCTGACCAACACCGGCGTAGAGACCAACGATACCGAAACGGTGCGGGTGTACCGCAGCAAACGGGACAACGGCGCCGGCAGCTGGCTTGATGCCGCCAGCGCCTTCACCAATCAGTACTGGTTTGCCAGCAGCGGTTATGACGCCAACCACCTCACCGGCCTGGAAGCGGCAATGGCCGACTTCATCGGCACCACCGAAGTCGAGATGCCCGAGTTCCGCCAGGTCACCCAGTTGGCCACCGGCGATCAGAGCTATGCCGCCATTATCCAGGCTGCGGGTGCGGTCAACATCAACGCCCAGAACAACATCGACAACAGCGTCGTACGCGCTGGCTACAGCTACGTGGGCAGTGGTCCCCGCACGGGCACCGGTGCTTCGGGCAGCCAGTTCTCCACGCGCATCACCGTCAATCAACAATTGCCGCCTAACCTGGCCCAACAGCAAGTCAACCCGCTGACCTTGCCTGGCTTCAGCCTGCCCACCGGGCAAAACGGCTTGTTCCGCCTGAGCGGACAAGACAGCAGCACGCCAGTGGCCAGCGCTCCGCAAAGCTGGACCATGGGCGGCGCCAGCGTCACCCCGTCCCAGCGTCAACAATCGCTGCCCAGCGTCCAGCCACGGGACATTCTACTGGGCAGCAACACGCAGGCCTCGGCCAGCAGCGTTGCCCTGAACCCGGCGGATCATCAGGCGTCGAACGTGGGCGTCGGTGCCAGCGCGATCGACGTCAGCACACCGACGGCCAATTCAACCGGCTCGGCACTGCCTGGTCGTTCCACAGCCTTTACCGTTAATCGTGTCCAAGGGGTGCCGGCCAGCAGCGGCCAGTCCAAACCCCAAAAATACCTGATCGAAACCAACCCGATACTCACCGACCTCAAGCAATTCATGAGTTCGGATTACCTGTTGTCGAACCTGGGTTACGACCCCGACCAAAGTGCCAAGCGCCTGGGCGATGGCCTTTATGAACAACGCCTGATCCAGCAAGCGGTAGTGTCTCGCACCGGCCAGCGTTTCATCGATGGCCAGACCAGCGACGAAGGCTTGTTCAGATACCTGATGAACAACGCCATCGCCAGCAAAACAGAACTCAACCTGTCGCTGGGCGTCAGCCTGACCTCCGAGCAAGTCGCGGCCTTGACCCACGACATTGTCTGGATGGAAAACGCCGAAGTGAACGGCGAGCAAGTGCTGGTGCCGGTGCTGTACCTGGCCAACGCCAACAATCGCCTGGCCGCCAACGGTGCCTTGATCCAGGGCAGCGACGTAACCCTGATCGCCGGCAAAGACCTGAACAACGCCGGCACCTTGCGCGCCTCCAACAACCTGTCGGCCACCGCCACCAACGACCTGGTCAACAGCGGCCTGGTGGAAGCCGGCAATCGCCTCGACCTGAAAGCCGGCAACAACATCGTCAACAAGGCCGGCGGCATCATCGCCGGCCGTGACGTCACGCTCACCGCCGCCCGGGGCGATGTGATCAACGAACGCACCGTCACCACCCACGAAAGCAGCAGCGGCTATCGCAGCGAGCGCACCGACTTCGTCGACAACGCCGCCCGCATCGAAGCCGGCAACTCGCTCACCCTCAACGCCGGACGCGATATCAACAACGTTGGCGGCGTGCTGAAAAGCGGGGCTGACACCACGATCACTGCCGGTCGCGACGTCAACCTCACTTCCGCTGAACAGATCGTCAGCGGCGAGCAGGGTCTGCACCGCAATCAGACCATTACCCAATATGGCTCAGACATTGATGTCGGGCAGGACCTGAAGGTCAATGCCGGACGGGATATCACCGCTATCGCCAGCCAGATCGACGCCAAACGCGATGTGAGCATGAGCGCTGTTGGCGACTTGACCCTGGCTTCGGCGGCGGATGAGCAGCACTCGTATGGCAAGAGTAAGAAGGTGACGAGTCAGGAGGACCATGTCAGCCAAGTGTCCAGCACAGTCAATGCGGGCGGCAGCATTACCCTGAATGCAGGCAAGGATTTGACGCTGATCTCAAGCAAGATCACCGCTGGGGATGAGGCCTACTTGGTGGCGGGTGACAAGCTCGAGCTGCTGGCGGCGCAAGACAGCGACTACTCGTTGTATGACATGAAGAAGAAGGGCTCCTTCGGCGCGAAGAAAACCCAGCGCGACGAAGTGACCGATGTGAAATACATCGGCAGCGAGATCAAGTCGAGTGGCAACCTGACACTGGTCAGTGGCGGCGATCAACTGTACCAAGGGGCCAAGCTTGAGAGTGGCAAGGACATTACCCTCGACAGCGGCGGCAGCATCACCTTTGAAGCGGTGAAGGACTCTCATCAGGAGAGCCACGACAAGAGCAGCAATAGCTGGGCGTGGACCAGCATGGAAAACAAAGGTCAGGTTGACGAAACGCTGCGGCAGAGCCAGCTTACGGCTAAAGGCCAGACGCTCATCAACGCAGTTGATGGATTACACATCGATGTCAAAGCCATCAACCAACAAAGCGTGAGCCAGGCGATCGATGCCATGGTGCAAGCTGACCCGAGCATGGCTTGGCTAAAGAAAGCTGAAGCACGGGGCGACGTGGACTGGCGCCAAGTGAAAGAGCTGCATGACAGCTGGGATGAAAGTCATTCTGGGCTGGGCGGCCCGGCAATGCTCATCATCATTATCATCGTCACCTACTTCACCGCCGGTGCAGCCTCCGGTGCTCTGGGGTCCGCTGCGGGCGCAACCGCCGGCTCTACGTCGGCCATGTCGGCAGGTCTTGCAGCGACAGCCACCGAAGGTGCGGTGGCCGCAGGTTGGGCGAACGCGGCCCTTACCGCCGTGATCACCTCGGCAGCCAGTACGGCGGCCGTCAGTACGATCAACAATAAGGGCAACATTGGCGCTGCGCTGAAAGAAACCTTCAGCATCGACAATCTGAAAAACTACATCGTGGCCGGAGGCACCGCCGGTCTTACCGCTGGTTTCTTCAATGACTGGACCAGCACCTCTACCGCCCCAGGCACTGCGTTGACCGATTCCACCAATGGGGTTTTGGCTAACACGGGCAAAGTTGCCGTTTCCAACTCCGGCGGGTTGAGCAGCCTGGAAGGTATCGCCCAGTTCACGGCAAACCAGGCTCTGCAAAACAGCACCTCTGCAGTGCTCAATAAAGCACTGGGTCGCGACGGCAGCCTTGGTGATGCCTTGCAAAGCAGTCTGGTGAATGCGTTTGCTGCCTATGGTTTCAACCTGGTGGGTGATATCGGCCTACAGAACGACCTACCGAACGGAGGCCTCGCCAAAATCGGCCTGCACGCGGTGATGGGGGGCTTGGCCTCGCTCGCTGCGGGCGGTGATTTTAAAACGGGTGCCTTGGCGGCAGGGGTTAACGAAGCCCTGGTCGACAGTTTGGCCTCGGTGTATGCCGGGATGCCGAAAGCGGATAGGGATCGACTGTTGGCCATGAACTCGCAACTGATAGGAGTGCTGGCGACTGCTGTTCAAGACCCTGATGCGGATTCCGGCAAGTTGCAACTCGGGTCTTGGGTCGCGCAGAATGGGACGCTGTACAACCGTCAGCTTCATGCCGACGAGCAAGATTGGATCAAGGGGCATGCCAAAGAGTTTGCCGAGAAAAATGGCATCAGTGAAGACGAAGCCATGAAACGCTTGAGCCAGCAAGCGCTCAAGGATGTTGACTTCCTGTGGCGATCCATCCTGACTGATGGCGACGATAGTGCAGCGCAAACCTTCTTGAGCAATTCCGGGCAGACATTCACCAATGACCTCGGCGGACAACAAGCGCTGTTCACCGCAAAAGGGCAACAGCTTTTCCGGCCAGAAATGTTTGCGGATACAGCTGATCCGAAGTTCTATCAGCAGTTCGTTCAAAGCGGCGTAAACCGTGACCTGAGCGCAGGTTTGCTCAAAGAACTGAAGGATTCTGGCGTTGAGATAAAAAATGGTGCTGTAGATCTCGCAAAGCTGGCCACCGAGCACCCCGATGTTGTACTGAATGGGTTGTGGGAGGGCGCCAAGGCGCTGCCCCAAAGCGTGGTGGACGGATTTGTAGAGAGTGGTCACGCGATTGGAGAAGGAACCGCCGTTAGCCTCAGTGACGACCTTACCAACAAGCTGAACACCATCTACGGGCAGGATGTACATACCGCTCAAACCACGTTGTTGGCCATTCGAACGCTCCTCGCCGTCTCTGGCGCGGGGAGCGCAGCGAAAGTTGGGGGCAAGCTTTCGGAAAAGGCCGCCGAGGCTATCGGTAAAAAACTGGATGAGGTGATAGACCGCCTGGCGGAGCAGGCCTTCATAAAAAGTGGAGGCATTGTTGATAGTAAAGGCAACGCGCTGATCGATCTGAAATACCTCAGCAATGATCAGAAACGAGTCATCGGTGAGGTGTTCGGTGAAGCGACGGTGCGGCAAATAGTGCCTGAAGGAGAAAAACTGGCGAGAATGCAGGGGGCGGGCGAGACGGGCATTGACGACTTGTTTCGAGTCAATCGTCCGGATGTAGATTATGTGGTTATCGAATACAAGTTTGTCGGGGACCCCAAAAAAGGTGGCAACACGAGCCTGATAAACACGAACGATGGTAAGCAGGCGAGTGAAAGCTGGACGCTGGGGGCCGGGCGGTTGGAAAAGGCAGTGGGTGTTGATTCAGCTCGTGATATCGCTATCGCCGTCAAGACAGGCCGTACTGAGACATGGGTTGTGCGGACGGGGGTGGATGGGGCAACCGAGATCCAGGTGCTCGATTCTTTAGGCAAACCAAAGCCCATTGATACGTCCCAAATATTAGCTTCAAAAACAAATCTTTCAGGAGCACAGCCATGATCCGAGACTCGATGGCGAACATAAACTACTGGCGTGAGCGAGTGGCTAAAGATTTTGCCTGGATAGAAAAAGCAGAAAAACTTCTATCTGAGCCATCACAGAATCCGGTGTACGACCCTCAATTCTCATTTGATCTTTCAAGGGATATTTTGCGTCTTATTCTCCGGCGCTATTCCCAAGGCGATTCTGTTTCTGAGATTGGTCAGTTGTTCCCCCAACTTCTCGATACCTGGGAATTGTCGAATGACCTGGCAGACGGAGTGTGTGCCGAACATAATCTGAAAACCTGTCGCGACTGGGTCTTCGATCTATCCGACCTCAACCACTATATCTGGTGTTTATGGCTTGTTGGGCTGGCGCTTGTCTTGCACATTCCTGACGATCAGTGGAACCGACTGCTGGCCCTCGTTGGTGGAGAAGGCAACGACATCTTGCTGGATCGAATAGTCGCCAGCCGCCAGCCATCACGCGTCATTGGAGATGTCCTCCTGCATGACAAACCTTATGCCCGATTGCTCAAGACCATCGATGCCCCCAAGGAACAACAGGCGATACTGCTGAAAGAGTTTGTCAATTGTTGGTACACGGAACTTAACCGGGGCGGCAAGCAACAGCCATGGTGGTACCAGTACGGCGATCCTGAAAAGCATCCGCTGGAAAAGGGCAGCTACTTTGGACGTTGGTGCATCGAAGCTGTAGCAGCAGTTGAAGCTTTTGGATTAGATGACAGCCAATGTTTGGGGCATCCACATTATCCAGGCGACTTGCTGCGCCCAAACGGCCCGAGCACACATACACCGCAGCTAGAAAAAAAGGCGCGGAGTTGGTTTGGATTTTTTGGGATTTAGCGTAGGAAAGGGGACAGATTCTGAGGAAATACCACAAATCTATCCCAACGCCTGCGCCTATTGACGTAGCTTTAGTTGAATGCGCAATGTGAAACGGGCGACCTACAGGTCGCCCATTTTCATTCACTCCGCAGTCTGAGCCCGCAACCGTCTGCCAATCACATCCATCAAATCACAACCATCGCGCAACGGTATGGCGAGCAATTTTGAGAAGTCGGACAGCACGACTGTGTCGCAGCCGATTTCTGCGCGAAAGGCGATGTTCTCCAGCACCTGAGTGACCGTGCGAATGCGGTAATCCGCCATCGCTTGCAGGACGTCGAGTGGCGCTTGGGTATCAATAAGCAGAGAAGCCGGGATCAAGTCGATTCCGGTGAGGGGCATGTATCTAGCCATAGGTGAAACCTCGTTTAGTTTGCTGAGACTGCCAGCAGATCGTCGCCAAACGAAATGGGGTGGCAGCTGTACGCAGGTTGGCGAACCGGAAACGAGTAACCGGCAGACCCGAAGGTCTCCCGCGCACAACTGCCATAAAAAACAGTTCTGCGGATGCGGAGGCGCCTGCAAATAAGCAGATAGCTCTCGCACTCGTTAGTCAGGTCGCCAAACCCGGTCGCCATGTGGACGACGGGCGGACTATAAGCTTCATAGTTCCAGCGGTCCGAGGCGCCTAGTTCCGAGGTGGGTGTAGGAAATTTGTTTATCCCTCACTGCCACATACATCTTCAACTCATGCCACGAATGGCCTCTTCGAAAGGCGAGTGACCTGCTGAACCAGAGCAGCACCATCGCCTCCGGCGGCAATCTGAGTGCCTTGCTGGTCAACCTGACCAATAGCGGCATCGAAACCGGCGAAACCGAGACCACCCGGGTATTTCGCTCCGAACGAACCCGCAACGCAGGCGGGTTGTACAACGCGGCCGGTAATTTTACCGACCAGTACTGGTTCGAAAGCGCGGGCTACACCCCCAATGATCTGGGCGGTCTTGAGGCCGGAATGGCCAACTTTATCGGCATGACCGAAGCTGAACTGCCTCAGTTCGGCACGACCACAAAAATTTCCTCCGGCGACCAAAGTTACGCCGCCGTGATCCAGGCCGCCGGTGCGGTCAACATCAACGCCCAGAACAACATCGACAACAGCGTCGTGCGCGCTGGCTACACCTACGTAGGCAGTGGTCCGCGCACCGGAACCGGTGCTTTGGGCAGCCAGTTCTCCACCCGCATCACCCTGAACCAACAACTACCGCCGGACCTGGCGCAACAGCAGGTCAACCCGGTCAGCCTGCCCACCGGCCAGAACGGCCTGTTCCGCTTGAGTCAGGAAGGCAGTGCAAACCCGACCGGTACCGGCCCGCAGAGCTGGAATGTTACCGGCGCCACCGTCACGGGAGGCGGCTCATCCTCCGGCGCCCCATTTACCATCAATCGCGTGCAGGGCCTGCCGAGCAATGCCGGCAAATCCCAGCCTCACAAGTACCTGATCGAAACCAATCCTGTACTCACCGACCTCAAGCAATTCATGAGTTCGGATTACCTGTTGTCGAACCTGGGTTACGACCCCGACCAAAGTGCCAAGCGCCTGGGCGATGGCCTTTATGAACAACGCCTGATCCAGCAAGCGGTAGTGTCTCGCACCGGCCAGCGTTTCATCGATGGCCAGACCAGCGACGAAGGCTTGTTCAGATACCTGATGAACAACGCCATCGCCAGCAAAACAGAACTCAACCTGTCGCTGGGCGTCAGCCTGACCTCCGAGCAAGTCGCGGCCTTGACCCACGACATTGTCTGGATGGAAAACGCCGAAGTGAACGGCGAGCAAGTGCTGGTGCCGGTGCTGTACCTGGCCAACGCCAACAATCGCCTGGCCGCCAACGGTGCCTTGATCCAGGGCAGCGACGTAACCCTGATCGCCGGCAAAGACCTGAACAACGCCGGCACCTTGCGCGCCTCCAACAACCTGTCGGCCACCGCCACCAACGACCTGGTCAACAGCGGCCTGGTGGAAGCCGGCAATCGCCTCGACCTGAAAGCCGGCAACAACATCGTCAACAAGGCCGGCGGCATCATCGCCGGCCGTGACGTCACGCTCACCGCCGCCCGGGGCGATGTGATCAACGAACGCACCGTCACCACCCACGAAAGCAGCAGCGGCTATCGCAGCGAGCGCACCGACTTCGTCGACAACGCCGCCCGCATCGAAGCCGGCAACTCGCTCACCCTCAACGCCGGACGCGATATCAACAACGTTGGCGGCGTGCTGAAAAGCGGGGCTGACACCACGATCACTGCCGGTCGAGACGTCAACCTCACTTCCGCCGAACAGATCGTCAGCGGCGAGCAGGGTCTGCACCGGGATCAGACCATCACCCAATATGGCTCAGACATTGATGTCGGGCAGGACCTGAAGGTCAATGCTGGACGGGATATCACCGCTATCGCCAGCCAGATCGACGCCAAACGCGATGTGAGCATGAGCGCTGTCGGCGACTTGACCCTGGCTTCGGCGGCGGATGAACAGCATTCGTATAGCAAGAGCAAGAAGGTGACCAGTCAGGAAGATCATGTCAGTCACCCCTTCAAAAACAATCGCCCCACCACTGTCGAGGATGATGTCCTTACCTTATTGTTGGGATGGCACTGAGCTATACCGCCGAGCTTTTGCCTCTGGCTGCAGGTGTAAAAGGCACAGTAATTCCTAGCGGTTTTTCAAGTGCAGATGACTTTTTACGTTTTGGTACGAATATGCGGGAAGGATTGTCACGTGCAGGTTATGGATATGTGGAGCCCATACTTCAAGGAAGCGCGGTAACAGGAAGAAGTTTTAAATCAGGGCAGGCATTTGATGCAGGAAGAGTTAGTGACTTTGATGTGGCACTGGCAAGCCCAGAGCTGTTGCAGCGTGCTCAATCTATAGGGATAGGACTTAGAAGTGGAGGGACATGTACTGGACCATTGAGTGCAAGAGATCTACAAGCTCTCGGATTACGGGACTTAGCTAGCAATCTAAGCTCGCAAGCCGGGCGTGAAGTTAACTTCATGATTTATGAATCGTCGGCGGCAGCTACAAGCCGTGCACCAAGCATAGTGATGCCAAAATGATGACTTATGATTTGTACGGTGTGGAATGTTTGAACTTGGTCTCGGCAAAGGCACAGATAGAGGCGCTTGCTGGAATTCTTTTTGAGGAAAGAGATAGTACTTATCATGGAGGTGTTTATTACCTTTATGGTGATAATAGTTCGGAGCACTTTGTTCTGAAAAATAATATTGATCCTTATGATGGCGAGCCGGTGGAGCAAGAGTTTTCTGATTACCCGTTTCTGCTCTATGTCAATGCAACGGGCCGTTCTCTTGAGCTAATGGAGATTCTAAAAAGGAAGGCGGGTTTTAGTTTGCTTAGGCACGAAGTTTTTTAATGTTTAAGCGATTGCGTGAGTTGTGGTTGCGTCACATTGGACGTTGTGAGTTTTAATTGGCAAACGGGGACAGACCACGTTTTTCTTTGGGGCAGGAGCACACTACTTCGATTTAAATGTGGTCTGTCCCCTTTTTTTTGAATTTATTTTAGCCAAAGCAGTAATCCCCCCCCCTTTTTTTTCCTTAAATAACTTGAGCATCCCCCCCAATCTCGTAAAATATCGCTCTTAAATTAACATAACCTTCCACAAGGACGAATTGACATGCGTGTGTTGGCTTTACTGTTGGCAATCTTATTTTTGTCGGGCTGCGCCTCGAAGCCGGATTACTACATCTCCCCCTCGCCGGTTCAGATCCCGGCGACCGCTACCTACTGGATCGATACCTTCGACGTTGAACTGATCGGCAAGAATGAGCGGTTTCTGCCGCAAGACACGTTGCGCGAGCAGCTCAGCGTTGAGCTGATCAATCAATTGTCGAGCGCTAATCGCTATGCAGCGAGCAAGGAAAGTGCCGACTACCTGTTGGATGTGAACACCGTCTACAAGCGCCGGATCGGCAACTCCAATGGCGGATTGGTGTCGGTCATCGTCGACGACAATACGATCCTTGCCAGTGTCGATTTCAGTTATCAGGTCAAGGTCAAAAAGGCCGGCGCCGAAGTCTTGCATTTCTCCCAAGCTCGCGAGGGGCTGCAGCCTGGCGGTGCACTTGGTCAGCTTCGCAATATGAAGACGATGGTGGCGGCGCTGACTCACAAGGATAATTCCGACGTGGAGCCTTTCTATATCCGTACCTTGCCGAAATATATCGTGTCCGACATCAGGGATATTCCTTCGCGCTAGACATCCCACAGATGCGGCGGATCCGGTAATCGCAATAACCGGTTTTGCGGCTGCTGCGCAGTCGAGCAGGAGCAAACTCCCTCGCCACCGGTGTGGTTCAGCGGCAATTAAATAAATCTGTCCCCTTGTCCCCAAAAGGGGACAGCCATTAGCCGGTCTCAAGTCAAGGCCAATGGGTGTCCCCTTTTTTCTTTTTTTGCTCCTTTTTTGCTCCAGAACGAAGCAAGGTGTATCTGGTTGCGTTCCACTTTGTGGGTGAGCGTTGTGAGCAGCATGTTTACGATGTGACCCAACCTCAGCAGCGTATTCCCGTGACGAGCGTACCTTCTGTGTGAAAGGGATTTGTCTATTGCTCACAATATGAAACGGGCGACTCAACAGGTCGCCCGTTTTCATTCACTTCGCGCCTTGCGCCCGCAACCGCCGACCGATCACACCCATCAAATCACAACCGTCCCGCAACGGGATGGCGAGCAATTTTGAGAAGTCGGATAGCACGACTGTGTCGCAGCCGATTTCTGCGCGGAAGGCGATGTTTTCCAGGACCTGAGTGACAGTGCGAATGCGGTAGTCGGCCATGGCTTGAAGGACGTCGAGCGGCGCTTGGGTGTCGATGAGCAGGGAAGCCGGTATCAGGTCGATTCCGGTGAGGGGCATGTATCTATCCATGGGTGGAGCCTCTTGTCATTGATGAGGACTCTCTGTGGTCGGGTCGCCAAACCCGGTCGCTTTTTGGGCGACCGGCGGACTATAAGCTTCATCGTTCCAGCGGTGCAAGGTGCCTGTTTCCGAGGTTGTTGTAGGGCATTTGCCCCTGTTGCGGTCAGTCAACCGGCCGCAACCTACAGAACATCACGCAACCTCGTGGGAGCGAGCCTGCTCGCGATAGCGATGAATCAGTCGACATCAATGTTGAATGTTAGTCAGTCATCGCGAGCAGGCTCGTTCCCACAGGGGATTTGTGGTGTTCATGGGGACTGTGTCCAGCCCGGACCAATCCCCCGATGGCTGTGCTGTCTACCCTCCATGGCAGCAGTTGGCCGCTGCCTTGTCCTCATACCGGTCGTGATGCCTCACCCACTCCATGATTTCCTCTTCATTGCGGCCCTTAGGCGTGAGGTCGAGGTAGTTATAGGCCCCGACCAACATGTCCAGGCCTCGGGCATAAGTTGAATAGGTGTGAAAAATCTCTCCAGCTTCATTGCGATAAAACACGCTGAGGCCGGGGAGTTCTTCTTCGGCTCCGTCGGATTTTTCGTAGTTGTAGGTGGCTTTACCGGCGGTGACGTCTTCTGCTCGGGCCGAAACGCCAAAGTCGTAATTGAAATCGCTACCTTCTGACGACACCCAATCGAATTTCCAACCCATGCGTCGTTTGAAGGCTTGGAATTCGGCGAACGGTGCGTGGGAAACCGCTACCACGGCGACGTCATGATGGGCCAGGTGTTGGTTGGCGCCGTCAATGTGATCGGACAGGAACGAGCAGCCAGAGCAGCCTTCGTCCCAGCCTTTGCCAAACATGAAGTGGTAGATGACCAACTGGCTACGGCCGCCGAACAGGTCAGCCAGTTTGAGTTCGCCGTTCGGGCCCTGGAAACGGTAGTCCTTGTCGATTTTCACCCAGGGCAGGGCGCGGCGTTCGGCGCTGAGTTTGTCTCGTTCTTTGGTGAAGGCTTTTTCGTGGGCCAGGTGTTGTTTACGGGCGGCGAGCCATTCTTCTCGGGAGACGACGGGATGATTCTGAATGTTCATTGGGATTCTCCTGCGGGGTGCTGGGAGGGGACTTACACAGCCTAGTCGTTTGGCCTACGCCCAATTCGACATACCGCCGGTCGGTGCTGTTCAAAACCTCAGCTGAACGGCTACGAACCGCACCGGTCACAACCTATGAAGGCCATCTCACTGGCGGGCACCGGAGGTTGAATCAGGATGACGACTTATAACTGGGATTTGATTGAACGCTTGCTGCATGAAGTGCAGAACGGCGCTGGCCATACGTTCACCCCACGACCCTACGCCGAGCAGTATGCGGCGGAGAAAGCGTCGAAAGGTGAGCCGTTTGAGAACCTGGATCACCTGAAAACGGTCGCTGGTGAGTACGAAAAGTTACTGTTGTTACGGGGCTATATCGAGCCTCGGCCAGAAGATCAGGGTGGCAATGGCGAGAACTACATTTTGACGCCTCGGGGCTCGAGTTTATTGAGCTTGATCGACAGCAGCATTCCGGGGAATGACCATCCGCGGCAGGTGTTGGATGAGCAGGAAGATGCGCTGGATGAGGTGAGGTTTGATGAAATCGCATCGAGGGCACAGATTGCCTGAAGACGCGCATATCCCCTGTGGGAGCGGGCTTGCTCGCGAATGCGGTGTGTCAGGCAACTATAAGTTAACTGGTACATCGCATTCGCGAGCAAGCCCGCTCCCACAGGGGAGTTGTGTAGCGCTTAACTTTGTTTTGCTGCCTTCAGGCACTTCAAATCGTTGAAGTCCTTGCGCACCCCTTCGATTTTCTTCAGCAACCGCTGGCGCTGTTCCGGCGTGCTTTCGGCCATCAAGTCCACAAATAATGCGCGGGCCTGGGCTTCGGTGTTGGCGTAGGCCTGGCGATAGTCAGACGTCCACAAACTCTCGCGATTGACCAGAAGTGTCTCGATTTGCTGTGGGAATTCTGGACTCTGGCGCTGCGCAACTGCCGCACTGAACTGTTTCTGCCAATGGACGCGGTTGGCGATCCATTGCGAGTTCTGGTCACCCAAGGCGTTTGACCACGCGACAACACGCAGCTGCTGAGTTGCGCTTAGCGGGCCGAGCCAATCATTCAGACGTTTTTCCATGCGCTGGCTGCGCGCCTTGATCTGTTGATCGAGAGACGGTTTGAGGTATTGCTCCTGGCGTTTGCGCTGGTCCTTGGCGAAGGCCTCGTTCATTTCCGCGACTTGCTTGTCATCCAGCCCCTGTAACAGCTCAATGGCCGATGGGGTGATTTCCTTTGCGGTCTGGGCGATGGCCTGTTTGGCTTCCTGGGTGCGGGTTTGCAGTGCGGCGTCGGTGACCTGGTTGGTCTCGACCATGACTTTCAAGCGATCCAGCCAGTCTAGGTAGCCCGGCAATTGCGTGGTGCAGTGCCAGCTCAGGTGCTCTTTGAGGCGCTCATTAAACCAATCTTTTTGCTCGCCGTTCATGTTCAGGTAGTCGCTGAGCGTCCACGGAATGATCACGTCGAGGTTGCGATAGGCCAGGCCGACGCGGCTGCACGCACCGAGGGCGAGACTGAGGGTGATAATGACGGCGAGACACTTCAACCAGCGCGACATGGGCGAATCCTTTGCGAAGGCCTGGCTTTTTTAATGGGCTTCTTTATGTGAACGCAGGATGAGCCTCGCAGTTCAGCCGATCAGTAAAAGGCGCGTTCGGCCTTGAGGGTGACCAACCCGTCGCATTGGCTGTTGTGCCCGGAATAGGCGGAACAACTGTTGCCGCTCAAGCTGGAGTCACTGTAGATCAGGTCCAGATCGACGCCCATGAACGGGCGGGAAAGTTTCACTGACCAGTCAGTGAAACTGCCTACATACCCACCGTCGACGGACACCGGCGCGTTGAGCTGGTGGGTGGTGTATTTCATGCTGATCCCGATGCCAAACGGCTGATTGCCACCGAGGTCGGCGAATACGGTGCTGTTCTGTTTGTCCGGGTCGTTGCTGAAGGCTGCGCCGAAACGGCTGTCCAGAAAGGTCAGGCCACCGAAAAGCTCCTGGCTGTCGAGGGTGTCTACTTTCGGGTAGCTGTAACGGATCATGCCGACTTCGTACCCGAGGGTATTATCGAAAGGTTGTTTAAAGCCCATGTAGGAGTCGACTTCAAGGTTGGCCCCTGGCGTTAAACCCATGCTCGGTGCCCATTGGCCCACGTAAAAACCGCTGTCGTGACTCAGGTCGAGCCCACCGTGGAACGAGCCGGTGCTGGAAGGTTTGACCAGCCCTTGGGCCATGCTGCGGCTGGGGGTGGTGCCGAGTTTGAGATCGAAGTCGCCCAGTTCACGCTGAAAGATTTGCGCATTGGCGACCGAACACGACAGCAGGGTGCCGAGCAGTAAATGGGAGGGTTTGAGCATGCGTCACTCCATGACAGCGAGGTGCAGGCACTAAAAACCTACTGAAACGCTTGATCTAGACGTGTGTAAGCATACCGGCGAATGATCGGCATCGAGGGCCGTTCGTCGATTTTTGAAATATTGGTGTTTTGCGGGGGTGTTGCGAGGAGGGTTCCAGTCCAAGCGCTTCGAAGCTCAAAGCGCTTAGGGACCAGGTGACGCGGCGGATCTTGGGGAAGTTACTTCTTGCCCAGAGTGATCTGCTTGGACGGGCCGAACGTCTGGCCGCTGACGCCTTTGGCAATTTGCTGGATCTCTCCGCCGGACTTGAGGAACGCAGCAATCTGGTTGTTGATCGATTCGCTGGTTTCAACGGCTGGAGCTGGCTTTGCTTTGCTGTTGGATGCTTTTACACGCATGGCGGCCATTAACCTATAGAAAATTAACTTGGCCAGGCATCGTACAGGAAATACTTGACAATTGCTTGGTAAATATCCCCCCGAAATACACAGGGCAGATGAAGAATTAATCACAAGTTATTATTCTGAATTGGTCCCTAAGCTGCTGTTTTAACTAAGAACGATCCTGAAAAATCACAGTTTTTTGCTTGGCGGACAGGTGCGAAAACCTCCAGAACGGCCTGACGAGCGGCCTGGCGTGTGCGGTAAAGCCCAGGAAAATTAAGCCCTTCAGAGGATTTTCTTGCGCCACCGGGCTGGCCAGCGAACGCGGCCCGCAAAACCGGGTAGAATGCCGCCCACGCAATGAGGGTATTGGAAATGGCTTTAGTCGGGCGCTACAACAGTTTGCAAGTGGTTAAACACACTAACTTCGGTTTATATCTGGACGGTGGCGCGGATGGCGAAATCCTCCTGCCTAATCGTTATATTCCCAAAGATATTCCCAGCGAAGATGAAGATTGGCTCAACGTTTTTGTTTATCTGGACAGCGATGACAAACTCATCGCAACTACCGAAAAGCCGAAAGTTCAAGTCGGTGAATTCGCCAGTTTAAAAGTCGTTGAAGTCAACAGCATCGGTGTTTTCCTGGATTGGGGTTTGCCGAAGGATCTGTTGCTGCCGTACTCCGAAGAAAAGCGTCAGATGACCGCCGGCGAGTATGTCGTGGTGCACGTCTACCTCGACAAGCACACCCGCCGCATCACCGCGACGGCGCGTCTGGACCGCTACCTCGACAAGACCCCGGCCAACTACACCCCTGGCCAGGAAGTTGATTTGCTGGTTGCCGAAGCCACCGATATGGGCTTCAAGGCGATCATCAACAACAAGCATTGGGGCCTGATCCACAAGAACGAAATCTTCAAGTTCATGCGCGCCGGTAAAGAAGAGAAGGGCTTTATCAAAGAAGTCCGTGCCGACGGCAAGATTAGCCTGAGTCTGCAACCGGTAGGCGAAGAAGCCGCCACCAGCCTGAACTCGAAGATTCTCGCCAAGTTGCGCGACAACAATGGCAGCCTGCCGGTCAGCGACAAGAGCGACCCAACGGTGATCAGCAGTATGTTTGGCGTGAGCAAGGGCAACTTCAAAAAGGCCATTGGTGCGTTGTACAAGAACGGCCAGATCGTCATTCACGCCGATCGCATTGAACTGAGCTGAGCGTAATACCGGTCAAACTCTTGTAGCAGCTGCCGAGTTTCTGCCATGGATTGTGTTGTCGAGGTATCACGGTGAGCGCCACCCGGCGCAGCGCCGATGGGTTTGCCCTGCAAGTGATGATTGGGCTGTGCCTGATCTGGGGGATTCAGCAGGTGATGATCAAGTGGGCGGCGCCAGACATTGCGCCGGTCATGCAGGCCGCCGGGCGCTCGGGTATTTCCGCGTTGCTCGTAGGATTGTTGATCTGCTGGAAGGGCGGTTGGGATCAAGTGGGCAACACCTGGCGCGGTGGACTACTGGCCGGCGCGCTTTTTGGCCTGGAGTTCTTCTTCATTTCCGAAGGCCTGCAACTGACTACGGCCGCGCACATGTCGGTGTTCCTTTACACCGCGCCGATCTTCACCGCATTGGGCGTTCATTGGTTGTTGCCGAGTGAGCGTTTAAGGCCGGTCCAGTGGTTGGGGATTTTCCTCGCCTTCGTCGGGATTGCCATCGCCTTTGCCGGTGGGGTCTCGTGGGACAACCTCGATCACCGCATGTTGATGGGCGATGCGCTGGGCGTGCTGGCTGGCGCGTCATGGGGGGCGACCACGGTGGTGGTGCGCGCTTCGCGCCTGTCGGAAGCGCCGGTGACGCTAACGCTGTTCTATCAATTGATTGTCGGTTTCGTTGGCCTGTTGCTGATTGCGATCCTCAGCGGCCAGGTCACCCACGTCAGCCTGACCACCGTGGCGGTGGCCAGTGTGTTGTTCCAGGGATTGGTGGTGTCGTTCTTCAGTTACCTGACCTGGTTCTGGCTGTTGCGCCGTTACCTGGCGGCGAACCTGGCGGTGTTTTCGTTCATGACGCCGCTGTTCGGCGTCACGTTCGGTGTGGTGCTGCTGGGCGAAAAGCTGAGCTTCAACTTCGTTGTCGGCGCGGTGCTGGTGTTGTTGGGCATCACCTTTGTCAGCGCTGAGCAGTGGGTGCGCCGTCGCTTGCGCAAAGCCCTTGGGCAGAGCTGACCGGGCGCAATAACAGACCGCCAGCGACAATCAAACCACTGCCGGCGAACACCAGCGCGGGCTGCAAACCCCCGCTGAAATGGCTGCTCAACGCCGCGAGCAACGGCCCGCTGAGCTGGCCCACGGCAAAGCATGCCGTCAGCAGCCCGGCGTTGCGCTGGGTGGCGTGGGGCGCCAGTTCCCGGGAGCGTTGCATCACCAGCTGCATGCAGGCCAGGAACGGCGTGCCGCAAAGGATCACGCCCAAGGCCAGTCCTGGGCCACTGCCCAACAAGCAGGCGAAGACCCCGGCGGCTTGCAGCCACAACGTCGCCATCAGCCAATAACGAGTGCCATGCGGGTGTTGTCGACGCAGACTCACCAGCACCACCCCGATGGCCGAAGCAAGTCCGAAGCAAGGCCAGAACAGATCGGCCTGCCATTGGCCATGGAACTGCGCGTTGGCCATTTGCGAGAGGAAAGTGGCCGGAATGATGTAGCCTAAACCGTACAACCCATAGACCACACCTAAACGGCTGATGCCATGATTGCCCGAGCCAGCGACGCTGGGGGCGGCGGCCACGGTCGTGGCCGGTTGCGGCAGGAACGGCAGAATCCCCAGCAGCATCGCCAGCCCGACGCCGGCATACACCAGCCACAAGGCTGCAGAAGTCTGCCCCAGCAGGTTCGATCCCAAGGCCAACAAGCCCGTCAGAAAAATCCCCAGACCCGGTCCGGCAAATACCAGGGCGCCAAGCCGTGGGCGACCGGCCGCCGCGGCCAGTGGCTGGCTCAACGCAGTGATCATCACCAACACCCAGGCGCTGGCCACGCCGGTGCCGAACCGCAGCACCAGATGGGACCAAAACCCGTTTGCCCAGAACGAGGCCAACGTCAGCAATACACAGAGCCACAAACCGCCCAGCAAACGCCGGCGCACTTGCTCGGGGCGGCGAGAGAACATCGCGTCCACCGCACCGACGAAGTAGCCGAGGTAGTTGGCCGCGGCAATCAGACCGGCGGCGGTCAGGTCGATCTGGCCTTCGCTGAGCAGGTGCGGCAACTGCGGCGTGAGGGCGAAACGCCCGATGCCCATGGCCATCATCAGGGCGATGAAACTGGCGAGTAAGCGAATCAGAGGGGACATGGTCTGAATTCCAGCAGAGGATCAATGACCGTCAGGCTAGGACTGATTGACTTTCTTTTAAAATGAATAATAGTGAGTAACTTGTTCTGATTTGGAGAATGGTGTGGAATTCAGCCAATTGCGGATTTTCCAGGCAGTAGCGCAGGAGGGTTCCATCACCCGCGCTGCCGAACGCCTGCACCGGGTGCCCTCGAACCTGTCGACCCGGCTTAAACAGCTGGAAGAGCAACTTGGTGTAGAACTGTTCGTGCGTGAACGTCAGCGTTTGCAGTTGTCGCCTGCAGGAAAAGTCCTGTTGGACTACACCGCCAAGCTGTTCAATCTGCGCGACGAAGCTCAGGCGGCGGTGCAGGGCGGGCAACCGGCCGGGGACTTCGTGCTCGGCACCATGTACAGCACGGCGGCGATTCATCTGCCGGGGTTGTTGGCGCGTTATCACCGCACTTATCCGGCGGTGAACCTGCAAGTGCAGTCCGGCCCAAGCGGCGAATTGCTTGAAGGTTTGCTCACCGGGCGTCTCGATGCGGCGCTGGTGGACGGTCCACTGGAGCTGGCCGGGCTCGACGGCGTGCCGTTGTGCGACGAACGGCTGGTGCTGATCAGCGAAGCCGATCACCCGCCGATCCTCAGCGCACTGGATGTGGAAGGGCGCTCGGTGTTCACGTTTCGGCAGGGTTGTTCCTACCGCATGCGCCTGGAAGCCTGGTTCTCTCATTACCACGCGGCCATGGGCCGGGCGATGGAAATCGAGTCTTATCCGGGGATGCTTGCCTGCGTGATCGCCGGCTCAGGCGTGGCGCTGATGTCGGAGTCGATGCTTGCCAGTCTGCCGGGCCGCGAAAGCGTGGCGGTGCATCCGTTGGCCGAGCCATTTGCCAGTGCCACCACGTGGCTGATGTGGCGCAAAGGCATGGTCGGGGCGAACTTGAACGCCTGGCTTGAGCAGCAACAATCGGTCTATCCGTCGGCGCTGAGTCAGGCTCAGGCGATAGCTTGAACTATCGGTCAGGTATTTTGATCAATTCAGTAACAGATCATTGCGACTTTGGGCGAGCATTGCGTAGGACTTCGGACTATTATCAGTGCGAAGTGGCTACAGAATTTTTGGCTACTCGGCACTACCCTGAAGGGGGCACCATGAAAGAGAAAATCCAAAACTGGCTGCACGACCTGGGGGTTGCACTCGGTTTGATCGAACCGCCTCTGCAACCTGTGCCTATTCGCACTGACGACGAACAACGCCGACGCCAGCAGCGTCGCCGGTAACTACCGACACGAGGTCTGTGGCGAGCGGGCTTGTTGTGGCGAGGGGATTTATCCCCGTTCGGCTGCGAAGCAGTCGTAAATAGCTTGACGCGGTCAGCCAGATACAACCCGGTTGAATGGTCTTGGGGCTGCTCCGCAGCCCAACGGGGATAAATCCCCTCGCCACAGGTTTTCGGATGCCAAATAGTCCGTAGTTGGCAACCCGTCTCAATGCCGCCCAATCTCGATCAAAAACCGCCTCAAGTCATTCGCCGTCCTGGCGGTCTTGAGCATCTGATCTTCCTCCGCCGTAAACGCCGTCAAACCCAGCTGATCTTCCAGATGGAAGATCAGCTCTTCGATATCTCCTTTGTCCAATCCCAATTGCGCCAGGCTCGCGTTGTCGGCTGAGTACAGCAGGCCTCAGGCGTGCAAGCGTTGCCACTCGTCAATCATCGTGCGCAAATGCTCCCCGGAAAAACTCCCGAAATGCCCGCCATGCACCGTGCGGATCGGCAACTCGCGCAAACGCTGCAGGCTGCGGGCGTAGTCGTCGAGGTTGGAATGGTAGGCGTCTTCGATCAGCGGCCCGTCGTAGATGATGTCGCCGCTGAACAGGGTCTCGGTCGCCGCTTCGTACAGGCTGATACCGCCGGGTGAATGCCCCGGTGTGTGCAGCACTTGCAGCGTGCGGTTGCCCAGATCGAGCACGTCGCCTTCTTCGATCAGGCCGGTGGCTGGGGCAGCTTTGACCCGATACTCGGCGTAGCACAACGGGCAATCCGGGTGCGCTTCGAACATTTCGTCGCCGACAAACGCCGTGCTCAGCGTGTTCTCGCCGTCCGGTGACGCGAGGATCTGTGCTTCGGCCGGGTGCACCAGCCGTTCGGGGAATTCGTGATGCCCGGCGATGTGGTCGAAATGGCAATGGCTGGCCACGGCGACCAGCGGCCGCTCGGTGATCCACGGCAATTGCTCGCGCAGACTAACCAGCCCGGAACCGCTGTCGAGCAGCAAGTCCTTGTCGCGGCCCTGAATGTGCCAGAGGTTGCAGCGATAGAAGGGGCGGATGTAAGGCTCGTGAATCAGGCGAATACCGTCGCTGAGCTGTTTCACTTCAAACCACTGATCGCGAGAAACAATCTTCATCAAAGGTTTTCTCCAGACGAAAAAAAACGGGTGTGGCAACCGACGCCACACCCGTCGAAGAAAGCATCAAGTCGTTATGTTCAGCTTAGGCAGGGCTGGCCACTGCTGCTGGACGAGGGGACAGCAAACTGACCACCACGAAACTCACCAGACCCACACCGAGGCTGTAGTAGATCGGGGTGTTGGCATCCAGACCGTCTTTGAACATGAACACCAACGCTGTGGCGAAGCCCATGCCCATGCTGGCGATAGCGCCGGCGGTGTTTGCACGTTTCCAGAAAATCGCACCGATCAGCGGGATCAGCATGCCGCCCACCAGCAGGTTGTACGCCAGGGTCAGGGCGCTGATCACGTCATTCACGACCAGAGCGATGCCGAGTACGACGATGCCGGTCAGTAGGGTGAACAGGCGGTTGATGCCCAGAGTCGACTGTTTGCCGCCGCGCAGTTTCGGCAGCAGGTCTTCGGTCAGGGTGGTGGCGGCGGCGAGCAGGCCGGCGCTGGCGGTGGACATCATGGCCGCCAGGGCAGCCGCAATCACCAGGCCACGGATACCGTCCGGCAGGGACAGTTTGACGATGGCGGCGAAGGCGTTGTTGACGTTGTCCAGATCCGGGATCAGCACATGAGCGGCCATGCCGATCAGGGCGCAGGCCAGTCCGTAAAGGATGCAGTAGAAGCCTGCGAATGTACCGGCGACCTGAGCCACTTTGGCGCTCTTGACGGTGAATACACGCTGCCAGATGTCTTGGCCGATCAGGATCCCGAAGAAGTAGATCATGAAGTAGGTGATGATGGTGTCCCAGCCAATCGTGGTGAAGCTGAAGGCGGTTGCGGGCAGTTTCAACACCAACTCATCCCAACCACCGACGCGGTACAGGCAGATTGGCAACAGGATGAACATCAGGCCCACGGTCTTGATCACGAACTGGACGATGTCGGTCAGGGTCAGGGACCACATGCCGCCGATCGCCGAATAAATCACCACCACACCACCGCCGACCAGCACCGACAACCAGAACGGCAGGTCGAACAGCACTTGCAGCACGGTGCCAATGGCCAGGATCGAGACCACGCCGATCATCAGCGCATACGCCAGCATGATCACCGCGCTCGCCGAGCGGGCCATCGGGTTGTAGCGTTTTTCCAGCACCTGGGTAACGGTGTAGATCTTCAGTTTCAGCAGCGGTTTGGCGAGGAACAGGTTCAGCGCCACGATTCCGCAACCGAGGGCGGCGCATAACCAGAAACCAGAGATACCATGGACATAGCCCAGGCGCACGGTGCCGACGGTGGACGCGCCGCCCAGAACGGTGGCGGCCATGGTGCCCATGTACAGGCTTGGGCCGAGGTTACGACCGGCGACCAAAAAGTCTTCGTTGGTCTTGGCCTTGCGCATGCCGTAGTAGCCGAGTATCAGCATCGCGGCGGCGTAGATGAGTACGACGAATAAATCCAATGCCATGATGGCGTGTCTCCGATTGTCTTTTTTATGTTGAGGCAAAAATCAATCCCTGTGGGAGCGGGCTTGTCTCCGGGCGGCGTTCCGACGAAAGCAATCGGTCAGTCACTTTAATGTTGAATGTGCTGCCGTCTTCGCGAGCAAGCCCGCTCCCACAGGTAATGCGTTGAATCAGGCGGCTTGGCGCAACGCCGGTTTAGCGAGCGAATCCGCGCCCTTGCTGCGTGCATCGTTTGGACCGAACACCGCGGCCGATTCCGGGAACAGGCTCAACAGCGTCAGGTACACCAGCGACGCCAGGCCAAGGGTGACCGGCAGGCTGATGTCGATGCCGCCGGCCAGTTCACCGAGCGGACCCACGAACTGCCCAGGCAGGTTCACAAAGCACAAGCCCACCGCGGCACTTGGAATCCAGGCACCCAGACCACGCCAGTTCCAGCCGTGCGTGAACCAGTAACGACCACCTTTCTCGCCGCGGGTGAACACTTGCAGGTCATCCGGGCAGTAGAAACCGCGACGCACCAGCAGACCGATGATCATGATCACCATCCACGGGGTGGTGCAGGTGATGATCAGCACGGCGAAGGTCGACACGCTCTGCACCAGGTTCGCTGCAAAACGGCCGATGAAGATGAAGGCAATCGACATCACACCGATCAGCAGTGTGGCCTTGACCCGCGACAGTACCCGTGGGAACACGCTGGACATGTCCAGCCCGGTGCCATAGAGCGAGGTGGTGCCGGTGGACATGCCGCCGATCACCGCGATCAGGCACACCGGCAGGAAGAACCAGCTCGGTGAAACCGCCAGCAGGCCGCCGACGTAGTTGTTGGCCGCGATGTAGTCCGGCGCCTTGATCGCTACGATGGTGGCGGTGGCGAGGCCAAACAGGAACGGGATGAAGGTTGCGATCTGCGAGATCACCACGGCAGCCATGATCCGGCGCTTGGAGGTGTCCCGCGGGATGTAACGCGACCAGTCACCGAGGAACGCGCCGAAGGAAATCGGGTTGCTCATCGCCACCAGCGCCGCGCCGATGAAGGCGGCCCAGAAACCGGGTTGGCCCATGCTGACGGTGCCGGCGTAGTTCACATCGAACGGACCGACGAAGGCGAAGATGCCCAGCAGGAACAACAGGCTGGCGCTCCACACGGCGATCTTGTTGACCCACAGCAGGAAGCGGAAGCCGTAGATGCAAACGGTCAGCACCAGGATCGCGAATAGACCGTAGGCCAGGCCCAGGGTCAGGTCGGTTTCCGGAAGACCGATCAAGCGCTTGGCCCCACCAATCAGCGCATCACCCGAGCTCCACACCGAGAGCGAGAAGAAGGCGATGGCGGTCAACAGCGACAGAAACGAACCGACGATCCGCCCGTGCACGCCGAAGTGCGCACCGGAAGACACGGCGTTGTTGGTGCCATTGATCGGACCGAACAGACCCATTGGCGCAAGGATCAGCGAGCCCAGCAACACGCCCAGCACAATCGCCCAGACGCCCGCCTGAAAAGACAGGCCGAACAGTACCGGGAAACTGCCGAGTACGGCGGTGGCAAACGTGTTGGAACCACCGAAGATCATCCGGAACAAATCCGTCGGGCCTGCGGTGCGTTCACTGTCCGGGATCTGTTCGACCCCGTAGGTTTCAATGTGCGTAAGGCTTTGGTCTTTGTTGTTGTTATTCATGATCAGCTCCGATCATAAAGGCGCGCTCATCGTGTGTGAGCGTCACCTGTTTGGCTAAGGGGTTGGCAGCCCTTCCGGCATCGCGGACAAATGTTCGTGGCAGGCCAGCCATAGGCCTTGTTGTTGTCGGCGAAACACAATGGTCTCGCGCTCCTGGCTGAAGTGTTGCTCCCCTTGCATGCGCAGCTCGGTGGCCACGTCATGGATAAAAATCGCCACGTCACCCTGCAGGCTGACGAAGGCGTTGCTCGAGGTGCACGAAAGCACCTCGAAGCCATCCTCCGAGCGCCAGGTGTCCCACAACGCCTGATAGGCATCGCGTGACAGCAGGGGCTGTTCGAGGGTGTAGAACACGAAGCTCGCGTCGGTGCTGAACGCACCGAAGTAGGCTTCGCGATCGTTACGGGCAAAGGCGGCTACCAGATCGGCAGCGGCCTGGAGTACTTGATCACGTTCGTTCACGACCAATCCTCAGCGGTGGACTACGCCAGGCAGTACGCAGAGCATTTCGTACAGCAGGTTGGCGGCCAGCAGCGAGGTGTTGCCGGTGGTGTCGTAAGCGGGCGAGACTTCTACCAGATCGCAGCCGACCAGGTCGAGGCCTTGGCAGCCGCGAACGATTTCAATCGCCTGAATGGTCGTCAGACCACCGATTTCCGGGGTGCCGGTACCTGGCGCCCAGGCTGGATCGATGCCGTCGATGTCGAAACTCAGGTATACCGGACCGCCGCCGACTTTCTCGCGAACTTCGGCCATCAGCGGAGCCAGGGATTTGTGCCAGCACTCTTCGGCCTGAACCACACGGAAACCCTGGTTGCGGCTCCAGTTGAAGTCATCAGCGGTGTAGCCCTGAGCGCGCAGACCGATCTGTACTACGCGGTCCGGATCCAGAAGGCCTTCTTCGACAGCGCGACGGAAAGTGGTGCCGTGGGCGATTTTCTCGCCGAACATGTGATCGTTCACATCGGCGTGAGCGTCGATGTGCACCAGGCCGACCTTGCCGTGCTTCTTATGAATCGCACGCAGGATTGGCAGGGTGATGGTGTGGTCGCCGCCGAGGGTCAGGGGGATCACATTGTGTTCGAGGATCTTGTGGTAGGACTCTTCGATGATCCGTACCGCGTCCAGCAGGTTGAACGTGTTGATCGCCACGTCACCGATGTCGGCAACCGACAGCGAGTCGAACGGTGCAGCGCCGGTGGCCATGTTGTACGGGCGGATCATCACCGATTCGGCGCGGATTTCGCGAGGCCCGAAACGGGTGCCTGGTCGCAGGGACGTGCCGATGTCCAGCGGGACGCCAACGAAGGCAGCATCCAGACCGGCAGCGGTTGGCACATGGGGGAGTCGCATCATGGTGGCGATGCCGCCGAAGCGCGGCATTTCATTGCCGCCCAGTGGTTGGTGAAGAATCTTGTCCACGGGTAAGGCCTCATCGTCGTTGTTTTATTTATGTCGGTTGCGCAGGTCGGGGAGACGCAGGCACCGCTGTGGGGCGATTCTGCGAAATGTAGTGGTCGGGAAGAATCGCTACGGGCAAATACTTAGTTCAGATTTTTCTAAACTAATGGCCACGGCGACGATAGACTTGTGGCCATTCACGGAATCCTGAGTGAGAGGGCTTTTGTGGCGAGGGGGCTTGCCCCCGTTGGGCTGCGCAGCGGCCCCAGAACCTGCCTATGCGGTCTACCTGATGCAACTGAAGCGAATGTTTTGGGGCCGCTTCGCGACCCAACGGGGGCAAGCCCCCTCGCCACAGGATCTCCATCGTCCCGAAGCATTGTGCGTTCCTGTCACCGGAGAGCCCCATGGCCAACGCATTACCCGACCTGAAACTGTTACGCATCTTCGTCAGCGTGGTTCGCCATCAGGGGTTTGCCAACGCCCAGCAGGAGCTCAACCTCTCGACCTCGGCCATCAGCACTTACATGAGCCAGCTCGAAGCCGCCCTCGGCCTGGTGCTCTGCCATCGCGGCCGGGGTGGTTTCAGCTTGACCAGCAAAGGCGAACTGTTCCACCAGGAAACCCTGCGTCTGCTCGGCGAACTCGAAGGTTTCGAGCAATACGCTGCTGCCCTCAAAGGCGAACTGCGCGGTACCTTGAACCTCGGCGTCATCGACTCCACCGTCAGCGACAAGGCCTTGCCGTTCGCCGAAGCCATTGGCGCCTACAGTCAGGAACACCCGGCTGTGCATTTGCATTTGTCGGTCATGAGCCCTTACGAACTGCAACTCGGCGTGCAGGACAATCGCCTCGACCTGGCCATCGGCGCGTTCTCCACGCGCATGAGCGGTCTGGTCTATATGCCGCTGTACCGCGAGCAACACTGGTTGTATTGCAGCAGTCGTCATCCGCTGTTCACCGAGCGGCGCATCCCTGAACAAGTGATCACCCAGCAGCGCATGGTTGGCCGTGGTTACTGGAGCCAGGCGGAACTGGCACGCCACGGTTTCAAACACAGCGCGGCGACGGTGGAAAGTATGGAGGCGCAGCTGATTCTAGTGCTGTCGGGCGCCTACATCGGCTACCTGCCGGAGCACTACGCTCAAGCTTGGGCCGACAAGGGCGATTTGCGGGTGCTGCTGCCGGCGACCTTCGGCTATCAGGCGCCGTTCTCGATGATCGTGCGTCGTGGCCGCAGTCGCGAGCCGTTGATCCAGACCTTTCGCGATTTGCTCAAAGCACAACTGAATCAGGCCGCTTAACGGAAAAACAAGCCATGTCCAGAATCCAATGTCCGCGCTGCCTGCGTCCGCAAACACATTGCCTGTGCCCGCTGATTCCGAGCCTCGACAGCCGCACCCGGGTGTTGCTGTTGCAGCATCCGAGCGAAGTGAACCATGCGCTGAACACCGCGCGGTTGGCGGCATCAGGGTTGAAGAATGCCGAGTTGATAGTGGGCGAGGTGTTCGAGGATTTGCCAGCGCTGTTGAATCAACCGGGCTATCAGGCGCGGCTGTTGTTTCCCGCCGATGATGCGCAGCCGTTGCAGGCTTACACGCTAAATGATGAACCGATGTTGTTGGTGGTTCCGGACGGCACCTGGCGCAAGGCGCGCAAGATGCTGCACCTCAACCCGCTGCTGGCGGCGCTGCCGAGGGTGACGTTGGCGCAGGGCGCAGTGTCGAGATATCGATTGCGCAAGGCACCGGGGCCGGGCGCGTTGTCGACGGTGGAGGCGATAGTGCAGGCGTTGCAGACCCTCGAAGCACCGACTTCTTTCGAACCGTTGTTAAAACCGTTCGAGGCGTTGATCGAGGGGCAGATTGCGGCGATGGGGGAGGAGACCTTTCGGCGCAATCATGGGCCGAAATAGTCGTTGTTTGTGCCGGCCTCTTCGCGGGCAAGCCCGCTCCCACAGTGTTTGGTGGTGTTCACAATATTTGTGTACGACGCGGATCCCTGTGGGAGCGGGCTTGCCCGCGAAGGCGGGTGATCAATCACCGCGGCCTTCGGAGAATGTCTAGCGCTCGCGCATCGCTTCGGTCCGGGCTTTGAGCACGGGTTTAAGCAAGTAATCCAGCACGCTTTTCTCCCCGGTGATGATGTCTACCGTCGCCACCATCCCCGGAATGATCAGCAACGGTTTCACATCCCCGCCCAAGTGATTCTTGTCGGTCCTCACCTGAATCAGGTAGAAGCTGTTGCCCTTGTCGTCCGTAATCGTGTCCGCGCCAATCAACTCCAGCTTCGCACTCAACCCCCCATAAATCGTGTAGTCGTAAGCACTGAACTTGACCATGGCTTTCTGGCCCGGGTGCAGAAACGCCACGTCCTGCGGCCGGACCTTGGCTTCGATCAGCAAGTTGTCTTCAATGGGCACGATTTCCACCATGTCGCTGCCCGGCTGGACCACGCCGCCAATGGTGTTGACCTTCAGCACTTTGATAATCCCGTGAACCGGCGACACCACCGTGGTGCGGGTCACTCGGTCATCGATAGCAATGCTCGTTGCCGTGATTTTCGACAGATCAGTGCGTTTTTCATTGAGCTCCTTCGCCGCGTCGGAGCGGAAGGATTGTTCGGACTCATCAATCTTGCTTTTGATCTCATTGATCGCCGATTCCGCACGGGGAATCGCCAGGGTCGTGGCGTTCAATGAACCGCGAATTTCCACCGCGCTGCGTTTGAGTCGCAAAATTTCCACCGGCGAAACCGCCCCGGTGCCTACCAGGGGCGTGGACATGTTCATTTCTTGCTGCAGCAACGCCAGGCTTGAACTGAATTGGCCCTGTTTGGAGCGGAACTCTGCCAGTTCCTGGGATTTTTGCCGAAGCTGCTCACTCAAGGTGCGCTGCTCGCTGGCCAGTCGACGTTGCCGTTGTTCGTACAGCGAGCGTTCGTCCTCGGCCACTTGCGGCGCCTTGGCGATCACTTCGGGGGACAGTTTGAACGGCCGGCCTTCCGCCTCGGCCGACAGACGTTCGACCTGCGCCGTCAGTGCATAGCGATCCGCCTCGCTTTCGCCCTTGTTCGACAGGAATCGAGTGTCATCGAGGCGCAGCAAGGTGTCGCCCTTGTTCACCATTTGCCCCTCGCGAACGAAAATCTCAGTGACGATGCCGCCCTCCAGGTTCTGGATCACTTGGACCTTGCTCGACGGAATCGCCTTGCCTTCGCCCATGGTCACTTCCTGCAGCACCGCGAACTTGGCCCAGACCACCGCCGTGATAATCAGCGCAGCCGCCAGCCACACGGTGATCCGCGACCAGCGTGGTGAGTCCTGCAACGAGGCGCCGGCGGTTTCCGGCATGAATTCGCTTTCGGCGCTTTTGCTGAAACTGCTGAAGTAGCCGCGTGGCTTCGAATTGGACGAGGTGTCGGAGGATGAACGGGCCATGGCTAGCTCCTAGACAGCCGCAGAGCCGACACGGCCCTTGCGCAGTGCATCGATGACCACTTCTTTCGGGCCGTCGGCGACGATCCGCCCGTTGTCCAGCACCACCAGGCGATCCACCAGGCTGAGCATCGAAGTACGGTGGGTCACCAGCAGCAGGGTTTTGCCCTGGACCCAGCGGTGGAGTTTTTGCCGCAGGATGTCTTCGCTGCTGTTGTCCATGGCGCTGGTGGGTTCGTCGAACAACATGATCGGCGGATCCAGTAACAAGGCGCGGGCCAGCAACACCGCCTGGCGTTGCCCGCCGGACAGCAGTTGTCCGCGTTCACCCACTGGCCGGTCGAAGCCTTGCGGATGCTGACGCGCCAGCTCGGTGACACCGGTCAGTTCGGCGACTTCGAGCATCCGTGAATCGCTGATGTAGCGTGCGCCGAGGGTCAGGTTGTCGCGCAGGCTGCCGGCCAACAGCGGCAGGTCATGGGCGACGTAACCGATTTGCTGACGCAGGTCGGCGACATCCAGTTGCCGCAGGTCCAGGCCATCGAGCAGCAGTTGGCCTTCTTCCGGCGCGTAGAAACCCATGACCAGCCGCGCCAGCGTACTTTTGCCTGAGCCGCTGCGACCGATGATGCCGACCCGCTCACCGGGTTTCACGCTGAAGCTGATGTTGGCCAGGGCCGGAGCGTTCTGGCCGTTGTAATGGAACGTCACACCGCTGACGTCTATTGCGCCTTGCAGTTGCGTGCGTTCAAGCGGCCGTTGTTTGGCGTCGCGTTCCTGGGGCAAGGACATCAGCGCATCGGTGCTTTTCATGGTCAGTTGCGCTTGCTGATAGCGCGTGATCAAACCGGCAATCTGCCCCAGCGGCGCGAGCACCCGGCTGCCGAGCATGTAGGTTGCGACCAGCGCGCCGACGCTGAGGTTGCCGGCGATGATGCTGTAGACGCCGGCGACGATGGTCGCCATGCCGCAGAATTGCTGGATGAACAGCGTGCCGTTGGTGGCCAGCGCCGAGAGGTTGCGCGCATGGCTGTCGAGGCGGGTGAGGGCGCCGTGGGTGCTTTCCCATTTGTGCTGGCGTTCGCTTTCGGCGCTGCACGCCTTGAGGGTTTCCAGACCGCCGAGGGTTTCGATCAGCAGCGCCTGGCGTTCGGCGCCGAGGGTCAGGCTTTTCTGTACGGTGTCGCGCAGGCGGACCTGGATCACCATCGCGAAGAGGATCGTGATCGGAAACGCCAGTAACGGAATCACCACCAGCCAGCCGCCGAGCAGGCCGATCACCACCAGCATCAGCACGGCAAAGGGCAGGTCGATCAGGCTCGTCAGCGTTACGGCGGTGAGGAATTCCCGCAGGCCCTGGAAGTCATGGATGCTTTGGGCGAAACCACCAATGGTCGCCGGCCGCGCTTTCATCGACATGCCAGTGATGCGTTCAAACAGCGTGGCCGAAAGGATCACGTCGGTCTTCTTCCCGGCGGTGTCCAGCAGGTGCGCGCGCACCACCCGCAAGACCAGTTCGAAACCGGTGCCGATCAGCAAGCCGATGGACAGCACCCACAACGTCGACGTGGCCTGGTTCGGCACCACCCGGTCGTAGGTCTGCATGACGAACAGCGGCACCATCAGCCCCAGCAGGTTGATCAGAAAACTCGCCAGAATCGCGTCGCTGTACAGCCACTTCGACAGCTTCAAGGTGTCGCGAAACCACGCTTCAACCCTCGGCACCAGCGGCGAACGCAGGTCTTCGAGTTCATGCCGTGGCCGCGCGAACAAGGCCTGGCCACTGTAATTTTCGGCCAGCTCCTCCGTGCTGACCCATTGTTCGCCGCCGTCGGCTTCGCTGGGCAATATCAACAACTGCCCGTCATCGCCGATGCGTCGCAGAATGGCCGTACGGCCGTTGTTGAGGATTAGCATTACAGGCAGGTTGAGGACGGAAATGTCCGCCAGTTCACGGCGCAGCAATCGCGCCTGCAAACTGGCCCGGGCCGCTGCGCGAGGCAGCAGGTCCAGGCTCAAGCGTTGTTTGTTCAGGGGCAGTCCGGCGCTCAGGCTGGCGCGACTGACCGTCGCGCCGTGGAGTTTGCAGAGGATCAACAGACCGTCCAGAAGCGGGTCATCGAAGCTCAGACGCGGATCGACACCGATGTTGCCGGATTCCATGCTGGTCACATTGATCTCTCCACAGGCCTACTTCAGTTCAGGCAAACGGGCTTCGTTTTTTACTTCCGTGGAGGCGATCGCATCGGCGGGCAACACCACTCGTTGTTTGCTCAGCAACTGCCCCATGTTCGCCAGCACGCGGTACATCGAGAACTCCTCGGTGTAGCGCACTTCGGTGTAGCGGCGGTTGGCGTTGTAGAGCTCGTTTTCACTGTCCAGCAGGTCGAGCAGGGTGCGCTGGCCGAGGCCGAACTGGTCCTGATAGGCCACGCGCACGCGTCGGCTGGTGTCCGCGTATTCGCGGGCGGTCGGGGTTTGTTTCTTGGCATTGACCATGGCGTTCCAGGCCAGGTGAATGTTCTCGTTGAGTTGGCGCAGGGCATTGTTGCGGACGTCCATCGCCTGGTTGATCAGGTGCGCATCGGAGGCCAGGCGAGCCTTGTCGCTGCCACCGCGGAACAGGTTGTAGTTCATCACTATGCCGACTCGCCATTCGTTGTCGTGGCCTTCATCGCCCTGCACGTTGTTGTTCGCACCCACGGCGGCTTCGGCGTCGAAGCGAGGGTAGAACGGCGACTTGGCAACTTCGTACTGGCTCTCGGCCGATTGCACATCGGCCTGGGCGGATTTCAGGTACGGGTTGTTTTCCACCATGCTTTGCTGGGCTTCCTGCAGGGTGGCGGGCAGTTCGCCGCGGGTCGAGGGCGGGGCTTCGAGTTCATCGGGCAGGCGCCCCACGACGGCGTAGAAGTTCGACTCGGCATCCGCCAGATCGACTTCAGCGGTATCGAGGTTGTTTTGTGCCAGTGCCCGGCGAGCGACGGACTGGTCAGAGTCGGCGGTGCTGCCGATACCACGCTGGGTGCGCAGACTGATCTGATCATTGACCCGCATGTGAGCTTGCAGATTGTTTGTGGCCAGGGTCACCAGTTCGCGGCGCTTGAGCACTTCGAGGTAGACCTCGATGGTGCGCAGGGCCAGATCCTGAGCGGTGCCCTGCGCGTAATAGGCCCGGGAGTTGACCACGCCTTTAGTGCGCTGGACTTCGTTCGAGGTGTTGAAACCATCGAAGAGCATCTGCCGCAGACGCAATTCCGATTGGGTGTAGGTCAGAATTTCGGTGTGGTGATTACCTAATGCCCGGGTGTTGGTGTTATCGCTGTACCCGCGCCCGTAGGCGGCATTCAGATCAACCGATGGATAAAATCCTCCCTTGGCGACTTTCACTTGTTCATCGGCCGAGAGGCGGCTGTCCACTCGAGACGCCAGCTCCGGGTGGGTCGCGATGGTGCTCTGGATTGCCTCCGTCAATGACATGGCTTGAGCCTGAGAAGCGCAGGCCATGGCCAGCAGAATTGCGCTGCAGAGGGGGGTTAATACGCGCATGGGTGCCTCTCCCTGATTCCTAATGGTGCTTATTAGTCGCCAAATATTTGACGGCATTTATAGTGAAAACCGTTTCATGCTTGTAACAACAGAGCTAAGAACATTCTGGGGAAAACCATAGAAGAATTTTTCATAAGGCTTATGCCAAAAAAAACTTATGCGCTCTGCAAAATCCAGCACATTGTTCACTCCGAAAGCCCTTGATTTACGAGCGTTATGGCGCTCATCGGGGCTTGAGGAAAGTTCCAGACCACATATCGACTTAGGGCGGGGAAGTGCTGGAGGGGAGGGAAGCGGACGGTTTTAAGGTGACGGTTTTTTGTCACCTTGGTGGATCAAAGCCGTTACGCATCGCTCAAAAGGTGACGTGGTGCGAAAGTGGATCCCGATGCCATTGATTGCAGAGGGTTTTTATCCCGCAGCAGACACGTCGCCCGCGAGCGGCACGCTTGGCGAGAACGGCGCCAGGGCAGCGGCTTACTTGAAGTAACCGCTGCCAGCAGGCGATTCCGCCAGGCAACCCGTAGGAGCCATGAGCACGTTCTTCGCAAAAACAGGATGCCGACAGCGGTTGGCAGCGGAGGAAGTGCACATGGCTACGCTCATCGGTATTGTCAGTAAGGTCATTGGTCAGGTGTTCGCGGTTGCGGGCGATGGCACCCGACGCGCGCTGGTCGAGGGGGACCGGTTATTCGCCGGCGATCAACTGGTTACCGGGGCCGAAGGCGCGGTGGCGGTTCATCTGCACAATGGCCAGGAACTGACACTTGGGCGTGGCAGCAGTATGGAGATGACGCCTCAGTTACTCGCGAATCAGGCACCTCATGTAGACACCGCTGAAGCGGTGACACCGACTCAAGCGCAACTGACCGATGTCGAACAACTGCAAAAAGCGATCGCTGCCGGCGATGACCCGACCCAGACTGCTGAAGCTACGGCGGCCGGACCGGGTTCGACCGGCGCACCCGGTGCACTGGGCGGCGGCCACTCGTTTGTCATGCTTGAAGAGGTGGGCGGGCGGGTCGATCCGACGATTGGTTTTCCTACCGCAGGCTTCAACGGCATTCCCGAATTTCCCCTGGGGCGGCTGGCCGGAAACCCGGATAACGGTGCAGGCGGTTCAGGCGGTTCAGGCGGTTCAGGCGGTGCAGGTGGTTCAGGAGGGACAGGCGTTCTTCCGGTGACACCGGATGTTCCGGATGTTCCTGTTGTGCCTGTGACACCGGTTGTTCCTGATGTGCCGAACAATCCGGTGACCCTCACCGGCCTGTCGGTGGCAGGGGGCGAACTGACCGTCAATGAGGCCAACCTGGCCGACGGTTCGGCCCCCGACCCAGAGGCACTGACCAAGACCGGCACGTTCAGCGTGTCTGCTCCTGACGGGCTGACCAGCCTGAGCATCGCAGGGGTCAACGTGATCATCGGTGGCGTTGCCGCAGGCTTCCCGCAATCGATCACTACCCCGTTGGGCAACACCCTGACCGTCACCGGCTACAACCCGGCCACGGGGGTTGTGAGTTACAGCTACACCCTCGTCGACAATGAAACCCATCCGACCGGTGACGGCGCCAACAGCATCACCGAGAATCTCGACGTCGTCGCCACCGATACGGACGGCAGTTCGGCGACCGGGCAAATCAACGTCAACATCGTCGATGACCTGCCGACCGCCAACCCCGACTCGACCGCGGTTGAGGAGGGCGGCATCGTCAGCGGCAACGTGCTGTGGAACGACGTCGCCGGTGCCGATGGCCCCGCCGCAGGGGGCGCGGTGCTCGGCGTGCGTGCCGGTTCCGACACCTCGGCGCCGGCTGTTGGCGGCCTCAACAGCCAGATCAATGGCACCTACGGTTACCTGACGCTGGACGCCAACGGCAACGCTGAATACCACAGCAACCCGAACGCCGTGAGTGGCCCTGGCGCGACGGACACGTTCACCTACACCCTGCGCGATGCCGACGGAGACCAAAGCACCACCACCATCACCATCGACGTGCACAACTGCAGTATCAGAGCGGTCAGCGATAGCGACGTGACCGTCTACGAAAAAGCCCTCGACCTGAACCAGGACGGCCAGGATCTGGCGCCCGGCACTGTCACCGGCAGCCTGCCGGGCAACACCGGCGAAACCGCCAGTGGCACGCTGGCCGGTTCGGTCAGCGGCGCGGTCGGAGCGATCACCTACACCCTGGTCGGCAGCGCCACCGGTACCTACGGTCAAATCCTGCTCAATCCCGACGGCTCCTACACCTACACCCTGACGTCGCCGGCCAGCACCACGCCGCATGCCAACGACGGGCCGAACACCCTGAGCGAAAGTTTCACCTACCAAGCCACCGATGCCCAGGGCAACAGCACCACCAGCACCATTGTGGTCAACATCGTCGATGACCTGCCGACGGCTCATGCCGACGAGGCTTCGGTCGCGGAGGGCGGCGTTGTCAGCGGCAACGTGTTGTGGAACGACGTCGGCGGCGCCGATGGCCTCGCCGCCGGAGGCGCGGTGCTCGGTGTGCGTGCCGGTTCAGACACCTCGACCTCAGCCGTTGGCGGCCTCAACACTCAGATCAATGGCACCTACGGTTACCTGACGCTGGACGCCAACGGCAACGCCGTCTACCACAGCAACCCGAACGCCGTGAGCGACCCCGGCGCGACCGACACGTTCACCTACACCGTGCGCGATGCCGACGGTGACCAAAGCACCACCACCATCACCATCGACGTGCACAACAGCAGCATTCTGGCGGTCAGCGACAGCGACGTGACCGTTTACGAAAAAGCCCTCGACCTGAACCAGGACGGCCAGGATCTGGCGCCCGGCACTGTCACCGGCAGCCTGCCGGGCAACACCGGCGAAACCGCCAGTGGCACGCTGGCCGGTTCGGTCACTGGTGCCACCGGCGCGATCACCTACACCCTGGTCGGCAGCGCCACTGGCACCTACGGGCAAATCCTGCTCAATCCCGATGGCTCCTACACCTACACCCTGACGTCGCCGGCCAGCACCACGTCGCATGCCAACGACGGGCCGAACACCCTGAGCGAAAGTTTCACCTACCAAGCCACCGATGCCCTGGGCAACAGCACCACCAGCACCATTGTGGTCAACATCGTCGATGACCTGCCGACGGCTCATGCCGACGAGGCTTCGGTCGCGGAGGGCGGCACCGTCAGCGGCAACGTGTTGTGGAACGACGTCGGCGGCGCCGATGGCCTCGCCGCCGGGGGCGCGGTGCTCGGCGTGCGTGCCGGTTCCGACACCTCGACCTCAGCCGTTGGCGGCCTCAACACTCAGATCAATGGCACCTACGGTTACCTGACGCTGGACGCCAACGGCAACGCCGTCTACCACAGCAACCCGAACGCCGTGAGCGACCCTGGCGCGACCGACACGTTCACCTACACCGTGCGCGATGCCGACGGTGACCAAAGCACCACCACCATCACCATCGACGTGCACAACAGCAGCATTCTGGCAGTCAGCGACAGCGACGTGACCGTCTACGAAAAAGCCCTCGACCTGAACCAGGACGGCCAGGATCTGGCGCCCGGCACCGTTACCGGCAGCCTGCCGGGCAACACCGGCGAAACCGCCAGTGGCACGCTGGCTGGTTCGGTCAGCGGCGCGGTCGGCGCGATCACCTACACCCTGGTCGGCAGCGCCACCGGTACCTACGGCCAAATCCTCCTCAATCCCGACGGCTCCTACACCTACACGCTGACGTCGGCGCCAAGCACCACGCCGCACGCCAACGACGGGCCGAACACCCTGAGCGAAAGTTTCACCTACCAAGCCACCGATGCCCTGGGCAACAGCACCACCAGCACCATCGTGGTCAACATCGTCGATGACCTGCCGACGGCTCATGCCGACGAGGCTTCGGTCGCCGAAGGCGGCACCGTCAGCGGCAACGTGTTGTGGAACGACGTCGGCGGCGCCGATGGCCTCGCCGCCGGGGGCGCGGTGCTCGGTGTGCGTGCCGGTTCAGACACCTCGACCTCAGCCGTTGGCGGCCTCAACACTCAGATCAATGGCACCTACGGTTACCTGACGCTGGACGCCAACGGCAACGCCGTCTACCACAGCAATCCGAATGCCGTGAGCGACCCTGGCGCGACCGACACGTTCACCTACACCGTGCGCGATGCCGACGGTGACCAAAGCACCACCACCATCACCATCGACGTGCACAACAGCGGCTTCATGGCGGTCAGCGACAGCGACGTGACCGTTTACGAAAAAGCCCTCGACCTGAACCAGGACGGCCAGGATCTGGCGCCCGGCACCGTCACCGGCAGTCAGCCGGGCCTCACGGCTGAAACCGCCAGTGGCACCCTGGTCGGTTCTGTTACTGGTGCCACCGGCGCGATCACCTACACCCTGGTCGGCAGCGCCACTGGCACCTATGGCCAAATCCTCCTCAATCCCGATGGCTCCTACACCTACACCCTGACGTCGGCGCCAAGCACCACGCCGCACGCCAACGATGGCGATAACACCCTGAGCGAAAGTTTCACCTACCAAGCCACCGACGCCCTGGGCCATTCCACCACCAGCACCATCGTGGTCAACATCGTCGATGACCTGCCGACCGCCAACCCCGACGCGGCCTCGGTAGTGGAGGGCGGCATCGTCAGCGGCAATGTGCTGGCGAACGACTTCGGCGATGCCGATGGAGTTGGGGTGGTCGGCGTGCGTGCCGGTTCCGACACCTCGAACTCGGCCATCGGCGGCCTGAACAGCCAGATCAATGGCACCTACGGTTACCTGACGCTGGATGCCGCGGGCAACGCGGTCTACCACAGCAACCCGGACGCCGTGAACGGTCCCGGTGCGACCGACGTGTTCACCTACACCTTGCGCGATGGCGATGGCGACGAGCGGACCACCACCATCACCATCGACGTGAACGATAGCTGCATCATCGACAACGGCGGCGACCAGGCCCCAGTCATTGCGAACACGCCACCCGTGGCAGTCGATGACCACATCATCACCAACGTGCTGTCGGACCACATCGTGGTACCGGAGGAGTTGCTGCTGGCCAATGACACCGATGCGGATAAGGATCCGCTCACTGCATCGCCGACCTCATTCAACACTGGCTGGATTGCCAAAGGCGCGGACTTCACCGGCACCAATCAAAACTTCAGCTTCATCGGCGGTAACGAGCAGGCGGTGACCCTCGCCCGCAGTGCATTCGTCGCCAACACGACAGCCATGACGGCGGTGTTGGTCGTCAGCGGGGCGCTGGGACCGGTCGACAACACCCACGCTGAGGACCGCATCACCATCGACCTCAAACAGGGTGAAACCCTTAACCTGGATCACAATCTGCCGGCCGATCATGTCGCCATGGAGTACTCAATCAACGGCGGCGCATGGGTCGCCCTCGCGGACGGGCAAACCCTCACCGCAACGTCGGACAGCACCTACCAGATCCACATCACCAACATCGACAACCCTGGCCCGGGCAACAGCGGGAATGGGGCGGAAAACTACCAGTTGACCATGACCGTCGACTACGCCGGAGCCCACGACATCACGCCAGATGCCCACGGCACCTATGCCGCCAACGACAGCCATGGCGGCAGCGACAGCGGTGCCGTAACCATCACCTATCAGGATGGCCACACCCTCACCGGCACGGCGGGCGACGATGTACTCCTGGCGGGCGCCGGTAACAACGTGATCAATGCCGGCGACGGCAACGACGTACTCACCGCCGGTTCCGGCAACAACGAAATGCACGGCGACGCCGGCAACGACTTGCTGTACAGCGGTGCGGGCAACGACCTGCTCGACGGCGGCACCGGCGTCGACACCGCGAGCTATGCCCACGCCACGGCCGGGGTTACGGTCAATCTGGGCGTGCTGGGTGCGCAGAACACGGCGGGCGCCGGGACCGACACCCTGACGGCGATCGAAAACCTGACCGGTTCAAATTTCAACGACAGCCTCACCGGCGACAACCACAGCAACATCATCAACGGCGGCTTGGGTGACGACATGCTCAACGGTGGGGGCGGCGACGACTTCCTCATCGGCGGCCTGGGCAACAACACCCTCACCGGCGGCAGCGGTGCCGACACTTTCCAGTGGCTCAAAGGCAACAGCGGCCACGACGTGGTCACCGACTTCACGCCGGGCATCGACAAACTCGACCTGTCGCAACTGCTGCAAGGGGAAAACAGCACCGCGGCGTCGCTGGATGACTACCTGCACTTCAAAGTCACCGGCAGCGGCGAATCACTGGTCACCAGCATCGACGTCAGCGCCATGGCCGGCGCCGCGCCGAATCAAACCATCGACCTGGCGGGTGTGAACCTGGCCAGCCATTACGGCGTAACGCCGGGGGCGGGTGGGGTAATTGCGGGGGGGCAGGATACGGCGACGATTATCAACGGGATGTTGAATGATCATTCGTTGAAGGTTGATACGGTGTGACTTGAAGGCTGAAACGACAAAACCCGCGATCCCGGTGATAGGGGGTGGCGGGTTTTTTGTTGTTCCTCTGCGCGACGGCTGCGATCTGATGGACGTGATTGGGTGACGGTTGCGGGCGCAGATGGCGTGATAAACAAAAACGGGCGACCTCAGGGGGGCGCCCGTTTTTTTGGGTTGGTTGATACCTGCTGCGCCTTCCTGGCATGAAGCGACAGAGCACGATTAATTAATATCGTGATCTGTCCCCGGATTTCGGTCGGGGTTAATGTCCGTTGAGAAGCTGGAACGTGTATGCAAACCGGGAATAGGGCGGTGCGGCAATGGAACGGTCGGTGGTGGTGGTTGGACTGGTAGCCCATGTTTCAAACAGCCCTCCGTAAGGGGGCGTGACATGGGCTGGATAAAAAGTAGTGTAAATGCTGCCGGCTTCACCGATGGGGGCATAAATTTGGGTGAGGTCCTGGAATTGGGAGGGGAAAAGGAAGGGGACGTAGCCAAGACCGCCAGATTCCGGATTGGCGTAGTTCCATGAAACTGCTGCTGGTCCCGAAAGGGGGGTGGGCGAGCGTATGAGGCGACAGACCCGAGAAGCGGATACTGTGTAGGAGAGACTATCACCGTTGCTGTCTGTGACGGTGATAATGGTGGTTCCGTTGCCTCGTGCTCTCACTTTTCCGTCAGTAGCGCCGACCGTTGCCACTGATGGGTTCTGCGATGTATAGCGATAAGGAGGGGTGCCCGCGGTCGCCTGTCGTGTTTCCGTTGTTCCGGGTGCGTCTTTTTCGGTCCAGCCGAAATCTTGAATGAGCTTGATACCGTTGAGTCCCATGTGGGTTGTGGGTATTTGTATTTTTTGCACCACTCTAAAGGTCCGTGCCAGTGATACGGGCAAGCTGCCATAAGTGGCTTTGGCTGTAATGCTGTGCGCAGCCACTGTCAGGCCGGTGAGGGTGTAGTTCCATTCGCCTGTTGAATCAATGGTGACCGTGTCTTTTATTGTTCCGTTGACCAGGATCTGCACCTGCAAGTTAGCGGTGGCTCTACCGGTCAACTTGACCGTGGTGTCGGCCGTGGTGCCGCCCTGCGGGATCTCTACATTCTTGGAGTTCCTCACATAGGTAATAGTGGGCTCAATCAACGCCACCGCTTTGATGGTATAGGTCCGATCCGGAAACACCGTGGCCGTGGCCAGATTGTTGCTCTTGTCCAGCGAGACCTTGAACTTGATCGTCAGCGTGGTGCCGTGTCCGAGTTGCTTGAGATAGCTGTTGGCCAGCGCGTTGGGCCAGAATCCTTGACTGATCCAGGTGGCGTTGACCTGATACGGGAGGCCGTTCCACCGGGTCAGGTTGTGCGCCGTGCCGTCCGCCTTCTTGCCTTCCAGACTCAGCCAGCACGGCTGGCCCGCTTCGATCAGCGTGTGGAGCAGGGCGTGAATGGTCGCGTTGCTGCTGCCCAGCGCCATCACATCCAGAAAGTTGTTGGCGTCGGCTTCGACGATCTTTGGCGAGATCAGTGCCGTCGCTGGCAACGTCAGGATGTTCAACGGCAAAGGCAATGAGGGGGCGGGTTTGCCGTTGCGTTCGACGACGTAAGTGACCGTCACCTGTTTACCCAAGCTGTAGGCCAGCACCGAGCGCGGCACGGCGATTTCCAGACCTGCGCTGACCAGCCGCTGCGGGCTGGTGTAGGAGCCCGCCACCGCTGAGCCGGTCGCGCCTTGCCAGATCACGCTCAGTTTGTCGGTGGGCAGCAGCGAGCCTTGCGGCACCAGCACTCGGACTTCTGGCTGGGTCGGGCTGAAGTTGGTGCCGGTCATGCCCTTGACAGTCGGGGCCCGCAGATCAAGTCGGTCGAGATGAATGTCCAGCCGCTTCTCCGGGGATTTGACCTGGTTGAGCAACTGGTCGACGACAAAGAACTCCGCCACCGCACTCGCGTTGTCACCCGCCTTTCGGAACGTGTCGGTGAACAGTGTGTGGGTGATTGGCGCCGTGCCATCGGGGACATCGAACTCGACTAGGGTGTCGCCCAACCAAAACTTGATGCGGTCGTGGTTGCGCCGGTTGGCATAGGTGAACCCGAACTCCACCCCTTGCGCCGCGCGTGCGGCGCTGACGCCGTCCTTGAGCACGTCGGCCGGGATTATCAGATTCAGGTTTTCCGCAGGCCGTAGGTGATACAGCACGAGCAGATCCCGAGAGGGTACCGAGTTCCCGCTGGGACGAGTGACCATGTAATGCAGCCGATTGACGCCTTGTCTCAAATTCCCGTGTGGCAGGCACAGGCGCTGGCGCAGCGTTTCCTCCCCCGGCTTGACGGTCTGGCCTGCTCCTGGGATGAGATCGCCGTTGCAATACAAATCCACGTGATCATCGGCCGCCATGATCCAGGAGCGCTGCTGCAGTTCGGTCCAGGGATCGACCAGGCATACAAGGCCCTGTGCCTGGCCGTCGTAAAGGGCTTTGGAAATACCGCCGTCGGCGATGCCGGCCGGTTTCGACGGCGTGACCCAGCCCTGGATGATCATGGGATGCAGCACAAACAATTCGTTCAACACCGCGGACTGGATATCCATTACGTTCTCCTTGGAGGTGGCAAGCCCTGAGTCCTCTCGGGACGCGGGCTCATCACACACCAGGCTGGGAAGATTGGCTACTGTCAGATCTGACAGGTAAGCGTGACTTCCAGACGAACGGTCGTACCGCATCACATCGGCTCCGGTGGCCCAATCAACCGGCCCATCACCCCAAACAATCCCCCAATCAACGGCAAATCAATGCTGTTGGTTGCCCGGAAAATCCACGCGACTGCTGGCGTCATGGTCAATCTGGGCGTGGTCGGTGCGCAGAACACCCCTGGCGCCGAGACCGACTCTGACGACGATTGAAAACCTGACCGGCATGTTGAATGATCATTCGTTGAAGGTTGATACGGTGTGATCTGAAATGCGTCCCCAATTCCCTACCACTTTCTCCAAACATCTGGTTCTGGACTTATCGTGGGTTGCTTCTTTAATTCCCGATTACCCAAACATTGTTGTCCGTGTAATTGCAGATATAGACGCGAGTGCTGTCCGGGCTGAAGGCTACACCAGCAGAGTCGCGGCCGACCGGGATTCGACGGACGCTAAAGGTCGTGGTATCGACTAACACGATGGCCTTGCCGTTAAACCACTCACTGGCACAGAGAGACTTGCCATCCGGACTGAGTGCCAATTGCCACGCGCCAAATCCGATTGGGATGTTGTGAATGACTGCATGGGTACGCGCATCGATCACCACGAGCAGGTTGCCTTCTGTCCTGACGGTATAAATGCGGGTGCCGTCCCGGCTGACCACTATGCCGTGAGGATTGGACCCAACTTCAATGTTGCTGATCACTGAGTAAGTACTCGTATCAATCACCGAGACCGTTCCGCTGTAGGCAGTGCCATTGCCATTCGCGTTGGTGGCATAGACACGACTACCGTCCGGGCTGACGGTAACTTCACTTGCATTGTTTTGAAGCACCAAGGTCCGGAGAGTCTCGAAGCGAGTCGTATCGACTATCGCCAGCCTGCCATTGGGGAAACCGGTAAAAGGATAAGTGCCACTACAAATATAGGCACGAGAGCCATCCGGGCTTATCGCAACGCCCGCTGGAGAATAACCCGTGAACGAGACATTGCGAATAATGTCGAGGCTGGTGGTATCAACTACGGTCAAAACGAAGTTAAGAGAATCAACGCCACCCCGGGTGATATAGACTCGGCTGTTATCCGGACTGACTGCAACACCGAACACATTCCTCCCTAGTGCGATAGAGCCCATCGCTTTGTGAGTGGCGGTATCAACCACCGTGAGTGCGCCATAGTTAGCGGGATGTGAAGTACTGACAACATAGGCTCGGGTGCCGTCGGGACTAATTGCGATGTTGTAAGGGTAGGGTATTCCCGGGATGGTCCCCGCGGATGTCTGAGGTGTAACTGTTGCCACGCCCGTCACGGTCTGGTTTCCATGCAAGGCAGTCAAGGAATAAGCACCGGGCACCGTGTGCCCCTTCACCCCGTTTACAGTGATCTTTCCATCTTTGTCGGTGACGAAGCGGCGGCTACCCCCGACGTTGTCGCTGAAAGTAAAATCCTCTGCCAAGGACAGTTCGACGGTTTCGTCAGGTAGATCCACGCCATTCGTCGCCAGCGCCAGCCTGACTGTAAACCGGCCTGCCGGGGCGAGCGTGTAGGGGTCATTATCAAAGGTCAGGGTCACTACCGGGGCCGAAATCCTGAGCCGCAACTCGGGTGAGGGCGTCAACGATCCCTTGCGGATCAGAACCCAGCGCAGTCTGAGGTTTCTGCCCTGATGCGCCTTGAGCAACTCGGGGCTTAGCGTAAAGTTGGCGCGTTTGTTCTGGTTCAACTTGACCGTCGCAAACGTCGGTGTGCCTGGAAGTGCATTGAGCGCCTCCAACCGCGCTTCGTCGCCCTCTTGAGCGGTCAGTAGTTCGACTCGCACTTTCACCCCTTGCGGATAAAGAGACGATTCAATCGGGTTCTTGGCCGGTGCCACCAGAAACGGTGCCTTCAGCTCAATCTGGGCATTGCCTGTCACCATGACGGGGGTTGAGTAAGAGCGTCCCAGTTCCCGGCCATTTCTAAATTGCTTGTAGTACACCCATATCTGCCAACCACTTGCGGCGGCAAAGTAGCTATTGTCCAGTGGTAGCTCGGGAAAGTCCGGGACAATTTTCACCTCCTTTGTCGTCACAAAAGTTACGTCCTTGCCCTCCGCGTTCCGGTAAGTGCAGGTCAGTTCCAGTGTGTCGCCTGTGGCCCATGGCGTGCGCACATGTACCTTGGCGATCACCGGTTGACCATTGAGTTCACCCAGGTCGATGGTTTCAGGCCCGTGCTGTGGGCTGAGGATGGGTTTGTCGAACCAGTTGCCTTTGAGGTTCACCCACAGCGGGATACTCTCCGAATACGGTTCTGGGGCAGGACCGTTACCGATCCAGTCCTCGACCGTATAGGAGAAGCGAACTGCCGTCCCTTCGCCAGCGGCAACAAGAGCGGCATGATTTACCAGAATCGGTAGCGGATTCTGGTGAGAAGTTTGCTCAGCTTCTTCGACGCTCACATTGTGTTTGATGACATGGTCGTTGCAATTGAACAGGACCATGTCGAACGCTCTAATCAACGGGTAAAACACGTAAAACCAGACCCCGCGCTGCGCCAGTTCCGGCCCTACGCCGTACTTGGCGGCGTCCTCGACCTGGATCTGTAATTGTGAATTCACACCATCGCCTGGCTGGTCGTCCCGCCCTCCCGGGCCTTCTCGGTGAAACCATGCCGCCAGGACGTCAGAGGTGCCGATGTTCTGCGAACCGTTGGTGACGGTGTAGTGGAGGAGGTTCTGGCCATCGCGCAAATAGTCCGTCGGGATTTGGAGGTTGGCGGTTTTGTTTTCATCTCCGGGGTTCAGGTAGGTGTGGAAGTCGACCTTGAGCTTGTTTACGTACAAAGTGATGGTTTGGCCCTGCTGGCTACCGGGAAAAGGGTCCACGACAGCGACGTACCCGGAGTCCGTCTTTGCAAGAATCGGGATGCCGCACTGCGCGTTGATCCCTCCAGGCACGGTGGTTTCCATGCCCTCGATCCTGACCAGATCCAACTTGAGAATCTCTATAACTGTCATAACCTCACTCCCTGTTCGAGGCGCCCACGAGTTAGAAGCAGGGCGGCGATGAGAGTCATGACACCTGATGTCGGGTGATTTGCCTACTGTCATATCTGACAGGTTAATGAGGATTTAAGACGAACGGTCTAACCGCATCACATCGGCTCCGGCGGCCCAATCAACCGCCCCATCACCCCAAACAGTCCCAACTCCCGGATCACCTCCAGCTCCCCCTTGGTCTCGACCATCTCCGCAATCAACGGCAAATCAATGCTGTTGGTGGCCCGAAAAATCGCCTCGATAAACAGCCGTTTATCGCTCTGCTCATCAATGTGACGGATGTACGCCCCATCGATTTTCAAGTAAGCCAGCCCCAGTTGAGCCAGGTTGCCGATCTGGCCGAAGCTGCCGCCGAAATGCTGCAGACCGATGCGGTAACCGGTGTTGAGCAGGCTGTGGCTCAGGCGTTGCAGTTCTTCCTGAGGTGGCAGTTGGCGTTCGTCGATTTCCAGTATCAGCAACTCAGCGAGTTCGGGCAGCGATTCGAGCATGTCGAGGATGTGTTGCAGTTGCGCTGGGTCGCGCAGGGTGCTGCCGGACAGGCTTAACGCCAGGGGCCAACGGTTGACCACGAGGTAGTCGAGGGTGGCTTCGAGCATGGCCAGGTCGAATCGGGCCGACCAGCCGAGTCGCTCGATCCACGGCAGGAAATGCCCGGCGGCAATGGCCTCGCCCTGCGGGTCGAGCAGGCGTGCGAGCACTTTGTGATGCAGCACCTGGCTGGTGTCGGCGCATTGCACCACCGGCTGGAAATACAGTTGCATCTTGCCTTGGTTCAGGGCGTCGTCAATCCAGGTTTGCCAGTCGTTTTGGGGCGGGTTCGGCGCGGTGATGGAATCGGCCAAGTGGACCCACGGGCGCTCGGGATGTTGCCGGGCTTCGGTCAACGACCGGTCCAGTCGCGTCAGCACAACACTGGCTGGTTCACCGGGGTGGTAAGGGGCGATCCCCAAATGCGCCACCGGCATGGCGTCGCTGGCGCCAGTCAGGCGCAGGTTTTCCAGGGTGGCGCTGACTTCGCTGGCCAGGCGTGCAGCGTCGGCGCTGTCCAGCCCTGGCGTCAGCAGGCTGAATTCACCGCCACGATTGCGCGCTGCAAGCCAGGTGCGACGTTCCGGTGGCTGGGTCAGGCGCTTGAGCAATTCACCGACGGCGCTGATCAGCGCATCGGTGCGCTGGCCGCCCAAGCGTTGGTTGAGACCGGCCAGATCGTTGATCCGCAGCATCAGCAAATGGCCGTCGCTGCTCTGCTCGGAGACCAACAATTCGTCGGCCAGCTCTTCATCCAGCAAGCGCCGATTGGCCAGACCCGTAAGGCTGTCCTGATAAGACTCGACCCGCAGTTTTTCACTGCGTGCGACCTCTTCGGCGAATAGCGCCTTGAGCTTCTCGACCATCTGGTTCATGGCCAACACCACGCGTTTCAACTCCGGTGTGCGCGGCAGTTTCGGCAGGCTGAGGAACTCGCGTTTGCTGATGGCTTCAGCCTGTTTGACCATGGTGTCGAGTGGACGAAATTGCCGGCGCAGCAACCAGCCTCCAAACACGGCACTGAGCAGGCCGCACACCAGTAACCAGATCAGGCTGCCGAGGGTGCTGTCCCAAAGTTTGGCCAGGGCGAACTGCGGATTGCTCAACACCTCGACCCGTGCCGCCTGGGCCCAGCCACGCATGATCAGCGCTTCGCCACCGGGTGGGTGCAGGTTGACCAGATTCACAAACCAGGCGGGAACGCCCTCGATTTGCCCCGGCGCACTGCGCTCTACCAGCACCTGCGCATTCTCGATGTTAATGATTCGAATGCTGCTGAAATAACCGCTGTCGAAAATCGAGCTGACCATTAATTCGATCATGGCCGGGTCATCGATTTGTGCCGTCAACGACAAACCCAGCGCGGTGGCCGCGTCCTGAGCGTGGGAGCGCAACTGGCTGAGCATCTGGTCGCGAGAGCTTTCCAGGCTGACAAAAAAACTGCCGCTGAACGCCACCAGCAAGAACAGGCAGATGGCGAGAAACAACTGTTTACGCAGTGACATAAATCGCTCCTTGCTCAGGTGGCTAGCCGTCGCCCACGGCGAACCCTTCAGCCTGCATTTTTTTCAGTACGTCCTGCCAGCGCGACAGTTTTTTCGAGTCGCCGCTGCGTTTGCCACCATTGGCTCCGGGCAAGTACAGGCCTTCTGCGTTGAAGGCGTACACCGGCAGCAGGTCTTGGCGTTGGGAGGCGGGGCGGACCTCGCCGATCAAGTTGTCCAGCACCAGTGGATCGGCCGTGGGGCTGTTGTAGAACGTCAGCACCATGTGCGCCTGGTTCTGGGTCAGGGCTTTCACGTAGGTGATGCGTAGTTTTTCGCTGGGAATTCCCAGGTAGCGCAGGCTGAAATATTTCGCCAGTGCGTAGTCCTCACAATCAGCGGCACCCTTGATCAGGGATTCGACGGGCGTGGCCCAGTAATCGGTCTGATGCCAAATGCGGGTGTCGTCCAGAAAACTCAGTTGCTGATTGAAGAAGCGATTGACTGCGTTCAGCTGCTCGCGCTCGGGCGCGTTGACTTCGCTACTGATCATTTGACTCCAGGCCTCGATCCTTCCCCGTCCCGGGCCCAGGGTGCCGTAGCGATTTTCGGCGGTTTGCAGAATCTGCGCAAAATCCCAGTTGGCCCCGACACTGCCCAGCCCGGCCAACAGAAAAGTGATCAGCAACAGCCATCCGCCGAACCGAAGTCGGAGCGTTGACCATCTTGGGCTACGCGGACTGCGGGACATGTCTGGCCGCTCGGGTGCAGATGCTTGAAGTCTAGGCGGTGTTTTTTGAAAGGTAGGGTTGATCGTCGGGTCAGTTCGCGGACTGATCGTTCCCACGCTCTGGTGTGGGAATGCCGCCCGGGACGCTCCGCGTTCCTTAGACGCGGTGACGCAGAGCGTCACTGGATGCATTCCCACGCGGAGCGTGGGAACGATCATTGTGGCGTTTTCAAGGTTTATGCAGGGTTTTCTGTTTGAGGATGTAGAGGGTCACCAGCACGGCGCTGGTCAGCATGAACCCCCGCGCCCACGGCAGGGGCACCAGATAGCAGGAGAGCAGGATACTCGCCCACATCAGGCCGATGGCGTAGACCTTACCCTTGAGCGGAATGCCGTTGCCGCTCAGGTAATCGCGAACCCACGGCCCAAGCCGCGGATGTTCAACCAGCCAATGATAAAAACGCGGCGAACTGCGGGCGAAGCAGGCGGCCGCCAGCAGCAGGAAGGGCGTGGTGGGCAATACCGGCAGGAAAATCCCGATCACCCCCAGCGCTACGCTTAGCCAGCCGATGGCCAGCAGCACGTAGCGCAACATCAGGGAGCGGTTGCCTATGGGGTTGTCCATAGGCAAAACCTTAGTGGTGACGAGGCTTGAGGATCGCCGGTTTTTCGTCTGGCGCCTGGCACAGCAGGTACAGCGCGGTCAGGGCTTCCGGGATCTGTACGATCATGTCGTCCATCAGGTTGGCGTCTTTGGCGATGTCTTCGAACTCAGGCTGTTCGTCGAACAGGCCCGAACCGACCATGATCGGCAGCAGCATTTCGCTGACTTCGTCTTCGGCGGTCTCGAACCAGGCTGCTTCGCGCAGGAACACGCCTTCCATGAAACCGATGCACCAGCCGCGCAGGTCGGAATCGTCCGGCTCTTCGCCCAGGTCCAGGTCGCAAGGCAACTCGAACTCTTCATCGGACGCCAGTTGGCGAGCGATGTGAGCCTTGAGGGCCAACAGGGTGGATTCGATCGCTTCACGCTCGGTGTCGTCGGCGTAGTGCGGCTCTTCGGCGAAAAGGGCGTCGATCCATTCACGGTCAGGAACGGTTTCGGAACAGATCGACAGCGCCGTGAGGTAGCCGTGGGCGGCCACGTAGTCCAGCGCCTCGTCATGCAGTTCGTCGGCGTCGAGGAAGACTTGCAGGCGGGTTAGTTGCTCAGCGAAGGACATTAAAGGGCTACCTTGGGGAATATACGATGCAGGAATTCTAGGCCTTCTTGAGCGTTGGGGCCAGCCGCGCGGCATTTTTGCGCCATTGCGGCCCTGCGAAACACCGCAACCCCTGTGGGAGCGGGCTTGCTCGCGAAAGCGGTGTGCCGGCCAGCATTAATGTCGACTGACATGCCGCTTTCGCGAGCAAGCCCGCTCTCACAAGGTCTGCAGTGCATTGACCTTCGCGTGTCTTATCAGCGGCACCCTTTGCAGGGGAGGGCTCGGGTATACTCCCGCGTTTTGTGATGCCCTGCCGGCGTCGCGGCTGAAATGTGACGCGTCATGCAATGCGCACTTACGATTTGTCGGTGCAGCCTTCGTGGTTCTGAACCAGCCTTGCAGGGATGTTTTTGTGATTTTTGGAGTTTCTATGCTCGAACAGGCTCAACGCGTCCTCAAGGACATCTTCGGCTACGACAGTTTCCGTGGCCGTCAGGGTGCAATCATTGAGCGCGTGGCCAGTGGCGGCGATGCCCTGGTGCTGATGCCTACCGGTGGCGGCAAGTCCTTGTGCTTCCAGGTGCCGGCGCTGTTGCGCGAAGGCCTGGCAGTGGTAGTGTCGCCGCTGATCGCTCTGATGGACGACCAGGTCGCTACCCTCGAAGAGCTGGGCGTCGCTGCGGCGGCATTGAACTCCACGCTCAGCGCCGAGCAGCAGCGCGATCTGGCGGCACGGATCAAGCGCGGTGAAGTGAAAATGCTTTATCTCGCGCCCGAGCGTCTGGTTCAGCCACGAATGCTGGCGTTCCTGCAAAGTCTTGAAATTTCCCTGTTCGCCATCGACGAAGCCCACTGCGTGTCCCAATGGGGCCACGACTTTCGCCGCGAATACCTGCAATTGGGCCAGTTGGCGGAATTGTTCCCCAACGTCCCGCGTATCGCCCTGACCGCGACCGCCGACAAGCGTACCCGGGAAGAAATCGTCGACCGCCTTCATCTTCAGGATGCCGAGCGCTTCCTGTCGAGTTTCGACCGTCCCAACATCTTCTATCGCATCGTGCCCAAAGAGCAGCCGCGCAAGCAGTTGCTGGCGTTCCTCGCCGAGCGGCGCAGCGATGCCGGCATCGTCTATTGCCTGTCGCGCAAGAAAGTCGACGAAGTGGCAGTGTTCCTCAGCGAGCAAGGTTTCCCGGCGCTGCCGTATCACGCCGGTTTGCCCAACGATACCCGGGCTCACCACCAGAAGCGCTTCCTCAATGAGGAAGGCCTGATCATGGTCGCCACCGTGGCGTTCGGCATGGGCATCGACAAGCCCAACGTGCGCTTTGTCGCTCACCTCGACTTGCCAAAATCCCTTGAGGCTTACTACCAGGAAACCGGTCGCGGCGGCCGTGACGGTCTGCCGGCAGACGCCTGGATGGCTTACGGCCTGCAAGACGTGGTGATGCTCAAACAGATGTTGCAGAACTCCGAGGGCGACGAGCGCCACAAGCGTCTGGAGCAGCACAAGCTCGACGCCATGCTCTCGCTCTGCGAAGAAACCCGCTGCCGTCGCCAGACGCTGTTGGCTTATTTCGACGAAGACATGCCCGAGCCGTGCGGCCATTGCGACAACTGCGTCGATGGCGTGCAGACCTGGGACGCCACCGAGCCGGCCCGTCAGGCGCTTTCGGCGATCTACCGCACCGGCCAGCGCTATGGCGTCGGGCATTTGGTCGATGTATTGCTGGGCAAGGACAACGAAAAGGTCCGCAATTTCGGCCATCAACACCTGTCGGTATTTGGTGTAGGCAAGGCGATGGGGGAGAGCGAATGGCGCTCCTTGTTCCGTCAGCTGGTTGCCCGCGGTCTGGCGGACATCGACCTGGAAGGCTACGGCGGTCTGCGCCTGAGCGACACCTGTCGACCGCTGCTCAAGGGCGAAGTAACCCTGGAGCTGCGTCGCGACCTCAAGCCGCAAACCACGGCCAAAAGCAGCAAGAGCCAGGCGAGCCAACTGGTTCGCGGCGAAGAGCGCGAACAGTGGGAAGCCTTGCGCGCCCTGCGTCGAAAACTCGCCGAAGAGCATGGCGTGCCGCCGTACGTCATTTTCCCCGACTCGACACTGCTGGAAATGCTCCGCAGCCAACCGACCTCGCTGTCGGAAATGGCCACGGTCAGCGGCGTTGGTGCGCGCAAGCTGGAGCGTTACGGCGAAGCCTTCCTCGAAGTTCTCGGTGGGCAAGTCGAGGCGCCGAAAGTGGTGGCCGACCTGCGCCACGAACTGATCACCCTGGCCCGAGCCGGGATGACACCGTTGCAGATCGCCGGTCAGCTGCAATGCTCGGAAAAGAACGTCTACACCCTGCTCGCCGAAGCGATTGGCAAGCAGCAGTTGTCGCTGGAGCAAGCGCTGGATCTGCCTGAAGAATTGATGGGTGAGATCCAGGATGCGTTCCTTGACGGCGAGGGCGAATTGCCGCCCGTGTCGGAGATTGCCGCACTGTTTTCCGGGCGAGTGCCGGAAGGCGTTTTGTACTGTGTTCGGGCGGCGCTGCAATCCGAATTCGAGATTTAGGTGATCTGCCACATAGATGTAACGATTCAGTACAGAGCAAGCCTTGCCTCTGGCCAAGGGTCATGCTTAGCTGACTAATAATTAGTTTTTCTTTATTTCAGTCTAATCATGAGTGTTCTATGCCGTTAACCGAACAACACCGCTTTGGCATGCAACTGGCCCAGATGTCGCGCGGCTGGCGTGCCGAACTGGACCGCCGTCTGGCTGGCCTGGGGCTGTCCCAGGCGCGCTGGCTGGTGCTGCTGCACCTGGCGCGTTTTGATGATGCCCCGACCCAACGTGAACTGGCGCAGAGCGTCGGCGTTGAAGGGCCGACTCTGGCTCGTCTGCTCGACAGCCTCGAAAGCCAGGGACTGGTGCAACGTCAATCGGTGCTGGAAGATCGCCGAGCGAAGAAAATCGTCCTTTGCGCGCCGGCGCTTCCCTTGATCGAACAAATTGAAACCATTGCTACCCAACTGCGCCACGAGTTGTTCGAAGGCGTCGATGAGGCAGACTTGAAGGTCTGCATGCGTGTCCACGGGCACATTCTGGCCAACCTGGAAAAATCTTGAGGTATTAACGCCCCCAAGACTTTTGAGATACTCCGTTGGGCAGACTATAAAGAACTACTTGGCAATATCGTGTTCGTACCGGATGTGCGAACGCGTACAAGATGGTTCTGGTTATCTAAGGGATGCTCATGCTCGAGAGTTGGCACATGGCTTTACGGTGTTGCGCCAGGCTGCTTCTGGTCGGTGGTGCTGTCACTTACTCGGCATTGGCGCCCGCGTTGGGCTTGGGTGATATCACCCTGCATTCAGCGCTGAATCAGCCGTTGCGCGCCGACATCGCACTGGAAGATGCCGCAGGTCTGGAGGAGGGCGAGCTCTCCGTCAGCCTGGCGACAGCAGACGAGTTCAGCCGCGCCGGCATCGATCGGGTGTTCTTTCTCAATAATCTGAAATTCACCCCGATCCTGCGCGGCAACCGCAGCCTGATCCGGGTGAGCTCCAGCAAACCGGTCAATGAACCTTTCCTGAATTTCCTGGTGCAGCTCAATCAGCCCAACGGGCGGGTGCTGCGCGAGTACACGGTGCTGATCGATCCGCCGGGTTCGCCGGGGATTGTTCCCGTCAATGACGAACCGGTGACCGACGTTCAGCCCTCTGGATTCCCAACGGTTGAGCCGGCTGTTGCGAAGCCACCCGCGGCGAAAGGCAAACAGTCGCCACCCCCTCCTGCCGCCGCGCCTGTGAGTGATCCCGTTGCCGAACAACTGGCCGCCAGCGTGCTGCGAAACCAGCAGCTGCAAGCAACTATCGATGAATTGACTGCGAAGCTTCAGGCCCAGGAGGAGCAGATCTCCGGTCAGAAAAAGCAGGTGACTGAACTGCAAACCCAATTGGCGGAAATCAAGACCGCAACGGTGGGGCCGGTTGGACCCGCCGTTGTGGCTCCTGCGCCGGCCATTGTTGAAGAGCCTGAGGCTACTAACTGGGGGCTGATTCTCGGGTTGTTGGCGGTGGTGGCTCTGGTGTTGCTGGGGTTGTTCGTGAGGCGTCAACGACAACAGGTTCAGGCATTGCCCGACGCTTTACCGGATTTGCCGTCACGGCATGAACCGGTGCTCAATCGCACTGCAGAACCGGTTTCACAATCGTCAGAGGTGCAACCGGCAACTGAATCGGGTGAAGAGTCGCCCGCAGGCGATGTGCTTGAAGGGGTTGATATCTATCTGGCCTATGGCCGTTTTTCCGAAGCCGCCGGTTTGTTGCGAGAGGCGCTGATCAAAGAGCCGCAACGCACGGATCTTGCCGTTCAGCTGTTGGAAGTCTTGGGTAAACAGGGTGACGCACCCGCTTATGAAACACAGGAAAACAACCTGCGTGACGCCGGATACGACCTGCAAGAACTTCAGAATATTCGCGCCCGACACCCGAAATTGAACAGTGCGGCACCGTTGGCCGTTGCAGCGTCAATGACTCCCCCCAAGGCGGCGATTGCCGAAGCAGCACCCAACGATGAGTTCCAGTTGAACCTGGATGACCTGTCGATGGATTCGAGTTGGGACCTGATCAGCCCTTTTGAACACTCGCCGTCGGCCGCGAAGCCATCGAGCGAATCCGCGCCGGTCGAGCCGCCGTTTGCCTCGAACCTGCACGTCTTGCCCGAGGTGTTTGAAATGCCCGACGAGTCGACGCTGGATGAGCCCGAACTTGAATGGGTCGCCGAGCCTGATTCACAGACTCTGGATGACACCTTTCTCAACGAGTTCAGCGATCCCGGCCAGTCGCTGGAACTGCAACCGCTGAACCTGGAACCGCCCGAGCCGAGCAGCGCCGAAAAACTCGAACAAGCCCAGACCTGCATTGATGACGGCGATCTGGACAGCGCCATCGAATTGCTCAACGAGTTGCTCAAGGAAGGTAACGAGCCGCTTAAGCAGACCGCCCGGAACCTGCTCGCAGGGCTATCATAGCGGCGCCCTCTGGCTCAGGAGTTTCGCCGATCATGACTGCACGCAAACCGGAAATCATCATCACGTATTGCACGCAATGCCAGTGGCTGTTGCGTGCTGCCTGGCTGGCCCAGGAACTGCTCAGTACCTTCGGTGACGATCTGGGCAAAGTGTCGCTGGTGCCCGGCACCGGTGGGGTGTTTCACATTTTCTGTGACGATGTGCAGATCTGGGAGCGCAAGGCTGATGGCGGTTTCCCGGAGGCCAAAGTGCTGAAGCAGCGGGTCCGTGATCAAATTGATCCGGACCGCGACCTGGGGCACAACGACCGCACTCAGTGAGAGGCGGCTTCTGCCGCAACGGCTTTCTTGCTTGAGCCGCCCGAGAGTCGGCTGGAGACCACGATCGCCACGATGATCAACGCGCCACCGATCAGCATGTGCAGTGTCGGATTTTCATCAAACAGCAGCCAGGCCATGGTGATGCCGTAAACCGGCTCCAGGGCGAACACCACCGCCGCGGTCCGCGCCTTGATCACTGCCAGGCTGGCGACAAAAAGACTGTGAGCGACGCCAGTGCAGAACACCCCGAGCAGACCGATCCACAACCAGTCGATGGCGCGCACTTCGCTTAACTGCGGTGCCGCCACCGGCAACAGGCACAACGCGACCACCACGTTCTGACACAGCGCCGCCTGCACCGCCGGGATTCGCCCGGAGCTGGCGCGGTTGGTCAGCGATAGCAGAGAGAACAGCAAACCTGAGCCCACCGCCCACAGCAGACCCATTGTGGCGCCGCTGGCCAGATCGAAATCAGGGGTGACCAGCACCAGCCCGACACTGACCAGCACCACCAGCAGGATTTCGTTGGCGCGAATTCGCTCGCGGAAGATCAACCCTTCAAGGATCACGGTAAACGCCGGGAAGCTGGCGAAACCCAGGGTCGCAATCGCCACGCCCGCGACCTTCACTGCAATGAAAAAGCTCACCCAGTGTCCGGCCAGCAGTAAGCCGCTGAGCAACAGTCGGCGCCAGTCCACAGCCTCGAGTTTCTGCCAGCGAGTAGTGCTGGCGAATCGCGCAAAAACGGCCAACGCCAGCACAGCGAATGCAGCACGCCCGAAGACGATGACGGCGGGGGAGGCGGCAGCCAGTTTGCCGAAGACACCGGTCAGGCCGAACATCAATGCGCCAATATGCAAAGCGCCAAGGGCGGTACGGGGGGTCATTGTAATCCTTGAAAAACGTATAAAACCAGGCCCTACATTGAACCGCGCAACGTCCCGTTGTGTCTGTCGCCAGACTATCGTCCTTTGTCGCCAGCCTCTCGGCGCAACTTGCCAGGCGATGCGCCAAACTCCCGCAACACCGCTGCAGCAAATGCACTCTGGGAACTGTAACCGACCCGACTGGCAACCTCGCCGATGGGCAATGGCGAATCCCGCAGCAGTCCCACCGCGATATGCAAACGTCGACTGCGGATGTAATCCATCGGCGTCTGCCCACATTCAGCAACGAACCGCGCATGCAGCCGTGCGCTGGACAGACCAGCGACGCGTGCCAGATCGGCGACTTGAAGTGGATAGGCGGCGTACTGATCGATGTGCGCATTCAGCGCCGCATAAGGCAGGCGCCGACCGCCGACGATCTCGGGTTTGGCGTTGTTGAGGCTGGCCAGCAACAACACCGCGCCTTGTTGCGCGATCAATGGATCGTTGACCTGACTGCCCGCCAACCAACTGACCAATTGGCTTTGCCCGGCATCCAGCGGCAGGCGACCGGCATTGTCGAGCAAACGACGGCTGGCCTCGGCGTGGTCACCCAGGGACTGAGCAACCCATTGGTCGCTGGGCACATCCAGCACCAGGCAACGGCTGCCATTGGCGCTACCGCAGGCGTGATGGAAACCGGACGGCACCACCACGAAACTCTGTTGAACCACCTGACTGCCACGCCCGTCGACCTCGAAATCCAGCGCACCCGACAGCCCGAACACCAGTTGCGCGTGGTCGTGACTGTGGACGATCAGGTCATGAGTGTATTGGCGTAGCGTGAGGATCGGTCTCATCGCAGGTCTCCTGGTCAAGGTGCGGTCAGTCTACACCGGCCCGGCGCTGTCACAGGACTGACTCGCCACTGTCATGGGCGATTAACCCGACCGGCGCAAGCTTGCAAAAACTTTTCCAGAGGGTTGCCCATGACCAGCGCCGAGCTCGCCAAACCCAGTCGTAAGCAACGTGTGCGAACCTTGTGGATTTCCGACGTGCATCTGGGCACCCGGGATTGCCAGGCCGAACACCTGTCGCAGTTTCTCAAGGGCTATCACGCGGACAAGATCTACCTGGTCGGCGACATCATCGATGGCTGGAAGCTGCGCGGCGGCATGTACTGGCCTCAGGCGCACACGAACGTGATCCGCCGCTTGCTGACCATGAGCAAGCGCGGTACCGAGGTGATCTACGTCACCGGCAACCACGACGAATTCCTGCGCCGCTATTCGAAGCTGATTCTGGGCAATATCCAACTGGTGGATGAAGCCGTGCACGTGACCGCCGATGGTCGCCATCTCCTGGTCATTCATGGCGACCAGTTTGACGTGATCACGAGGTATCACCGCTGGCTGGCCTTTCTCGGCGACTCGGCCTACGAATTCACCCTGACCCTCAACCGCTGGCTCAACCATTGGCGCGCACGCTATGGCTACGGTTACTGGTCGCTGTCGGCGTACCTCAAGCACAAGGTCAAAACCGCGGTCAGCTTCATCAGCGATTTCGAAGAAGCCATCGCTCACGAATGCGTCAAACGCGAGTTGCACGGCGTGGTATGCGGGCACATTCACCATGCCGAGATACGCAAGGTCGGCGGGGTGGATTACCTCAATTGCGGGGATTGGGTGGAGTCGTGCACCGCGCTGATCGAGCATTGGGACGGAACGATCGAGTTATATCGATTGGCGGATGCCCAGGCGCGGGAGGCCGAGTTGAAAGCCATCAAAATCGCAGAGCCGGCTTGAATCGTTAGAGATGTGGTGTATGGATTGGCCTCTTCGCGAGCAAGCCTACTCCCACAGTTGACCGCATTCTCAAGTTAGACAAAGTCCAATGTGGGAGCGGGCTTGCTCGCGAATGGACCGCGCAGCGGTCCCACTGGATCGATCAGGCCGACGCGTGTTCTTCCATCGCCGCCTTGTAAATCGAGTACTTGGGCTGCGCAAACAACCGTTCCATCATCGGTTCAAAGAAGCTCAGCGGCAGCGTGTCATACGCTGGGTCAAACGCCGCGGCGTCATATTTGGCGCAAAACTCAATGGTCGCCTGATACTGCGGATGCCCGCTGAATTGCTCGCGCAAATGCCGGTCCATCCCTAGATGATGGAAGAAGTAATACCCCTGGAAAATTCCGTGTTTCTCGACCATCCACAGGTTCGCGGCGCTGACGAACGGCTTGAGGATTGCCGCAGCGATGTCCGGGTGGTTGTAGGAACCCAAGGTGTCGCCAATGTCGTGAAGCAGCGCGCAGACCACGTATTCTTCATCGCGGCCATCACGCCAGGCACGGCTGGCGGTTTGCAGGGAATGGGTCAGACGATCCACCGGGAAGCCGCCAAAATCACCCTCCAGTAATTTCAGGTGCGCCACAATCCGTGTCGGCAATTGCCTCGCATAGGCACTGAAATCTGCGGCGATGATCGCCCAGTCTTCCTGCGTGCCGTCCTGCATGTGGGTGAAACGGGCGTGGGCGTTCATCGGCTCTCCGCTTGTTCTTATCGAAAGGGATTTTTTGAGTGTAGAGCCTGGATCCAATACCGCACTGGCTGCGCAGGACGCTTTTGTGGCCCGTCGGGCCTAGAACGGCACGCGACCCAGAATCATGTCTCGGTACATGACGAAATCGCCGAGCAGGCTGTAAAACGGATGTTGAAAGGTCGCGGGACGGTTCTTCTCGAAAAAGAAATGCCCGGCCCAGGCGAAGCTGTAACCCGCCAGAGGAAGGGCCCATAACAGCAGCCAGGCGCCTTTGCCGATGGTCAGGGCCAGGATGAAAATAACCAGCGTCGTGCCGATAAAGTGCAATCGTCGGCAGGTGCTGTTGCTGTGTTCGCTGAGGTAATACGGGTAGAACTCAGCGAAGCTGTTGAAACGTTTGATGTTTTCCACGACTGCGATCTCTGTGGTTATTGTTCTGACTGCAAGTTGTTCTGCGGGTAGCTTATTTGAGTCTAGAGTGATCATTGGCATCAGCCAGTGACAATAGGCGCCACTTTAGTATCCTTCGGAAATTGGCCGCGATAGACGGCTCACTAAGTAGTAAGTAAACGCCATGAGCGAACGAACGACTTCTGCAAGCTGGGCGATGGGGATTGTCAAAGCACTGGAGATGGACGGCCTGGATTGCCGGGTGCTGTTCAAACAGCTGGGGCTCGACTACGCGGCACTGGATGATCCGGACGCGCGCTTCCCGCAGGATTCCATGACGCGGCTGTGGCAGCGCGCGGTTGAGCTGTCCGGTAACCCGGCGATTGGCCTGAACATGGGCAAGGTCGTGCGACCGGCCTCCTTTCATGTGGCCGGTTACGCCTTGATGTCCAGCCAGACCCTGGCCGAAGGCTTTCAACGGCTGGTGCGCTATCAGCGGATCATTGCGGAAAGTGCCGACCTGAGTTTCCGATTGTTGGAAGAAGGCTACGCGCTGATTCTGACGGTCCACGGCGACCATCTGCCACCGACCCGGCAAAGCGCCGAAGCGTCACTGGCCTGTGCCCTGGCGCTGTGCGGCTGGTTGACCGGGCGCACCTTGCAACCGCGCAAGGTGCTGGTGCAGGGCGAAGAGCCCGCCGATCTCGAACCCTATAAACAAGCCTTCCATGCGCCTTTGGTGTTCAACGCACCGTATGACGCCTTGATCTTCGAACGCGCTGACATGGAGGCTCCGCTGCCTACCGCCAACGAGGCGATGGCGCTGTTGCATGACCGGTTTGCCGGTGAATACCTGGCGCGATTTTCCGAGAGTCGCGTGACCCACAAGGCGCGACAGGTGCTGTGCCGTTTGCTGCCCCAGGGCGAACCCAAGCGCGATACCGTGGCGCAGACGCTGCACCTGTCGCAACGCACCTTGCAGCGACGCTTGCAGGAAGAGGGCACGAGTTTTCAGACGTTGCTGGACGACACCCGACGTGAACTGGCCGAGCAATACCTGGCGCAGCCGACCATGACCTTGCTGGAAATTGCCTACCTGCTGGGGTTCGCCGATCCGAGCAACTTCTTCCGCGCTTTCCGCCGCTGGTTCGACGCCACCCCCGGCGAGTACCGCGCGCGGCTGATGGACGCGCTTGCGCCTGTCAGTGACGCCAGAACGCCGGAATACACAGAACAAACACCGTAATGATTTCGAGTCGGCCCAGCAGCATGCCGAACGAGAGAATCCACTTGGCCGCGTCCGGCAGGGTGGCGAAGTTACCCGCCGGGCCAATGGTCTCGCCCAGGCCCGGGCCAACGCCGGACACTGTGCTGGCGGCGCCGGTAAGGGCGGTCATCCAGTCCACGCCGAGCAGCGACAACAGCAGCGCGATCACGCAGATGGTGATGGCGAAGAAAAACGAAAAGGTCAGAATCGAACGCACGATCTCTTCGTCGAGGCGGTGACCGTTGTACTTCTGCTTGATCACCGCGCGTGGATGAATCAACTGGTTAAGGTTGGCCTTGAGCAGGATGTACGCGACCTGGAAGCGGAAAATCTTGATCCCGCCGGCGGTCGAGCCCGAGCAGCCGCCGACAAAACCCAGATAGAAGAACAGCATCAGTGAGAAGTTGCCCCACAGGCTGTAGTCCCCGAGTGCGAACCCGGTGGTCGTCACCACCGAAGTCACGTTCAGCGCCACATGCCGCAGCGCCTCCAGCCAATGTAACTGGGTGGTCCACCAGTACCAGGTGCCGAGCACCAGCCAGGTTACCAGCAACATGCCGAGCAAGCCTTGAACCTGCTGATCCTTGATCAGTGCTTTGCGGTTACCGCGCAAGGTCGCTACATACAGGGTGAACGGCAGGCTGCCGAGGATCATGATGACGATCGCCACCCAATGCACCGCCGGTTGCGTCCACTTGGCCAGAGACTGGTCGGACGTTGAGAAACCACCGGTGGAAATCGCCGACATCGCGTGGTTGATCGCATCGAACAGGCTCATACCGGCCCACCAGAACGCCAGGCTGCCGAAAATGGTGATGCCGACGTAGGCCGCAACGATCAAACGCGCCACCATGTGCGATCGGGGCATGATTTTTTCGGAACGGTCTGACGACTCGGTCTGAAACAGCCGCATGCCACCAATGCGCAGCAGTGGCAGAATCGCTACCGCCATGCCGATAAAGCCGATGCCGCCGATCCAGTGCAGCAACGAGCGCCACATCAGAATGCCGGGGGACATGGCGTCCAGGCCCGTGAGCACCGTCGACCCGGTGGCGGTAATGCCGGACATGCTTTCGAAGAACGAGTCGGTATAGCTGATGTGCTGGGTCAGCAGGAACGGCAGCGCGGCGAAGATGCACACCACCAGCCAGCTGCTGACCGTCAGCAGGTACATGTCCCGCGGGCGCAGGTGTACATGTTCCGGGCGACCGGGGATGACCAGCGCGAGGCCGGCGACAAAGGTAATCATGCTCGCCCAGAGGAACGACGTCAGGTCGCTGGTACGCTCGAAAATCACCAGCGTGGCCATGGGCACGACCATGGCGATGGCCAGGGTGATCAGGAAGATGCCGATGATGAAACCAATGAGACGTAAGGTCGGCAACGCCATGAAGTCCGCTCAGGCTGAAATAGGGAAGGGCGCCATTCTACCTGTGGGGTCTGCTATGTAAACCGGCACTCCCGAGGTGGTTGCAGCTAGAATAGCCTCACATTTTTTTCAGGAGGTGGCCGATGCAGGCTCTCGACGCTTTGCTCAACCGTGTTTCCGTTCCACGACTGATAGAACCGGCCCCCACCGCAGAACAGCGTGAAGTGCTGTTTGGCGCTGCGATGCGAGCGCCAGACCATGGCCACTTGCAGCCTTGGCGCTTCCTGACAGTCGAAGGCGCGGCGCGCGAGCAAATGGGCGAGTTGCTGGCCGAAGCGGCGAAGCTGCAGGACAGCGAAGTGTCCGAGGCGGCGTTGGACAAGGCGCGTAACGGTCCACTGCGCGCGCCACTGGTGGTTGTGGTGATCGCCCGGTTGCAGGATCACGTCAAATATCCGAAGTCCGAACAACGGCTGGCGGCGGGCTGTGCGGCTCACGGGATTTTGCTGGCGGCTTATGCGCAAGGGATTGGCGCGGTATGGCGCACGGGTGAGCTGGCGTATTCGGCGCATGTGGCCAAGGGTTTGGGTTTGGCGGAAGGGGAAGAGGTGATAGCGTTTCTTTACCTTGGCACGCCGCAGAAAGAACCGCGCGTGGCGGAGAAAGTCGACCTGGCTGAATTCGTCAGCGCCTGGCCCGGAAAAGCCTGACACCATCAAACTCCTGTGTGAGCGAGCCTGCTCGCGAAAGCGTCGGTTCAGTCAACATATCTATTGAATGTTAAGCCGCCTTCGCGAGCAGTTGATCAGGGTTGGACGACGATTCCCGGTACTAACGGTAATTCGAGGCTGGCGATAAACCCGCCATCGGGATGATTGGCCAACACCAGACTACCGCCATGCCGTTCCGCCGCACGGCGCGCAATCGCCAATCCCAAACCATGCCCGGCCGCCGTCTGCCCCGGCGCCCGGTAGAACGGCTCACCCAACTGACTCAAATGCGCAGCCTCTACCCCCGGCCCATGGTCGCGCACACTGACCACAATCCGCTCACCCTGACGCACCGCCTGCATTTCAATCGATTGTCCCACCGGGTTGAACCGCTGAGCATTGCGCAGCAGGTTGTCGAGGGCGCGCTCGATCATCGTCGGCCAGCCTTTAAGGTTCAACTGCGGCTCGGCCTCAAGGTGCACGTTTTGCTCCGGCGAACCCAATTGAGCATCCTTTTGCAGGGTGTTGAGCAGCGCATTGAGATCAACCTCTTCAGCGCTGGCGTTGTCGGCATCGACCCGCGCCAGAACCAGAATTTCGCTGATCAGCGCTTCCAGTCGATCGCACTCCCGAGTGAGGCGCGGCCAGAGTTTTTGCCGTTCTTCAGGGTTGGCCCGCTCGGCCAGAGCCAGCGCAATTCGCAGCCGGGCAAGCGGTGAACGCAGTTCATGGGACACATCCCGCAGCAACTGCCGCTGACTGCCGATCAAACTTTGCAGACGCGCGCCCATGCGGTTGAAGTCGTTGGCCAGCACGCCGAACTCATCGCGCCGATTGGCCAGTTTTACCAGGCTGTTTTGTTGGTAGGTGGTTTGCCCCAGATCATGCACTGCGCCGCGCAAGCGGTTGAGTGGGCGAGTAATGGACATCGTCACGAACAGGCTGAACAAGGTCAGGACCACCAGCGCGATACCCAGCGCACTCAACGGCCAGAGCAGGCTTTCGCGGTGCCACGCGTCCAGCTCCGGGTGCGGAATGCGGTAGATCAGCAGGTAGGTGTCGCCGGTTTTTTCGCTGGTGTACTCCGCCGTCAAACGACGCCATGGCAGGCGGCGGTCGTCGTTGTTCTGTCGCGCTTCGAAGGCGGCCGCCCGGCGTGGGAAGGTGCCGCGCACCACCGGATCGCCGCTCTCGTTGAGCACTTGAACGTCGATGTGATACTGGCGCTTGCGCTGTTCCAGAATGTCCTGGGCCGCGTCTTCACCCTGTGATTCGTAGGTTTGCGTCCACTGTTCGGCCAAGGTGTTGAGGCCCGGATGGCGGCTGAGAATCCACGCGTCCTGGTTGAGCATGTGCCCCAGCAGAATGGAAAGCCCTGCAACCAGAGCGATGGCCAACCAGAAGCTGGCCAGAATACGCCAGAACAATGAGCGCACAGAAAATCCTCAAGCAAACACAAATCCCACATTAGACTGAGTGATATCAGCCCCGACGGTGTTAGCCGTCGGGTCCGGGGGTTAGCGGCATTATTGCGCCTTTTGTGCCTGTTGCGCTTTCCAGGCCTTGAACTCGGCCCATTCGGCGCGACGTTCAGCCTGTTTTTTCTGGATCTCGTCGAATTGCTTCTGTTGATCCGGTTTCAGCAAGGCGCGCACGTCGGCTTCGGCTTTCTTGTGGTTGGCCGCCATTTCATCTTTCATGGCTTTCTGGTCGGCTGGCGAGAGTTTTTCCAGGTACTTTTCGACCACTTGCTTACGCTCGTGCATCTGCTCGCCCATGATTTTGCGGATCTGCTCGCGCTGTTCGCGGCTCAGGTCCAGCTGGCTGTACGGGCCTTTGCCGTGCATGCCGTGCATCTGACCGCCATGGCGTGAGCCGTCCATCGGGCCACCCATCGGGCCGGTATCTTCAGGCATGGCGGCCATGGCAACGGTTGGCAGGGCGGCAGCGAACATCAGAGCGATAAGAGTCTTGCGCATGGTGAATCTCCTTGTCTCGTTCCCGGTACGTTCCGGATGAGTACAGATTACGCAGATCAAGGTCAGCGGTGGTCAGCGGAGCGTAAAGCTTGGGTAAAGACGATTTCTCGCCGACCTGACAAAACAGGCATCGTAGGAGCACGGCTTGCTGGCGATGGCGTCCTTGAGATAGTCATCGCCGGCAAGCCGTGCTCCTACGGGGGAAGATATTCGGGATTAGAGGCTGTAGTAATAGCCGCGGCTGCGCAGGGCGACGATGCGTGGGCGACCGTCGGGGTGCGGGCCGATCTTTTTGCGCAGGTTGCTGACGTGCATGTCCAGGCTGCGGTCGTACAGCGTCAGTTTGCGGCCGAGGGCGATTTGCGCCAGTTCCTGTTTGTCCAGCGGCTCGCCGGGTTGCTTGAGCAGGGCTTCTAGCAAGCGGCTTTCGGAGACGGTGAGGGTGAATTCCTGTTCATCGATGCTGACCACGCCACGTACCGGGCTGAAACACAGGTCGCCCAGTTCGAGCTGACTGGAGACGGCTGCCGGATGACTGCGGCGCAACACGGCGCGCAGGCGGGCTGTCAGTTCCCGTGGGTCGCACGGTTTGGCCAGGTAATCGTCGGCGCCGAGTTCCAGGCCGAGGATGCGGTCCAGCGGTTCGCCGCGAGCCGAGAGCATCAGCACCGGCAAGTCCGGGTGATCGCTACGCAATTGCTTGAGCAGCTCCAGACCGCTGCCGTCCGGCAGCATCACATCCAGCACCACGGCTGCCGGCGATGTTTCGGCCAGTGCGCGACGGGCGCTCTGACCATCGTGGCAGGCGCGGACGTGGAAGCCTTCCTGGCTCAGCCAACTGCTCAGGAGCTCGCACAGCTCCTGGTCATCATCAATTAATAACAGCTCGCTCATGACTCACTCAATTTAGCCATTGCCTACGTTTTCTGGTGGCACCACTGGCGAAGATACCGCAGAGCAGCGCCAATAGCGCTACCCCGGCGCCGATGACGAACCACTGTTGCTGGTCGGTCAATAGACGCGGCAGCGGGTTGCCGGCCTGTGTTTCCTTGAGTTGCAGCTTGAGGCGCTGATTCTCTTGGCGCAACCGGCTCAGCTGAGCGCTTTCGCGTTCGGCATCGGTATTTTGCAGTTGTTTACTCAGTTCTTCTCGTTGCTGTTCGCTTACCTTCAAGCGCTGTTGCAACTGGGTGATCTGGCTGCCGGCGCTCAGGGACAATGGCGTGGAACTGCCGCCCTCGGCGCTTTCTTCACCGTGGGCAGGGGCCACAATCGACAACGTCACCAACATCAGACACAACGGACCTTTGCGCATCGCCACTCCTGATTCCAATACGAGTATTGGGCAGGTTGTCGGCCGGTAAACGAGAATAATGAGCGTTGAGAGCACGATGAACCGACAAGGTTCATCGTGGGGGGAGAAATTACGGGAGGACTTGCTTGAACGGCTTGACCGAAACGTTGGCGTAGACGCCTGCGGCGATATACGGATCAGCGTCGGCCCAGGCCTGTGCGGCGCTCAGGGAATCGAATTCGGCGACGATCAGGCTGCCGGTGAAACCCGCAGCGCCCGGATCATTGCTGTCGACCGCCGGGTGTGGACCGGCCAAAACGATGCGACCTTCACCTTTGAGCACTTGCAGGCGCTCAAGGTGTGCAGGCCGTGCGGCCAGGCGGGCTTCCAGGGAGTTGGCGACGTCTGTGGCAATGATTGCGTAAAGCATGTCAGTCCTCGGTTTTTGGCGTAGTGGTATCGGCGTCGTGCAGGTGGCGGGACAGGTAAATGCCCTGGCCGACCAGGAACAGCAGCGTCATACCCAGGCTGCCGAAGACTTTGAAGTCGACCCAGTAGTCCTGAAAGGTGAACGCGACGAACAGGTTGGCGGCACCGCAAAACAGGAAAAACCCGATCCAGGCGATGTTCAGGCGAGTCCAGACCGGATCCGGCAGGGTCAGCGCGTGGCCCATGATGCGTTTGATCAGCAGTTGCTCACCGACAAAGTGGCTGCCAATGAACGCCAGGGCGAACAGCCAGTTCACCACCGGGGCTTTCCATTTCAGGAAGGTTTCGCTGTGGAACGCCAGGGTCAGGCTGCCGAAGACCAGGCAGGCGATGAGGGTCAGCCACTGGCTCTTCTCCAGCTTGCGCTGCTTGATGAACAGCGTGCCGTAAACCACCAGGGAGCTGATGATCAGCATGGCGGTGGCGCTGTAAATACCGCCTACAGTGACCTCGTGACCGGCGATGTCGACGACCCGGGGATCGAGCTTGAAGACGATGAAGAACAGCAGAAGCGGGATGAAATCGATGAATTGTTTCACAGTGGCAGCCAGAAGCAGGATGTGGCGGCATAATAACAAACATATGGGCGCGCGATAGCGCCAGCTGATTTGAGGTAAAAAAGTCCTGTGAATGTTGATTTGCACTGCCATAGCACGGCCTCCGATGGCGCTCTCGCGCCAGCAGTACTGGTTGCGCGTGCGTTCGAGAAAGGCGTGCGAGTCCTGGCCTTGACCGATCACGACACCCTCGAAGGCCTTGATGAGGCCCGCAGCACCGCGACTGCGCTGGGGATGCAACTGGTCAACGGCGTCGAATTGTCCTGCACCTGGGGCGGCGCGACCATTCACGTGCTGGGCTATGGTTTCGACGTCAACGCTGTGCCGTTGGTCGAGGCCATCGCAAAATTGCACGATGGCCGCTGGTTACGGTCCGAAGAAATAAGCCGCAAGTTGGCGCTTAAAGGCATGCCGGGGGCGCTGGAAGGTGCCCGGGCGATCCAGCAGGAACTGGGCGACAGCGGCAACGCGCCGGCCCGTCCGCATTTCGCCGACTGGATGGTGCGTGAAGGTTTCGTCAAGGATCGCGCCGAAGCGTTCCGCAAATGGCTGGGTGCCGGCAAGCTGGGGGACGTCAAGCAACACTGGCCGACCCTGGAAGACACGGTCGAAACCCTGCGCGCCGCCAAGGCCTGGGTCAGCCTGGCGCACCCGTGGCACTACGATTTCACTCGCAGCAAACGTCGCCGGCTGATTGCCGACTATATTCAAGCAGGGGGCCACGCAATCGAAGTGGTCAATGGCCATCAGCCCGCCGAGCAAGTGGGCAGCCTGGCGATTCTCGCCCGTGAGTTCGGTCTGCTGGTCAGCGCCGGCAGTGATTTTCATGGTCCTGGAGGTTGGTCCGAGATCGGTGAATACCGCCCGCTCCCGGAGGATCTGCCGCCACTGTGGTGTCGATTCAAACATGACCCAATTATTGCCGCCGTCTGAACAGGTAGAGAATGTGAGTCAATTTTTCCAGATTCATCCGGAAAACCCGCAAGCGCGCCTGATCAAACAGGCTGTCGAAATCATCCGCAGCGGCGGGGTGGTGATTTATCCCACAGACTCGTCCTACGCCATTGGTTGCCAGATCGGCGACAAGAATGCCGTGGAGCGCGTGCGTCGGTTGCGTGGACTGGATGACAAGCACAACTTCGCACTGATTTGCAGCGACCTGTCGCAACTGGGGCTGTTCGCCAAGATCGACACCGGCCTTTTCCGTTTGCTCAAGGCCCACTTGCCGGGTCCGTATACCTTCATTCTCAACGCCACCCGCGAAGTGCCGCGGCTGTTGTTGCACCCGAAAAAACGCACCATCGGCCTGCGTGTGCCGAGTCATCCGATTGCCCTGGCACTGTTGGAGGAACTCGGCGAACCGCTGATGAGCGTGACCCTGATCATGCCCGGCGACACTGACCCGATGACCGATCCTTACGAAATGCGTCAGTTGCTTGAGCATCAGGTCGACCTGATCATCGACGGCGGTTTCGGCGGAATCAAGGCGTCCACCGTGATCAATCTCGCCGACGGCGAGCCGGAAGTGATCCGTGTTGGCTGCGGCGACCCGACGCCGTTCATGGCCGAGGCGTAGATGTCTGCAGTAGAACCCGTTGTTGACAGTCAGGCCGGAGCCCAGCAAGAGCTGCCCTTCGCGATGGTCTATGGCCAGGCGGTCATGGAAATGCCGCTGGACCTGTACATTCCGCCGGATGCGCTTGAGGTCTTTCTCGAAGCCTTCGAAGGCCCTCTCGACTTGCTGCTGTACCTGATCCGCAAACAGAACATCAACATCCTCGACATCCCGGTGGCGGAAATTACCCGTCAGTACATGGGCTATGTCGAGTTGATGCAGTCGGTGCGCCTGGAGCTGGCCGCCGAGTACCTGGTCATGGCCGCAATGCTGGCCGAGATCAAATCGCGGATGCTGCTGCCGCGTGCCGAAACGATCGAAGCCGAAGAAGACGACCCCCGCGCTGAACTGATTCGCCGCTTGCAAGAGTACGAACGCTTCAAGGCCGCAGCCGAAGGCATCGATGGCCTGAGCCGTGTGGGCCGTGACGTGGTAGTCCCCAAGCTCGACGCCCCGGAAGCCCGGGCACGCAAGCTGTTGCCAGACGTGCGTCTTTCAGAGCTGCTGTTGTCCATGGCCGAGGTCCTGCGCCGAGGCGACATGTTCGAAAGTCACCAGGTCAGCCGCGAGGCACTGTCCACCCGCGAACGCATGAGCGATGTGCTGGAGCGCCTCAAGGGCGGCGGTTTCGTGCCCTTTGCCGAGCTGTTCACCGCTGAAGAAGGACGTCTGGGGGTGGTGGTGACCTTTATGGCGATTCTCGAACTGGTCAAGGAATCTTTGGTCGAGCTGGTGCAGAATGAGCCGTTCGCAGCGATCCACGTGCGGGCCCGAGCCGAATAACGAGTTGAATCATGAACCTGACTGAACCCCGCGAGCTGGCGCCACTGCTTGAAGCCTTTCTGTTGGCCTCGGGAAAACCGCAATCGCTTGAACGCCTGTTCGAACTCTTCGAAGAGGGCGAGCGCCCGGAGCCGCCGGTCTTCAAGAAAGCCCTGACAATTCTCGCCAAGTCCTGCGACGGCCGCGCCTTTGAGCTGAAGGAAGTGGCCTCTGGGTATCGCTTGCAGATCCGCGAAAAGTTCTCGCCATGGGTCGGACGTTTATGGGAAGAGCGGCCGCAGCGCTATTCCCGCGCCATGCTCGAAACCATCGCGCTGATCGCCTATCGCCAGCCGATCACCCGGGGCGAGATCGAAGACGTGCGGGGCGTGGCGGTCAACAGTCACATTGTCAAAACCTTGCTGGAGCGCGAGTGGATCCGCATCGTCGGTTACCGCGACGTGCCGGGTAAACCAGCGATGTTTGCGACCACCAAGGCCTTTCTCGATCACTTCAACCTGAAAAACCTCGACGATTTGCCACCGCTGGCCGAATTGCGCGAGCTTGAGCCTGACCCGGTGCTCGATTTCGACGACGCGCCGGTGCCTGCCGCACTGCAGGAGTTGGCCGACGCCAGCGCCGAGCCGGAAGAGCCGAAGGAAGAAACCAGTTTCCACACCCTGTTGCTGGAACTGGACACCATGGAGGAGGGGCTCAAGACCGACTTCGACGATCTGTTGCGCGATGGGGCGGTGACCGAGACCGAAGGGGCGTTGGCAGAGCCCGAGCCTGACACTGAAGTTGAACTTCAAGTCGAGGCTGAAGCCACTGTCGAAGAAGAGCAGGAACCAGAGCAGGAACCAGAGCAGGAAGATGACATTCTTGGCGTCGCCGAAGCTCGCGCAAAGCTCCTGGCCGCTGTAGCCGCGTTGGAGCAGTCGACACCTGAGCTCAGCGATGAAGAGGCCGAAGCCCAGGCCCTCGCCGAAGCGATCGAAAACGAACGCCGCCAGCACGAAGACTGACACGAGCCCAATGTGGGAGATCTATGTTGCAGCGCAACCTTGCCTTCAGGCGCCGTTCTTGAGCAACTGGCTGAACGCCTCCAGCTCACTTTTCTCCAGATCGGAAACCAGTACAAATTGCATGTGGTTTTCTTGCCAGAACACGACGTTAAAGCCGCGGACCATCTGACTCTGACGCGGCTTGTCCGCCTCCTGCGTGGGCAGGATAAACACATTGATAATGTGCTTGGCGCGCCCATAACTCAGGGCCGCCGTGGTCTGATGTTGCAGGTAATCCAACCGTCCACCCAATAATGGAAAGCCCTGCGCCGAGTAATCGAATACCGGTGGCGAGAAGTCGAGCTTGCCGGTGAACCAAGGCTTCACTGTATGGCGGTCGGATGAAACCACATCGTTCAAATGTTCACCCATTAACGAGCGGACATGGCTGGAGACCGCCTCATCCATCAACGGCTGTTCGCTGGCCGGCGTGACGACATACAGCATCACTGCCAAGGCCAGCGCTGTCGCCGAAAAAACAGGCGCGAACCATTTTCGCCAACGTTCCACTGCACGGGTTTGTGGCGCAACAGGGGCGAAAAGGTTGGCAGTCAACGACACCGGTGCCGAGTAATACGGCGCATGTCGCTTCACGCTGACCTTCAGTAGCCGCGCCTGATCATGCAACCGCGCGCAGTTGGCACATACAGCCAAATGCCCGGCGACCCGGGCAGCCATCACCGTATCGAGTTCCTTGTCCAGATAGCCATGAACCAGCATCTGGCAAGCCGTGCAGTCGAGTTCATTCATGATCATGCAACTTCAGTAGTTCGAGCTTGAGCATGGCGCGAGCCCGGGCCAGTCTCGACATGACGGTGCCGATCGGGATGTCGGCGACCAAGGCGATGTCCTTGTAGGGCATGTCTTCGAGCTCCTTCAGAATAATCACCTCGCGAAATATGGGCGGCAGGGCGCACAGGGCTTGCTGGACAAGCATCGCGTTTTCCGTGTGTATGGCCAGCAACTCCGGGGTTTGGCCGTGACTCAACGCGGCATCGTCTTCGGGCAGTTCATCGCCGATAGCCACCCAGTGGTGGCCGGCCGAGGCCTTGAGCCAGGTGTAGCTTTCGTTACGCACGATGGTCAGAAACCAGGCCTTGGCATTGCCGTCGGTGAAACGGTGCAAGAATCTGAAGGCCCGCAGGGCGCTTTCCTGCACGACATCGCGCGCGGCGCTGTCGTTTCCGGTGAGCCAGCGCGCGAGGTTGTAGGCGGCGTCCATGTGGGGCGCAAACAAGTCCTCAAATCGCTTCATAGTGATTCCCGTAACGTCCCACCCCTATAACCGTCATTCGCCGGGTTTTATTCCCGGGGAAAAAATAATTTTTCGACGTGGAATAAAGACTCGTCCCACAAGGTTGTACTCGTGTCAGCTACATCACTGTAGTCCGCCAGCGAGGGCACACCGATGGACATTCATATGAAACACGAACGACGCACCGACGGTCCGCTTAACCCCGACCGCCGGACACTGCTCAAGTGTTCCGCGTGGGCCGGGGCCGGGGTGCTCTGGGCCTTGAGCGGCGGCATTCCGCGGGCCTTTGCGCTGGACGCTTCCGGCAACGTCTCCGACCCCAAAGCGCTGGCCAGCACGTTCCACTTTGTGCAGATCAGCGACTCGCACATCGGTTTCAACAAGGAGGCCAACCCGGAACCGTCGAAGACCTTGCAGGTGGCCATCGACAAGGTCATCGCATTGCCGAAACGGCCGTCATTGATCCTGCATACCGGCGATATCACCCACCTGTCGAAACCGGAAGAATTCGATACGGCGGCGCAACTGCTCAAGGGCCTTCCGTCCACCGTGCACTACGTGCCGGGCGAGCACGACACCCTCGACGAGGGCGGTGGCAAGCTCTATCTGGAGCGTTACGGCAAAGGCACCAAAGGCAATGGCTGGTACAGCTTCGATGACCACGGCGTGCATTTCATCGGGTTGGTGAATGTCTTCAATTTCCAGGCTGGCCATGAAGCGACGCTTGGCGCCGATCAACTGGCCTGGCTGGCCGATGACCTGCGCGCCGTGACGAGCAGCACGCCAATCGTGGTGTTTACCCATATTCCGTTGTGGACGATTTATCAGCCGTGGGGTTGGGGCACCGAAGATGGCGATCAGGCGATTGCCATGCTGCGCAAGTACGGTTCGGTGACGGTATTGAACGGGCATATCCATCAGGTCATCCAGAAGGTTGAAGGCAATATCACCTTCCACACCGCCCGCGGCACGGCTTATCCACAACCTGCACCGGGTACGGCGCCGGCACCGGGACCGATGACGGTGGCGGCTGATCAACTGCGCAATTATTTAGGGCTCACCGATGTGCGAGCGACGCAGGGCGAGCATCCGCTGGCGCTGATCGATTCGACACTGGTTTAGCGGAGGAACGGGGATGAAAACGCGACTGTTGGCCGTTGTCTGCCTGATGCTGTCGATGCCGGTGTGGGCTCAGGAGGTGAAAATCGATATCAAAGAGTTCATGTTTGCGCCCAAGGATTTGAACGTGGCCGTGGGCACCAAAGTGACGTGGGTAAACGATGACCAGATCCCGCATACGGTGGCGGAAACCCATAAGGTGTTTCGCTCAGGGGCGCTGGATACGAATGACAGCTTTTCCTGGGTGTTCAACACGCCGGGGGAGTTTGAGTATTTTTGTGCGCTGCATCCGCAGATGATCGGGAAGATTGTGGTCAGCCAGTGATGTCGCAAGCAACTTGCGATAGATCGAGCTAAAGAAGCCCTAACCCCTGTGGGAGCGAGCAGGCTCGCTTCCACAGGGGGGCAGTGACGCGGTTGAGCAAACTCGGCACCACCGGTCGGCGGAAAAACAGGTAAGTCTCCATTGATCAGCTAGTCTCTGATGCGCGAACGCTCCCATGAGCGTATGATTCGCGACCCTTCGGCGATCCCTTTGCCCTAGACCCAGCTTTCAACTCTTCAGGTCCCTCACTTCAGAGCTGCCTGAACAGACCACACCGGGAGGTGCCCAGATGAGTATCAACGACCAGAAAGACGACCAGGAAATCGGCCCAGCAGGCGAAAAACTGCAGAAAGTCCTCGCCCGTATCGGCGTCGGCTCGCGCCGTGACGTAGAAGCCTGGATCAGCCACGGCCGCATCAAAGTCAATGGCAAAGACGCCACCCTCGGGCAGCGCGTCGACATGCACGACGCCATCACCATTGATGGCAAGGTGATCAAGCGCGAAGAAGCCGCCGAGTCGGTACGCCGCGTGATCATGTACAACAAGCCGGACGGCGAAATCTGCACCCGCCTCGATCCGGAAGGCCGTCCGACCGTTTTCGACAAGATGCCGCGCCCGAAAGAAGGTCGCTGGATCAACATCGGTCGTCTGGACATCAACACCACCGGTCTGCTGATGTTCACCACCGACGGTGAGCTGGCCAACCGCCTGATGCACCCTTCCTACGAGATGGACCGTGAATACGCGGTGCGTGTCCGTGGCGAAGTCGATGACGAGATGATCGAGCGTCTGAAAGCAGGCGTCGTCCTCGAAGACGGCCCGGCCAAGTTCACCGACATCAAGCAGGCGCCAGGTGGCGAAGGTTTCAACCACTGGTACCACTGCGTGGTGATGGAAGGTCGCAACCGCGAAGTCCGTCGTCTGTGGGAATCCCAGGGCCTGGTGGTCAGCCGTTTGAAGCGTGTGCGTTTCGGTCCGGTGTTCCTCAACTCCGACCTGCCGATGGGCCGCTGGCGCGAAATGAGCCAGTACGAAGTCGACATTCTGAGTGCTGAAGTCGGCTTGACCCCGGTGGCCATGCCGCAAATGAACGCCAAGAGCAAAGACAAGCTCGATCGCATGCAGCGTAAATCGTCGCGTCCGATGGGCAAGACCGAGCGCGTGCGTTCGTTGCGTCCAGCCATCGGTAACCAGAGCGCTGCTACGCCGCGTGATACCCGCGAACCGCATATCGAAGGCGAACGTCCAGCCCGCAAACCAGCAGCACCTCGTGCTGACGGCGAGCGCGGTCCACGCACGCCACGTCCGGCCAATGGTCGCACCGAACGCGGCGAAGGCCGCAGTGCGCCAAGCGGTGGTCGTAGCGATCGCGGTGCTCCAGCCGGTCGTGGCGAGTCTCGTGGTGAGTCGGGTCGCGGTACGCCCGTGGCAGACCGTCCTTCCGACACCAAGCGCCCGGCCAAGGCCCCGGCGAAGAAGCGTCCAGGCATCGTTCTGGTCGACAAGGACGCGCCATCGGGCAAACGCCGTGGTGCGCCAGCCGGTTCGGGCCAACGTCCGGGCTTCGGTCGTCGCAAGCCTGAGTAATCGGTAAGCGCCCCATAAAAAACGCCAACCTTCGGGTTGGCGTTTTTTTATGTCTGACTTTAAGTAAGGTGGTGACTGTTCGGGCCTCATCGCGAGCCGGCTCGCGATGAGGCCCGTAGCGGCACCGCCTACTTTGTGGCTAAAACACAAACCGCCCATCAAACACCGGCTCATCATCCAGCGCCAACACGCCGCTGGAAAAGATCAGGTCCAGATGATGGCTACCCTTCGCACCACCGCCCAATCCCAGATGCAGCCCGCAATGGCGTTCCTCGAACCCGGCATTGCGCGCATACAGCGTCTTCACGCCTTCGTTGGTGCCGATCCCCAGCTCCTCAATCCGTCGATTGGATGGATTGGCCTCCAGGTACTTGTTGAAGTCATGTTCCAGCCCCGGCACCTCGGTGGCGATTTTGCTGATGGTCGAATTCTCGATCCACAACTCCAGTGGCGACTCCAGCACCCCGTATTTGCGGGCAAATGGAATGGTGCTGAGAAAAGTCCCCATGAACTTGACCCTGCCGTTAATGGCCTCGCTGTGCGTGGCAATCTCACCCGGCGCCAGATCGAAGTTGCCGACACCGTTGATGTCGGTCCACTTCTTGATACTGCTCAACGGTGTTTCGAACCACGAGCCGTGATCATCTTTGAAACTTAACGTGGTGGCATGGGACATGCGCTGGATCAAGTGGCTGTTCAACCCGGCAATGCGCTGCGGGGTGACACTGAACGTGTCGTAGAAGTAATCGCCGTAATCCTTGAACAGCAGCGACTTCTTCCAGTTCTCGGCCATGACGCCTTGCAGCGCGCGGACAAATTCCGGGCCGTCGGGGCGCGGGTTGGGCAGGGTGGAAGAGTCGTAGAAGAAAATGTACAGATCGCTGTCGGCAATCGCCTGGGCCAGCAATTCCGTGGGCTCCAGATCCAGTCGCATTGCGCTGAAACTGAAGCGTGGGCTGGCACCGGCCTGTTCGGCGATGGCGCTCGTCAGTGCCTGATAATCAGCCGTGTGGCCGAGCAAGACCTTCGCCGGGTTGATGCCGACAAGGGCAGGGTGCTGTTCGAGGTAGTAAAGGAAATGCGAAATGGCGCGTTGCTTATCCATGTAGTCCTCCCTGACAAACCGAGAAAAAGTGGCAGGCACAACCGGCCGGATCGTGCCTGCCGGGATGACTTACAGAGGCCACATCGCTGTGCCGAACGGAACAACCGCATCGGCTTGCATCATTTCAACGGCGGCGTCATGGGTCGGTGCTTCAAACCAATCGTCCAGTTGCAGTTCAGTTTCCAAGTCTTTTTCAAGTGCTTGCATTGTGAATCTCCTAGATGACTTTTTCGGTAGGTGCTGCGGCGCGTTTTCAGTCATTGAATAACCCGCCAACTTGCTGATTGATGCGCCTCGGCAAGTCGCTGAAAACCTAGTTCACAGGTTTTTAAATTGCAAAAAAATAATCAAATAAGATTTGTTTGAACTTTTTGTTCTGTTTTTTATTAAGCAATTTGTTAATAAAAAACAGAAAACTAACTCGACCTTTTCCTTAGGAAGCTTCCTACCGTCAATTTGCAGTCAGGCTAACGTCAAATCTGATTCGGCAAATTTACGTTACGGCATGTAAAGAAATGCTGACGAAATAGAGCCTCAAAGCCCTTGGTTTGACGCTTGCGGAAGGGATGTAAGGAAAACCTTCCGCCCAGCAGCCATTTAACCTGCGCGCAGGGCTCTGGCCCGCTTGTTTCAGGCGCGGTTGAAGGGTGAGATGCGCCCCATGCCTGTCGTGCAGGTGCATAACAAGAAGGAGGCGCAATGTACGCCGTGACTCATTTCCACTTCTCTCCGAGGGGCGATTTTTCCGCCGTCCCCGTCGATGACCCGCAAAGGTCTGACTCAATTTTTGCAGCCGCCCGAGACCCTCGAGGCGGACACAGGCAATCCCGGCAAATGACACGCTGATCCAGCAGTGTCTGGCAGCAGGGGGTTACAGGTGTACAATGCGCCGCGTTTTAACTGTGACCTCCTGCGCATCTGCGCAAACCTCAAGGCTATCCGTCTTGTTCACTCCGCCGCGCCACAAGCGTGTCGGGTTCGATTTCGTCACAGATAAAAACAAACAGGTGACGCATGACCGTTGTAAAAACGCTGAACTCCTTTTGCCTTCGCTGGGGTTTGATCGGCGCTGCTTGAAATCGCAACCGAGCGGCAACGTCTAACGAACATCATCAAACCTTGCGTGAGACCCTTTTCATGAGTGGACAAAACTCGCATTCAGGCGAGCTGAAACGCGGCCTGAAAAATCGCCACATTCAACTGATCGCCCTCGGTGGCGCGATCGGTACCGGGCTGTTCCTCGGCTCGGCCGGCGTACTGAAATCCGCCGGCCCGTCGATGATCCTCGGCTACGCCATCTGCGGCTTCATTGCTTTCATGATCATGCGCCAGCTCGGCGAAATGATCGTCGAAGAGCCAGTCGCCGGTTCCTTCAGCCACTTCGCCCATAAATACTGGGGCGGTTTCGCCGGCTTCCTGTCGGGCTGGAACTGCTGGATTCTGTACATTCTGGTGGGCATGTCGGAGCTGACCGCAGTCGGTAAATACATCCACTACTGGGCGCCAGACATCCCGACCTGGGTCTCGGCAGCCGGCTTCTTCGTCTTGATCAACCTGATCAACCTGGCGAACGTCAAAGTCTTTGGTGAGGCCGAGTTCTGGTTTGCGATCATCAAGGTCGTGGCCATCGTCGGCATGATTGCGCTCGGCAGCTACCTGCTGGTCAGCGGCGATGGCGGCCCGCAAGCGTCGGTGACCAACCTGTGGGCCCACGGCGGCTTCTTCCCGAATGGTGTCAGCGGCCTGGTGATGGCCATGGCGATCATCATGTTCTCCTTCGGCGGCCTGGAAATGCTCGGTTTCACCGCCGCGGAAGCCGACAAGCCGAAGACCGTGATCCCGAAAGCCATCAACCAGGTGATCTACCGGATCCTGATTTTCTACATCGGTGCGTTGGTTATCCTGCTTTCGCTGACGCCATGGGACAGCCTGTTGGCGACCCTGAACGCGTCGGGTGATTCCTACAGCGGCAGCCCATTCGTGCAAGTGTTCTCGATGCTCGGCAGCGACACCGCTGCGCACATCCTCAACTTCGTGGTCCTGACCGCGGCGCTGTCGGTGTACAACAGTGGCACCTACTGCAACAGCCGCATGCTGCTGGGCATGGCCGAGCAGGGCGATGCGCCGAAAGCCTTGTCGAAGATCGACAAGCGCGGCGTACCAGTGCGGTCGATCCTTGCGTCGGCGGCGGTGACATTGATTGCCGTATTGCTGAACTACCTGATCCCGCAAAACGCGCTGGAACTGTTGATGTCGCTGGTGGTTGCCACCCTGGTGATCAACTGGGCGATGATCAGCTTCTCGCACTTCAAGTTCCGCCAGCACATGAACAAGACCAAACAGACACCGCTGTTCAAGGCCCTGTGGTACCCGTACGGGAACTACATCTGCCTGGCATTCGTGGTGTTCATTCTGGGCGTCATGCTGCTGATTCCGGGGATTCAGATCTCGGTGTATGCGATTCCGGTGTGGGTCGCGTTCATGTGGATTTGCTACGGCATCAAGAACAAGCGTCGTGACCGGCATGCGTTGCAAGCTGCGGGTTCCGTAGCGAAATAATGTAAGTACAGAAACAACAAACCCGGCCATGTGCCGGGTTTGTTGTTTTCGGGGTTTACACAAATCCCTTGTAGGAGTGAGCCTGCTCGCGATAGCGGTGTGTCAACATCTTAGTTTGCCTGACACACCGCTATCGCGAGCAGGCTCACTCCCACAGGGACCGCATTCTTTCAGTTCATTCGCGGTATCCTGAGCGTTCTGAACCCGGACGCTTTTCCATGCTGGTAATTTCCAACAACGTGCATCTGCCGGATGCCGAGATCGAATTGACCGCCATCCGCGCCCAAGGCGCCGGAGGGCAGAACGTCAACAAGGTCTCCAGCGCGGTGCACCTGCGTTTCGACATTCCGGCCTCGTCCTTGCCCGAGTTCTACAAGGAGCGGCTGCTGGCGCTGCGTGACAGTCGTATCACCAGCGAAGGGGTGTTGATCATCAAGGCCCAGCAATACCGCACGCAAGAAGCCAATCGCGCAGATGCGCTGGAGCGGCTGACCGAGTTGATCCTCAGTGCCACCAAGGTCGAAAAGAAACGTCGCCCGACCAAACCGACCCGCGGCTCGAAGAAGCGTCGGTTGGAGTCCAAGACCAAGCGCGGCAGCATCAAGGCCGGGCGTGGCAAGGTCGATTTTTAGCGCGCTGCTCGTTCTTCCCGGTACTTTTCATTGAGGTGCTTTGGCGCCTGCCGGTACAAGTAAACACTCAGTGCCAGACCGCTCAACGCGGCGAGCGCGGCGAACAGGAAAATCGAGGCAAAGCCAAAACCTGCCGCAATCGCACCCGCCACCGGCCCGGTGATCCCCAGCGACAAATCGATGAACAACGAATAAGCCCCGACTGCCGCGCCACGACTCGAGGCCGGTACCAGGTTGACCGCTTCCACCCCCAGCGCGGGGAATACCAGCGAGAAACCGAACCCGCTCAGTGCCGCACCGGCCAATGCCCAATGAGCGTCCGGCGCCAGCCACAGCAGCAGCAAGCCGAGCGTTTCCACCGACAGGCAGGCAATCGCCACGCGAAAGCCGCCGAGGCGGTTGATCAGGTTGCCGAACAGCAGCCGCGCACCGATGAAACTGGCACCGAACAGGCTCAGGCACAGCACCGCGTTGTCCCAGTGTTGCGTGGCGTAATAAAGGGTGATGAAGGTGGCGATGGTGCCAAAGCCGATCGAGCCCAGCGCCAGACCGCAACCATGTGGCAGTACACGCCCCAGCACATGCATGAACGGCAAACGCTCGCCGACCACAATCGGTGCGGCGGTTTTCGGCCAGGCCAGCACCAGGCCGAGGACGGCCAGCAACACGATGCTCACGCCCATGCTCCACAAGCCCAGCTGATTAACCAGCAGCACGCCCAGCGGTGCGCCGACTGCCAGTGCGCCATAACTGGCGATGCCGTTCCAGGAAATGACCTTGGCGGTGTTCGCCGCGCCGACCCGGCCGATGCCCCAGCCAATCGAGCCGGAGCCCACTAGGCTTTCCGCGCTGCCGAGTACCAGACGGCCGATCAACAGGCTGATCAGGCTCAAGGTCGGCAGGCTCTGCGTCCAGGCCGATATCAGCATGAACACGCCGCTCAAACCGCAGCCGGCGAGGCCGTACATCACGGCGAGTTTGCTGCCCTTGTTATCGATGATTTTCCCGGCATACGGACGGCTGAGCAGGGTGGCCAGGTATTGCACGCTGATCACCAGGCCGGCGATGACGGCGCCGAAGCCCAGATCGCTATGGACGTAGCCCGGTAACACGGCCAGGGGAATGCCGATATTCAGGTAGCCAATGAAGGTGAACAGGACGATGGAAACGACTTGCAGCGTGACCGCCAGGGGGCGCTGGTTTTCAGACATGGGTAAAGATCCACGGGGAAGCAGGATAGATAGGCTGCTTATGATAGCGGCGCGAACGGCTGCGGGTCGTGGAAAAAGTAAAACTATTTGCCGGAAGGGGATGAATCAGGGTTTGGTGGGTGCGACCAGATGCGTGGTGACCAGGGCGGCCAAGGCGTTTTCTTCGCTGCCGAAGCGGGCGAGCAGCGCAGCGCGTTTTTCGGGGGGCAGGCGATTCCAGATCTCGATCATCTTCTCGGTGGTGCCGATCAGGACGCTGGCTTGCTGAGCTTCGTCAAAAGTAGGGCTGAAGTCGTCGGTCATGGTGGGGCTCGGGGTTCAGGCGGTGTGGAAAGCGCATGTTAGCGCTTTCCACACGGTCTGGCATTGCAGGTGAATCAGTCTTCGCTGTCGGCCTTGCGGCGTTCAGTGGCTTCTTTCGGCTCGGGCTGTTGGGCACCGGCTTGTTGCGTGGGCGTCTGCTCAGTTTCGTGCAGGCTTGGGAAGGGGAGATTAGGGATCTCGTGCATATCGCGCTCCTCGCAAAGTCTGTTGATAGATCTGGTAGATCCGCGCTTTTAAAAAGCTTGGGGAGGATACAGCAGAAGAAATGACAAAAAGACTTTTATATCCAATTGTTGCGACGGATGGGATTGTCTAGACAGGTCTGCAAGAGGGAGCGACACAAAACAAATGTGGGAGCGGGCTTGCTCGCGAAGGCGGAGTGTCAGGCAACGATAATGTCGACTGACACTCCGCCTTCGCGAGCAAGCCCGCTCCCACCGGGGACTTGCGGTGCTTGGGGGTTATTTGCAGACTTCGGCGATTGCCTCGGCCAGCAAATCAAGGCGTGTGGCATCGATTCCGGCGACGTTTGCCCGACCAGTGCCCACCATGTAAACACTGTGATGATCGCGCAGTTGTTTGACCTGTTCCGGCGTCAAACCGGTGTAGGAAAACATCCCGCGCTGCACGCCGATGTGCGCAAAGCGCTCGCGCAAACCATGAGGCTCAAGCGCTTCAACCAAACCGCTGCGCAGTTGGGCGATACGCAAACGCATGGCTTCCACTTCGTCGGCCCAGAGGCTTTTCAGCTCTGGATCACCGAGGATGGTCGCTACCACAGCAGCGCCGTGATCCGGCGGTGTCGACCACAGGTTGCGGGCGATGTTGGCCAGTTGGCTGCGGATATCCACCAGCTTGTCAGCGGTTTTCGCGCAGACAATCAGCGCACCGGTACGGTCGCGGTACAGGCCGAAGTTCTTCGAGCAGGAACTGGTGATCAGCACTTCCGGCAAGGCGGCGGCGAACAACCGGGTCGACCAGGCGTCCTGTTCCAGGCCATCGCCGAAGCCTTGGTAGGCGAAATCGATCAGTGGCACCAGATCGCGACTGCGCACCACATCCAGTACCCGGCGCCAATCATCATGGGACAGATCGAAACCGGTCGGGTTATGGCAGCAAGCGTGCAGCAGCACCACATCGCCCTTCGGCGCTTCATTGAGTACTGCGAGCATCGCTTCGACGTCGAGGCGGTTATCGCTGCCGACATACGGGTAATGACTGACCTTGACTCCGGCTGCCGCGAAGATGGTTTCGTGGATCGGCCAGGTCGGGTTGCTCAGCCACACGCCACGGCCCGGCAGGCACTGGGCGATAAAATCGGCGCTCAAGCGCAGCGCGCCGGTGCCGCCCGGCGTTTGCGTCGCGCCCGTCCGTTGTTCGGTGATCAACGGAGAATCGGCCCCCAGCACCAACTCAACGATGGCCTTGCCGAACGCCGATTCACCGTGGCCACCGATGTAGGTCTTGGTGGTCTGACGATCCACCAGGCGTTGCTCGGCGAGCTTCACGGACTGGGGGATCGGTGTCAGGCCCTGGGCATCTTTATAGACGCCCACGCCGAGGTCGAATTTGCGCGGGTTGGGGTCCTGCGCATAGGCCTCCATCAGGCCGAGAATCGGGTCGCCGGGTACTCGTCCGATGGCGTCGAAATGCATTATTTGCGGCCCTCGGCGTCCTTGGCCACTTCGTCAGTGCGCGCGGCCATGATGAAATCGTTGCGATGCAGGCCCTTGATGGAATGGCTCCACCAGGTCACGGTGACTTTGCCCCACTCGGTCAGCAGGCCTGGGTGGTGACCTTCAGCCTCGGAGATTTCACCGACGGCGTTGGTGAACGCCAGTGCGTGCTTGAAGTTCTTGAACAGGAAAACTTTTTCCAACTGCATCACGCCGTCGCGCACTTCGATGTTCCAGTCGGGAATCTGCTTGATCAGTACCGGCAGTTCTTCGTCGCTGACTTGAGGGGCATCGGCGCGGCAGGCTTCGCAATGGGCTTGGTTCAATGTGGACATGATGGGTTCCTGAAATCGAATTATTGGAAATCGGCCGTCAGTGTCACCACGCTAAACCAAAGCGTCGGTTCCTGACAGGCTCACTTGATTCTAAAAGCTGCGGATCACGCGGCCTTTGGCGGAAATTTTGGTGTGTGCAAGCCCAGCTGCATGCCTTGCTTGACCATGCCCATGATGTCTTCGTGGGCGAGATCGAACAGGCGCTTGAGGTTCGGCAGGACAAAGTACAGCGGTTGCAGGATGTCGATGCGGTACGGCGTGCGCATGCATTCCAGCGGATCGAAGGTCTGATGCTCAGGTTCGTCCGACAGGCAGTAAACGGTTTCTTTCGGCGAGGAGAGAATGCCGCCGCCGTAGATGCGCAGGCCTTCAGCTGTATCGACCAGGCCGAACTCGATGGTCATCCAGTACAGACGCGCCAGGTAAACGCGTTCTTCCTTGGAAGCCTGTAGGCCGAGTTTGCCGTAGGTGTGGGTGAATTCGGCAAACCAGGGGTTGGTCAGCAGTGGGCAGTGGCCAAAGATCTCGTGGAAAATGTCCGGCTCTTGCAGGTAATCCAGCTCTTCGCGGGTACGAATAAACGTCGCCACCGGGAACTGCTTGTTGGCGAGCAATTCGAAAAAAGTCTGGAAGGGGATCAGTGCGGGTACCCGGGCAACCTGCCACCCGGTGGTTTCACCGAGGACCTTGTTGATCTCACCGAGTTGCGGAATGCGGTCGTGGGGCAGACCGAGTTTTTCGATACCGTCCAGGTATTCCTGGCACGCACGACCCTCGATCACTTTCAGTTGGCGAGTAATCAGCGTGTTCCACACCGCGTGTTCTTCGGCGGGGTAGTCGATAAAACCTTGCGCATCGGGCTCGCGAGCCACGTATTGCGTCTGCTTCATGCTGCTCTCCTGCTAGGGGATTTCGTTCTTGTTATGTCCTGCTATGGACCTAGAAATACCTCAAGAAATGCAGTGTTGCAGCACGCGAGTTGCACCGTTCGTAGGGAATTTCGTCGATTTTCGTAAAGTATTCGTTACGGATTGGCCGCAATGGCGCAGGGATTGAGATTTGCGGGTTTGAAATGGCTTGCAGGTGTCACATAATCTTGACGACTATCTTCACGCTTGACAGAAAAATCTGCCGGGCGCGTTCAATTGAGCGCTGCGATTCCCGTGTGGGAGTGAGCCTGCTCGCGATAGCGGTGTGTCAGCCAGCATAAATGTCCACTGACACACCGCTATCGCGAGCAGGCTCGCTCCCACAGGGAATGCGCACAGGTACTGATCTCATTTATCGTTTTTCGGGCCATTTATATGCGTATCAAAGTCCACTGCCAGAACCGCATCGGCATTCTGCGCGACATTCTCAACCTGCTGGTGGAGTACGGGATCAACGTCGCACGCGGCGAGGTCGGCGGTGAGCATGGCAACGCGATCTACCTGCATTGCCCGAACCTGATCAACATTCAGTTTCAGGCATTGCGTCCGAAATTCGAATCGATTGCCGGGGTGTTCGGTGTCAAGCGTGTAGGACTGATGCCCAGCGAGCGTCGGCACATGGAGCTCAATGCCTTGCTTGGTGCGCTGGAGTTTCCGGTGCTGTCGATCGACATGGGTGGCTCGATCGTCGCGGCCAACCGTGCGGCGGCACAGTTGCTTGGCGTGCGGGTAGATGAGGTGCCGGGGATTCCGCTGTCGCGTTACGCCGAGGATTTCGACTTGCCGGAACTGGTGCGCGCCAACAAGTCGCGGATCAACGGCTTGCGGGTGAAGGTGAAGGGCGACGTGTTTCTCGCCGATATTGCGCCACTGCAATCAGAGCATGACGACAGCGAAGCCATGGCTGGCGCGGTGCTCACGCTGCACCGCGCCGACCGGGTCGGTGAGCGCATCTATAACGTGCGCAAGCAGGAGCTGCGAGGTTTCGACAGCATTTTCCAAAGCTCGAAGGTGATGGCCGCGGTGGTGCGCGAAGCCCGACGCATGGCGCCGCTGGATGCGCCGCTATTAATAGAAGGTGAAACCGGTACGGGTAAAGAGTTGTTGGCGCGCGCCTGCCACCTGGCAAGTCCGCGGGGGCAGTCACCGTTGATGGCGCTCAACTGCGCCGGCCTGCCGGAATCCATGGCGGAGACGGAGCTGTTCGGCTACGGCCCCGGCGCTTTCGAAGGGGCGCGGGCCGAAGGCAAACTCGGTCTGCTGGAGCTGACGGCGGGCGGTACGCTGTTTCTCGATGGTGTCGGGGAAATGAGCCCGCGCTTGCAGGTGAAATTGCTGCGTTTCCTGCAGGACGGTTGCTTCCGTCGTGTGGGCAGCGATGAAGAGGTTTATCTGGATGTGCGGGTGATTTGTGCGACGCAGGTCGACCTGTCCGAATTGTGCGCGCGGGGTGAGTTTCGCCAGGATCTGTATCACCGCTTGAACGTGCTTTCACTGCACATCCCGCCACTGCGCGAATGCCTCGACGGTTTGACGCCGCTGGTCGAACACTTCCTCGATCAAGCCAGTCGACAGATCGGTTGCCCGCTGCCGAAACTGGCGCCGGCGGCGATGGAACGGCTCAGTCACTACCATTGGCCGGGCAATGTCCGGCAATTGGAAAACGTGTTGTTCCAGGCGGTTTCCTTGTGTGAGGGCGGGACCGTCAAGGCTGAACATATTCGCCTGCCGGACTACGGCGTGCGTCAGCCGCTTGGCGATTTCTCGCTCGAGGGCGGGTTGGATGAGATTGTCGGGCGTTTCGAGAAAGCGGTGCTTGAGCGTTTGTATTCCGAACACCCGAGCAGTCGCCAACTGGGCAAGCGGCTGGGGGTTTCGCATACGACCATTGCCAATAAGTTGCGTGAGTATGAAGTTGGCAAGACTGAGTCTTAGCCGATAGCTGTTTTACCTGTGATGGACCTTTCGCGAGCAAGCCCGCTCCCACATTTGATCGAGTCGAACACAAATTAAAGGTGGGAGCGGGCTTGCTCGCGAAGACGGTAGTCCAGTCAACCTCAAGGTCAGCCCTTGCCACTTACCGGCATAACACCGCCGGTTTTTCGTCTTTGACACAATCCTCCAATCCCTCCTGAACCCCTCAAGTCCTTTGTTTGCCGGGCCCTGCGCCGCCAGAAAAAAGTTGGTCTGCAAATTGCTTATCGCTCAGCAGTACAGCGGTGGACGGCAAACGTCCGGCATGCAGAGGAAAGAGTGTGGACAAGTACCTTTATGTGGCAATGACCGGCGCCAGCCAGAATGCACTGGCGCAGAAGGCTCATGCGAACAACCTGGCGAACATCTCCACCAACGGTTTCCAGAAAGACCTGGAACAGGCGCGTTCGATTCCGGTGTTCGGCGACAGCTTTCCGGCGCGTGCGTTTGCCCTGTCCGAACGTCCGGCCACCGATTTCTCCCCTGGCGCATTGGTGGAAACCGGTCGCGACCTTGATGTCGCGGTGCAAGGCAATGGCTGGATCGCCGTGCAGAACCCTGATGGCGGCGAAAGCTACGTGCGCACCGGCAGCCTGAACGTCGACGCCCTGGGCGTGCTGCGGGCCGGCAACGGTATGCCGGTGATGGGCAATGGCGGGCCGATTGCCGTGCCGCCCGAGCAGCAAATCGAAGTGGGTGAGGACGGCACCATCAGCATTCGTGCGATGGGCGAAGGTCCGCGCGTGATGGCGGAAGTCGACCGCATCAAACTGGTCAGCCCGGACTTCAAGAACATGACCAAAGGCCTGGACGGTTCGATTCACACCAAGGACGGCAAGCCTGCGCAAGCCGATGCCAACGTCAAACTGGTGTCCGGTTTCCTTGAGTCGAGCAACGTCAACGCCGTGGAAGAGATGACTTCGGTGCTGGCCCTGGCCAAGCAGTTCGAGCTGCACATCAAGATGATGAACACCGCCAAAGACGATGACCAGGCCATGGCTCGGGTCTTGCAGATCAGCTAATTATCAGAACGTCGCGCCGTAAAACAGGCGCACGAGGAGAATCGAATGCTTCCGGCTCTATGGGTTGCCAAAACAGGTCTGTCCGCCCAGGACACCAACCTGACGACCATTTCCAACAACCTGGCCAACGTGTCGACCACGGGTTTCAAACGTGACCGCGCCGAGTTCCAGGACTTGCTCTACCAGATCAAACGCCAGCCAGGCGCCCAGTCGACCCAGGACAGTGAGCTGCCGTCGGGTCTGCAAGTGGGTACCGGTGTGCGCATCGTCGGCACCCAGAAAAACTTCACCGCCGGCAGCCTGCAAACCACCGAACAGCCGTTGGACATGGCCATCGACGGTCGCGGTTTCTTCCAGATTCTGCAGCCGGACGGCACGACTTCCTACACCCGTGACGGTACGTTCCACCTGGACTCCAACGGTCAGATCGTGAACGCCAGCGGCTTCGCCCTGGAACCGGCCATCGTCATCCCGAACGATGCCCAGACCTTCACGGTCGGTCGCGACGGCACCGTGTCCATCACCGTTGCCGGCAACCCGGCCTCCCAGGTGATCGGCAACCTGCAAACCGCCGATTTCATCAACCCGGCCGGTCTGCAGGCTGTGGGCAACAACCTGTTCCTGGAAACCGCTGCCAGCGGCGCGCCGCAAGTCGGCACCCCGGGCCTGGCCGGTTTCGGCACCACGCTGCAGAACACTCTGGAAACCTCGAACGTCAGCACCGTTGAAGAGATGGTCAACATGATCACCACTCAGCGCGCTTACGAGATGAACTCCAAGGTGATCTCCACCGCCGACCAGATGCTCTCGTTCGTAACGCAGAATCTGTAATCAAGTCTATGAGGCGGCCATGAGGTCGCCTGCAACACCGTGAGGTAGGGTCATGAATCGCTATGTATCTGTTCTGGCACTGAGTGGGATCGCCGCGCTTTCGGGTTGCGTCGGACCGACGCCCAAGCCCAATGACCCTTACTACGCCCCGGTGTTACCGCGCACGCCGCTGCCGGCAGCGGCCAATAACGGCTCGATCTACCAGGCCGGTTTCGAACAGAACCTGTACAGCGACCGCAAGGCGTTCCGGGTCGGTGACATCATCACCATCACCTTGAACGAGAAGACCCAGGCCAGCAAAAACGCCAATTCCCAGGTCGGCAAGACCAGCAAGACCAGCATTGGCCTGTCCTCATTGTTCGGCAGTACACCCAACACGAATAACCCGCTCGGCAGCGGTGACCTGAGTCTGGAAGCCGCTTACAGCGGCGACCGCGCGACCAAGGGTGACAGCAAGGCCGGCCAGGGCAACAGCCTCACTGGCTCGATCACGGTGACCGTTGCCGACGTGTTGCCCAACGGCATTATCGCCGTGCGCGGCGAGAAGTGGATGACCCTCAATACCGGTGATGAACTGGTGCGGATTGCAGGGCTGGTTCGCGCCGATGACATCGCGACGGACAACACCGTTTCGTCGACCCGTATCGCCGATGCACGCATCACCTATTCGGGCACCGGTTCGTTTGCCGATGCGAGTCAGCCAGGCTGGTTCGACCGTTTCTTCCTCAGCCCGCTGTTCCCTTTCTAGGTGGCCACGTTGAATTTCAAAAGCCTCATGGTGGCTGCTCTGATGCTGTCCGCGGCCTTCAACGCTCAAGCCGAGCGGCTGAAGGATATCGCCAGTATTTCCGGCGTGCGTTCCAACCAATTGATCGGCTACGGCCTGGTGGTCGGACTTAACGGCACCGGTGACCAGACGACGCAAACCCCCTTCACCCTGCAGACCTTCAACAACATGCTCTCGCAGTTCGGCATCAAGGTGCCGCCGGGTTCGGGCAACGTGCAATTGAAGAACGTCGCGGCGGTGTCGATCAGTGCTGATTTGCCGGCGTTCGCCAAGCCGGGTCAACAGGTCGACATCACTGTATCGTCCATCGGTAACTCCAAGAGCCTGCGCGGCGGCACCTTGCTGCTGACGCCGCTCAAGGGTATCGATGGCAACGTCTATGCGGTCGCTCAGGGCAACCTGGTGGTCGGCGGTTTCGACGCCGAAGGTCGTGACGGCTCGAAGATTACCGTCAACGTTCCGTCGGCCGGTCGTATCCCGGGTGGTGCGTCGGTTGAGCGTTCGGTGCCGAGCGGTTTCAACCAGGGCAACAGCCTGACGCTGAACCTCAACCGTTCGGACTTCACCACAGCCAAGCGCATCGTCGACAAGATCAACGACATGCTCGGTCCTGGCGTTGCCCAGGCCATCGACGGCGGTTCGATTCGCGTCAGTGCGCCGCTTGATCCGAGTCAGCGCGTCGACTATTTGTCGATCATCGAGAACCTTGAAGTCGACCCGGGTCAGGCGGTGGCGAAAGTCATCATCAACTCGCGGACCGGCACCATCGTGATCGGCCAGAACGTCAAGGTTTCCCCGGCTGCCGTGACCCACGGCAGCCTGACCGTGACCATCACCGAAGACCCGATCGTCAGCCAGCCCGGCCCTCTGTCCAATGGGCAGACGGCGGTCGTGCCGCGCTCGCGGGTCAACGCCCAGCAGGAAGCCAAGCCGATGTTCAAGTTCGGCCCGGGCACCACCCTTGACGAAATCGTGCGTGCGGTGAATCAGGTCGGCGCGGCGCCTGGTGACTTGATGGCCATCCTTGAAGCACTGAAACAGGCCGGTGCGCTGCAAGCCGACCTGATCGTGATTTGAGGACGGCGACCATGGATATGCGCAAGGGCGGATTGGGGGTCAGCAGCAACGATTCGGGTTCCTATTCGGACCTCAATCGCTTGAACCAGCTCAAGGTCGGCGACAAGAACAGCGACGGCAACATGCGCAAGGTGGCGCAGGAATTCGAGTCGCTGTTCCTCGGTGAAATGCTCAAGTCCATGCGCTCGGCCACTGAAACGTTGGGCCAGGACAATCCGCTCAACACGCCGGCAGCCAAGCAATACCAGGAAATGTACGACCAGCAGTTGGCCGTTTCCATGTCCCGTGAGGGTGGCGGTATTGGTCTGGCTGACGTGCTGATGCGTCAGATGTCGAAGAACAAGCCGATGGCCCCGGGCGAGGCCGCTGCCGCGTCAGCCGCCAAGCAAGCTGCCGCGAAAGCCGCCGTGGAAACCCCGATAGCCGCCGGTACGGTCGCCACCAACGGGCCGCTGTCGCGCCTCAATGGCGAGCGTCCGTTGTGGGCTTCGCGCTCGGTGAAATCGGCCAGTGCGGGCGAGGGCACTCATCGCAATGATATGGCGCTGATCAATCAGCGACGCCTGGCGCTGCCGCCGAAACTGGCGGACCGCTTGCTCGCAGGGCTGGTGCCGTCGGCATCGACCCCTGCCGCGACCGCCACGACGGCGCAGAACAGCATCCAAATGCCGCAGAGCACCAAGACCGGTGCCGGCCCCCTGTACAACGGCGATTGGCTGGCTTCGCAAACGGATGCGACATCCAGCGGGCGCCTGCAGATTTATGGCCGTGCCATGGCTCAGATACCGCTGGCGCCGGCGAAGAAAGCGTTCAGTTCCGCCGACGAATTCGTCAGCACCATGTTGCCGATGGCCAAAGAGGCCGCCGAACGCATTGGGGTCGATCCGCGTTACCTGGTGGCGCAGGCCGCCCTGGAAACCGGATGGGGCAAATCGGTCATGCGCGCCCAGGATGGCAGCAGCAGTCACAACCTGTTCGGCATCAAGGCCAGCAGCAGTTGGAAGGGCGAATCGGCGCGGGCAATCACCAGCGAATTCAGGAATGGCGAGATGGTCAAGGAGACAGCGCAGTTCCGTTCCTATGACTCTTACAAGGACAGTTTTCATGACCTTGTGACGCTGCTGCAAACCAACAATCGCTATCAAGATGTCGTGAAGTCGGCCGATAACCCAGAACAGTTTGTGCGCGAGTTGCAAAAGGCCGGTTACGCAACCGACCCGGACTACGCGAGCAAGATTTCGCAGATAGCCAAGCAGATGACGAGTTACCAGAACTACGCTGCGGCGGGCGCTTCCACCACGCCTTTATAGGCACAAGGATTAAGGTCTGAACCATGAGTTTGCTCAATATCGGGATGTCGGGGCTGTCAGCCAGCCAATCGTCGTTGATGACGACGGGTAACAACATCGCCAACGTCGATACCGCGGGTTACTCGCGTCAGCAGACCGTGCAGGGAACCAAAGCCTCGCAGCAGTTCGGCAATGTCTACATCGGTACCGGCACGACTCTGGCCGACGTACGTCGGGTGTACAACAGCTACCTTGACGCCCAACTGCAGACCACCACGTCGCTCAACAGTGATTCGGCCGCGTACCTGGGGCAGGTCACGCCGCTGGACAAACTGCTGTCGGACACCAGCACCGGCCTCAATGGCGCACTGACCAAGTTCTTTGCCTCGGTGCAGAACGTCAACGCCAAGCCGGGTGACGACGCTTCACGCCAGTTGCTGCTCAGCGATGCCCAGGCCTTGAGCAATCGTTTCAATTCAGTGTCCAGCCAGTTGAACGAGCAGAACGCGAACATCAATGGCAACCTGACGAACATGGCCGATCAGGTCAACAAACTGGCCGCCACCGTGGCGCAGTTGAACCAGAAGATTTCCGAGATTTCCAGCTCTGGTGGCATGCCGAACGAGCTGCTCGACGCCCGTAACGAGACCGTACGCCAGCTTTCGACCTTTACCGGCGCGCAGATCGTCGAGCGTGAAGGTAACGTCGATATCTACTTGGGCAGCGGCCAGCCGCTGGTCATGGGCAACACCGTCAACAAACTCGAAGTCGTGCCGGGCAAAGACGACCCGAACCGCTTGTCGCTGCAACTCAATCGTGGTTCGAGCACCATCGATATCACGTCGATCATGACCGGTGGCGAAATCGGCGGTTTGCTGCGCTATCGCAGCACCGTGCTTGACCCGGCCATGAACGAACTGGGTCGCGTCGCCCTGGTCGTCGCCGATCAGATGAACAGCATTCAGGCCCAGGGCATCGACAAGAACGGTGACTTCGGTTCGAACCTGTTCAACAGCATCAACAGTGCCGCGCAGATGGCTCAGCGCAGCATCGCTTCGGGCAATAACAGTGTCGGTTCCGGCAACTTCGCTGTCAGCATCGAAGACACTGGCAAGCTGACCATCAACGATTACAAGGTGACATTCACCAGTCCTACCGACTACACCGTGCAGCGCCTGCCGGACAACACTGGCGTGGGCAGCTTCAGCACGCTGACCACGCCACCGCCGGTGATCGACGGTTTTTCGATGACGCTCGGCGGCACTGCCGCCGCTGGTGATACCTTCAAGATCACCCCGACCCGCAATGCGGCCGCCAACATCAAGACCGAGATGACCGACTCCAAACGTCTGGCCATCGCGGCACCGTTGGGCGCGGCAATTGCAGCGAGCGGCAGTGGCAGCGGCACCCTGACGATCCCGGCCAGCGGCCAACCGACCCTGACCACTAAATTCGATATCTACGACGCGGCGACCACCACCGCGATGCAGAACGGCCTGAAAAATTCCACGCCGACCAAGGTGGTATTTGGTGCGGTGTCCGCCGACGGCACCAGCCAGACCTACCAGTTCCTGGATGCCAAGGGCGGGTTGATCAGCAGCGGCACCATCAAGCCAGGTGAGAGCAACACCCTGAACCTGAACATTCCGCTCAAGGATGCCACGGGGGCGCCGATCCCGCCTGCGCCTGCCACTCAGTACACCGCGACCTTCAGCATGACCTTCGCCGGTGCCCCGAGCAGCGGCGCGGCAATTAACGTCTCGCTCAGTCAGCCGGGCAGCCTGGATAACCGTAACGGCACCACACTGGCCGGCTTGCAGACCGCGCAGACCGTGGACACCGGCTCCGCCAGCAAAGGTATTTCCCTGAACGACGCGTACGGCAAACTGGTCGAAGGCGTTGGCTCCAAGGCCGCCCAAGGCAAGCTCGACAGCGCCGCGACCTCAGCCATTCTGGCGAACGCCAAAGGTGCGCGCGACTCGCTTTCGGGTGTCGACCTCGATGAGGAAACCGGCAACCTGGTCAAGTATCAGCAGTACTACACCGCCTCTTCGCAGATCATCAAGGCTGCGCAGGAAATCTTCAGCACACTGATCAACAGCATTTAAGGAGTCGTAGCCCATGCGCATTTCTACCGCCCAGTTTTACGAGTCCTCGGCTGCCAATTACCAGAAGAACTTCGCCAACGTGGTCAAGAGCAGCGAAGAGGCCAGCAGCCTGGTTCGCGTCAACACGGCCGCCGATGATCCGGTCGGCGCTTCGCGCTTGCTGCAATTGGGGCAGCAGGCTTCGATGCTCGATCAGTTCTCGAACAACATGACAACGATCAAAGCCACGCTTGGCCAGACTGAAGCGGTCATGACCAGCATCGGCAACGTGCTGCAACGCGCCAAGGAACTGGCCCTGGGTGCCGGTAACGCCGGTTATACCGATTCTGACCGTCAGGCCAACGCTTCGGAGCTCAGCCAGATCGAAGAGCAGCTGTTGAGCCTGATGAACTCCAAGGACGAAAACGGCAAATACATTTTCTCCGGTTCCAAGGGCGATACCGTTCCGTTCTCGCGCAATACCGACGGCACCTACAGCTATAACGGTGATCAGGTCACGCTGGACCTGCCGATTGGCGATACCCAGTCGATGGCCACCAACAGCACCGGTTGGGCTGTGTTCCAGCAAGCCATCAACACCAGTCGCACGCAGTCCACCATGACCTCGCCCACGCCGCTCGTCGATGGTGGTCGTGTGGTGCTGTCCAATGGTCAGGTGAATTCGGACGTGACCTATAACGCCAAATTCCGCGGTGGCGAGCCCTACACTGTGAATTTCCTCAGCCCTACGCAATTGGAAATCCGGGATTCGCTGGGTAATGACGTCACGTCCGAGGCTTCTGGCAATGGCGTGTTCAGCTCCACCGGGGGGGCCGCCACACAGACGATCAATTTCCGTGGCGTTGATCTGAAGTTGAACATCAACCTGAAGTCCGGTGACGTTCCGGCGACCGTATTTCCGGCGCCCCCGTCCCCCAATGCCTACAGCTTTACCCTGGCGGCCAAGCCGGACAGCTTCAATGCGTCCCGTGCCCCAGGCAACCTGTCTACCGAAGTCGTCACCAATACGAGCATCACCAACAGTGCCGCCTACCACGCCAGCTTTCCGGAAGGCGAGGCGATTCTCAAGTTCACCAGCCCCACGGCTTTCGACTTGTATGCCGCGCCTCTGACCGCGAACAGCAAGCCGGTTTCCAGCGGCGTTCTGGCGGGCAACGTCGCCACCGCATCGGGTGTCGCCTTCACGCTGAGCGGCGTACCGGCGCCGTCGATGCTTGCCGGTGACCAGTTCTCTGTCTCGGTCAACACTCACCAGACGCAGAACATTCTGGACACCGTCAACCAGCTGAAAACCGCGCTGTCGACGCCGACCAACAACGATCCGCTGGCCATTCAAAAACTCAACGCAGCCATTGGTTCGGGCATCGGCAACCTGACCAGCGGCATTGACCAGTTGACCTCCAGCATCAGTTCCGTGGGTGGTCGCGGTTCGTCGCTGACGACTCAGACCGATATCAACCAGAGCCTGGTGCTGGCCAATACGCAGACCCAGGGGGCGATCCGTGATTCGGACCCGGCCACGGTGATGACCCGCCTGACCTTGCAGCAAACCATGTTGCAGGCCTCACAACTGGCGTTCAGCAAAATCGCTCAGTTGGGGTTGTTCAACAAAGTCTGAGTCAAGGCCTTCGCGCTATGGGCACGAAGGTTCAAAACACCCGAGTGCAAACCGTCATTTTTCAGCGGTTCAGGGCTGCTCCACTCGTTCCAGAGTGAGCGCCCGCCGCTCGCGAGTTCCCCTGTCGTGAAACCAACTCCTCTTGTCAGCATCGCCATTCCCGCCTACAACCCGCTTTACTTTCAGGCAGCGCTGCAAAGCGCTCTGAATCAGACCTATGCATCGCTTGAAGTGATCGTGTGTGACGACAGCGACAGCGACGAAATCCATGCACTGGTCCAGGCCTGCACAGTGCCGCAAACCGTGACATTGCGTTATGTGCGCAATGAACAACGCTTGGGGTTCAAGGGAAATCTGATGGCCTGCGCCGAGCAGGCGACGGGGGAGTACCTCAAGCTTCTCTGTGATGACGATCAACTGCTGCCTGAGAGCATTGCCCGTCAGGTGCAGGGTTTCATTGACCATGACGACGTGAATCTGGTGATTGCGTTGCGTCAGTATTGCGACGGCGATTACCTTCTGCTTCCCGAGCGTCTGGAGAACTCCAGCTTTGTCTCGGGAGATACGCTGTTCAAGGGTGAAGACCTGCTGGATGTGCTGGAAAGCACGGCCCTGAACTTTCTCAGCAATTTGAGCGGTGCGCTGATGCGTACTCATCAGGTGCTGGAGTATTTGCCCGCGTTGACCCAGGTCGGCGAAGGGTTTGTCGCCCGTCTCGATTTCGCCTTGTTTGTCTGCCTGTTGCGTCGTGGCAATCTGGCGGTAATGGGCCAGGTGCTCAGCTTCGAACGCTTGCACCCGGCGCGCATGAGCAATCAACTGGAGGTCGAGCAGGCCGTGGCGGTCGAGCTTGGTTGGCTGACCCAAATGCTGGCGGTGCGCAGCGGCGAACCGGCACCAGCGCCGGGGCATGTGCGCTATATCGATCTGGCCAGTGCCGCCCTCGGTGAACCGTATGACTGGGAGGAAATGGCCCTGAGTCGTTCGCTGGGCTTTACCGCGACCTTGATCCGTTCACGGGTCGGTGAAAACTGTGACAGCTTTGCTGATGTGTATCAGCAATGGCTGGCCTGTCGCACCCTGAACCCCGCCCAGCAGCGCCTGTTGCCCACGCGCCTTGCCTCGTGGGCATGGCAGCCGCGAATTGTGCCGGTGGTGATTGATGCCGACGCTGACGATGCGGCATTGGGCGTCACACTGGAGAGCATCGAACGGCAGGTCTATGCCGCCGAAAGGGTGTTGGTGCTCTCAGGTGAAAATCGCGCCAGTGCCCTTGCCGGTAATGTGATTCGTGTGGCCCTGCAAGGCGACGGGTTTGAGCAACTCAATGGCCTGATGCAGACCGACAGTGCGCACTGGTTCTATCTTCTGCGGGCCGGTGATCGCCTGAATGAACTGGCCTTGCTGCTTCTGGCCGAGCGGATGGTCGAGAGTGCCGACGCGCTGTGTATCTATAGCGATGAAGGTGGCTTGCGCAATGACGTGTCGGTCGAGCCGATCTTCAAGTCCGATTTCAATCTGGACCTGCTGCGCAGTTATCCCTATGTCGGGCGGACACTGGCCATCCAGCGTCAAGGCTTTGTGGCCGCGGGTGGTTTCACCCCGGATTTCGCTGAACTCAGCCCCCATGATCTGGTTTGGCGGCTCGTTGAAAACCATGGCGCGCATGTCATCGAGCATGTCGCCCAAGTACTGGTCGAGTCCTCGTTCGGCCTGTCGCAATGGCTCGCTCTGCCGCAGGTTATCGAGCAAAACTCCCGTGTACTGACGGCGCACCTTGATCGTATCGGTGCGGCACACGAGGTGCGGCCGGGCAACGTGCCGCTCATCAATCGAATTGACTACCAGCATGGCGTTCAGCCGCTGGTGTCCATTGTGGTAGTGGCCCAGGATCAGCTCGGTCGGCTTGAACGTTGTATCGAAAGTGTGCTGGAACACACGGCCTATGCTCACTACGAATTGTTGATCGTCGACAACGCCAGCACCTCGATCGAGGCGCGGGACTGGCTGGCCGCCATGTCGCAAATGAGTGGCGAAAAACTGCGCGTGTTGCATTGCGATTACCCCGATAACCCGGCAGCGGCGCAGAACTTCGCTGTTGCTCAGGCGCGCGGCGAGTATGTGCTGTTGCTCAGCCCGGACAGCCTGATCGTCAATCGTGACTGGCTTGGGGAGCTGCTGAATCACGGCTTGCGTCCGGAGGTGGGCGTCGTCGGTGGGCGAATGGTCAGCCCTCAGGGGCGTATCGAAGGTTCTGCCCTGGTGCTGGGGATGCGCGGCCCTGTCGGCGTGCCTTGGCGCGGTGAGGTGATGACCACTCCAGGGTATATGCAGCGCCAGCAGGCGGTGCAGAATTTGAGTGCTGTGAGAACCGAGTGCCTGCTGGTCCGCAAGCAAGTGTTCGATGAGCTTCGGGGGTTTGACGAGCAGGCCTTTTCCCAAAGACTCGGCGGCCCTGACTTCTGTCTACGTGTCAGGCAGAAGGGGTATCTGGTGGTCTGGACGCCGTATGCCGAGTCGGTCCACGTGGCTGCCGAGGCGGAGAGCGGGCCGGTGGTGTCAGAGCTGCTGGCTGAGCAGAAGCGGTTTTATCAGCGCTGGCTGCCGATCATCGCAAGAGATCCGGCGTACAACGTCAACCTGAGCCTCAACACCAATAACTTCAGCCTTGAACCGGGTTTCAGGAGCGACTGGAATCCGTTCGCCCGTCACATGCTGCCACGGGTGCTGGCGATTCCGATCAATGAGACTGCAGTGGGTCATTACCGCGTCACCCAACCGTTTCTCGAGCTGGAAGCCGCGGGTCAAGTGCTCGGTAATCTATCATTCCATACGCCTTCGGACATTGAGCTGGAACGCCAGTCACCCGACGTCATCATTCTGCAAGGGCGCTACAGTGAGGGCGCAGTGAATGAAGTGGAGCGGGTCAGGAACAGCTCCAAGGCTTTCCGGATCTTCGAGCTCGATGACTATGTCATCGATGTGCCCAAGAAAAATGCTCACGTGCGCAAGGCCATTGTCGGTGTTGAACAGATCGTGCGGCGCGCAATAGGGTTGTGTGATCGGGTGGTGGTGTCGACCCAGCCGCTGGCTGACACCCTCCAAGGCATGCATGACGATATTCGCGTGGTGCCGAACATGCTCGCTCCGCATCTGTGGACCGGTCTGAGCAGCCAGCGACGTACGTCGCGCAAACCGAGGGTAGGTTGGGGTGGGGGGACCAGTCACGATGGCGATCTGGCGATCATTGCCGATGTCGTTCGCCTGCTGGCGGATGAAGTGGAGTGGGTGTTTTTCGGCATGTGCCCACCGGCACTCAAGCCTTTCGTGCATGAATTCCATCCCGCCGTTGGCCTGCAGGCTTACCCAGGCAAACTGGCGAGCCTGAACCTTGACCTGGCTTTGGCGCCGTTGGAATTTCACATCTTCAACGACTGCAAGAGCAACTTGCGCCTGCTGGAATATGGCGCGTGCGGTTATCCGGTGATCTGTACGGACACAGAGGCTTATCGCGGTTACCTGCCGTGTACCAAGGTGGTGAGCAACAGTACCGAGGAATGGCTTGAGGCAATCCGTATGCACCTGGCTGACCCGGGCGCGAGTTACCGCATGGGTGACGCGCTGCGCGAGGAAGTGCTGCGTGATTACATGCTGCGGGGCAATAACCTGAATTACTGGGCCGAGGCTTGGTTGCCGAACTGATCCACGGGGTCTATTGCGATCGGGTACATATCCGTTACCGCTAAAACGGATATACACCCAAGCTCAGACCCCGCCCCTCACAGAGAAAGAGCTGGCGCGTTTCCTGCAAGTCCCCCCGATATCGCCATAAAACGAGCACTTCCGGTGAATCCAGAAGCGCCCTGAGCGGCATTGAAGGTTTTATCCAGAAGGCCTGCAAAAGCTTGATACAGCTTGGCTGAGCCCTGTGACGAACAAGAGGGGAGACGATGAAGGCAGTTATTTTGGCGGGCGGCCTGGGCACGCGCATCAGTGAGGAGTCGCACCTCAAACCCAAGCCGATGATTGAAATCGGCGGCAAGCCAATTCTCTGGCACATCATGAAGCAGTACTCCGCTCACGGGATTCATGACTTCGTGATTTGCCTGGGCTACAAGGGCTATGCAATCAAGGACTTCTTCGCCAACTACTTCCTGCACACCTCTGACGTCACCTTCGACATGTGCAACAACCGCATGGACGTTCACCAGAACTACAGCGAGCCGTGGCGCGTCACGCTCATCGATACCGGTGAAGAAACCATGACCGGTGGCCGTTTACGTCGTGCCAGCCGCTATCTGGAAAACGAAGAAGCGTTTTGCTTCACCTACGGCGACGGGGTGTCCGATTTGAACATCGGTGCTCTGGTGGATTTTCACCTGTCCCACGGCAAACTCGCGACCGTCACCGCTGTGCAGCCTCCTGGCCGTTACGGCGCCCTGGAGCGCGACGGTGACAGCGTTAAAGGTTTCATTGAAAAGCCGCGCGGTGACGGCGGCTGGATCAATGGCGGTTTTTTTGTGCTGTCGCCAAAAGTGCTGCCGTACATCGCCGACGACCAAACATCCTGGGAGGCCGAGCCGTTGGCCGCGCTTGCCGACGAACTGCAGCTGCAAGCGTTTCAGCACGACGGCTTCTGGCATCCGATGGACACCCTGCGCGACAAAAACCACCTTGAGCAGCTGTGGCTGAGCGGGGAGGCCCCATGGAAGCAATGGGGCTGAGCCCGGAATTCTGGCGCGGCAAGCGGGTTCTATTGACCGGGCACACCGGATTCAAAGGCAGTTGGCTGACGTTGTGGCTGCAAAGCCTCGGCGCGAAAGTCACTGGGTTTTCCCTTGATCCGTCCACCGAACCGAGCCTGTTCGAACTGGCGCGTGTCCACGAAGGCATCAACGATCAGCGCGGTGACCTGCGTGACCTGGGCGCCTTGCTCGAATTGATCACCGACACCCAACCGGAAATCGTCCTGCATCTGGCGGCGCAACCGCTGGTGCGCGAGGGTTATCGTGATCCGCTGGGGACTTACTCCAGCAACGTCATGGGCACCTTGAACCTGCTTGAAGCTATCCGTCAGGTCGGTGGCGTGCGCGCCTGCGTGCTGGTGACCACCGACAAGGTCTACGCCAATCAGGAATGGCTGTGGCCATACCGTGAAAACGAAGCCCTGGGCGGCCACGATCCTTACAGCAGCAGCAAGGCGTGTTGCGAGTTGCTGGCGCAGTCTTATGCAGCGTCGTTCTTCCCGGCCGGGAAATATGCCGAACACGGTCTGGCCCTGGCCACGGCCCGAGCCGGCAACGTGTTGGGCGGCGGCGATTTTGCCCCGGAGCGTTTGATTCCCGATGTCCTGAAAGCCTGGTCGGCCGACGAACCGGTGACCCTGCGCTACCCGCAAGCGGTCCGCCCGTGGCAACACGCGCTGGAGCCGCTGGCCGGTTACCTGCAGCTGGCCGCCGGTCTTTACGAGCGAGGTCCCGAGTTTGCCGATGCGTGGAACTTCGGTCCGAGCGAAGCGGACATGTGCAGCGTCGGCGAAGTCGTCGAACTGCTCGCCAACCGCTGGCCACAAGCGCGCGGATTGCGCATAGAACCGAGTGATCTGCATGAAGCAGGCCTGTTGCGCCTGGACAGCAGCCGCGCCCGTCAACTGTTGGGCTGGCAACCGCGCTGGTCGTTGCAGCAATGCCTGACCCAGACCCTCGATTGGCACCTGGCGTGGCAAAACGGCGATGACATGCGCGCCATCACGTTGAGCCAGTTGAATCTGTACCGAGGCGCGCTGTGAGCGAGTTTCTGTTGAAGCCTTTGCCGCTGGCCGGACTGTTCAGCGTGCAGCACAAACGCTTCGAAGATGAGCGTGGGCACTTCGCCCGGCTGTTCTGCGAGGGCAGCCTGAGTGCCTTCGGCCAAGCGTTTCATATTCGCCAGATCAACCATTCCTGCACCCGTGTGCGCGGGAGTGTGCGTGGCTTGCATTACCAGAATGCCAACGCGGCGGAAGCCAAACTGATCAGCTGCCTGCGCGGTGAAGTCTGGGACGTGGCGGTGGACCTGCGGCCCGACTCCGCAACGTTCCTGCATTGGCACGCCGAACACCTGCGCGCTGGCGACGGTCGCAGCCTGCTCATTCCTGCCGGATTTGCCCACGGCTTCCAGACCCTGACCGACGACGCCGAATTGCTTTATCTACACAGCGCCGACTATGCGCCGGAGCACGAAGGTGGTTTATCGGTGAACGATCCACGGCTGGCGATAGCCTGGCCGTTGCCTGTCAAAAATCTGTCAGCCAGGGACGCCAGCCATCCCTTGCTCGATGAACGCTTCGCTGGAGTGCGTCTATGAACTGTCGTGGTTGCGGAACTTCTTTGGCCTTGCCGCTGATCGACCTTGGCACATCGCCGCCGTCGAACGCCTACGTTCGTGCCGATCAGCTGGAACAGGCCGAACAATGGGTGCCGCTGAAGGTCGCGGTGTGTCAGCAGTGCTGGTTGGTGCAAACCGAAGATTACACCCGTGCCGACAGCCTGTTCGACGCTGAGTATGCTTATTTCAGTTCGTTTTCCAGCACCTGGCTCGCGCATGCCGATCGTTACGTTGCCGAGATGGTCGAGCGCTTCGGCCTGACCGCCGACAGCCGTGTGGTGGAAATCGCTGCCAACGACGGTTACCTGTTGCAGTACGTCGCCGGTCGCGGCATCCCTTGCCTGGGTGTTGAACCGACCCGCAGCACCGCGCAAGCGGCGCGCGAAAAGGGCCTGGAAATCCGCGAGTTGTTCTTCGGCCGTCACACCGCTGCGCAATTGGTCGGCGAAGGCTGGTCTGCGGACCTGATGGCTGCCAACAACGTGTTGGCCCACGTGCCGGACATCAATGATTTCCTCGGTGGTTTCGCCACCTTGCTCAAGCCGACCGGCGTGGTGACCTTCGAGTTTCCGCAACTGCTGACGCTGATGGCCGGCCAACAGTTCGACACGCTGTATCACGAGCATTATTCCTATTTGTCGCTGACGGCTGTGCAGACGTTGTGCATGCGCAACGGCCTGGAAGTGTTCGACGTCAGTCAGCTGTCGACCCACGGCGGTTCGCTGCGGGTCTTCGTCCAGCGCGCTGATGGCGTTCGTCGGGACGTGCAACCTGCGGTTGCTCAGCAACTGCACGCCGAACTCGTTGCCGGGGTGAAAACGCCCGAGTACTACGCGACTCTCGCACCGGCCGCCGAACATATAAAACATGAACTGCTGCGCTTTCTGCTTAAGGCCAAGGCTGACGGCAAACGAGTGGTCGGTTACGGCGCCGCCGCCAAGGGCAACACGTTGCTCAACTACGCCGGGGTCAAGCCGGACCTGCTGGCCTGGGTCGCCGACGCCAATCCGCACAAACAGGGCAAGTACCTGCCGGGCAGTCGCATTCCGATTGTTTCGCCAGCCCGGATCGAGCTCGAAAAGCCGGATTTCGTACTGGTGTTGCCGTGGAACCTGCTGCACGAAGTCAGTCAGCAACTGGATCAGGTGCGTCAGTGGGATGGCCGCTTCGTGATCGCCGTGCCTGAGTTGACCATCCTGTGAAAGTGCTGGTGACCGGTGCCACCGGGTTCGTAGGCCGCCATTTGGTCACGGCGTTGCTTGCCCGTGGCTGCGAAGTTCGCGCGGTGGCGCGCAATGCCGAGACCGCCGCGAGCTTGCCGTGGATCAATGCCGTGGAGTTCATCACGGCGGATATTCACGGCGAAGACCTGAACATCACCGCAATGAGCGATGGCGTCGACGCCCTGGCGCATCTGGCCTGGCCGGGCTTGCCGAACTATCAGGCGCTGTTTCACTTCGAGCACAACCTGATGGCCGATTACCGGTTCATCAAGGGCGCGGTCGAAGCGGGCGTATCGCAAGTGCTGGTCACCGGGACCTGTTTCGAATACGGAATGCAAAGCGGCCCGCTCAGCGAGCAGGCCGCGCCGCAGCCCGGCAACCCTTATGGGTTGGCAAAAAATACCCTGCGTCTGTTCCTCGAAAACCTGCAGAGGGTTCAGCCGTTCACTCTGCAATGGGCGCGGTTGTTTTACCTGCACGGCGAGGGGCAAAACCCCAACAGTTTGCTCGCAGCGCTGGATCGGGCGATCGATGCCGGCGACGAGCGCTTCAACATGTCGGCCGGCGAACAATTGCGCGATTACCTGGCGATCGAGACGGCTGCCGGCTACCTCGCGGCGATCTTGCAACAGCGTGACTTCGACGGCGTGATCAATTGCGCCAGCGGCCAGCCGGTTTCGGTGCGGGCGCTGGTCGAGCAGCGAGTGCGAGAACGCGGTGCGTCGATCGATTTGAACCTGGGTCATTACCCATACGCGACCCATGAGCCGATGGCGTTCTGGGGCGTGGCGGACCGTTTGCAACAGCTACTGGGAGCAGAGCATGAGGCATGAGTTGTATCGGGTCGCCGACCTGCCGGTGTTGCAGAACCGCACCTTTGCCGACCCGGCGTCGGCCAGGGCCTCGGCGTGCGCCGACATGGTACTGGTGCAAGATGAAAAGAGCGGGCTGATCTTCAACCAGGCCTTCGACGCCGACAAGCTCAGCTACGACGCCGACTACCAGAACGAGCAGGCGCATTCGGGCCAGTTCCAGAAGCACCTGAACGATGTCGAAGGCATCATTGCCCGCCACTTCAAGGGTCAGGAACTGATCGAAGTCGGTTGCGGCAAAGGCTACTTTCTCGAACTGCTCAAAGGCCTGGGCTACGCCATCACCGGCATTGACCCGGCCTACGAAGGCAACAATGCCGACGTGATCAAGGCACCGTTCACCCGTGGCCTCGGCCTGGCGGCTGACGCCATTGTGCTGCGCCATGTGTTGGAACACATTCAGGACCCGGTGAGTTTTCTGGTCGAGATGGCCAACGCCAATCAGGGCGGGCAGATCTACATTGAAGTGCCGTGCTTCGACTGGATCCTCGAACACCGCGCCTGGTTCGACCTGTTCTACGAGCACGTCAATTATTTCCGCCTCGATGACCTGCGCCGGATGTTCGGCACCGTGCATGAGGCCGGTCACCTGTTCGGAGGCCAGTACCTGTACATCGTCGCCGACCTTGCGACCTTGCGCCTGACCCCGGAACAACCGGTGCCACGCCTGGACCTGCCAAGTGGTTTTACCAGCAGCCTTGAGCGCGCGGCGCAAATCATCCAGACAAACCCGGAGCAGGGTTCGGCGATCTGGGGCGCGTCGTCCAAAGGCGTGATCTATTCGCTGTTCCTGCAACGGGCCGGTGTGGCGGTGGATCGCGTGGTGGATATTAACCCGGCCAAACAGGGTCGGTATCTGCCCCTGAGCGGCGCGCGCGTGTCCTCGCCCCAAGAGGCGATGGACGCTTTGCCCGAAGGCGCCAACCTGTTTGTGATGAACTCCAACTACCTCGAAGAAATCAAGCGGATGACCGGTGGACGCTACGTCTATCACGCCGTAGACAGCGCTTCGTTCCAGTGACTATTGAGACTTATAAAATGACAGACGACACCATCAATAAAGCTTTCGAAGCCGAGTGCCAGGCAGAAATCGCACGTCAGGGCGATGACCGGAAGCTGACCGGTCTGGCCCGGGATTTTTTCAACGAATCGGCCAGACACAAGTACAGCTACCACTTCTCGTGGATGGGCCGCCCGATCATCCAGTTGCCGCAAGACATTATGGCGATGCAAGAGATCATCTGGCAGGTCAAGCCGGACCTGGTGATCGAATGCGGCATCGCCCATGGCGGCTCGATCATCTACTACGCGTCCCTGCTGGAGCTGCAAGGCCACGGCGAAGTGCTGGGCATTGACCTCGACATTCGTGCGCATAACCGCGAAGCCATCGAAAGCCACCCGATGAGCAAGCGCATCTCGATGATCGAGGGTTCGAGTATCGACCCTGCTATCGCCGCACAAGTGCACGCCGCGGCCGAAGGCAAGAAAGTCATTCTGGTGCTGGATTCCAACCACACCCACGATCACGTGCTGGAAGAACTGCGTCTGTACGCTCCACTGGTTTCGGTCGGTAGCTACTGCGTCGTCATGGACACCGTGGTCGAAGACATGCCGGAAGATGCGTTCCCGGATCGTCCGTGGGGCAAGGGTGACAACCCGAAAACCGCGGTCTGGGCCTACCTGGAAGAAAACCGTGATTTCGAGATTGACCGGGCGATGGACAACAAGCTGCTGATCTCGGTCGCGCCAGACGGCTATCTGCGCCGAGTACGTTAAGCGACACCTTTATTCAAGTGTTCATCAGGCAAACGGTCTGTGGTGGGGAAGGATATGCAAGGCATTTACGGTTCTGAAAACACGCTGCCCCTGAGTGAGCTGTTCACTCTGGTGCTGATTTCACACAATCGCCCGGCGTTCTTGCGCAGGGCATTGCAGTTCTACAGCACGTTGCCTTGCAAGATTCTGGTCCTCGATTCATCGACCGTTGCGCTGGAGGGCGCGGCGGTGGTCGCGGACACCATCGACTATCGGCATTTGCCGCAGTTTGGCTACTGGGGTATCCAGACCAAACTGGTGTATGGCGTAGAGCAGGTCACCACGCCGTACATGGTCTTCGCTTCCGATGATGATTTTCTGTTGCACGGTGCCCTCACCGAGTCGGTGAACTTCCTCGAAGCTAACCCGGACTACGGTCTGTGTCATGGCTATTGCCTGATGTACCTGACCCACTCCAACTACGTGCAGTACTACCGGCGTGACAAGAAAGTGCACGAGGACTACAACGCCGAGCGCGGTCAGGATCGTGTACTCGATTACATGAGCCAGTACATTCCGCCGTTCTATGCGGTGCACCGTACTTCGTTGTTGCGTGACTGGTATGAAGCGCTGCCTGAAGGCACGATCTTCGAGTGGCAGGAAATCGGGCATGTCTACTACATGCTGGCCCGGGCCAAGGCGCGGATTCTTCCGATGCCTTACGTGGTGCGTGAGATCAACTACGGCCGCTCGGATCACAACACCGAAATCATGACGACCTTGAGCTTCAAGGACGCCCGCTCTGTCGCCGACCGCGAGCGCTTTGCCGGATTTCTGGCGTCGCTGCCGACTGGCATCAGCGGTCTGGACGAAAAGCAGACCGCCGAGGTTGCCCTGCAAAGCTTCGCCGCCCTGGCCGAGAGCCTGACAATCCGTAACGCGTTGACCATCGAGCCGATTTTCGAGTCCTACTGGACAGATCCGACGGTGGGGCCGAAGCGGGTCTTTGGCGCAAAGCAATACGTCGAAATGCCGTTCTACAACAGCGCTTTCTTCGAACAACTCACGCAGTTTGAATTTTTGCTGCATGCGATGCCGGCCGGGCGCCTGCAACTCGAAGAAATGGAAGGCGTATTGCTCAAACAAGAGGCCTTGCAGCGCACCTACTCCAATGACAGTTCGGCGACGATCCAGAACCGTCTACTTGAAGCTGTTCGGCTGGGTGCCTTCAACCGTCGGGTGCTGCAAAAGCTTGGGCAGCAGCTCCAGCAAATGGATGAGCCTGCTGATGCCCAGGTGCTGGCCGACTGGGTTCAGCGTCTGGACAGCGTGCCGATCTTCGACAGTCGCCAGTTACTCGATACGATGCCATCGGGACGTCTGCACAACTGGCTGCAAGCCCGGCAACCGAACGACACCGCGGTGAGAAAAATCAACCAGCACCTGGCGGCCAACGAAGGGGGGCCTCAGTTCGGCATTTTGCTGCTGGATATGGACGCAGACATGGACAAACTCCAAGTCACCCTGGATAGCCTTATGGAGAGTGCGTTCCGGGCGTTCAAAGTGGTGGTCTTCACCACGGGCGACTTGCCGGCGGTCACCACGGCACAAAACACGCTGCATTTCGTCAAGGTCACGGCGACCAATTACGTAGACAAGCTGAACCAGATCGCTCGCCAGTCAACGTCGGACTGGTTGCTGCTGGCCGAGGCGGGCGACGAGTTCACCGCTGCCGGTTTCCTGCGTGCCAGCCTCGAGTTGCAGAACGCCGAGGGTTGCCGCGCGGTGGCGATGGACGAAATTCATCGCCAGACCAATGGCACGCTGGTCGATGTGTTCCGGCCAGCCTTCAACCTCGACCTGTTGCAGAGCCTGCCGTCACTCATCGCACGGCACTGGCTGATTCGCCGCGAAGCGCTGGTGGAGGTCGGCGGTTTTGCCCGCGAGTTCACCTCGGCGCTTGAGTTCGACCTGCTGCTGCGCTTGATCGAAACCGGTGGCCTGGCCGGCCTTGCCCATTTGGCCGAGCCGTTGCTGATCACCGCAGCCCCGGAGCCGACAGCCAACGAACACGAGCGTCAGACGTTAGTCCGTCATCTGGCGACCCGCGGTTACCAAGCCCAGGTCAGCGCCGAAGCATCGGCTGGTTTACGTATCGAATACCGCCATGCCGGGCGTCCGAAGGTATCGATCATCATCCACAGCCAGGACAACCTGGAGCATCTGCAGCGCTGCCTGGTCAGTGTCTTGCAGCGCACGCGCTATCAAAACAACGAAGTTGTCATTGCCGATAACCACAGCCAGTCCGCCGAGCTTCACACCTGGCTAGACAGCCTGGAACGAAACGGGCGGGGCCGGATTCGTCTGGTCAAGGCTGCCCAGCGACTGAGCACGTCGGCCCTGATCAACCTCGCAGCCGGCGAGGCGCAGGGTGAATACCTGGTGCTGCTGGCGGCGGACGCCGAAGTGGTCAACGCGAACTGGATCGAAGCGTTACTCAATCAGGCCCAGCGTCCCGAAGTCGGCGTGGTTGGTGCCAAGCTGGTGGACCGCGAGGGTAGCGTGACCAGTGCCGGGCTGATTCTGGGGCTCAACGGCGGGATTGCTTCACCCTTCATCGGTGAGAAAAAGGACGCGTCGGGCTACATGCGCAGACTGCTCGTCGAGCAAAATTACGCGGCCGTCTGCGGTGCATGCCTGATGATTCGCAAGGAAGTATTCGACGCACTCGGTGGTCTGGATCGTGAGCATTTCGATGAGGTGTACGCCGATGTCGATCTCTGCCTGAAAGTCGCCGACGCCGGGTTGCTCACGGTGTGGACGCCGCAAGTGCAAATAGCCCACCCGGGCACCTTGCCGGACGATCCCCAAGCAGTGGCGGCCCTGCGCGACAAGTGGCAGGCGCGCTTTGTGCACGACGAGGCTTACAACAACAACCTGGCCTTGACCGGCAAGGGCTTTGCCCTGGGTGAAGCAGCCCCGGTGAACTGGGCGCAGTTGCTCGCATAAGCCTGACTGACAGGTAAAAGGACTCAAGGCATGTTCAACGGTAAATCGATTTTCATCTCTGGCGGCACCGGCTCGTTCGGGCGCAATTTCATCCGCCGGTTGCTGGAGCAATATCAGCCCAAGCGTGTGGTGGTGTTCTCCCGCGATGAGCTCAAGCAGTACGAGATGCAACAGACCTTCAACGCGCCGTGCATGCGTTACTTCCTCGGCGATGTGCGTGATGCCGAGCGTTTGCGTCAGGCCATGCGCGGTATCGATTACGTGGTGCATGCCGCGGCACTGAAACAAGTGCCGGCGGCAGAATACAACCCCACCGAATGCATTCGTACCAACGTCAACGGTGCGGAAAACATCATTGCCGCAGCCATCGATAACGGCGTGAAAAAAGTCGTCGCGCTGTCCACCGACAAGGCGGCCAGCCCGATCAATCTGTACGGCGCGACCAAGCTGTTGTCGGACAAATTGTTCGTCGCCGCGAACAACATTGCCGGTGACCAGAACACCCGTTTTTCGGTGGTTCGTTACGGCAACGTCGCCGGCTCGCGGGGGTCGGTGGTGCCGTTTTTCAGCAAGCTGATTGCCGAGGGCGCCACGGAGCTGCCGATCACCGATGAGCGCATGACGCGTTTCTGGATCACCCTCGATCACGGCGTGCAGTTTGTGCTCGACAGCTTCGCCCGCATGCACGGTGGTGAAGTGTTTGTGCCGAAGATCCCGTCGATTCGTATCGTCGATCTGGCGTTGGGCATGGCTGAACATTTGCCGCACAGGAACGTCGGTATTCGTCCGGGAGAAAAACTCCATGAGCTGATGGTCCCGCTGGATGATGCGCGGATGACCCTGGAGTTCGATGATCACTACACGATTCAACCGTCGATTCGTTTCACCAGCGTCGACGTGGATTTTGCTGTCGACAAACTGGGCGAGCAGGGCACGCCAGTGAGCGAGGATTTCGAGTACCGTTCCGACACCAACCCGCACTTCCTGTCGGTCGGCCAGATCGCAGATCTGCACGCGGAGCTGTCGGCATGATTCCCTACGGTCGGCAAAGCCTCGATCAGGCAGACATCGATGCGGTGGTCGCCGTGTTGCAGTCCGACTGGCTGACACAAGGGCCGACCATTGAACGCTTCGAACAGGCCATGGCCGAGCGTTGTCAGGCTGATTTCGCGGTGGCGGTGTGCAATGCCACCGCCGCGTTGCACATTGCCTGTCTCGCTGCCGGGCTCGGCCCGGGAGACCGGTTGTGGACCACGCCGAACACCTTTTTGGCTTCGGCCAATTGTGGTCGCTATTGCGGCGCCGAAGTGGACTTCGTCGACATCGATCCGCTGACCTGGAACCTCGACGCCTACACGCTGGCGGCGAAGCTTGAAGCTGCCGAGCGTGACGGCACGCTGCCGAAGGTCCTGGTGGCCGTGGCGTTTTCCGGTCAGAGCTGCGACATGCGCATGATCGCCGAGTTGGCGGAACGCTATGGCTTTACGGTGATCGAGGACGCGTCCCACGCGGTCGGCGCATCCTATGCCGGGCGTCCGGTGGGCTGCGGCGAATTTGCGTCGATAACGGTGTTCAGTTTTCACCCGGTGAAGATCATCACCAGTGCCGAGGGCGGCATGGTCCTGACCAATCGCCCGGAATTGGCCGAGCGCTTGCAACGCTTGCGCAGCCACGGCATGACCCGCGATCCGCAGCAGATGACTGAACCCAGTCACGGTCCCTGGTACTACCAGCAAGTGGAATTGGGCTTCAACTACCGGATCACCGATCTGCAAGCGGCGCTCGGTTTGTCACAACTGAACAAGCTCGATGGCTTCATCGAGCGTCGTCGTGAACTTGCGGCGCGGTATGACCGATTGCTGGCGTTACTGCCGCTGACCTTGCCCAGTGCGCAGCCCGAAGCCGAGTCGGCGTGGCATCTGTACGTGGTGCGGTTGCAACCTGATCGGATCAACCTCAGCCATCGGCAGGTGTTCGAAGGGTTGCGGGCAGCCGGGATCGGAGTGAACCTGCACTATATTCCGTTGCATTTGCAGCCGTACTATCGCGAGCTGGGATTTGCCGAAGGTGACTTCCCACAGGCCGAACGTTATTACGCTGAGGCCATCAGCCTGCCGATGTTTCCTTTGCTGAGCGATGAACAACAGGACTTCGTGGTCGAGCAACTGCGTCGGCTGGTTCTTGAGGAGTAGTGACACTTGAGCTGCGTTGCAATCATTCCGGCCCGCGGTGGCAGCAAGCGAATCCCGCGCAAGAACCTCAAACCGTTCGACGGTGTACCGATGATCGTCCGTTCGATCCGTACGGCGCTCGATTGCGGGTTGTTCGATCAAGTCGTCGTCAGTACGGATGACCAAGAAATTGCCGACGTCGCCCGGGCTCATGGCGCGCAGGTGCCGTTCGTGCGGCCGGTCGAACTGGCTGATGATTTCACCGGGACAGCGGCGGTGATCGTGCATGCCCTGAGCCAATTACCGATCTTCGACTACGTCTGTTGCATCTACGCCACCGCGCCGCTGTTGCAGGCGAAGTATCTGCGTCAGGGGCATGAATTACTGGTGCAGCATCCGGACAAGTCGTTCGCTTTTTCCGTGACCGGTTTCGGCTTCCCGGTGCAACGTGCCTTGACCCTCGACGAGCAGGGTGCCTTGACCTCGCTCTATCCGGAGTTTCGCAACACCCGTTCCCAGGATTTACCTGAAGCCTATCAGGATGCCGGCCAGTTCTATTGGGGGCGAAGAGAGGCCTGGTTGCGCGGCGATGTGCTGTTTTCTCCAGCGAGCCTTCCGGTGATTCTGCCGCGGTATCTGGTGCAGGACATCGACACCCTTGAAGACTGGAAGCGTGCCGAATACCTCTATGCCGCATTGAAAGCTGGCGGAGAGCTGCAATGAGAGTGCTGATCCGCGCCGATGCGTCGCCGACCATTGGCAGCGGCCACATCGCTCGCTGTTTGACCCTGGCCAGAGTCTTGCGCAAGCAAGGCGCGCAGGTGGCCTTCGCTTGCCGCCTGTTGCCGGGCCATCGACTGGATGCACTGCAAGCCGAGGGCTTTGAAGTCTTCGCCCTGGCGGCTCGTTACCCTGATGAAGACCCGCAGCAGGCAATCGAATCCTTGCTGCCTTGGCAGGCGGACATCGCCGCGCTTGGGCACGCGCTGAGCAATCATCCGGCCTTCGATTGGGTCATCGTCGACCACTACGGCCTCGACCATCATTGGCAGACCGCGGCCCGCCGCTGGGCGCCAAGGATTGCGGCTGTGGACGACCTCGCCACGCGCACCTACAGCGTTGATTTGCTGCTCAACCAGAACTTATCGGGTACGCCACAAGCCTATGCTTCGCTGCTAGCACCTGGCTGCCAGACTTTGCTCGGTCCACGTTTTGCCCTGCTGCGCGATGAGTTCTGTTGCCCGGCTATCGAAATCAAACCCAAGGCCAAAAGGGTGCTGGTGAATTTCGGTGGCTTCGATGCGGCGATGCAAACCCACCACGCGATGCTGGCAATGGCGGAGTTGCATGAGCTCGAAGTCGATTTCGTCGCCGGTGCCGACAACCCGGCCTGGGCACAGATGCAGGCCTTGGCGGCGAGTCGTCCGAACTGGCGCTTGCACAGCTTTGTCAGTGACTTTTACCGACTGATGACCGAGGCCGACCTGTTTGTCGGTGCCGGCGGTGGCACCAGTTGGGAGCGGGCGGCCATGGGGCTGCCGACGATCTGCATCGCGGTCTCGAATAATCAGCAGGCCAACGGCGAAAGCATGGCGACCTCAGGTTCCCATGTGTATCTGGGCCCCCGCGAGCACGTCAGTGTCGAGCAGTTGCGTCAGGCCATTGCTTTTCTCGCGGGCAATCAGGGGTTACGCCAAAGTCTGGCCGAACACTCGCGTCAGTTGGTCGATGGGCGGGGTGCGCAGCGGGTTGCGGCAGCGCTCGCCGGTGCGGTACTGCAGGTTCGCAAGGCGTCTCTGGACGATGCGCAGCTGCTGTTCGAGGGGCGCAATGCCGAGTCGGTGCGGCACTGGTCGCTGGACACGCAGGTCATCGATTGGCAACGGCATCAAGACTGGCTGGCGGCGAGCTTGAGTAACCCGGGGCGATTACTGCTGATCGCCGAGGCGGATGATGGCCCGGTCGGGGTACTGCGTTATGACCTGGACGGACTTGAAGCCGAAGTCTCGATTTACCTGCTTGAAGAACGCCTCGGTCTGGGGTGGGGCAGGGCGCTGTTGGCGCGGGGCGAAGACTTCGCGACCACCCACTGGCCGCAACTGCAGGCCATCACCGCTCAAGTGTTGCCGGCGAATCAGCCGTCGCTGAAGCTGTTTCGCGAAGCAGGATTTACCCAGCGTGCTTGCGCGTTCACGCGCATATTGAAGGATCACCGCAATGACTAGCTTCAAGATTGGCAATCGTTCCATCGGTGCCGATGCGCCGCCGTTCATCATCGCCGAGATGAGTGGCAACCATAACCAGTCCCTTGATGTGGCGCTGCAGATCGTCGAAGCCGCGGCCAAGGCCGGTGCCCATGCCCTGAAGCTGCAAACCTACACCGCCGAGACCATGACCCTGGACCTGTCCGAAGGTGAGTTCTTCATCAAGGACCCTAACAGTCTCTGGGCCGGTTCTTCGCTGTACGCGTTATACGAGAAGGCCCATACACCTTGGGAATGGCACGCGCCAATTTTCGCCCGGGCCAAAGAACTGGGCATGCTCGCGTTCTCCACGCCGTTCGATGACACCGCGGTGGACTTCCTCGAAAGCCTCGACGTACCGGCCTACAAGATCGCCAGCTTTGAAAATACCGACCTGCCATTGATTCGTCGGGTCGCTGCGACCGGCAAGCCATTGATCATTTCTACCGGCATGGCCAGCATCGCTGAACTCGATGAAACCGTACGTGCCGCCCGCGAGGCCGGTTGCAAGGATCTGGTGTTGCTCAAGTGCACCAGTACTTACCCCGCGACGCCTGCCAACAGCAACGTGCGGACGATTCCTCACTTGCGTGAATTGTTTGGCTGCGAAGTTGGTCTGTCCGATCACTCCATGGGTGTTGGAGTGTCTGTCGCCGCGGTGGCGCTGGGGGCGACGGTGGTGGAAAAACATTTCACCCTCGACCGTTCCGCCGGTGGTGTGGATGCCAGTTTTTCGCTGGAACCGGCGGAGCTCGCCTGTCTTGTGATAGAAACCGAACGCGCGTGGCAGGCCATGGGCCATGTGCATTACGGTGTGACGGACGCCGAGCGCAAGTCGCTGGTGTATCGCCGCTCGCTCTACGTGACTCAGGACATGGCTGCCGGCGAACCCTTTACTGTCGCTAATCTGCGAGCCATTCGTCCGGGGCTGGGGTTGGCTCCCAAACACACGGAAACGCTTCTGGGCCGCCGTGCCCGTCTGGCCATCCCACGCGGAACGCCGCTGGACTGGTCGTTGGTCGAATAACCCCTTGTGGCGCTGATTCGGCAAAATAGAGTGACCTGCGAGTCATAACGCGCATCTTCACTGTATTGTATAAATCGGGGAGGTGGCGCCTGGTGTCTTTTTGACCCGGTGATAGCCTTATATTCTTCCCGCCGTCGCCTCGGTGAGGCGACGTTTTTATCCGTTTGTCGGCGCCCCTCGAATCATTACGAGCGGTGGTATTGGGCTGTTTATTATTGGGAAGCCGTAATGATTGGCATAAAAAGCATTGCGAGCTACGTTCCTGTAGCCGGCGTGGACAATTACGCACAAGGTGCAAAATTCGAAAAGGATGAAGAATTCATCCTGGGCAAAATCGGTTCGGCCTTCCTGCCGCGTAAAGACGCCGGGCAGGAAACCTCGGACCTGTGTGTCGAAGCAGCCAATGCGCTGTTCGCCAACAATCCCGACTTGAAACGTGATGACATCGATGTGCTGATCGTCGTCACGCAGAACGGCGACGAAGAAGGCCTGCCGCACACCGCAGCCATCGTTCAGGACAAACTGGGCCTGCCGACTACCGTGGCCGCGTTCGATATTTCCCTGGGCTGCTCCGGCTACGTCTACGGCATCTACGCGATCAAGGGCTTCATGGAAGCTGCAGGCTTGAAGAATGGCCTGCTGATCACCGCTGATCCTTACTCGAAGATCGTCGACCCGGAAGACCGCAATACCACCATGCTGTTTGGTGATGCCGCCACCGCGACCTGGATGGGTGAAAACGCGCCATGGCAATTGGGCAAGGCCAAGTTCGGCACTGACGGTTCCGGCGCGCCACACCTGAAGGTGACAGATGGGGTGTTCTTCATGAACGGCCGTCAGGTGTTCAATTTTGCGCTGCTTAAAGTCCCGGCGCATTTGCACGAGTTGCTGGCCGATTCGCAACTGACCGCTGATGATATCGATGCCTTTTGCATCCATCAGGGCAGTGCAGCGATTGTCGATGCCGTGGCGCGACGCTTCGAAGGCGAGCCGGAGAAGTTCATCAAGGACATGGTCGAGACCGGCAACACGGTGTCCTCGAGCATTCCGTTGCTGTTGGAAAAACATGTCATGGACTCCGCCTGGAAGCGCGTCGCATTGAGCGGTTTCGGCGTGGGTCTGTCGTGGGGTTCGGCGATCATCTATCGCCCTTGATTCCAGGCTCTTTAATCAAAGAAAGCCAGGCACAAAAAAAGCGTTCAAGGTGTAACCTTGAGCGCTATTTTTTTGCCCGAATGAAAAGCGAGGCTCCATGAGCGAGTTCTTTGAGCGCAACGGCGAGTTGATACAGCGGCGCTGGCCCAAGGTCTGGCATCGATTGGTGGTGGAGAACAGCGCCGCCTTGCAAGCGGATCTGGTGGAAGGCCTGGGCTCGACGTTGAGCATCAATGGCATTCAGTTGACCAGTCGCCATGACCGCACTCGCGAAGCATTGCTTCAGGCCGACAGCCTGCCCGTCGACAGTCCGGTGGTGCATGTCTATGGCACCGGGCTGGGTGATTTGCAGCTGCAATTGCTGGAGCGTGCCGGGCTTGAACGGCTGTACGTGCACATTCTGAACGGTGCGGTGTTTGCCCTGGTGCTGCAACTGCTCGATCAACAGCCGTGGCTCGGCGATTCGCGAGTGGTGTTGCTGTATGCCGGCGATCTGTCGGAAATCCAGTTGCCGTACTTCGCACTGCCTTCGGAGCTGGTGCTGGCGGACGACTTCAACGCCAAAATCCGCGACCGGCTGATCAGCGAAACCCACCTGACTTTCAACAATCGCGAATTCGATGCCGACAATCCGGAAATTGCCGAGCGTTTGCAGGCGTGTGTAGAGCACGTTCGCGCCGATGCCGATGCTGCCGAGCTGTTTGCCACCTGTTCCGGCAGGGAAGTGTTTGTCATTGCCACCGGGCCGAGCCTGGAACAACACTTCGATACGCTGCGTACGGTCCGCGAACAGGCGCGGCGGCCGTTGTTCATTTGCGTCGATACCGCCTACCGACCGCTTGTCGAGCATGGGATCAAACCGGATGTGGTGGTCACGATTGACCAGCGCATCTCGACGCGACATTTGCCGTCCGATGCCACGAGCGGTATCACGCTGGTCTACATGCCTATGGTCGACCCAGCGGTTTTGGGGGGCTGGCAGGGCAAGCGTTACGTGGCCTATTCCGCCAGTCCTGTCTATAAGCACATGCGCCAGCAAATACCCAAGGCCCAACTCTTTGTCGGTGGCAGCGTGATTCACCCGGCGGTGGACCTGGCGGTGCACATGGGGAGCAGCCAGATCACTCTGTTCGGCGCCGACTTTGCTTTCCCGAACAACAAGACTCACGCTGGCTGGAGTGACGGTGATCTTGGGCCGCAAGTGGGCGCTGCCCGGCACTGGGTCCTCGATGGCCACGGCCAGCGAGTCAAGACGCAGCTCAATTTCCGCAGTTACCTGTGCGAGCTGGAGCGGTACATCGCCGGGCATCCTCGGGTGGCTTTCTATAACAGCAGTCGGGCAGGGGCGATGATCGTCGGCACGACGTTTCACCCGGAGCTCACGCGATGACTGAATCTTCCCTGGTTGCCGAAGCGCGGCAGTGTTCGCTTTTGTTCCGTCTGGGACGAGATGTCGAAGCTGCGCTGCTGATGGTGCAGATCTGCAGTGATGTGCAATCCGCGATGGGTCGGGAGAATGTCGAGGTCCAATCCCGCTGGACGGCGTTGCTCACCGACATGCTGGCCCGTCAGGAGGCGCAGGACTGGCTGGCGCTGGCGGATCATCTTGATTATGAGCTGTCGGAATTGCTGAAAGCGGCAACCATCGATTAACACTTTTTGATATGTGCCGGTACAGGCGAGTCCTCGCTGTCCCGTTACCGGCATTTCCCTGACGTCACTTTTCTGTATTGAACTGCCGCCAAGCCCCTGTTTCATTGAGGGTGGCAGTGTGATGGCAAATTTTTTTCAAAATCCCCTAAAGCAACCTGCGTTCGCGACGATAACTATTACGAAGGTTCTCTAGGCCATACCCGGCGGTTGCCAGGGCCGGAAGCCGCAGTACCCAACCAACGAGGAATTCGTCATGGCTTTGACAGTAAACACCAACACTACTTCTCTGAGTGTTCAGAAGAACCTGAACCGTGCTTCCGACGCTCTGTCGACTTCGATGACTCGCCTGTCTTCCGGCCTGAAAATCAACAGCGCCAAAGATGACGCCGCCGGCCTGCAGATCTCTACCCGTATGACCTCGCAGATCCGTGGTCAGACCATTGCTATCAAAAACGCCAACGACGGTGTTTCGATCGCTCAGACCGCTGAAGGCGCTCTGCAAGAGTCGACCAACATCCTGCAGCGTATGCGTGAAATCGCACTGCAATCGCGTAACGACTCCAACGGCACTGCTGACCGTACCGCTCTGGACAAAGAATTCCAACAGTCGATCGCTGAGCTGACCCGTATCGCTCAGTCGACCAACCTGAACGGCAAAGCGCTGATCGACGGTAGTGCTGGCGCGATGCAGTTCCAGGTAGGTTCGAACACTACTTCTGACAACCAGATCACTCTGACCCTGTCGACCAGCTTCGACGCTAGCGCCCTGGGCATGACCGGTACTACCATTTCCGGTACTACCAACTCGGGTAACCACAGCTCCGTTGATGCCGCTATCTCGGCTATCAACACTGCTCTGGCAAACATCAACGCCACTCGCGCTGACCTGGGTGCTGCTCAGAACCGTTTCTCGACTACCATTTCCAACCTGCAGAACATCAACGAAAACGCCAGTGCTGCACTGAGCCGCGTACAAGATACCGACTTCGCTGCTGAAACTGCACAGTTGACCAAGCAACAAACTCTGCAACAAGCTTCCACCGCAGTTCTGGCTCAGGCCAACCAACTGCCATCCGCTGTACTGAAACTGCTTCAGTAATAGCTGGGTAAGTTTTGGCGGGGGAGTGCGCACGCGCGCTCTCTCGCTTTTTCAGTTTAAGAGGTGATGGACATGGATATGAGCGTGAAGCTGAACTTGTCTTATCCAGCTGCGAAGCCGGCGACGACTGTTGCTGACAAACCGGTGGAAAAGCCTCGAGCCGATGCTGCCACAGTGGCAACGGTCAAGGATGAGCCAAAAGACGCGGTAACCGAGCAGGACAAACTGAAGATGGCCGTTCAGGAAATTGAAAAGTTCGTTCAATCGGTCAAGCGCAATCTGGAGTTCTCGATCGATGAGCCTTCAGGCAAAGTAATTGTCAGAGTGATTGCCAGCGACTCGGGTGAAGTGGTTCGCCAGATCCCCAACGAAGAAGTGCTCAAGCTGGCCAATAGTTTGAATGATGCAAGCAGCCTGTTGTTCAGCGCTAAAGTCTGACAGCTGGCACGAATTTTGTTGCTATGTTCTTTTGGGCGTTGTAGTGGTCAAAAGGCCGGCGACACACTGAAGGGAGTTCAACATGGCAAGTCCAATTCTACCGGGTCTGGGTTTAGGCTCCGGTCTTGACACCACTGCTATCGTCAAAGTGTTGGTTGATGCTGATAAATCAGCCAAGCAGAATCAGATCACCCGTCAGACGGCCACCAATACCTCGCAGATTTCCGGTATTGGGACCCTGAAGAGTGTGTTGGCGAATTTCCAGACCGCGATCAAAAACCTCAGTGATACGAAGACCCAGCAGTTCCTGGGTTACAGCGCCACGAGTTCCGATCCCAAAGTGCTGACTTCTGTCGCCAGCAACTCGGCGGTCAGCGGCACTTATGTCATCAAGGTCAACAATCTCGCGACCTCGTCGAAAGTGGCGACTGCCGCGTTTGCCGGCGGCCCTAGCAGTGCCATTCCGAGTGGAACGCTCAATATCACTCAAAATGGCATTTCCCGTCCTGTCGACATTCCCACCGGCGCCACGCTGCAATCGGTACGGGATGCGATCAACACCCAGCAAGGCGCCAATGGCTTCAGTGCCAACATTGTCACTGACTCCTTCGGCTCTCGTTTGGTGATGGGGTCCACTGTTACTGGTGCAGGTTCTGATATCACGCTCAGTGGTATTGCCGGCCTGGAAATCACCGCGGGGCAGAAAATGGGCGCCACGCCTACGGCAGCCTCGGCCGGTGCGATCGGTGAACTCGCTGTGAACGCCAGCTTCACGGTTGACGGACTGGCGATCACCAGCAAATCCAACACCGTGGATAGCGCCATTTCCGGCCTGACACTGAATCTGGTGGCGGGTGGTGGGGCAACGTCCACTGTGACGGTCGGGCCGAACAGTGACGGTTTGAAAAAATCGGTCCAGGCCTTTGTCGATGCTTACAATCAGGTTGTCACCAGCGTCAATACGCTGACCAAGCCCTCCCTGGACAAAGATGGCAAGACAACCATTGCCGCGGCATTGACCGGTGACCCGCTGGCTCGGGGCGTCCTGGCGTCGATCCGTGAACCGTTGGCCAGTACGGGTGCAGGCGACAAGCTGACCGCACTTTCACAGTTGGGTATTACCACCAACCAGAAAACCGGTGCGCTCGATTTTGACAGCATCAAGTTCTCTGCAGCTATGGATACGCAGAAGCTGGGTGGTGAGGTTCAGAAGCTGTTCCTGGGTGATCCAGCGGCGACCGGTGATGCGGCCAAGGGGCTGCTGGAACGAATGAATGCGGTGATTACGCCTTATACCGTCACTGGCAGCGAAGGCATCCTTGATGCGCGTTCGACCAGCCTGGCGAAGGTCAAAACCAACCTGGCCAGCCAGCAGGTGGCACTGGATCGTCGGATCGAGACGCTGACCGACGTGCTGACCAAGAAGTACAACGCCATGGACGCCCTGGTCGGTAAGCTAAAGGCCACTGCCAGCAACATCACCTCGATGTTCGAGGCGATGAACGCTCAGAAAAACGCCTCATAGCGCATAAACGCCAAAAGCCCGGCAGCGGATTCCGCTTGTCGGGCTTTTTTTGGTTTGGTCTAAAGATTTTTGACGCCGTGTCGATACACTGGCTATACGAATCACAAAGTTTTGATGAGGTACAGCATGAACCCGATGTTAGCCCTTCGGCAGTACCAGAAGATTGGCGCTCAGGCCCAGACTTCCGAAGCCAGCCCCCATCGCCTGGTGCAAATGCTCATGGAAGGTGGGCTGGATCGCATCGCTCAGGCCAAGGGTGCCATGGAGCGCAAGGATATCCCCAACAAAGGCATTTTCATCGGCAAGGCGATCGGGATCATCGGCGGCTTGCGTGAAGGTCTGGACTTGGAAAATTCTGTCGAGTCCGTGGGTGAGTTGGACAAGCTGTACACCTACATGATGAAGCGTCTGACAGAAGCGAACATCAAGACAGATCCAAAGATTCTCGACGAAGTCGCTGATTTGCTTCGCACCGTCAAAGACGGCTGGGATGCTATCGCTGCGCCGGGTCCGCAGTTTTAAGGAGATCACCATGAGTCTTGTATTGCAGCGAATCGAACAAACCCGTGAAGGCCTGGTCGGTGCTTTGGCCGAGCGTAACTGGGAAGCCATTGGTGAGTTGGACCTGGCTTGCCGTTCCTGCATGGAAGACGTCTTGAGTGAAGCTTCGGTGGACGAGGCCGCGTTACGCGACAATCTTGAGGAGTTGTTGGGGGTGTATAAACAGCTTCTTGAGGCGGCTACGGGGGAGCGGCAAGCGATAGTTGATGAGATGTCGCAGATCCACCAAGCACAGAACGCGGCAAAGGTTTACCATCTGTTCGGTTAATTAATCCCCGGTTAATCCAAACATAGTGCGCCATAAATTTGACTGTGCACGGTTTTTTGACTTAACTAGTGGCTGGTTCCAGATTTCAGGCGTCTACAGGCATAACGTGTCTGCAAGCGTCTAGCTTGCCCCATCATTTTGGGCATTGAGTTGACTAGGGAAGTTGCTATTGCATGTGGCGTGAAACCAAAATTCTGCTGATTGATGACGATAGCGTCCGCCGCCGCGACCTGGCGGTGATTTTAAATTTTCTTGGCGAAGAAAATTTACCCTGCGGTAGCCATGACTGGCAGCAGGCTGTCGGCTCATTGTCATCAAGTCGTGAAGTAATCTGTGTCCTCATCGGGACGGTCAATGCTCCTGGCGCACTCGTGGGCCTGTTAAAGACACTCTCGACCTGGGATGAGTTCCTTCCGGTTTTGTTAATGGGTGATAATTCTTCCGTTGACTTGCCTGAAGACCAGCGCCGCCGAGTGCTTTCGACCCTCGAGATGCCACCCAGCTACAGCAAGCTGCTCGACTCCCTGCACCGTGCCCAGGTCTATCGCGAGATGTACGACCAGGCCCGCGAGCGCGGCCGTCACCGTGAGCCCAATCTTTTCCGCAGCCTTGTCGGCACCAGCCGGGCGATTCAACACGTCCGTCAGATGATGCAGCAAGTCGCCGACACCGATGCCAGTGTGCTGATCCTCGGTGAGTCCGGGACCGGCAAGGAAGTGGTCGCGCGCAACCTGCACTATCACTCCAAGCGTCGTGAAGCGCCGTTCGTACCGGTCAACTGCGGCGCGATCCCGGCCGAGTTGCTGGAAAGCGAACTGTTTGGCCACGAGAAGGGCGCCTTCACCGGGGCAATCACCAGCCGCGCCGGGCGTTTCGAACTGGCCAATGGCGGCACGCTGTTCCTCGATGAAATCGGTGACATGCCGTTGCCGATGCAGGTCAAGTTGCTGCGCGTATTGCAGGAGCGCACCTTCGAGCGCGTGGGCAGCAACAAGACCCAGAGCGTCGACGTGCGGATCATCGCGGCAACCCACAAGAATCTCGAAAGCATGATCGAGGTCGGTACCTTCCGCGAAGACTTGTACTATCGTCTGAACGTGTTCCCGATCGAAATGGCACCACTGCGCGAGCGTGTCGAAGACATTCCGCTGCTGATGAACGAGTTGATCTCGCGCATGGAGCACGAGAAGCGTGGGTCGATCCGTTTCAATTCCGCAGCGATCATGTCGCTGTGTCGCCACGGCTGGCCGGGCAACGTCCGCGAACTCGCCAACCTGGTGGAGCGCATGGCGATCATGCATCCGTACGGGGTGATCGGCGTGGTCGAGCTGCCGAAGAAATTCCGTTACGTCGACGACGAAGATGAGCAACTGGTCGACAGCTTTCGCAGCGATCTTGAAGAGCGCGTGGCCATCAACGGTCATACTCCGGACTTCTCTGCCGGCGCCATGCTGCCACCGGAAGGTCTGGACCTGAAGGACTACCTCGGTGGTCTGGAACAAGGGCTGATTCAGCAGGCGCTGGATGATGCCAATGGCATCGTGGCGCGCGCGGCAGAGCGGCTGCGTATTCGTCGCACCACGCTGGTGGAAAAGATGCGCAAGTACGGTATGAGCCGTCGTGACGGTGATGAGCAGGCGGATGATTGACGCCTGTTTTTCAAGTCCTTCATTTGTAGGCGGTTTTTTTTAGGCACGGGTATTGCTATATCCCTCGCAACGTTCCGTTTCACTGACGGTCAGCCAAGCGAGAGAGCACGATGCCCCAAGCCGCCCAGATGTCTCCTGTCCCTGACGCTTCGGGGCAACCGTCGTCCGTAGAGCAGGCGAGCCGGCTTGGCCTCGAGCAGGCGTTTGCACTGTTCAGCCAGATGTCGAGCCAATTGACCGATTCCTACAGCATGCTCGAAGCCCGGGTCACCGAGCTCAAGGGTGAGCTGGCGGTGGTCAGTGCTCAGCGCATGCAGGAGCTGGCGGAAAAAGAACGCTTGGCCAACCGGCTGCAAAACCTGCTCGATCTGTTGCCCGGCGGCGTCATCGTCATCGACGCCCAAGGCATCGTGTGCGAAGCCAACCCTGCTGCCTGCGAACTGCTCGGTCTGCCCCTCGAAGGCGAGCTGTGGCGTCATGTCATTGCCCGCTGCTTTGCGCCCCGTGAAGACGACGGTCACGAAATCTCCCTCAAGGACGGTCGGCGCTTGTCGATCTCAACGCGCTCGCTGGATGCCGAGCCCGGTCAGTTGGTGCTGCTCAACGACCTGACTGAAACCCGTCATCTGCAAGATCAGTTGGCCCGCCACGAGCGTCTGTCATCCCTCGGCCGAATGGTCGCTTCGCTTGCTCATCAGATTCGTACCCCCTTGTCCGCCGCCTTGCTCTACGCCAGTCATTTGACTGAGCAAGCGTTGCCGGTCGAGACCCAGCAACGTTTTGCCGGGCGCCTGAAAGAGCGTCTGCATGAGTTGGAACATCAGGTTCGCGACATGCTGGTGTTTGCGCGCGGCGAGCTGCCGCTGACCGATCGCGTCACGCCCAAAGTGCTGATGCAGTCGCTGCAGGCGGCAGCATTGACACACGTGCAGGGTCTGCCGATTCGTTGGCAGTGCGACAGTCATTCGGGCGAGTTGTTGTGCAATCGCGACACGCTGGTCGGGGCGATCCTGAACCTGATCGAGAATGCCATTCAGGCCAGCGCCGGCGATGTGCGTTTGAAAGTCCACTTCTATACCCGTGACAACAACCTGCGTGTAGCGGTCAGCGACAGCGGTAGTGGCATCGATACGAAAGTACTGGCGCGTCTGGGTGAACCCTTCTTTACCACTAAAACCACCGGAACCGGCCTCGGCCTGACCGTGGTCAAGGCAGTGACGCGTGCTCATCAAGGAGAATTGCAGCTGCGCTCGCGACTTGGTCGCGGCACGTGTGCGCAGGTGATCCTGCCACTTTTTTCGGGTGAAAAGCCCAGCGCTCAAGGCGCGGAGTGAAGGACATGGCAATCAAGGTTTTACTGGTCGAGGATGACCGCGCGCTACGCGAAGCACTGGCCGATACGCTGCTGCTCGCCGGCCACGATTTCAAAGCCGTAGGCTCGGCCGAAGAAGCGCTGGGGGCGGTCGGTGCCGAGGCGTTCAACCTGGTGCTGAGTGACGTCAACATGCCGGGCATGGACGGCCATCAACTGCTCGGATTGCTGCGCACTCGTCAGCCGCAGCTGCCGGTGTTGCTGATGACCGCTCACGGTGCTGTCGAGCGGGCGGTCGATGCGATGCGTCAGGGCGCAGCGGATTACCTGGTCAAGCCATTCGAGCCCAAAGCCTTGCTCGATCTGGTGGCGCGACATGCGCTGGGCTGTCTCGGTGCGACCGAGGGCGAGGGGCCGGTAGCGTTCGAGCCGGCCAGTGCGCAATTGCTGGAATTGGCCGCACGAGTGGCGCGCAGTGATTCCACGGTGTTGATTTCCGGTGAGTCCGGGACCGGCAAGGAAGTGCTGGCGCGTTACATCCATCAGCACTCTCACCGCGCCAGTCAGCCGTTCATTGCGATCAACTGTGCAGCGATCCCGGACAACATGCTCGAAGCCACCTTGTTCGGTCACGAAAAGGGTTCGTTCACCGGCGCCATCGCAGCGCAGGCCGGCAAGTTCGAGCAAGCCGATGGCGGCACGATCCTACTCGATGAAATCTCCGAAATGCCCCTGGGCCTTCAGGCCAAGTTACTGCGGGTATTGCAGGAGCGCGAAGTCGAGCGAGTCGGCGCTCGCAAGCCGATCACGCTGGATATTCGAGTCGTGGCGACCACCAACCGTGACCTGGCCGCTGAAGTGGCAGCGGGGCGTTTTCGTGAAGACCTTTACTATCGCCTGTCGGTGTTTCCGCTGGCCTGGCGTCCGTTGCGCGAACGTACCGCCGACATCCTGCCATTGGCTGAGCGTCTTCTGGGCAAGTACGTCAATAAAATGAAGCATGCCGCGGCAAGGTTGTCGCCCGAGGCTCAGGCGTGCCTGATCGGTTATCCGTGGCCGGGTAATGTGCGGGAGCTGGATAACGCGATTCAGCGGGCGCTGATCCTGCAGCAGGGCGGATTGATACAGCCTGAGGATTTCTGTCTGGCCGGGCCCGTCGCCTGTGCGCCGTTGCCAGCCTTGGCGCCAGCGTCCGTGCGAACCGTGGAGGTCGAATCCGAGTCGGCCGGGGCGCTGGGTGATGACCTGCGTCGTCGTGAGTTCCAGATGATCATCGACACCTTGCGCTCCGAACGCGGCCGTCGCAAAGAGGCCGCCGAGCGCTTGGGCATCAGCCCGCGCACCCTGCGTTACAAGCTGGCGCAGATGCGTGATGCCGGAATGGACGTGGAAGCTTATTTGTTCGCCACCTGATTCGTTAGCCATGCAAAGCCCGGGACGGCTTTTGTTTAGAGCGGCCACGGAGCTGGCACCCTTGTTGCTAACACCTCACTACCCGCCGAGTGAGTGTCAAAAAATTGCGGGTCGCCAGAGAGAGTAGACCATGAGCCAAGGTATTGAATTTAATCGATTGATGTTGGACATGCGCTCCATGCAAATGGATGCCATGTCTGCGTCGAAATCGACTGCCGCTGTTCCTGAAATGGGTGGCAGCAGCTTTTCCGACATGCTCGGTCAGGCCGTCAATAAAGTGAACGACACCCAGCAGGCGTCCAATCAGTTGGCCAGTGCCTTCGAGATCGGCAAGAGCGGCGTCGACCTGACGGACGTGATGATTTCCTCGCAGAAGGCCAGCGTGTCTTTTCAAGCGTTGACCCAAGTACGCAACAAGCTGGTTCAGGCATACCAAGACATCATGCAGATGCCGGTTTAAGGACGAGATTGAGTCATGGCAGAAGCAGTCGCCGATAATGTTCCGGCCAAGGCCACTCCAATAGACGGCAAGCCGCCGCTGTTCGGGTTGTCCTTCCTGGAAAACCTCTCCGAGATGACCATGTTGCGTCAGGTGGGCCTGTTGGTCGGCCTGGCTGCGAGCGTGGCGATTGGCTTTGCCGTGGTGTTGTGGTCCCAGCAGCCGGACTACCGGCCTCTGTATGGCAGCCTTGCCGGTATGGACGCCAAACAGGTCATGGATACCCTGGCCGCAGCCGACATTCCCTATACCGTTGAACCGAACTCCGGTGCCTTGCTGGTCAAGGCCGATGACCTGTCCCGTGCGCGAATCAAACTCGCGGGCGCTGGTGTCACTCCCAGCGATGGCAACATCGGTTTTGAAATCCTCGACAAGGACCAGGGCCTGGGTACCAGCCAGTTCATGGAAGCGACCCGTTATCGTCGCGGTCTCGAAGGCGAACTGGCTCGCACCATCTCCAGCCTGAACAACGTCAAGGGTGCTCGCGTGCACCTGGCGATTCCGAAAAGTTCGGTGTTCGTGCGCGATGAGCGCAAGCCGAGCGCTTCGATTCTGGTGGAACTGTACGCCGGCCGCTCGCTGGAGCCGGGTCAGGTGCTGGCAATCATCAACCTGGTGGCCACCAGCGTTCCCGAACTCAGCAAATCCCAGATCACTGTTGTCGACCAGAAGGGCAACCTGCTGTCGGATCAGGCGGAAAATTCCGAGCTGACCATGGCCGGCAAGCAATTCGATTACAGCCGTCGCATGGAAAGCATGCTGACTCAGCGCGTGCACAACATTCTGCAACCGGTGCTGGGCAATGATCGCTATAAAGCCGAAGTCTCGGCCGATGTGGATTTCAGCGCTGTCGAGTCGACCTCCGAGCAGTTCAACCCGGACCAGCCGGCGTTGCGCAGCGAGCAGTCGGTCAACGAACAACGCACCGCCAGCAATGGCCCACAAGGTGTGCCGGGTGCCCTGAGCAACCAGCCGCCGTCGCCTGCCTCCGCACCGCAAACCACCGGTGGCGCTACCGCGTCGGCCGGCATGGTGCAGCCAGGCCAGCCACTGCTGGATGCCAACGGTCAGCAAATCATGGACCCGGCCACCGGCCAGCCTATGCTGGCGCCGTACCCGGCGGACAAGCGTCAACAGTCCACCAAGAACTTCGAACTCGACCGTTCCATCAGCCACACCAAACAACAGCAGGGCCGTTTGAATCGCCTCTCGGTGTCGGTGGTGGTGGATGACCAGGTCAAGATCAACGCGGCCAACGGTGAAACCACCCGTGCGCCGTGGACCGCCGATGAATTGGCGCGCTTCACTCGCCTGGTACAGGACGCCGTCGGGTTCGACGCCAGCCGTGGCGACAGCGTCAGCGTGATCAACATGCCGTTCTCCGCCGAGCGCGGTGAAGTGATTGCCGAAATTCCTTTCTACTCCCAGCCTTGGTTCTGGGACATCGTCAAGCAAGTGCTGGGTGTCTTGTTCATCCTGGTGCTGGTGTTCGGTGTGCTGCGTCCGGTGCTCAATAACATCACCGGCGGCGGCAAAGACAAACATCTAGGCATCGGCAGCGACGTCGAGTTGGGTGGCATGGGCGGCCTGGACGGCGAACTGGCCAACGACCGCGTCAGTCTCGGTGGCCCGACCAGCATTCTGCTGCCGAGCCCGAGCGAAGGCTATGACGCACAGTTGAACGCAATCAAGAGTCTGGTGGCAGAAGATCCGGGTCGTGTGGCCCAGGTCGTGAAAGAGTGGATTAACGCAGATGAGTGATAACCGAGCCGTTGCCGCCAAACTGTCCAAGGTCGACAAAGCCGCGATTCTGCTGCTGTCCCTGGGTTCGACCGACGCCGCCCAAGTGCTGCGCCACATGGGGCCTAAAGAGGTCCAGCGGGTGGGTGTGGCCATGGCCCAGATGGGTAACGTGCACCGCGAGCAGGTCGAGCAGGTGATGAGCGAGTTCGTCGATATCGTCGGCGACCAGACCAGCCTCGGCGTCGGTTCTGATGACTACGTGCGCAAAATGCTCACCCAGGCCCTGGGCGAAGACAAGGCCAACGGCCTGATCGACCGCATCCTGCTGGGCGGCAACACCAGTGGCCTCGACAGCCTGAAGTGGATGGAACCGCGTGCCGTCGCCGACGTGATCCGTTACGAGCACCCGCAGATCCAGGCGATCGTGGTGGCGTATCTTGATCCGGACCAGGCCGGCGAAGTGCTCGGCAACTTCGACCACAAGGTGCGCCTGGACATCATTCTGCGGGTCTCCTCGCTGAATACCGTGCAGCCAGCGGCCCTGAAAGAACTCAACCAGATTCTTGAGAAGCAGTTCTCCGGCAACTCGAATGCTTCGCGCACCACCTTGGGTGGCATCAAGCGCGCGGCGGATATCATGAACTTCCTCGACAGCTCGATCGAAGGTCAGCTGATGGACTCGATTCGCGAAGTCGACGAAGACCTGTCCGGTCAGATCGAAGACCTCATGTTTGTGTTCAACAACCTGTCCGATGTCGACGATCGCGGTATTCAAGCGTTGCTGCGTGAAGTGTCCTCCGACGTGCTGGTGCTGGCCCTCAAGGGTTCGGACGAAGGCGTCAAAGAAAAGATTTTCAAGAACATGTCCAAACGGGCGGCCGAACTGTTGCGCGACGACCTCGAGGCCAAAGGCCCGGTGCGCGTCAGCGACGTGGAAACCGCGCAGAAAGAAATCCTCACCATTGCCCGCCGTATGGCCGAAGCCGGAGAAATCGTTCTCGGCGGGAAGGGCGGCGAAGAGATGATCTAAGGTCACTATGTCGTCCAAACATGATGAGTCCAACACCGACCTGATCCGCGGCAAGGACGTCGATGGTTTCGACGTCTGGTCGCTGCCCAGTTTCGATCCGTTCGTGCCGGAACCCGAGCCGGAACCTGAGCCCGAGCCGCCGGAAATGGAAGAAGTGCCACTGGATGAAGTCCAGCCACTGACCCTTGAAGAGCTCGAAAGCATTCGCCAGGAGGCCTACAACGAAGGCTTCGCCACGGGCGAGAAAGAAGGTTTCCACAGCACTACGCTCAAGGTCCGCCAGGAAGCCGAGGTGGCCCTGGCCGCCAAGATTGCCGCTCTGGAGCAACTGATGGGGCATTTGTTCGAGCCTATCGCCGAGCAGGACACCCTGATCGAAAAGTCCCTGGTCGACCTGGTGCAGCACATCACCAAACAGGTGATTCAGCGCGAACTGGCCATCGACTCGACGCAAATCGAACACGTCATGCGCGAGGCCCTCAAACTCTTGCCGCTGGGCGTGGGCAATGTGCGGCTGTACATCAATCCGCAAGATTTCGAGCAGGTCAAAGCCCTGCGCGAGCGCCATGAAGAAACCTGGCGCATCGTCGAGGACGAGGCATTGTTGCCCGGCGGTTGCCGGGTCGAGACTGAACACAGTCGCATCGATGCCACGGTCGAAACCCGCGTTGCGCGGGTCATGGACAAGCTCTTCGATCAGTTGCACGAACAGGTCTTGCATCCGGCCGAGCCGGATCTGAGCCTGGAGCTGCCGATCAGCGACAAGCCAGCGGTCGTGCCGGTCGAACCTGAACCGGATGTTCCCGATGCGCCTTGATCGCACCAGCTTCGCCAAGCGCCTCGGCAGTTACGCCGAGGCCACGGAGCTTGCAGGCGCGCCGATCCTTGAAGGCCGCTTGTTGCGCATGGTCGGCCTGACCCTCGAGGCCGAGGGTTTGCGCGCCGCCATGGGCAGCCGCTGCATGGTCATTAACGACGACAGTTATCACCCGGTGCAGGTCGAAGCCGAAGTCATGGGCTTCTCCGGCAGCAAGGTGTTTCTGATGCCGGTCGGCAGTGTTGCCGGCATCGCTCCCGGTGCTCGTGTGGTTCCTCTGGCCGATACCGGCCGTCTGCCGATGGGCATGAGCATGCTCGGGCGGGTGCTCGATGGCGCCGGTCGCGCGCTGGACGGCAAGGGCGGGATGAAGGCCGAAGACTGGGTGCCGATGGACGGCCCGACCATCAACCCGCTCAAGCGCGAACCGATCAGCGAGCCGCTGGACGTGGGCATTCGCAGCATCAACGGTTTGTTGACGGTCGGTCGCGGTCAGCGTCTGGGCCTGTTCGCCGGTACTGGCGTGGGCAAGAGTGTGCTGTTGGGCATGATGACCCGCTTCACCGAGGCCGACATCATCGTCGTCGGGCTGATCGGTGAGCGGGGTCGTGAAGTTAAAGAATTCATCGAGCACATCCTCGGTGAAGAAGGCCTCAAGCGTTCGGTCGTGGTGGCGTCCCCGGCGGACGATGCGCCGCTGATGCGTCTGCGCGCGGCGATGTACTGCACGCGAATCGCCGAGTATTTCCGCGACAAGGGCAAGAACGTCCTGTTGCTGATGGACTCCCTGACCCGTTTCGCTCAGGCCCAGCGGGAAATCGCCCTGGCCATCGGCGAGCCGCCAGCGACCAAGGGCTATCCGCCATCGGTGTTCGCCAAACTGCCGAAACTGGTGGAGCGGGCCGGTAATGCCGAGAAGGGCGGCGGTTCGATCACTGCGTTCTACACCGTACTGTCCGAAGGCGATGACCAGCAGGACCCGATTGCCGACGCCGCGCGAGGCGTGCTCGACGGGCACATCGTGCTGTCCCGGCGCCTGGCCGAGGAAGGTCATTACCCGGCCATCGATATCGAAGCGTCCATCAGCCGGGTCATGCCGTCGGTGGTTACGCCGGAACACATGATGCGTGCCCAGTACTTCAAGCAGCTGTGGTCGCGTTATCAACAAAGTCGAGACCTGATCAGTGTCGGTGCCTACGTCGCCGGTGGTGATCGGGAAACTGACCTGGCGATTTCCCTGCAGCCGCAGTTGGTGAAATACCTGCGCCAGGGCCTGAACGACAGCATCGGCCTGGGCGAAAGCGAAGCCTATCTAGGCACGATTTTCGCTCCCGCGGCCGGCGGCTAACCGACCATGGCCCAGAGCCGAGCCTCGCGCCTGGCCCCCGTGGTCGAAATGGCCGAAAAGGCCGAGAAAACAGCGGTCCTGCGTCTGGGACACTTTCAGGGGCAAGTCCGTCTGGCGGAAAGTAAACTCGCTGACCTCGAAGCCTTTCGTCTCGATTACCAGGAGCAGTGGATCGTGCGCGGCAGCAGTGGCGTGTCGGGCCAATGGCTGCTGGGTTATCAAGGCTTTCTTGCGCAACTGGGGACCGCCATCGACCAGCAGCGACAAAGCCTGGTATGGCATCAAAACAACCTGAACAAGGCGCGGGAGTCCTGGCAGCAGGCGTTTGCCCGGGTCGAAGGCTTGCGCAAACTGGTGTTGCGCTACAGGGATGAAGCGCGGCGGCTGGAAGACCGGCGTGAGCAAAAGCTGCTGGATGAGTTGTCCCAGCGGTTGCCGCGTCAGGATCCGTATTGATCAGGCAGGGTTCAACCGTTTCCCGCCTTGCTCCTGCCCTCGCCAAGTGCTAAACCTTGTACACGTACGTTCACCAATGACAAGGAAGCCGTTAAATGCCAGTTGTTACAGAAGTCTCCCAAGATGGGCAAAAGCTGACGATATCGGTCAAGGGACGTTTCGATTTCGCCAAGCATCAGGAATTTCGTGAATCCTACGAAAATCTTTCGCCAAAACCCGAGTCCTTCGAAGTGGATCTGAAAGATGCCACCTACCTCGACAGCTCAGCGCTCGGCATGCTGCTGCTATTGCGTGATCACGCGGGCGGCGAGAATGCCGAGATCACGTTGACCAACGCTAACGCAGATGTGCGCAAGATTCTCGCCATCTCCAACTTCGAACAAATCTTCGACGTGGCGTGACCGCCATGCAGGCCTTGTTCGAACCGCTGACGATCCTGATCGCCGAAGACAGTGCGGCCGATCGCATGCTGCTGTCGACCATCGTTCGTCGCCAGGGGCATGAGGTGCTGACCGCCGCCAACGGTGCCGAAGCGGTTAAAGCGTTTCGCCAGCAACGACCGCAACTGGTGCTGATGGACGCGATGATGCCGGTGATGGACGGTTTTGAGGCGGCGCGGCAGATCAAGGTATTGGCAGGGGAAACCCTGGTGCCGATCATCTTCCTCACCTCGCTGACAGAAAGCGAAGCGCTGGCCCGCTGTCTGGAGGCCGGGGGCGACGACTTTCTGGCAAAGCCCTACAACCAGGTGATCCTCGGCGCCAAGATCAAGGCGATGGACCGCTTGCGACGATTGCAGGCCACGGTGTTGCAACAGCGCGACCAGATCGCCAAGCATCACGAGTACCTGCTCAACGAGCAGCGCGTGGCCAAGGCGGTGTTCGACAAGGTGGCCCACTCCGGCTGCTTGAGTGCACCCAATATTCGCTACCTGCAATCGCCCTATGCGTTGTTCAACGGCGATCTGCTGCTGGCCGCGTTCACCCCCGCCGGCGACATGCACGTGCTGCTCGGTGATTTTACCGGTCACGGTTTGCCGGCCGCGGTCGGTGCCATGCCCTTGGCCGAAGTTTTCTATGGCATGACCGCCAAGGGTTACGGCCTGTCCGAAACCCTGCGCGAGATGAACGCCAAGCTCAAGCGCATCCTGCCGGTGGACATGTTCTGTTGTGCAACGATGCTGTGCCTGAGTTTTCAGCGACGCTCGGTGGAGGTCTGGAACGGCGGAATGCCGGACGGTTACCTGCACAGCATCGCCAGCGGTGAGCGAACGCCACTGACGGCTCGGCATTTACCGCTCGGCGTGCTGAGCCCGCAATCCTTTGTTGACCGCTCCGAGGTGTTTCCGATGGCGGTCGGGGATCGGGTCTTCCTGTTGTCCGACGGGGTGATTGATACCTGCGATGCCAACGAACAGTTGTTTGGTGTGGAGCGATTGCAGCAGGTGTTTGCGGCCAATCGTCAGCCTGATGAGCTGTTCGAAGAGATCGAGCAGGCGTTGCGGGACTTTCGCGGCGAGGCCCGTGATGACGTGAGCATGGTCGAGGTCAGTCTGCTGGAGGCCGCACAACTGAGCCCGCCGGCGCCGGTGTATTCCGACAGTGGTCAGTCCTGCCCGCTGGACTGGTCAGTGAGTTTCGAATTTCGCGGCGCCACGCTCAAACGCTTCAATCCGCTGCCGTATCTTCTGCAATTGCTGCTTGAGGTCCACGGTCTGCGGGCTCAGAGCGGGGCGCTCTACAGTGTTTTGGCCGAACTGTATTCCAATGCCCTGGAGCATGGGGTGCTGGGGCTGGATTCGGCGCTCAAGCGCGATGCCTCGGGTTTTACCCGCTATTATCAACAGCGCAATACACGCTTGGACGCGTTGCAGGACGGCTTCGTGCGGGTGCATTTGCAGGTGACACCCAAGGGCGAGGGCGGGTGCCTGATTGTTCGGGTTGAAGACAGTGGCAAGGGTTTCGATGTCGCGCGGGTGATGGAGCGGCCCGTCGATGGTGTCCGGCTGTCGGGACGTGGCGTCAATCTGATCCGTCAGATGGGCCACAATGCGAGTTGGTCTGATGATGGTCGAAGTGCCCGCGTGGAGTTTTTCTGGGAGGCTCTGGCATAATCCACGCATTCTTGATCAAGGAGTGAGCAAGTGGCTGACACACACCTGGACCGCGACGTGTTGAACGCGTTGCAAGAGGTCATGGAGGATGAGTATCCGATGTTGCTGGATACCTTTCTCGCCGATTCCGAAGAGCGTTTACGCATCTTGCGAAAGGCTGAAGATGCCGCGCAGCTCATGAATGCTGCCCATAGCTTCAAGGGCAGCAGCAGCAACATGGGCGCCATTCGCCTGGCTGAGTTGTGCCATGAGCTGGAGGAGCGCGCCAAGCAAAAAAGCCTCACCGGCATTGAAAAACTGGTGGACGAAATTGATGACGAATTTGCGTTCGTCCGGCCGCTCTATGAGGCCGAGCGTCAGCGTTCCCTCTCTGCCAATGAGACCGTCCGGCGCTTTTAGCACCTGTCGCTCAAGTCTGGCTCGACCTTTGCACTAATCTCAATCAACTGTACCTACGATCCCAGTGCAGCGGAGACCGTTCCATGCCCGTTACCCCCAATATGCTTCTTCAGGCCGCCGCGCAGGCCAAGACTCAAGTCGCTTGCGCCAATACTCCGGCGCTGGCCGCTGAGCCTGGGGACAAGGCATCCAGCTTCGCTCAGGTCTACGCCAATCAAGCCCGGAACAAACCGTCTGCGGTGGATGATGGATCGGCCAGGCCGATACGCGATAAAGCGCCGGACAGCCCCGATAAAAAGGACGTCAGCAACGACGAGTCTGCCGCCCCGGAACCTGCGGTTGCCGATAGCGGCAAATCCTTGCCCGCCGATAAACCGGCGCAGGCTGACGACGAGGCCACCAGTGATGACGGGTCGGATACTGCGCAGACGCCGGTTGCCGATGCCGCGCCCGTTGACCCGACGCTGGATCCTGCGTTGATGCAGGCAGTACAACCTGCGGTGCCAGCGCCGGTACCGGCCGCTCCGCCCGTTGTAGTCACCCCGCAACCGCAGGTCGAGGTGGCTGTGACGGCGGCAACGACTCCGGTCGTTGCAAGCACTGACACCGATTTCGATCCCGAAGCTGATCCTCTCGATGCATTGCCGGCCGTGCGTATGGCCATGGAGCAGGGCGGCCATATTTCGGCTGCGAGTCAGGCCCAGCCCAAAGCGGCACCGACCTCGGCCCAGGCACAGGCCGACGGCGAGTCAACCTCGGCGCAGACCTTCGCCGCCGGCATGGCGAGCATGCTCGATGTGCAAGCCGACAAGGACAGCACCAGCCAGGGCGGCGACAAGGCCTTCAGTGGTCTTATCGATGACGGTCTCAAGGACCTGAAGTCCGCGAGTAGCGATACCCGGGTCGACGATTTCGCCAACCGTCTGGCGGCACTGACCCAGGCGGCCACGCCGAAAACCGCCAACGCGTTGCCGGTGAATCAACCGATCGCCATGCATCAGAGCGGCTGGACCGAAGAAGTGGTGAACCGGGTCATGTACCTGTCCAGTGCCAATCTCAAGGCCGCCGACATCCAGTTGCAACCGGCCGAACTGGGGCGCCTGGACATTCGGGTGAACATGGTTCCGGATCAGCAGACCCAAGTGACGTTCATGAGTGCTCATCCAAGTGTTCGCGAAGCGCTGGACGGGCAGATGCATCGCTTGCGTGACATGTTTGCGCAGCAGGGCATGGGCCAGGTCGATGTCAATGTGTCCGATCAGTCTCGTGGCTGGCAGGGCCAGGGGCAGGAGCAGGCTCAACAGGGTCAAAGTCAGGGTGGACGCACCAACGCCAGCGGTGGTCGTCTCGATTCCATGGACGAAGAGCTGGCACCAACAGCTGCCGAAGTAGCGGCCAGCACCACCAGCGTCATTGGCTCCAGCGCCGTCGACTACTACGCCTGATAAAGCCCAACACCAATCCCTGTGGGAGCGGGCTTGCTCGCGAATACGGTTGGACATTCAACATTTCTGTTGTCTGACACACCGCCTTCGCGAGCAAGCCCGCTCCCACTGGGTTTTGTGTGGGGCGTCATCCGCCGTCTCCCCTGTCTCCCAGACACTTCTGGCATAACACTTGCTCTTGCCTTGCCGTGCGACTGTGAAAACCCGAATAGTGACGGATTATTGGCATGGCGAAGAGCGAAGCAGCAGTAAAAGACCCCGCAACCAAAGGCAAACTCAAGCTGATCATTGTGATCGTGGTGGCCCTGCTGCTGGCGATCGGTTTGTCCGTGGGAGCAACCTGGTTCTTCATGCACAGCGCCCAGAGCAAGCCTGCCGCCGCGGCTGAAACCGCCCCGGTCGGCAAGCAGCCAGCGATTTTCGAGCCCATGGCGCCAGCCTTCGTGGCCAACTACAACCAGAACGGCCGTCAGCGCTACATGCAGGTGAGCATCACCATGCAGGGACGCAATCAGGCCGATCTGGACGCGCTCAAAGTCCACATGCCTGTCATCCGCAACAACCTGGTCATGCTGTTCTCCGGGCAGGACTTCGCCACCCTGGCATCGCCGGTCGGGCAGGAAATGTTGCGTCAGAAAGCCACGGCCAGCGTCCAGGAAGTGGCGCAGAAAGAACTCGGCAAAGTGGTCATCGAACAGTTGCTTTTCACTAATTTCGTACTGCAGTAGGAACACGACATGGCCGTGCAGGACCTGCTGTCCCAGGATGAGATCGATGCGCTGTTGCATGGTGTCGACGATGGTCTGGTACAGACCGATACCGCTGCTGAACCCGGCAGTGTCAAAAGCTACGACCTGACCAGTCAGGATCGCATCGTCCGTGGACGCATGCCGACCCTGGAAATGATCAACGAACGTTTCGCCCGTTATACCCGCATCAGCATGTTCAACATGCTGCGCCGCTCGGCGGACGTTGCCGTCGGTGGCGTGCAGGTAATGAAGTTCGGCGAATACGTGCACTCGCTGTACGTGCCGACCAGCCTCAACCTGGTCAAGATCAAACCGTTGCGCGGCACCGCGTTGTTCATCCTCGACGCCAAACTGGTGTTCAAACTGGTGGACAACTTCTTCGGTGGCGACGGCCGTCACGCGAAGATCGAAGGGCGTGAATTCACCCCCACCGAATTGCGTGTAGTGCGCATGGTGCTGGAACAGGCCTTCGTCGATTTGAAAGAAGCCTGGCAGGCGATCATGGAAGTGAACTTCGAGTACATCAACTCGGAAGTGAACCCGGCCATGGCCAACATCGTCGGCCCGAGCGAAGCGATTGTGGTGTCGACGTTCCACATCGAACTCGATGGCGGTGGCGGCGACCTGCACGTGACCATGCCCTACTCGATGATCGAACCTGTACGCGAAATGCTCGACGCCGGCTTCCAGTCGGACCTCGACGATCAGGACGAACGCTGGGTCAACGCCTTGCGCCAGGACGTGCTGGACGTTGACGTACCGATCGGTGCCACGGTTGCCCGTCGCCAGTTGCGCCTGCGGGACATTCTGCACATGCAGCCGGGGGACATTATCCCGGTCGAGATGCCGGACGAAATGATCATGCGCGCCAACGGCGTGCCTGCGTTCAAGGTCAAGATGGGGTCGCACAAAGGCAACCTCGCGTTGCAAGTGATCGAGCCGATCGAGCGCCGCTGACCGGCGCTCCAAACCCCCTGTGCTTTTAACTGACGGCTCCTGATTGAAGGGATGCCCGCCGAGGACAAATTGATGGCTAACGATATGAACACCCAGGACGACCAGGCGCTGGCCGATGAGTGGGCTGCGGCCCTGGAAGAAACCGGTGACGCCGGGCAGGACGATATCGACGCCTTGCTGGCCGCCGACGCCGCCAGTTCACCGTCCAACCGTCTGCCGATGGAAGAGTTCGGCAGCGTGCCGAAAAACCACGAACCGGTCACCCTCGACGGTCCGAACCTGGACGTGATTCTCGATATCCCGGTGTCGATTTCCATGGAAGTCGGCAGCACTGACATCAACATCCGCAACCTGCTGCAGCTTAACCAGGGTTCGGTGATCGAGCTCGATCGTCTGGCTGGTGAACCGCTGGACGTGCTGGTCAACGGCACGCTCATCGCTCACGGTGAAGTAGTGGTGGTCAACGAGAAGTTCGGCATCCGCCTGACTGACGTGATCAGCCCAAGCGAACGCATCAAGAAGTTGCGCTGAGTGAAAAAGGTTCTGGGGTTTGTGCTGGCGTTGCCGTTCAGCGTTCTGGCTGCCGAGCCGGTAGCGACCGCTACTGCGGCCGCTCCCCCCGCAGTCAGCAGCGGCGTGGCCGGGCAATTGACGCAGTTGGTGCTCGGTTTGCTGCTGGTGCTGGGGTTGATCTTTTTCCTCGCCTGGTTGCTGCGTCGAGTCCAGCAGGCCGGGCCAGCCGGCAAGGGGCAGGTCATCGAACTGATCGGCTCCCGCGCGCTGGGCCCTCGCGACCGGTTGATGCTGGTGCAAGTCGGCAACGAGCAGATCCTGCTCGGCCTGAGCCCCGGCACCATCACCGCGTTGCATGTGCTCAAGGAGCCGGTGCAAGTGCCGAGCGGTACTGAAAAAGCGACCCCCGAGTTTGCCCAGCGCCTGATGGAGCTGTTGGGCAAGGATCAGAAGGATAAGAAGTAATGGGTGCGTTACGCATCGTCTTGACGCTGGCCCTGATGCTGGCCGCGCCGCTGGCGTTCTCCGCCGATCCGTTATCGATCCCGGCAATCACCCTGGGCACCAACGCCAACGGCGCTCAGGAGTACTCGGTCAGCCTGCAAATCCTGCTGATCATGACCGCGCTGAGTTTTATCCCGGCGTTCGTCATGCTGATGACCAGTTTCACCCGGATCATCATCGTCTTCTCGATCCTGCGTCAGGCCCTGGGCCTGCAGCAGACACCGTCTAACCAGATACTCACGGGTATGGCGCTGTTTCTGACAATGTTCATCATGGCGCCGGTATTCGACCGTGTTAACCAGGATGCCTTGCAGCCGTATCTGGCGGAGAAACTCACCGCTCAAGACGCCGTGGCCAAGGCGCAGGTGCCGATCAAGGATTTCATGCTCGCCCAGACTCGCAGCAGCGATCTGGAGTTGTTCATGCGCTTGTCCAAACGCACTGATATCGCATCGCCCGATCAGGCGCCGCTGACGATTCTGGTGCCGGCGTTCGTCACGTCCGAGCTGAAAACCGCGTTCCAGATCGGTTTCATGATCTTCATTCCGTTCCTGATCATCGACCTGGTCGTGGCCAGTGTCCTGATGGCGATGGGGATGATGATGCTCTCGCCACTGATCATTTCCCTGCCGTTCAAGATCATGTTGTTCGTGCTGGTGGATGGCTGGGCGTTGATCATCGGTACGCTCGCGAGCAGCTTCGGCGGTGTATCGCCATGACGCCAGAAGTTGCGGTAGACATCTTCCGGGAAGCACTGTGGCTGACCACCATGATGGTTGCCGTGCTGGTGATTCCGAGTTTGCTCGTGGGCCTGTTGGTGGCGATGTTCCAGGCCGCGACCCAGATCAACGAACAGACCCTGAGCTTCCTGCCGCGCCTGCTGGTAATGCTGGTGACGCTGATCGTCGCCGGTCCGTGGCTGGTGCAGACCTTCATGGAATACATCCTGCAGTTGTATGGCAGTATTCCTCAGGTCATCGGCTAAACCATGTCGCTGCTTCAGCTGACCGATACCCAGATCAGCACGTGGGTAGCTTCCTTCATACTGCCGCTGTTTCGCATCGGCGCGGTACTGATGACCATGCCGATCTTTGGCACGACCCTGGTGCCGACCCGTGTACGTTTGTATTTCGCCCTGGCAATCACAGTGGTCGTCGTGCCCGGCCTGCCACCGATGCCACAGGTTCATGCGCTGGACCTGAGCGCGCTCCTGCTGATCGCTGAACAGGTGATTATCGGCGCATTGATGGGGCTCTCCCTTCAGTTGTTTTTTCAAGCGTTTGTCGTCGCCGGGCAGATCATTTCGATTCAGATGGGGATGGGCTTCGCGTCTATGGTCGACCCTACCAACGGCGTGTCGGCAGCGGTGATCGGTCAGTTCCTGACGATGCTCGTTACCCTGTTGTTTCTCGGCATGAATGGGCATCTGGTGGTGTTCGAGGTGTTGACGGAAAGCTTCACCACCTTGCCGGTCGGCAGCGCGATGTTGATCAACCACTTCTGGGAAATGGCCAACAAGCTGGGGTGGGTGCTAGGTGCGGCGATGCTGCTGGTTTTGCCCGCGATTACGGCGTTGTTGGTGGTTAACATCGCTTTCGGGGTGATGACGCGGGCGGCGCCGCAATTGAACATCTTTTCCATCGGTTTTCCGCTGACCCTGGTTCTGGGTCTGGTGATCTTCTGGGTCGGTCTCGGCGACATTCTCAATCAGTATCAGCCCTTGGCCACCGAGGCCCTGCAGCTATTACGTGATATGGCACAGGCGCGCTAGCCATGGCCGAGAGCGAGAGTGGTCAGGATAAAACAGAAGACCCCACGGATAAGCGCAAAAAGGACTCCAGGGAAAAGGGCGAGATTGCCCGATCCAAAGAGCTCAATACCTTGGCAACCATGCTGGCCGGTGCTGGTGGGTTGTTGATCTACGGCGGCGGGTTGGCCCAGGATCTGCTGGAAATCATGCGTCTGAACTTTTCGCTGCCGCGGGAAGTGTTGCTCACTCCGGGGGCGATGGGGCAGTACCTGCTGCATTCCGGCAAGATCGCGATTCTGGCGGTGCAGCCGATATTGCTGACGCTGCTGCTGGCGGCATTCCTGGGGCCTGTCTCCTTGGGTGGCTGGTTGTTCGCCGGTAGTAGCCTTGCCCCAAAATTCAGCCGGATGAACCCGGCGGCGGGTCTCAAACGGATGTTCTCCAGCAGTGCCCTGATCGAACTGCTCAAGGCGCTGGCCAAATTCCTGCTGATTTTATTCGTGGCATTGTCCGTCCTGCGTTCGGACATTGACGATCTGTTACGCATTGCCCATGAACCGCTGGAGCAGGCGATCATCCATAGCGTTCAGTTGGTGGGCTGGAGTACGTTGTGGATGGCTTGTGGGCTGATTCTGATTGCCGCGGTGGATGTCCCGGTGCAGCTTTACCAGAGCCACAAAAAATTGCTGATGACCAAGCAGGAAGTGCGCGACGAGCATAAGGATCAGGAAGGGCGCCCGGAGGTCAAGCAGCGGATTCGCCAGCTGCAGCGCGAAATGTCCCAGCGCCGGATGATGGCGGCGATCCCCGACGCCGATGTGGTCATCACCAACCCGACCCACTACGCCGTAGCGCTCAAGTACGATCCGGACAAGGGCGGGGCGCCGATGCTGATCGCCAAGGGCAGCGACTTCCTGGCCTTGAAGATCCGGGAAATCGCGGTGGCCAACGAAGTGCTGCTGCTTGAGTCGCCGGCACTGGCGCGTTCGATCTACTACTCCACTGAACTTGATCAGGAAATCCCTGGCGGGCTCTACCTTGCTGTCGCCCAGGTGCTCGCTTACGTCTACCAGATCCGCCAGCACCGCGCCGGCAAGGGTAAACGTCCGGATCCGCTCAAGGACGACCTGCCGATTCCGCCGGATTTGCGGCGCGATTCCTGATTTGCGCTGGCAATGCCGGCCTCTTCGCGAGCAAGCCCGCTCCCACATTTGATCTGCCGCATACACAAATCCAATGTGTGCGGGCTTGCTCGCGAAGGCGCCGGTTCAGACGCCACAAATCCCCCGAAAAAAACCTCTGTTTCAAACCCCTGTGAAAGTTGGAAGGCTTCTTGCAGTAGCGGCTCTGCGCCTGCTTCAGGCGTCAAAAAGTTTGCTTTAAGGGACGGGGAAAACCGGTGGATCGCTCTCAGTTACTCAACAGTGCTCGCACAAACGTTGCCGACTTAAGTCGAGGCAATCTGGGTGTGCCGTTGTTGCTGCTGGTCATGCTGGCGATGATGATGTTGCCGGTGCCGCCGTTCCTGCTGGACGTGTTCTTCACCTTCAACATTGCCTTGTCGATTGTCGTGTTGCTGGTCTGTGTTTACGCGTTGCGGCCGCTGGATTTCGCGGTGTTCCCGACCATCCTGCTGGTGGCGACCCTGTTGCGACTGGCGCTGAACGTGGCCTCCACGCGAGTGGTGATGCTCCACGGTCAGGACGGTCATGCCGCCGCGGGTAAGGTGATCCAGGCCTTCGGCGAGGTGGTGATCGGCGGTAACTACGTGGTCGGTATCGTCGTCTTCGCAATTTTGATGATCATCAACTTCGTCGTGGTGACCAAAGGTGCCGGGCGGATTTCCGAGGTGAGCGCGCGTTTCACCCTCGATGCGATGCCCGGTAAACAAATGGCCATCGACGCCGACTTGAACGCCGGCCTGATCGACCAGAACCAGGCCAAACTGCGGCGGATGGAAGTGGCCCAGGAAGCCGAGTTCTACGGTTCCATGGACGGTGCCAGCAAGTTCGTTCGCGGTGACGCCATTGCCGGCCTGCTGATTCTGTTCATCAACCTGATCGGCGGCATGGCGGTCGGTATCTTCCAGCACGGCATGTCCTTCGGCGATGCCGGTCGGGTGTACGCCTTGTTGACCATCGGTGACGGTTTGGTGGCGCAATTGCCATCACTGCTTTTATCGACAGCTGCCGCGATCATGGTGACCCGTGCTTCCGGTTCGGAAGACATGGGCAAGCAGATCAATCGCCAGATGTTCGCCTCGCCCAAAGCGTTGGCCGTGGCGGCGGGTTTGATGGCGGTGATGGGCCTCGTGCCGGGCATGCCGCACTTTTCCTTTCTCAGCATGGCAGCCCTGGCGGCGGGCGGTGCGTACCTGTTCTGGAAGAAGCAGAACGTGGTCAAGGTCCAGGCCTTGCAAGAGGTCAAGCGTCAGCAGGAGCTGCTGCCATCGCCGGCTCGCGCTCAGGAAACCAAGGAGCTTGGCTGGGATGACGTGACGCCGATCGACATGATCGGCCTGGAAGTCGGCTATCGGCTGATTCCGCTGGTGGACCGCAATCAGGGTGGTCAATTGCTGGCGCGGATCAAGGGTGTGCGCAAGAAGCTGTCCCAGGATCTGGGCTTCCTGATGCCGACGGTGCATATCCGTGACAACCTCGACCTGGCGCCGAGCGCCTACCGCCTGACCCTGATGGGGGTGATCCTGGCCGAAGCGGAGATTTACCCGGACCGCGAACTGGCAATCAACCCGGGCCAGGTCTACGGCACGCTCAACGGCATTACCGCCAAAGATCCGGCTTTCGGTCTGGAGGCGGTCTGGATCGAAATCAGCCAGCGTGCCCAGGCTCAATCCCTCGGTTACACCGTGGTCGATGCCAGTACGGTAGTGGCAACCCATTTGAACCAGATTTTGTACAAGCACTCGAGCGAGTTGATCGGTCACGAAGAAGTGCAGCAACTCATGCAATTGCTGGCTAAAAGCTCGCCAAAACTGGCCGAAGAGCTGGTGCCGGGCGTGGTGTCGCTGTCCCAGCTGCTCAAAGTATTGCAGGCGTTGTTGGCCGAACAGGTGCCAGTACGGGACATTCGCAGCATTGCCGAGGCCATCGCCAACAATGCCAGCAAGAGTCAAGATACTGCCGCGCTGGTGGCCGCGGTGCGCGTCGGTGTATCCCGCGCAATCGTCCAAAGCATTGTGGGGACTGACTCCGAGCTGCCAGTGATCACCCTGGAGCCAAGGTTGGAACAAATATTGCTCAATAGTCTTCAGAAGGCAGGACAAGGCTCGGAAGAGGGCGTTCTGCTGGAGCCAAGCATGGCTGAGAAACTGCAACGCTCGTTGATCGATGCGGCGCAGCGTCAGGAAATGCAAGGTCAACCGGTGATTCTGCTGGTAGCCGGTCCGGTTCGCGCGATGCTGTCGCGATTCGGCCGATTGGCAGTCCCGGGTTTGCATGTGTTGGCTTACCAGGAAATTCCTGACAACAAGCAAGTGACCATTGTTGCGACAGTAGGGCCCAACGGCTGAGGTAGTGGTTTATGCAAGTTAAGCGTTTTTTCGCCGCCGATATGCGTCAGGCCATGAAGCTGGTTCGTGATGAGCTGGGCGCTGATGCCGCCATCATTGGCAACCGCCGGATCGCTGGTGGTGTCGAGCTGACGGCTGCCCTGGATTACAAGTTGTCGGCGCTGGCTCCGCGCGTTCCGAACATGGAACTCGAAGACGAGCTGCGCAAGACCCAATCGCGGATCGTCACCGCCCAGGCCGAACTGAGCCTGCGCAGCGATGGCGAGAGCGATAAGTCCACCAATCGCCAATTGTTCGCCGGCCTGCCACTGACCGCCGCCGAGCCGCTGATCGAACCGACCTACACCGAACCCCGTCGTCCTGCACCGGCTGCGGCACCTGCCTCCGGCGGCGTCGACCCACGGGCGTTCGACTCGATGCGTTTCGAGCTCAACAGCCTGCGCGAACTGATGGAAGTGCAACTCGGCTCCCTGGCCTGGAATCAGCTGCAAGGCAGCCGTCCGGCCCAGGCCAATCTTTGGCGCCGCCTGCAACGCATCGGCCTGTCCGGCCCGTTGTCGCGCGATTTGCTGGCACTGATTACCGATATTGAAGAACCTCGTCAGGCCTGGCGCATGTTGCTGGCCCACCTGGCGCGGATGATCGCCACACCGGAAGTCGAGCCTCTGGAAGAGGGCGGCGTGATTGCCATGGTCGGCCCCGCCGGCATGGGCAAAACCACCACCCTGGCCAAACTCGCGGCCCGTTACGTGCTCAAGTACGGCGCGCAAAATATCGCGCTGGTCAGTATGGACAGCTACCGTATCGGTGCTCAGGAACAACTCAAGACGTTGGGCCGGATCCTCAATGTGTCGGTGACTCACGTCGATCCGGGGCAGTCACTGGTACAGGCGCTGGAGCCCTTGCTGCGCAAACGCGTGGTGCTGATCGATACTGCCGGCCTGCAGGCCAGCGATCCGGCGCTGCGCATGCAGCTCGAAAGCCTGGCCGGTCGTGGCATCAAATCGAAAAATTATCTGGTTTTGGCAACCACCAGCCAGAAACAGGTTCTAACCGCCGCTTATCACAGTTACAAGCGTTGTGGGCTGGCTGGCTGCATCCTGACTAAACTGGATGAAACGGCAAGTCTGGGCGAGGTGTTGAGCCTGGCCATCAGTCATGAATTGCCGGTGGCCTACCTGACCGATGGCCCGCGGATTCCGGATGATTTGCATCTCCCGCGTCGTCATCAGTTGGTCAGTCGCGCCGTAAGCGTGCAAATGCAAGAAGAACCCAGCGAAGAAGCCATGGCTGATATGTTCGCTGATATTTACCACAGCCCGACCAAGCAGGTCGGCTGAGGTACTAATGACAGTTTTTGTACCTACATCGATGGTCTGCCATGCATTGTTCCGTTTGTGAACGCGCAGCCAGTAATGTGGCCTCCGTCTAAGTAAGACAAGGTAAAGAAATTCATGGGCAGCATGCATCCCGTACAGGTGATCGCGGTGACCGGCGGCAAAGGTGGCGTCGGGAAGACTAACGTGTCAGTGAACTTGTCCCTGGCTCTAGCTGAGCTCGGTCGGCGCGTCATGCTGTTGGACGCCGATCTGGGGCTGGCGAACGTCGACGTCCTGCTGGGACTGACACCCAAACGTACTTTGGCCGACGTGATCGAAGGCCGCTGCGAGCTGCGCGACGTACTGTTGCAAGGCCCTGGCGGCATCCGCATCGTCCCGGCCGCGTCCGGCACACAGAGCATGGTTCATTTGAGCCCGGCCCAACACGCCGGCCTGATCCAGGCGTTCAGCGATATCGGCGACAACCTCGACGTGCTGGTGATCGACACCGCGGCGGGCATTGGTGACTCGGTCGTCAGCTTCGTCCGCGCAGCGCAAGAAGTCTTGCTGGTGGTTTGCGATGAGCCGACTTCCATCACTGACGCCTACGCACTGATCAAACTGTTGAACCGCGATTACGGCATGAACCGCTTCCGCGTCCTGGCCAACATGGCCCAGAGCCCGCAGGAAGGTCGCAACCTGTTCGCCAAGTTGACCAAGGTCACGGATCGCTTCCTCGACGTCGCCTTACAATACGTCGGTGCTGTGCCTTACGACGAAAGCGTGCGCAAGGCTGTGCAGAAGCAGCGCGCCGTCTACGAAGCCTTCCCGCGGTCCAAGTGTTCACTGGCGTTCAAGGCCATTGCACAGAAGGTCGATACCTGGCCGCTGCCTGCCAACCCGCGTGGGCACCTGGAGTTTTTCGTCGAGCGCCTCGTGCAACAAACCGCAGGACCGGTGCTATGACAGCCAGTGGCTACAACCTCTACAAGAAGTCGGCACGTGACGCGCAGTACGAGCTGATCGAGCGTTACGCGCCACTGGTTAAACGCATTGCCTACCACTTGCTGGCGCGTCTGCCGGCCAGTGTCCAGGTTGAAGATCTGATCCAGGCCGGGATGATCGGCCTGCTTGAAGTGTCAACCAAATACGACGCCAGCAAAGGCGCGAGTTTCGAGACGTACGCGGGCATACGAATCCGCGGCGCGATGCTCGACGAAGTACGCAAAGGGGACTGGGCGCCACGTTCGGTCCACCGCAATACCCGGATGGTCAGCGACGCCATTCGCTCGATTGAAGCTAAAACCGGCCGTGACGCTAAAGATCACGAGGTTGCGGCCGAACTCCAATTGAGTCTCGACGATTATTACGGGATTTTGAACGACACCCTGGGCAGCCGGTTATTCAGTTTCGACGATCTGTTGCAGGACGGCGAACACGAAGGGCTGCACGAGGATGGCGCCAGTGCACATCTGGAGCCGTCACGCGATCTGGAAGATGAACGCTTCCAGGCGGCGCTGGCGGACGCGATTGCCAATTTGCCGGAGCGTGAGCGACTGGTGTTGGCGCTGTACTACGACGAAGAGTTGAACCTCAAGGAAATCGGTGAGGTCCTGGGGGTCAGCGAATCTCGGGTCAGCCAGTTACACAGCCAGTGCGCGGCCCGTTTGCGGGGGCGTTTGGGGGAGTGGCGAGCGCGCTGAAGGCAGTGTGGGGACACTGCGAACGCGACTGGTGGGGTGTTGAACCGTACCGGTCCCGATCTGTTGTGCTCCAGACAGTCATCGAGTGCTTTGCCGGATTGATTGAAATGGCGCGTCCAGGTGCTGGGCGCGTTTAAGACTGCTTGGAGGTCGAATTGGACAAGAACATGAAAATCCTCATCGTTGATGACTTCTCAACGATGCGGCGGATCATTAAAAACCTGTTGCGTGACCTTGGGTTCACCAACACGGTCGAGGCCGACGATGGCACTACTGCCATTCCGGTGCTCAACAGCGGCAGCATCGACTTTCTGGTAACAGACTGGAACATGCCTGGCATGACCGGTATCGACCTGCTGCGCCACGTGCGTGCCGATGAAAAGCTCAAGCACCTGCCGGTGCTGATGGTGACCGCTGAAGCCAAGCGCGAGCAGATCATCGAGGCAGCCCAGGCCGGTGTTAACGGCTATGTGGTCAAGCCCTTCACGGCCCAGGCGTTAAAAGAAAAAATCGAGAAGATTTTCGAACGCATCGGTTGATGTGCGAAGCCACTGCGCCACGGGGGGAGCTATGGAGCATTACGAGTCTTCACAGGGCGATTTCGAATCGACTCTGAAAAAACACGCGGTCGAACTGGTCGAAAGCCTTGAAAAAGGCAGGTTCGGCGACGCTGTGCAATTGATCCATGAGCTCAATCAGACCCGTGACCGTGGCCTGTATCAAGAGGTGGGCAAGCTCACTCGCGAGCTGCATAGCGCGATCGTCAATTTCCAGATTGACCCGAACATGCCGCAAGCCGAGGAAGTCTCGCAGATCACGGACGCCACCGAGCGTCTGGGTTATGTGGTCAAGCTGACCGAGGCTGCTGCCAACCGCACCATGGACCTGGTGGAAAACGCCACGCCGCTGGTCAACGGCCTGAGCAACGAAGCCCAGGCCTTGAGCACCGACTGGGGACGGTTCATGCGTCGCGAAGTCGGGGCTGAAGAGTTCCGCGAGCTGGCTCGGCGAGTCGACGGTTTCCTGACACGCAGCAGCGAAGACAATCGCGTTGTGTCGAGCAACCTCAACGACATTCTGCTCGCTCAGGATTACCAGGACCTCACCGGTCAGGTGATCAAGCGTGTGACCCAATTGGTCACCGAAGTTGAAAGCAACCTGCTCAAGCTCGTGCTTATGGCCAGTCAGGTGGACCGCTTTGCGGGCATCGAACATGACCGTGAAGCGATGCTGGCAGAAAAAGATCCGCAAAAACATCTCTCTCAGGGTGAAGGTCCGCAGATTCATGCCGATAAAAGAGAAGACGTTGTGTCCGGTCAGGACGATGTAGACGATTTGCTTTCCAGCCTTGGATTCTAGGAGCACCCCTACACATGAGCTTCGGCGCCGATGAAGAGATCCTTCAGGATTTCCTGGTTGAGGCCGGCGAGATTCTAGAGCAACTGTCCGAACAGCTGGTCGAGCTTGAAAGCCGACCTGATGATGCGGACTTGCTCAATGCAATTTTTCGCGGTTTTCACACTGTAAAAGGAGGCGCCGGCTTCCTCCAGCTCAACGAGCTGGTGGAGTGCTGTCACATCGCCGAGAACGTGTTCGACATCCTGCGCAAGGGTGAACGTCGCGTCGACTCGGAACTGATGGACGTGGTTCTCGAAGCGCTGGATGCGGTGAACGGCATGTTTACCGAAGTCCGCGAGCGCAGCCCGATCACGGCTGCCACGCCGGAATTGCTGGCGGCACTGGCCCGACTGGCCGAGCCGCAAACCGCCGATGAAACGGCACCGGTCGCCGACGTGGTGGAAGAACCTGCCGCCGAGAGCGAATCGGGTGACATCACCGATAACGAATTCGAACAACTGCTGGACTCGCTGAACGCCGTCAAGGCTCAGGCAGAAGCCCCGGCCGCTGTGCCAGCGCCGAGCAGCAATGCAGCGGCCAGCGACGAAATCACCGATGCCGAGTTCGAGTCGTTGCTCGATCAACTGCACGGTAAAGGCCAGTTCGCCGTCGATGCGGTAGCCCCGGCGCCAGCCACACCGGCTGCCCCGAAAGCGGCAGGCGACAGCTCCGATATCACCGACGACGAGTTCGAAGCACTGCTCGATCAGCTGCACGGCAAGGGCAACTTTGCCGTTGATGCGCTGGAATCGGCCATTGCTGCGGTCCCGGCCCCGGCTGCGCCCACCGCTAAAGCGGCTGGGGGCGATCTGATCTCCGATCACGAGTTCGAATCGCTGCTCGACGAATTGCACGGCAAAGGCAAGTTCACTGAAGTCGGTACCGCGTCGGGCGCCAGCGCTCCGGTTGCGGCGCCAGCGGCCAAGGCTGTTGCACCGAAACCCGTTGCCAAAGCGCCCGAGCCTAAAGCCGAAGCGCCGAAGCCTGCCGCTGCTGCCCCGGCTCCGGCCCGTGCCGCGTCCGCGCCGCCAGCGGAAAAACCGGCCAGCGAAGCCGAGACCACCGTGCGGGTCGATACCGCGCGTCTCGACGAAATCATGAACATGGTCGGCGAGTTGGTACTGGTGCGTAACCGCTTGGTCCGTCTGGGCCTCAACAGCGGCGACGAAGCCATGTCCAAGGCCGTGTCGAACCTCGACGTGGTCACGGCCGACCTGCAAACCGCGGTCATGAAGACCCGGATGCAACCGATCAAAAAGGTCTTCGGGCGCTTCCCGCGTCTGGTTCGCGACCTGGCTCGCCAGCTCAAGAAAGAGATCAACCTGGAACTGGTCGGCGAAGAAACCGACCTCGACAAGAACCTCGTCGAGGCCCTGGCCGACCCGCTGGTCCACTTGGTGCGCAACTCGGTCGACCACGGTATTGAAGAACCGGCCGAGCGTGAAGCGATGGGCAAGCCTCGCAGCGGCAAGGTGATCCTGTCCGCTGAACAGGAAGGCGACCACATCCTGCTGTCGATCTCCGATGACGGCAAGGGCATGGACGCCGACGTTCTGCGCGGCATTGCCGTGAAGAAAGGCTTGATGGACAAGGATGCAGCGGATCGCCTCAGCGAATCCGATTGCTTCAACCTGATCTTCGCGCCGGGCTTCTCGACCAAGACCGAAATTTCCGATGTCTCCGGACGCGGCGTGGGCATGGACGTGGTGAAAACCAAAATCGCCCAGCTCAACGGCACCATCAATATCTATTCGACCAAGGGCAAGGGCTCGAAGATCGTCATCAAGGTCCCGTTGACCCTGGCGATTATGCCGACGCTGATGGTCATGCTGGGCAACCAGGCGTTTGCGTTCCCGCTGGTGAACGTCAACGAGATCTTCCACCTCGACCTGTCGACCACCAACGTGGTGGATGGCCAGGAAGTGGTGATCGTGCGGGACAAGGCGCTGCCCTTGTTCTACCTCAAACGCTGGCTGGTCAGCTCCGCCGCTCACGAAGAGCAGCGCGAAGGCCATGTGGTGATCCTTTCGGTGGGCACTCAGCGGATCGGCTTCGTTGTCGATCAACTGGTGGGCCAGGAAGAAGTGGTCATCAAGCCATTGGGCAAAATGCTCCAGGGAACCCCGGGCATGTCAGGCGCCACCATCACCGGTGATGGCCGCATTGCGCTGATTCTCGATGTTCCGAGCATGCTCAAGCGTTACGCCGCACGGCGTATTTGATTCTGGTGGGGCGGGGCGACTGAGCCTCGCTCCCCCTAACGGAGTGTTTATGGCAGTTAAAGTCCTGGTGGTGGACGATTCGGGGTTTTTCCGCCGCCGCGTCTCGGAAATTCTTTCAGCGGATCCGAATATCCAGGTCGTCGGCACGGCGACCAACGGAAAAGAGGCGATTGATCAGGCGCTGGCCCTCAAGCCAGACGTGATCACCATGGACTACGAGATGCCGATGATGGATGGCATCACGGCAGTGCGGCACATCATGCAGCGCTGCCCGACCCCGGTGTTGATGTTCTCCTCGCTGACCCACGAAGGCGCTCGGGTAACCCTCGACGCGCTGGACGCTGGCGCAGTGGATTTCCTGCCGAAGAATTTCGAAGACATCTCCCGCAACCCGGAGAAGGTCAAGCAACTGCTGTGCGAGAAGATTCTCAGCATCTCGCGCAGTAACCGTCGCGCCAACACCTACAGCGCTCCGGCACCGGCCGCCGCACCTGCGCCGACGCCTGCACCTTCGAGCGTCAGCAGCTACGGCAGCAGCGCGCCTGCGCGTCCGGCACCGGCCCCGATTCCGGCGCGTGCCCACGCGCCAGCCTCGTCGTCGCCCGCGCCTAAACGCAAAGCCTACAAACTGGTCGCCATCGGTACGTCCACTGGCGGCCCGGTTGCCTTGCAACGGGTTCTGACCCAATTGCCGGCCAACTTCCCCGCACCGATCGTACTGATCCAGCACATGCCGGCTGCCTTTACCAAGGCCTTCGCCGAGCGTCTGGACAAGCTCTGCCGCATCAGCGTCAAGGAAGCCGAGGATGGCGACATCCTGCGTCCGGGCCTGGCGTTGCTGGCGCCGGGTGGCAAGCAAATGATGATCGACGGCCGTGGCGCGGTGAAAATCCTGCCGGGCGACGAACGTCTGAACTACAAGCCGTGCGTGGACATCACCTTCGGTTCCGCGGCCAAGTCTTACGGTGACAAAGTTCTGGCGGTCGTATTGACCGGCATGGGCGCCGATGGTCGCGAAGGCGCGCGTCTGCTCAAGCAGGGCGGCAGCGCAATCTGGGCTCAGGATGAAGCCAGCTGCGTGATCTACGGCATGCCGATGGCCATCGTCAAAGCCGAACTCGCCGATGCGGTGTACGGCCTGGACGATATTGGCAAGCATTTGGTCGAGGCTTGTATCTGATGGACGTTTTAAGCCTTATCGGGATCATCATGGCGTTTGTCGCCATCATTGGCGGCAACTACCTTGAAGGCGGTCACCTCGGTGCCCTGGCCAACGGCCCGGCAGCGTTGATCGTTCTCGGTGGGACCATCGGTGCGGCGCTGTTGCAGGCGCCGATGAGCGCGTTCAAGCGCGCCATGCAGATTCTGGCCTGGATCCTGTTTCCTCCGCGCATCGACCTCGCCGGCGGCGTCGATCGCGTCGTCAACTGGAGCCTGACCGCGCGCAAGGAAGGCTTGCTGGGTCTGGAAGGGGTGGCCGACGCCGAACCTGACAACTACTCGCGCAAAGGCCTGCAACTGTTGGTGGACGGTGCCGAGCCGGAAGCGATTCGCAGCATTCTGGAAGTGGATTTCTACACCCAGGAAAGCCGCGACATCGAAGCCGCCAAAGTCTTCGAAAGCATGGGCGGCTACGCGCCGACCATCGGCATCATCGGTGCGGTGATGGGCCTGATCCACGTGATGGGCAACCTGGCGGATCCCTCGCAACTGGGTAGCGGCATTGCCGTGGCCTTTGTCGCGACCATCTACGGCGTGGCCAGTGCCAACCTGGTGCTGCTGCCGATTGCCGCCAAACTCAAGTCCATCGCTTTGCGGCAGTCGCGTTATCGCGAAATGTTGTTGGAAGGCATTCTGTCGATCGCCGAAGGTGAAAACCCTCGCTCTATTGAGTTGAAGCTTCAGGGCTTCATGGATTGATGGGAGACATGGACCATGGCACGTCGTCGCCAACCTGAAGAACATGTAAACCATGAACGTTGGCTGGTTTCGTACGCTGACTTCATTACGTTGCTGTTCGCTTTCTTCGTGGTGATGTACTCGATCTCTTCGATCAACGAAGGCAAGTACAAGGTTATTTCCGAAGCGTTGATCGGGGTCTTTACCGACTCCGACCGTGCCCTCAAGCCGATCCCGATCGGTGAAGAGCGACCGAAGACCGTGACCCCGGCCAAGCCGCTGGTTAAAGACGCCGAGCAGGTCGACGCCGGTATCGCGGGTGCCAGCGATCCGCTCAAAAGCATCGCCGACGACATCAGCGCCGCGTTCGGCGACTTGATCAGCTCCAACCAGATGACCATTCGCGGCAACGAGCTGTGGGTCGAGATCGAACTCAATTCCAGCCTGTTGTTCGGCAGTGGCGATGCCATGCCCAGCGACATCGCGTTCAACATCATCGACAAGGTCGCTGCGATTCTGAAGCCGTTCGACAACCCGATTCACGTCGAAGGTTTCACTGACGATCAACCGATCCGCACCGCGCAATACCCGACCAACTGGGAGCTGTCCTCGGCCCGTTCGGCGAGCATCGTGCGCATGCTGGCGATGCAGGGTGTAAACCCCGGTCGCCTGGCGTCGGTGGGGTACGGCGAGTTCCAGCCAGTGGCCAACAACGCGACGGCCGAGGGGCGGGCGCGTAACCGTCGCGTGGTGCTGGTGGTGTCGCGAAATCTCGATGTACGCCGCAGCCTCACGGGTACCGGAACGGCCAATGCGAAACCGGATGCCGCGTTGAAGCGTGCTGGCACACAAACTGCACCGACCCCGGTCAAGTCGCCGGGACGAGAGAGTGCCGTCAATTCTCCGTCACCCGCATTAATACGTTGAGCTATTTCTCGGTCCGCCATTTCGACCGGGAGGAACAATCCGAATGAGAGTCTGGGCCGTTGCCAATCAAAAGGGTGGTGTTGGTAAAACCACTTCCTCTATCGCTTTAGCCGGTTTACTGGCTGAGGCGGGCAAGCGCGTGGTTGTGGTCGATCTCGACCCCCACGGCTCCATGACCAGCTACTTCGGTTACGACCCCGACAGCCTGGAACACAGCAGCTACGACCTGTTCCTGCACAAGGGCAGTGTGCCGCAAGGCCTGCCCGGTCAGTTGCTGTTGCCCACCAGCCACGAGAGTATTTCCCTGCTGCCGTCGAGCACCGCGCTCGCGACTCTCGAGCGCCAGTCGCCGGGGCAGAGTGGCTTGGGCCTGGTGATTGCCAAGAGCCTGGCGCAACTGTGGCAAGACTTCGATTACGCCGTGATCGACAGCCCGCCGTTGCTCGGCGTGCTGATGGTCAATGCCTTGGCGGCGAGCCAGCAATTGGTGATTCCGGTGCAGACCGAACACCTGGCGGTCAAAGGCCTGGAGCGCATGGTCAATACCCTGGCGATGATCAACCGTTCGCGTAAACAGGCGCTGCCGTTCAGCATCGTGCCGACCCTGTTCGACCGCCGCACACAGGCGTCCCTCAGCACGCTGCGGGTATTGCGCGACAAATACCCGGAAGAAATCTGGCAGGGCTACATCCCGGTCGATACCCGCTTGCGCGACGCCAGCCGTGCCGGCGTGACGCCTTCGCAGTTCGACGGCAAGAGCCGTGGGGTGCTGGCGTATCGCGCGCTGCTCAAGCATCTGCTGGCCGCACAACTTGTCCCGCAGGTGGCGTGAGATGAACTCATTACCTGTAGGAGCAAGGCTTGCCCGCGAAAGCTTCACTGCGGTTTTCATCGCTACACCGAGTTATCGTTCATCGCGGGCAAGCCTTGCTCCTACAACAACGGTGCGCGCATGAACCGCCCGGTAAAAATCACCTCGCGTCCGCAACTGGCGCTGCAGTCTTATCTGGACAGCTTGCTGATGGAGGCGACTGAAGAGTTGCCGCCGGAAATCGAAGCGTTGGTTGAAATCGTTGAGGTTGTTGAAGCGGTCGAAGTTGAAGCTGCGCTGGACGAGTTCCAGGCAGCGGTGCTTGAAGAGCAGGCTCGCGATGCGCAGAAACCCGCCGTGGTTGCCGCGCCAGTAGCAGCGCCTGTGGTGAAGGCTCCAGTGGCGTTGATCGAAGCACCCGCGCCGGTTCTCGCGCCGGTATCGACCATCGCACCGCTGCTGCAAGCCTTGGTGCCGCCGGTGGTCGAAGTCCATCGGCCGCCGAGCAACACGCCGCCACCCGTGGAAACCGATGGTCGCCCGTCCTGGGCCGCCGAGCCGTTCGAATGCCTGTTGTTCGATGTTGCCGGGTTGACCCTGGCGGTGCCGCTGGTGTGTCTGGGTTCGATTTATTCGTTGGCCGGCCACGAGCTGACGCCGCTGTTCGGTCAGCCGGAATGGTTCCTCGGGATCCTGCCGAGCCAGGCTGGCAATCTGAAAGTATTGGACACCGCGCGTTGGGTCATGCCCGACCGTTACCGCGACGATTTCCGTCAGGGCCTGCAATACGTTATTTCGGTTCAGGGCTACGAATGGGGGCTGGCGGTGCATCAGGTCAGCCGCTCGTTGCGCCTGGACCCGAACGAAATCAAATGGAGAAGTCATCGCGGTCAGCGGCCATGGCTTGCCGGCACGGTGATTGAGCACATGTGTGCGCTGCTGGACGTTTCCGCCCTGGCCGAGTTGATCGCCAGCGGCGGGGCAAAGCACATGAGCGGCAGCAAGCCGCTACACAAACCGACATAGCTGCCGACATAACAAGTATGCGACGGCATTGTTGAATGCCGCCTGAAGAGCACACACCGCCAGAAGCGGTTTTTCGAGGGGTCAGGGTATGAGTAATCAAGCGACGAATGCAAAAGGTTCTGAAGATCCGATCCTGCAATGGGTAACCTTCAAACTGGACAACGAAACCTACGGCATCAACGTGATGCGCGTTCAGGAAGTCCTGCGTTACACCGAGATCGCCCCGGTCCCGGGTGCCCCGAGCTACGTGCTGGGCATCATCAACCTGCGCGGTAACGTGGTCACCGTGATCGACACCCGTCAGCGCTTCGGCCTGATGAATGCCGAGATCAGCGATAACACCCGTATCGTCATCATCGAAGCCGACAAGCAAGTCGTCGGGATCATGGTCGACAGCGTGGCCGAAGTGGTTTACCTGCGTCAGTCGGAAATCGAGACCGCGCCGAACGTCGGTAACGAAGAATCCGCCAAGTTCATTCAAGGCGTGTGCAACAAGAACAACGAACTGCTGATCCTGGTCGAGCTGGACAAGATGATGAGCGAAGAAGAATGGTCGGACCTGGAGAACATCTGATTGATTCTTGAGGTAGCGGTCATTGTCCTGTTCCTCTTCTGGGCAGGCACGCTGGCGATGTTTCTGGCGTACATACGAGGCCAACGACTGATCGCCGCGCAACAGGCTCAGGGCGATGCGCTGCGCGATCAGCGCATCAAGGACCTGGCCAGGCGCGTCGAGGACTACCAAAGCGGCAACGTGCGCATGGGTGAAGACCTGCACGAACTGCGCGCGGTGGTTGGCCCGTTGCCGGACAAACTGGCTCAGCTGGAACAGCGCGATCCGTCGAGCCTGTCGTTTGCCCAGGCGGCAAAACTGGTCGGTATGGGCGCGAGCGTCGATGAACTGACTCAGTCCTGTGGCTTGACCCAGGCTGAGGCGGAGTTGATGAGTAAGTTGCACAAGAACTGATTGTTGCTATTCAGCCGAGATCGCCGTCGCGGGCAAGCCTTGCTCCTACGGGTTAGAGTCGTTCAAACATCCCACGAACGCCTCATTCCGTAGGAGCAAAGCTTGCTCGCGATGGCGTCCTCGAAACCTCAGTAATCGTCCCCGCGATCAGTCACATCCTTCTCGACCATCGGCGCATCCGGATCATGCCCCGCCGGGAACTTACCCTTCAGATTCCAAGCAAACGCAATAATCTCGGCAATCGTGCGATACAACTCTTCCGGAATACTCTCCCCCAATTCCATCCGCGCCAGCAGTTTCACCAGCTCGGGGTTTTCGTAGATCGGTACTTCGCATTCGCGGGCAATCTTCAGAATGGCTTCGGCCAGTGCTTCGTCACCTTTGGCCGTGAGGGTAGGGGCGTGGCTGCCGTCGTACTTGAGGGCGATGGCCTGGCGCGGGGTGTTGGGGTTTTTCATGCGGTTTCGTCGACCCAGCGTTGTTCGAGACGGGTTTGAGGGCCTTGTGGCGGTGTGCCGAGGTGGCAATCGAGATCGCCGACATTCAGGCCGGACGCCAGCAGACGCTGGCGCAGTTCGGCCAGATGACTTTCGATCAGGCTGGCGGTGTACGGGCGTTCGGCCCACAACTGGCTGGATAGGCTGCCTTTGATCAGTTGTGCCTGAATCTGCAATGGGCCCAGGGGCTCCATGTCGAACGCCAGGTCCACTCGCCACAATTGTTGTTTGGGTTCGCGCTCGTCGCGGCGTTCGTTTTGCTGATCCTTCTCGGGCGTTTCTTCGCGCTGGAACTTGACCTGCAACGGCACGATGTCCTGCAGATTGCGCATCGGGATTTCCAGTTGCCAGGTACTCATCAACCGACCGTCGTCAGTGACGCCGGTCTGTTCCAGGCTCGACAGTTGATGACTTTGCAGGCGTGAAACCGCCGCGGCTGCCAAACGCAACAAGTGCTCGAGATCGCCTTCGCCGTCCATGCTTTGGAGCAGGCGCTCGGGCAGCGGGAAGCGGGTTGGCGGCGGTTTGGCGCTGACCTGACCGAGCATGCCGAGGGCGCTGCGCACGAAGTTCGGCATGGCCTGGGCCAGTGTGTTGGCGGCAATGATCGCGTTGAGGTTGGTGTTGGCCGGCAGGCCTGGCGTCAATTGTGCGATCAGCTTGAGCAGATCACCTTTCATGTCCGGGGCCAGCGTCGGGTTCTGACCGCTGAGCAATTTGGCTTCAAGGAACAGGCCGCTATTGGCCAGTGCCTGGGCCAGCCCCTTTGGGGTGCTGAGTTGTTGAGCATCGGGCAGGCCGGCGAGCAACTTGTCGACGGCGGCACGCAGATCACTGGACGTCTGGTCCGAGGCCGGCAGGTTTTGCAGGAGTTTGAGCAGGCCATCCAGCGAGCCTTGGCGGCTCTGTTGGTTAACCAGTTGCTGGGTCACCGCCAATTGCTCCTGGCGGCTGCTCAATGGCACGAACTTCAATGTCTGGGTGTCCTGCACCAGCGCGCTCAGCAAGGTGCCGATGCGCAGCGGTGTGGGGCTGTCGATGTTCAGGGTGCTGCCGCTCAACGCGGTGTTGAGCAAGCTCACCATCGAGCGAAACACCGTCGGCTGGCCCGGCACCTGCGGCAACACTTGAGAGGTCAGTACTTTGCCTTGCAGCAGGGTGCCGACGGGCAGTTGCTCCGTGTCGATACGAGTGAGAGTGGCGACGCTGGAGGCGATGGCCTGTTGTACGGTGACGGCCAGATTACTCGCCGACGGCTGAGTGATCGCCAGGCTGGTGCCCTGAGGCAACGGTTGGCTGCTGGTGGCCTGGACCGTGGTCTGACGGCCGCTGTCGAGGGTGACCTTGAGCAACAGTTGAAAGGTTTGATCCGCCTGCTTGAGCGACAGCACTTCGGCCTTGGCGGTCTGGCCGGCAGTGATCAGGCCCTCCATCGGCGTCAGTAACTTCAGCAGGTCGCCACTCACCACCAGCGGTCGCGAAGTCGCGGGCGTGGTTTGCGGGAGCGGAAGGATGTTCATTTCGCCTGTCATACGCGGTCACAACCTGAGGAAATTGCCCTCTTGAACAGGGCGTGTTGACGTTAAATGATGGATCGCGTTGGCGTTGTGAGCGGGCCAGGCAAGGCGCAAGACGCCGGTAAGGGTCGTTTCCTTACCAAGTCTTGCAACGCAGCATGGCTCGCTCACAACGCCAACCCGAAGGGCCGCTACCCCGGAAGGCGCAATACGTCGTTACTCGTTACATACTTGGAATACCAATCTTCGCTTCTCATGCCTAGTCTTGCGCCTTCCGGGGTAGCGGCGCGACCATCATTTAACGTCAACACGCCCTGTTGGGGCATGGCATGTATAATGCCGCCCCGTTGCACTCGGGGCGCTGAAAACATTTCAAATACTTGATCCAGCTCCTTAGAACGGGCCGCCAATGCATTTATCCTGCATATCTTTAACGGCCGCTCCACTGCCGACTTGAACCCAAAAGGCCCGTGATCTCTTGACCAGTCCTGTCCTGCAAACCGTTGCCCTCGCCTGTGAGCGAGACCTTCGGCTGCTCTTCGAAAATCTCGAATTGAGACTGGCCAGTGGCGAAATGTTGCAAATCAGCGGCCCCAACGGCAGTGGCAAAACCAGCCTTTTACGTCTGCTTTGCGGGCTGATGCAGCCGACTGCCGGCCAGGTGCTGCTCAACGGCCAGCCATTGAACGAGCAACGTTTTGAGCTGGCGCGTAACCTGCTGTGGATCGGCCATGCCGCCGGGATCAAGGATTTGCTGACGCCGGAAGAGAATCTGAGCTGGCTTTGCGCCTTGCATCAACCGGCCTCCCATGAGGCGATCTGGCAAGCGCTGACGGCTGTCGGACTGCGCGGTTTCGAGGATGTTCCTTGCCATACGCTGTCTGCCGGGCAGCAACGCCGGGTCGCGTTGGCGCGGTTGTACCTGGAAAGCCCGCCGCTATGGATCCTCGATGAGCCGTTCACCGCGCTCGACAAACAAGGCGTGGCGCAACTCGAAGAACACCTGGCCGCACACTGCGAGCGCGGTGGCATGGTGGTCTTGACCACTCACCACACGCTGACCCGGATGCCGGCCGGCTATCGCGACATTGATCTGGGGAATTGGGCCGTATGAGAGCTTTCGGCCTGTTGGTCGCCCGTGAAGCCCGATTGTTGTTCCGCCGCCCGGCGGAGTTGGCCAATCCGCTCGTATTCTTCGCGATTGTCGTTTCCCTGTTCCCGTTGGCGGTGGGCCCCGAGTCTCAATTGTTGCAAACCTTGTCTCCGGGACTGGTCTGGGTAGCGGCCCTTTTATCGGTTTTGCTCTCGCTGGACGGGCTTTTCCGCAGTGATTTCGAAGACGGATCGCTTGAACAGTGGGTCCTTTCGTCGCACCCCCTGCCTCTTCTGGTTTTGGCCAAGGTACTGGCACACTGGTCCTTCTCTGGCCTGGCACTGGTTTTGCTCGCTCCATTACTGGCATTGATGCTCGGTTTGCCAACCGCCTGTCTGCCGGTGTTGCTGCTTTCCTTGTTGCTGGGTACACCGGTGCTGAGCCTGCTCGGTGCGGTGGGCGCAGCCCTGACGGTGGGATTGAAGCGCGGTGGCCTGTTGCTGGCGCTGCTGATTCTGCCGTTGTACATCCCGGTGTTGATTCTCGGCAGTGGCGCCTTGCAGGCGGCATTGCAGGGCATGCCGGCGACCGGTTATCTCCTGTGGCTTGGTAGCCTGACCGCCCTGGCGATAACCCTGACACCTTTTGCAATCGCTGCTGGCCTGAAGATCAGCGTCGGCGAATAATGAGGTCTGGTCAATTTTTGATCAGTAAAGACCCTTGGCTCTTCATAGCGAAGAGCAACCGTGATGGAAACAGTAATGAACTGGACTTGGTTTCATAAGCTCGGCTCGCCCAAATGGTTTTACGGCATCAGCGGCAAACTGCTGCCTTGGCTGAGTGTCGCGGCGTTGCTGCTGATCAGCGTTGGTGTCGTGTGGGGCCTAGCCTTCGCGCCGCCGGACTACCAGCAAGGCAACAGTTTTCGCATCATTTATATCCACGTTCCGGCCGCCATGCTGGCCCAGTCCATCTACGTGATGCTGGCGGTCTGTGGCATCGTCGGGCTGGTGTGGAAGATGAAGCTGGCCGACGTCGCCCTGCAATGCGCGGCGCCCATCGGCGCCTGGATGACCGCCGTGGCGCTGGTCACCGGTGCGATCTGGGGCAAACCGACCTGGGGCTCGTGGTGGGTCTGGGATGCACGACTTACGTCCATGCTTATTCTGCTGTTTCTGTACTTCGGTCTTATTGCGCTGGGCAATGCGATCAGCAATCGTGACAGTGCCGCCAAGGCCTGCGCGGTATTGGCGATTGTCGGCGTGATCAACATCCCGATCATCAAATACTCGGTGGAGTGGTGGAACACCCTGCACCAGGGCGCGACGTTCACCCTCACCGAAAAACCGGCAATGCCCGCCGAGATGTGGCTGCCACTGCTGCTGACGGTGCTGGGTTTCTACTGTTTCTTCGGCGCGGTGTTGCTGCTGCGCATGCGTCTTGAAGTGCTCAAGCGCGAAGCCCGCGCCAGTTGGGTCAAGGCAGAAGTGCAGAACAGTCTGGAGGCCGCTCGATGAGTTTTGCTTCATTCGGCGACTTCCTCGCCATGGGACATCATGCCCTGTATGTCTGGTCAGCCTATGGCATCTGCCTGGCAGTGCTGGCCCTCAACGTGGCGGCGCCAATCCTGGCCCGCAAGCGGTATCTGCAACAAGAGGCGCGTCGTCTGCGCCGGGAGAACGGCAAGTGAATCCGCTGCGCAAAAAGCGTCTTATCATCATTCTCGCGATCCTGGTCGGCGTCGGTGCTGCCGTCGGCCTGGCCCTGAGCGCCCTGCAGCAAAACATCAATCTGTTTTACACCCCGACCCAGATCGCCAACGGCGAAGCCCCGCAAGACACGCGCATCCGCGCCGGCGGCATGGTCGAGAAAGGTTCGCTGCAACGTTCCGGCGATTCGCTGGACGTGAAATTCATCGTCACCGACTTCAATAAATCCGTAACCATCACTTATCGCGGCATCCTTCCAGACCTGTTCCGCGAAGGGCAGGGCATCGTTGCCCTGGGCAAGCTCAACGCCGACGGCGTGGTGGTGGCCGACGAAGTGCTGGCCAAGCACGATGAAAAGTACATGCCGCCGGAAGTGACCAAGGCTTTGAAAGACAGTGGTCAATCTGCTCCAACGCCCGCGAAGGAGGGTTGATCGATGACGTCTGGACTGTTTATTCCTGAACTCGGCCATCTGGCCATGATTCTGGCGCTGTGTCTCGCGCTGGTTCAGGCCGTGGTGCCGTTGCTCGGTGCCTGGCGCGGTGACCGCTTGTGGATGAGCCTTGCTCAACCGGCCGCCTGGGGGCAATTCGCGTTTCTGCTGTTCTCCTTCGGTTGCCTGACTTACGCCTTCATGACCGACGATTTTTCCGTCGCCTACGTTGCCAGCAACTCCAACAGCGCCTTGCCGTGGTACTACAAGTTCAGCGCGGTGTGGGGCGCGCACGAAGGGTCGTTGCTGCTCTGGGCGTTGATCCTCGGTGGCTGGACCTTTGCGGTGTCGGTGTTTTCCCGACAGTTGCCGCAAGTGATGCTGGCTCGCGTGCTGGCGGTGATGGGCATGATCAGCACGGGTTTCCTGCTGTTCCTGATCCTCACCTCGAACCCTTTCGCCCGCATCCTGCCGCAGATTCCTGCGGACGGTCGTGATCTCAACCCACTGCTGCAAGACATCGGCCTGATCGTTCACCCGCCGATGCTGTACATGGGTTATGTCGGTTTCTCCGTAGCCTTCGCTTTCGCCATCGCTGCACTGCTGGGCGGTCGTCTTGATGCGGCGTGGGCTCGCTGGTCCCGTCCGTGGACCATCGTCGCCTGGGCCTTCCTCGGTATCGGTATCACCCTCGGTTCATGGTGGGCGTACTACGAACTCGGCTGGGGCGGCTGGTGGTTCTGGGACCCGGTAGAAAACGCCTCCTTCATGCCTTGGCTGGTGGGTACGGCGCTGATTCACTCGTTGGCGGTCACGGAAAAACGTGGCGTGTTCAAGAGCTGGACCGTATTGCTGGCCATCGCCGCGTTCTCGTTGAGCTTGCTGGGGACTTTCCTCGTACGTTCCGGCGTGCTGACCTCGGTTCACGCCTTTGCGTCCGACCCAGAACGCGGTGTGTTCATCCTGATCTTCCTGCTGTTTGTAGTCGGTGGTTCGCTGACGTTGTTCGCCCTGCGCGCTCCGGTGGTGAAGAGCCACGTTGGCTTCAACCTCTGGTCCCGGGAAACCCTGCTGCTGGGTAACAACCTGGTGCTGGTGGTGGCGGCCTCGATGATTCTGCTGGGCACGTTGTATCCGCTGATCCTCGATGCGATGACCGGCGCCAAGCTGTCGGTCGGCCCGCCGTACTTCAACGCACTGTTCATTCCGTTGATGGCCTTGCTGATGGTGGTGATGGCGGTCGGCATGCTGGTGCGCTGGAAAGACACCCCGGTCAAATGGCTGATGAGCATGCTGACCCCGGTGTTGCTCGGCAGCGCCGCGCTGGCCGTGATCGCCGGTGTCGCTTATGGCGATTTCAACTGGGCAGTGATTGCGACCTTCATGCTCGCTGCCTGGGTGTTGCTGGCCGGTGTGCGTGACATCTTCGACAAGACTCGCCACAAAGGCCTGATCAAAGGCCTGCCGACCCTGACCCGCAGTTATTGGGGCATGCAGGTCGCTCACCTCGGCATCGCCGTGTGTGCCCTTGGCGTCGTGCTGTCGAGCCAGAACAGTGCCGAGCGCGACCTGCGTCTGGCGCCGGGTGAGTCCATGGACCTGGGCGGTTACCACTTCGTGTTCGAAGGTGCCAAGCATTTCGAAGGCCCGAACTTCACCTCCGACAAGGGCACCGTTCGGGTGATCCGCGACGGCAAGGAAGTCAGCGTGCTGCACCCGGAAAAACGCCTCTACACCGTGCAGAACTCGGTGATGACCGAAGCCGGGATCGACGCCGGTTTCACCCGCGACCTCTACGTCGCACTCGGCGAACCGTTGGGCGATGGCGCCTGGGCCGTTCGCGTCCACGTCAAACCGTTCGTGCGCTGGATCTGGTTCGGTGGTCTGCTCACCGGTTTGGGCGGTTTGCTGGCGGCGTTGGATCGCCGTTACCGGGTCAAAGTGAACAGCCGTGTGCGTGAAGCACTGGGCATGACGGGAGCCACGGCATGAGACGTTGGTTGATGCTGTTGCCCTTGGCGATTTTCCTGGTGGTGGCTGTTTTCCTTTATCGCGGTCTGTTCCTGAACCCGGCCGAGCTGCCCTCGGCGATGATCAACAAGCCGTTCCCGGAGTTTTCCCTGCCGGCGGTGCAGGGCGACAAGACACTGACCAAGGCGGACATTCTGGGTAAACCGGCACTGGTCAACGTCTGGGGGACCTGGTGCATTTCCTGCCGGGTCGAGCACCCGGTGCTGAATAAACTGGCCGAGAAAGGCGTGGTGATCTACGGCATCAACTACAAGGACGTCAACGCTGACGCCTTGAAGTGGCTGGTGGAATTCCACAATCCGTACCAGCTGGACATTCGTGACGACGCCGGCACTTTGGGTTTGAACCTGGGTGTGTACGGCGCTCCGGAAACCTTCTTCATCGACGCCAAGGGCATCATCCGTGACAAGTTCGTTGGTGTGATCGACGAACAGGTCTGGCGCGAAAAACTGGCGGCCAAGTATCAGGCGCTGGTTGATGAGGCCAAGCCATGAAGCGCTGGATAGCCGCCGCGGTATTGGGTTTGAGCATGGCCGGCGTGGCGCACGCGGCCATCGACACCTACGAGTTCGCCAAAGAAGGTGATCGCGAACGTTTTCGCGAGCTGACCAAAGAGCTGCGTTGCCCCAAGTGCCAGAATCAGGACATTGCCGATTCCAACGCACCGATCGCCGCTGACCTGCGCAAAGAGATTTTTCGCATGCTCGGCGAGGGCAAGGACAACCAGCAGATCATCGACTTCATGGTCGACCGCTACGGTGATTTCGTCCGCTACAAACCCGCTCTGAACGCCAAGACTGCTTTGCTCTGGTTCGGCCCTGCCGGCCTGCTGCTGGGCGGTTTTGTGATCATCGCCGTGATCGTCCGCCGTCGTCGCGTGCAACGCGCTGACACCAAGGATGAGCTCTCTGCCGAGGAGCGTGAGCGCCTCGACCACCTGTTGGATAAAACCAAGAATGATTGATTTCTGGCTCGCTGCAGGTCTGCTACTTCTGGTTGCCCTGAGTTTTCTGCTGATTCCCGTTCTGCGTGGTCGTCGCGCCCAGCTTGAAGAGGATCGTACGGCCCTGAACGTCGCGCTGTATCAGGAACGCGTGGCTGAGTTGCAGACTCAGCAGGAAGAGGGCGTTCTCGACGCCACGCAAATGGACACCGGTCGCGCCGAAGCCGCCCGTGAATTGCTCGCCGACACTGAAGGCGCCGAGGCGCCACGTGTGTCCCGCCTGGGCAAACCGTGGCCCTTGCTGGCGGCGATTCTGGTGCCGGTGCTGGGCCTCGGCCTGTATCTGCATTTTGGGGCGAGCGACAAGGTCGAACTGACCCGTGAATTCTCCCAGGCGCCGCAGTCGATGGAAGAGATGACCCGTCGCCTGGAGCGTGCGGTCGCGGCTCAGCCGGATTCGGCTGAAGGCCTGTATTTCCTCGGTCGCACGTACATGGCTCAGGATCGCCCTGGCGATGCGGCGAAGATCTTCGAACGCACGGTGAACCTGGCCGGTCGTCAGCCGGAGCTGTTGGGTCAATGGGCGCAGGCTCAGTACTTCGCCGACGGCAAGAAGTGGTCGGACAAGGTTCAGGCCCTGACCGACGAAGCACTCAAAGCCGATCCGAAAGAAGTCACCAGCCTTGGCTTGCTCGGTATTGCTGCCTTTGAAAGCCAGCGTTATCAGGACGCCATCGATTACTGGAATCGCCTGCTGGTGCAACTGCCACCGGAGGACAGTTCCCGCGCCGCGCTGCAAGGTGGCATCACTCGGGCCACCGAGAAACTCGAAGCCAGCGGTGGCAAGGTCGCCCAGGCGCCCGCCGCCAAGGTGGCGGCACTGCTCAAGGTGCGAGTGGATCTGGCTCCAGAGCTCAAAGCCAAGGTCCAGCCGGGCGACAGCGTATTCATTTTCGCCCGCGCCACCGCAGGGCCTCCGGCACCCCTGGCCGCCAAACGCCTGACCGTTGCCGACTTGCCGGCGACTGTCGAGCTGGGCGACGCCGACGCAATGATGCCGCAGTTGAAACTGTCGAACTTCCCTGAAGTCCAACTGGTTGCGCGCATCTCCCGCGCCGGCAAACCCACTGCCGGCGAATGGATCGGTCGCAGCCAGCCTCTGGCCAGCAGCACCACTGCGCAGCAAACACTGACCATCGACAGCCCGGACAAATGACAGGAAACGCCACTATGACCGCCATCGCCCGTATCAGCCTGCTCAGTATGGTTTTGGGGTTAAGCGCTTGCGTGGTCCAACCGCAGCAGCCTGAACGGCTGCCACCGATCCCGCCGTCGCAGCCACGTCCGACGCCGTCCCCGACACCGGGCAAGCCGAGCATCCCGGCCAAGCCCGCCAAACCGCTGCCACGCACCTCCGCCAGCTTCGCGCCGCCGCCGGGTGGCAACAGCCATTGGGACGCCAAGCTCGGCGTGTACGTTCTCGATGATCAGACCAACACCTTCTACCGCCAGCGCACGTACTACCGCTGGGACAACGGCTGGAGCCGGTCGATCAGCCCGAACGGGCCATGGGAAGAGACAGACATCCATGGCGTGCCGGGCGGGTTGGGACGGCAATTCGGGGAGTAAACAGAAACGGCGATCTCAGGATCGCCGTTTTGTTTTTTGGAATCTGAAAAGATCGCAGGCTTCGCCAGCTCCTACAGGATCGTGTACGACAATGACCGACGGGTGTACTCGATAAAGGTAGGAGCTGGCGAGGCCTGCGATCTTTTGATCTTGATTGTGTAGCTCAGGGGCACAAGGCATAGAACACATGCGTCATATACAGCGGTAAAAGAGGATTGCCTCACTCGTATCCTGTCCTTAACGCTTGTGCCTGCTCGGCGAGAAGCGTCATTGCTTGCTCGCTGGCAGTGTCGCGCCGGTTTTTATAGTCCATCAAATCGGCGAAGCGCACACGTCGGTGCTTGCCTGTTTTGTGGTAGGACAACTCGCCGGATTCAAGCAGCTTGATCAGGTGCGGGCGTGAGACGTTAAGCAGGTCGGCGGCTTCCTGGGTGGTCAATTCGGCGTGAACCGGGACTACTTTGACAGCGTTGCCCGCGGCTAGCTCAGCCAGAATGTCGACCAGTAACCTGAGGGCTGAGGTGGGCAGTTCGACAGTGTGAGCTTCATTCTGCTCGTCGAAAATCTGGATGTGCTGAGTTTCGAATTGAGTGGCGAGGTAGGCAACCAGAGCGCGTTGGCCTTCGCTAGCAGCCTGAACTTCGCGCTCCATGGGTAGATTGATCGGTGGATGGATGACTGGCGACATGATGGTTTCCGACATTCTGAAAAAACAATGCTGGAAGGCTATTCGAATCAAACGAAAATCGCAATAAACGAAACGAGTAGGTTTCAGGCCTCCTTGGCCAACAACCCCTGCACATACTGCACAAACGCCCGAGCCTTCGCACTGGCCATTCTGCCCGTGGGAAACACCGCCCAAAGGTCCTGATTCGGCAACGTCCAATCCCTCATCACTTCCCTGACCGCGCCGTTGGCCAGTTCCGGGGCAAACATCCATTCGGACGCCATGGTCAGCCCTTGATGGGCAAGCACGGCTGCACGCAGACCTTCGGCGGCGTTGACGCGGATTCGCCCGCTGATGATGACGGACTGATCATCTGTCCCGTTGTGCAATTGCCAATTGGCATTACCGCCCAAGGTGTAGATGACCGCTTGGTGTTTGCTCAGATCGGCAGGGCAGGTGGGCTCGCCGTGTTTTTCGAAATAGGTGGGCGTGCCCAGCACCACGCGTCGACACTCGGCGATCTTGCGGGCGGTGAGGCTGGAGTCGCTCAAGGCGCCCATGCGCAAGGCGATGTCGACGCCTTCTTCCACCAGATTGACGTTGCGATCGTCCAGCATCAAATCGATGTTCAGGCCCGGGTTCTGATCGAGAAATGGCCCCAGGTGCGGAACGATGTGCAGCCGGCCGAAGGTCACGGCGGCGCAGATGCGCAGATTGCCGGTGAGGCCGCTGGCGGCACCGCGAGCGGCATTGTCGGCTTCGTCCGCTTCTTCGATGGCACGCTTGGACCGTTCGAAAAAGGCCAGGCCAGCTTCGGTGGGGGTCAGGCCTCGGGTCGAGCGCAACAGCAGCCTGACCGCGAGGCGCGCCTCCAACTGCGCGATGGCTTTCGAGACCGCGGGCTGGCCGATATTCAAGCGCCGGGCAGCGGCGGAAAACGAGCCGGTTTCCACCACGTAGACGAAGGTTTCCATTGCGCCGAGGCGGTCCATCCGAAGTCCTTGTGAAGATCAAATTGTGGGAGCGAGCCTGCTCGCGATGATGGCGGAACATCCAGCATTAATGTGACTGACAGTCCGCCATCGCGAGCAGGCTCGCTCCCACAGGGGAATTGATGTTGTTGGTTAGAACGCAGCTTTGCCGATTGAGGCGCCGCCATCGACAAACAAGGTTTGCCCGGTGATAAACCCGCTCTGCTCGGACAACAAAAACGCAATCGCCGCCGCGATTTCCTGCGGTTGCCCCAACCGCCCCATCGGCACACCGGCCAGATACCGCGCTTCACCCTCACTGCCCGGCGGATTGTTGGCGCGAAACAGTTCGGTTTCGGTCGGGCCCGGGGCCACGGCGTTTACCGTTACGCCGGTTTGCGCCAGTTCCAGCGCCCAGGATCGCGTGAAGCTGATCAACGCCGCTTTGGCCGCCGCGTAGGCGGTGCGTTGCGTGATACCCAGCACGGTCAGGCTGGAAATGTTCACCACCCGACCCCAGCCCTTGGCGCGCATGTTCGGCAGCAATGCCTGAGTGGCCTGCAACGCCGAATGCAGGTTGACCCGCATCACGTCGTCGAACGTGTCGAGGTCGATTTCCCCCAGCACCTGCGGGCGCACCAGACCGACGTTATTCACCAGCCCGTCGAACTCATAGGTCATGGCCAGATCCGCCAGCACTTCCTGAGTCAGTGCCCTGTCGCTCAGATCCAGCGGAAACAGGATGCCGGGAAAGCTCAGGTCGGGCGATCGGGCGATTCCGACCACCCGATGCCCCGCGCGATCCAGATGCTCGGCGACCGCACGGCCGATGCCTTTGCTGGCGCCGGTGATGAGAAAGGTACGTCGGGTCATTGCACACTCCTTGAAAAACATGCCGCGGCTCAGGCGGCATTTGATCGGTTCAGCCGCGAATCGCATCCAGCATCGCGTCAGGCTCAGGACGCTGAGTGTAATCCGGGTTGACCTCGGCGTAACGGATCAGGCTGAGCGAAAGTATTCATTCTTGGGAAGAATGCCGCGGCCCGCAATCACACTCTGTAAAACAACCGAGCGTCGCGTTTCGGATTTTTGTGCTTGAGTAAAGATAACTCTAGGGTTACTTTTGTTTGAGCCTGAGCAAGGAGGCTATTGGTGCAGAGCAGGCTATTGATCAAGGAGTTGGAGGAGGCTGGCTGGATGCTGGATCGGATTGCCGGCAGTCATCACCTCTTCAAACACCGATACAACCCGTACACGATTCCCGTCCCTCATCCGAAAAAGGATTTGCCGAACGGGACGGTCAAAAGCATCAGGAGGCGAGCCGGGCTGTATTGCCCGGGAGCCAGTTATGCAGGAGATCCATAATGCAATATCCAATCTGTATCGAGTGGGGCGACGAGAACACCGCCATCGGTATTCAGATCCCCGATATTCCAGGCGCCGTAACGGCCGGGGATACGTTTGAAGACGCCTACAACGCGGCGGTCGAGATTGCCCACATCATGCTTCAGGAGATTGCGGCTGACGGGGAGTCGATTCCCATGCCTACATCTGCTGCCGCCCACCGTGGGAATCCGGACTTTGCCGACATGGGCTGGGGAATGCTGGAGCTGGACATCGCGCCGTACATGGGCAAAACCGAGAAGGTCAATGTGACGCTGCCCGGTTATGTGATTCAGCGTATTGATCGTTATGTGCGTGAGCACAATGTCAAAAGCCGCTCTTCATTTCTGGCAGATGCGGCGATGGAGAAGTTGGTTCGGCACTGAGTGATTTCAGTCACACAGCAATCGCAGGCAACCTCGCTCCCGTAGGAGCGAGCGGTGCCGCGGTCCGACTTGCCCGCGATGCTTTTAAAGCTTCACGCCGTCGCCAACGAACGCTTCTCTGAAACACTCAAAAACCGAATCAACGCCAGCAGTGGAAACGCGCTACCCACAATCACGATCCACAACCAGCCGCCGTGTTCATACACCGCACTGGCCACCGAGGAGCCAAACGCCCCACCGATAAAAATGCTGGTCATGTACAGCGCATTCAGGCGGCTGCGGCTTTTGGCGTCGAGGGCGTAGACCGCGCGTTGGCCGAGGACCATGTTCATCTGCACGCAGAAGTCGAGCACCACGCCGGTGACGGCGAGGCCGATAACGCTGTAGACCGGATGAATGAACGCGGGCAGAAAACTCAGGCTGGCGAACAACAGGGCCAGCAGTGAAGCAACGCGGGTGTGGCCGGCATCGGCCAGTCGACCGGCAATGGGGGCGGCGATGGCGCCGATGGCCCCGACCAGGGCGAAGATCGCGATCTGGGTTTGCGACAAGCCATGATTGCGCGCCAGTTCCAGTGGCACGGCGGTCCAGAACAGGCTGAAGGTGGCGAACATGCACCCCTGGTAAAACGCGCGCTGACGCAACACCGGTTGTTGACGCAACAGGGTCCACAGCGAGCCCAACAACTGGCCATAAGAAGCGCTGTGATCAGGCTGGCGCTTGGGGATCGTCAGCGCCAACACCATGCTGATCGCCGCCATCAGCACCGCTGCAATCACAAACATCGCACGCCAGCCAAAATGGTCAGCCACCACGCTGGACACCGGTCGCGCCAACAGAATCCCCAACAGCAAACCGCCCATGATCCCGCCGACCACACGGCCACGAGACTCTTCCGGTGCCAAGTGCGCAGCCAGTGGAATCAGGATCTGCACCGACACCGAACTGAAACCCACCAGCAGCGATATCAGCAAAAACACGTTTGGCTGATCGGTGAACGCTGCACCCAACAGACTGGCAATCGCCACCACGGTGGTGATGATCATCAAGCGGCGGTTTTCCAGCAAATCACCCAGCGGCACCAGGAAAAACAAACCCAACGCATAACCGATCTGGGTCAGCGAAACGATCAGGCTGGCCATGGTGCTGGTCAGGCCGATGTCCGGCGCGATCAGGCCGATGATCGGTTGGGCGTAGTAAATGTTGGCAACGATGGCGCCGCAGCAGAAGGCAAACAGCAGCACCATGCCTCGGGTCATTGTTGCGGTGCCGTGGGGCACTGGGGTCGCTGGATTCATAACGGGTCTCGCTGAGCAAAGGAGAATGTGCGCAGGCTAAAGGGCTATCGGAATGGGCAGAAGAGGGTTTGGAGTGATAGCAATCATTCCGTTGCGGAATGAGTGACGGACGTTTGTGATGCCCATCGAGGAACCTGGCGTCAAAACATTGAGGTCCGATGATACATTCACTTACATCCTGTTCGATAGCGTGCTTATGTTCTCTCCTCACGTTTCATAACCGGAAGGCACTTCCATGAATGCGATGTTCCGTCACCTGATTCTCGGCGCTTCAATGGTTACCTTGATCGGCTTGTTCACGGCAGGTCTTGCCCAGGCTGCTGACCCACCGGGTATGCGCATCGGCGTTCGCGGCGAGATCACCGGGGTCAGCCCCGACGTGCTGAAAGTCCACGTCAACAGTGGTGAAAACGTGGTCATCAATCTGACCCAGGACACCAAAGTCCGCGCGGTCACCCTGGCCAATATCGAAGACATCAAACCCGGCAGCTACATCGGTTCGGCAGCCATACCGCAGGAGGACGGAACCCTCAAGGCACTGGAAGTCCATGTCTTTCCACCGGAACTGGCCGGCAGCGGCGATGGCCATCGGCCCTTCGACCTGGCCAAGGGCAGCAGCATGACCAATGGCAGCGTCGGCGATTTGGTCGTCAGCAATGGTCGGGTCTTGACCGTCAACTACAAGGGCGGCCAGCAGAAGATTCTGGTGCCGGAGGATGTGCCGATCGTGAACCTGGTGCCGGGGGATCGCAGCTTGCTGAAGGTGGGCGTGAAGATCGTGACGTTTGTGACCCAAAGTGCTGACGGGACACTCACCGCGCAATCGATCGCGGCCGGCAAGGATGGCGTGACACCGCCGATGTAACTGCTTGGCTCAAACCCTGTGGGAGCGAGCCTGCTCGCGATAGCGGCGTGTCAGGCAACAAATTTATCGAATGGATAAATGTCATCGCGAGCAGGCTCACTCCCACAGGGGATCTTCAGCGAACACGAGCCGCAAAAAAGGCGACCTTCTCAGGTCGCCTATTTCATTGGACTCAGGAATTACTGACCGCTGTAGATCTGATCAAAGATCCCGCCATCATTGAAGTGAGTCTTCTGCACTGTTCGCCAGTCACCAAAGGTCTTCTCTACCGACAGGAAATCCACTTTCGGGAAACGATCGGTGTACTTGGCCAGCACCGCTGGATCACGCGGACGCAGGTAGTTCGCCGCAGCGATCTCCTGACCTTCCGGCGACCACAGGTACTTCAAATATTCCTCGGCCGCCGCGCGGGTGCCTTTCTTGTCGACGGTTTTGTCGACCACCGACACGGGCGGCTCGGCTTCGGCGGAGACGCTTGGGTAAATGACTTCGAACTGATCACGACCAAATTCACGGGCAATCATTTCCGCTTCGTTTTCGAAGGTCACCAGCACATCACCAATCTGGTTGGTCATGAAGGTCGTCGTGGCGGCGCGGCCACCGGTGTCGAGCACCGGCGCTTGTTTGAACAGCTTGCCGACGAAGTCTTTGGCTTTGCTTTCGTCGCCACCGTTTTTCAGCACATAACCCCAGGCCGAGAGGTAGGTGTAGCGGCCGTTACCCGACGTTTTCGGGTTTGGCACGATCACCTGCACGCCGTCCTTGAGCAGGTCAGGCCAGTCTTTCAGGGCTTTCGGGTTGCCTTTGCGGACGATGAATACGGTGGCCGAGGTGAACGGCGCGCTGTTGTTCGGCAGGCGGGTAACCCAGTTGTCCGGAATCAGTTTGCCGTTGTCCGCCAGTGCGTTGATGTCGGTGGCCATGTTCATGGTGATGACGTCAGCCGGCAGGCCATCGATCACCGAACGCGCCTGTTTGCTTGAGCCGCCGAAGGACATCTGCAGGGTGATGTTTTCGTTGTGCTCGGCTTGCCAGTGTTTCTGGAAGGCAGTGTTGTAGTCCTTGTAGAAATCGCGCATCACATCGTAGGAAACGTTAAGCAGGGTCGGTGCGGCCTGCGCCATGCTGGTCAGTGCCAGGCCAGCGGCCAGAAGTGAGGCGCCAAAGAGTTTTTTCACTGCGCAGTCCTTGTTCGTAAAGTTTTTATTTAAAAGTGAGGCAATTTGCCAGCGACTATAACGGGGCTCGCATAGTCCTTTAAAGATTAAAAAGCACTTTGCTTATTCCATTTTCTTGAATAGCTGATTACCGCACCGTGAGCAGAATGCCGCTCCATGCTCGTGGTTGTTTTTCTTGCACACCGGGCAGTCATGTTGCAGTTGTTCGCCGCGCATCGCGTTGGCCAGTTCGGCAGTAAAAATCCCTGTCGGCACGGCGATGATCGAGTAACCGGTGATCATCACCAACGACGAAATCACCTGACCCAGCGGCGTCTTGGGCACGATGTCGCCGAAGCCCACAGTGGTCAGCGTGACGATAGCCCAATAGATGCCTTTGGGAATGCTGGTGAAGCCGTGCTCCGGGCCTTCGATCACGTACATCAAGGTGCCAAATACCGTCACCAGGGTGCAGACGCTGACCAGAAACACCACGATCTTCTGTTTGCTGCCACGCAATGCGGACATCAGATAGTTGGCTTGCTTGAGGTACGGACTGAGCTTGAGCACGCGGAAAATCCGCAGCATCCGAATGATCCGGATAATCAGCAGGTACTGCGCATCGGCGTAATACAGCGCAAGAATGCCGGGCACGATCGCCAGCAAATCCACCAGTCCATAGAAGCTGAACGCGTAGCGCAACGGCTTGGGCGAACAGTACAGTCGCAGGCCGTATTCGATGACGAAGATGACCGTGAAGCCCCACTCGATGTATGCCAGCAGGTCGGCGTAGTTCTGGTGAACCGCGTCGATGCTGTCGAGCATCACGATCACAATACTGGCGAGAATGATCAACAACAGGATGCCGTCGAAGCGCCGCCCAGCCACTGTGTCGCTCTGGAAAATCATGACGTAGAGGCGCTGGCGCCAGTCGTTGTTACTGTCCATTAGGTCTTGCCCAAGCCGAAAATCAGAGAAGCGTGGGTGATTGACGAGGATTGCGCAAGCGGGACTCCGGGTAGGCCATGTTCAGCCGGTTTTAGTTGTTCATGGCTTAAGAAATTGATGATCTCGTCGATATAGCGACTTCCCACAGAACAAGAACCTTTGTCTCGATGTGCTACCCGGATTTCAGGCGAGGGGTTTCAAAACCACACGGAAGCGATATGGATAGTAAGTTGTTCAAGAAAAGCCTGCTGGCAATGGTTATCAGCGCTTCGACCGCTCAGGCATTTGCCAGCGAGTACGACCTGGGTCAGGGTTTCAAGAACTGGACGGGTCAAACCCTTAGTGAAACCTTGACCCTGACCGGGCAACGGACCCGCCAGAGCAACACGGACAAAACGGGTGTCACGTTCTTTCAGAACACTGTCGCGGGCTCACTCATTAACCGGGGCGACTTCACGTTCGACGCTCAAGGCGCGACGGTGACCGGGATCGGACTGGATGTCAGTTTCCGCAACACCAGCGGCAGCAACATTCAGGGTGACTTCATCAATGCCGGCAAGCTTTCTCTTTCCAACGTGAATTTCGCTGAGGGAATCGAGATCGCCAATACCACTATCACCGGCAATGTCATCAACGCCGGGACTGTCTCCATCACCCAGGCATCGGGAGCCAATATCTATGGCGAGCCTGAGGGTATCTACCTCCATGGGACCACTATTGGCGGCGATCTGATCAACAGTGGTGTTGTCGATGTGCAGGGTAAATCTGCTGTGGGGCTGATTCTGGATTCCCATGGCGTGCTTCCCGTGAGCATCGCCGGCAGGCTGCTCAACTCAGGGACGATTCGTGCCACGGGTCAGAACGCCTCCGCTTTTCACGTCGAGACCCAAACCAGCGCGTTGAGGATCGAGAACAGCGGCTCGATCATGAGCGTTGGCAAGAACTCCGAGGCTATCGTTTTTTTCGATGGTTCAGTCGATTATTTGCTTAACACCGGGACTATTGAGGCATCGGGTGAAGACGCCGTTGGCATCAAGCTCGGCGGGGCCACTTTCACGCAGAATGCTGTGCCTGGCGCTCGGGGCATTATCAACGCCGGCAATATCACTGCGGACGGTGTTGCGATCCGGGTCGATGCGGACCAGACATCAGCGTTCGAGATCAACCAGCAAGGTGGCGAAATTCGCAGCAATCATGTGGCGGCCATCGATGGCGCAGGGTTGGCGCAACTGAACTGGACCGGCGGTGCGATCAAGGGCGATCTGCTCAACCTCAATGGGGTGAATGTCGCGGGTCAGGCCAATTACACCGGTAGCAAAATCGGCAGCACGGTTTCTGTGACGTCGGGCTCTCTGAATCTGCAAAATCAGGGGGTCGTGATCACTGGCGACTTGAACGTCGGTGCCAACAGTGGCATCGATATGTTGCTTTCGGATCGCGTCACACCCGCCACGCCTTATTTGACGGTGGACGGCAAGGCCACCTTTGCCAAGTCCTCCAACGTGACATTGAATGCCAAACCAGGTGATTTCACGCCGACCGCTGCCGGCACTCAATACACACTGGTCAAGGCCAGTAGCCTGCAGAACAACGGGTTGAGCGTCAGCAGTTCGTCTTCGTTGTTGAATGTCGCCAGCTATACAACCGATGCCCAGACGGTTAACGCGCTGGTCACACTGAAAAGTGACCGTCAGGTGGATGAAGAGCAGGGGAGCATCGGTACTTCCAGCAGCACCCGCAAGATTCTCAATCGCTTCAAGAATGGCCCGCTGGGACAATTGAACAGTGATGATGCGGTCTTCAAAGCCTTTGCCAACGCCTCCTCCCAAGAGGAACTGGCAAAGCTCGGTGAGCAACTGGCTCCGGACGTCAGCGGTGGGGCGGTCAATGCGGCAGTGTCGGGTCAGGCGATGATGAATGGCGCGATCAGCAACCGCGTTTCCGGTCTGCGCTCGGGGCTCTCATCAGGGGATTCGCTGGCAGAGACCGGCGTATGGATTCAGGGGTTGAGCAGCAACCAGGATCAGGACAGTCGTGATGCGGTCGCCGGTTATTCGGCCAACAGCAGCGGTGTTGCTGTCGGGGCGGATGGCAAGTTGAATACTAATACCACCGTGGGTCTGGCCTATTCGTATCTGAACACTAACGTCACTTCCGATACTGGAAATAAAACCGATGTACAGGGCAGCGCATTGACGCTGTACGGTAGCTGGGATCTGCGCAACTGGTTTGTCGATGGCAGCCTCAGTTACGGGCGCAATGACAATGACAGCAAACGTTACATCGCCGACAGCGTGGCCAAAGGCAGCTACAACAGTGACGCGTGGGCTCTGAGCGCCTTGGGCGGTTATACCTTCAAGCTCTCTGACCAACTGATTGTCGAACCCCGTGTCGCCGCACGTTACACCAATATTCAGCTGGACAGCTTTAATGAGCATGGCTCTTCGGCCGCCCTGCACTCCAATGCCCAGCGCTTCGAAATCGGCGAGCTGGGCGCCGGGTTGCGAATGGCCGCCGACGTGCCATTGCTCAATGGCACCCTTACCCCTGAAGCGAGTGTGATGGCTTACCATGACTTCATCGGTGACCGGATCAATCAGACCTCCAGTTTCACCTTGGGGGGCTCGCCTTTCATTGTCTCGGGAGCCAGTCCGGTACGTGATAGTTATGAAGGTCGCATAGGGGTGAAGTATCAAATTGATGCTCTAACCCTGGGGACCCATTACAGCTATCAAGCGAAGACCGGTTTTAACGCCGACACCTTTACCCTTGAAGCGCGCTACGCTTTTTGATCGACTGGATTGCAACGGTTCGCGCGGGTGGGCCGTTGCGTCTGATCAACAGGTTAAAACCATGTTTAAAGCACTGGCCGCCATCGGCTTCGCGCTCCTCGGGCTCAGCGGGTGCGCGGGTAAAGTCGATTTGCAGGCGCTAAGCCACAGTTCTTCGCTTACTCCTGGAACGCTCGATAGTTCACCTTACACACTCATGGCCTTGCTCCCGCCACCAGGGAGCTATAAGCATCTGCGTGTTTACATTGAAGGCGATGGTCGGGCGTGGGCGACACGATCTCAACCGAGTATCGATCCGACCCCTCGCGTGTCCTTGATGGCGAGATTGGCCGCTGGAGATCGAGGGCCCAGTGCCTATCTGGCGCGCCCTTGTCAGTTCGTGACATCACCAGGCTGCAACCCTGATGTGTGGACTTCCGGTCGTTTCAACTCATCAGTCATACAGACCATGAGCGCGGCCCTTGATCGTCTGAAAAGCCGCTTTGCCGTGGAGCAGTTCGAACTGGTCGGATACTCGGGTGGCGCGGCGATTGCCTTGATCCTTGCGGGTTCTCGTAACGACGTCACTCAGGTGCAAACGATTGCCGGCAATCTCGACCCGGTAAAGTGGGCGGAGCTGATGCAGCTCGCGCCATTCTCGAAGCCGGTGACACCTCTGGAGTTTCGCGACAAGTTGCGGGCGCTCCCGCAACGTCATTTCATCGGTTTGAATGACAAGGTCGTGCCGCCTCAAATGCTCCGGGTCTATGCCTCGCAGCTTCAGGGCAAATGCCTGGAAGTCATCGAAACCCTCGCCACCCACGATCAGGGATACGATGAAAGTTGGGGCGCGCGGTCGGATCTGCCATTGGCTTGCGAGACTGATCCATTGCGCTGAATGCAGATTCAGCCCTATCAGGCGCCACCCTTGGTTTGGCGCTCAATAGCACAAGGCGCACGGTCGACAGCGGTCTGGCGTAGCACTCGATTACCGGCACGGATCAGCCAGCCGGAGAGGATGAACGGCGCGGTCAGCGTTGGCAGACCGATGGTGGCAAACACCGGCGTCAGCAACAGCGCTGATGCAATACCGGCCAGCGGCAGCCAAGGCTTCTGGCGCTGCGAGCTGAGGGCGAGGGCGGCGAGGACGGCGTTATAGCCACCGAGGCCGATCAATGCGGTATAGAAGTCGTGATGCAGCATGCTCCAGCCCATGCCCGCGACAGACGCCAACAATGCCCAGCAGAATGCGCGGCGATCAGCGATCAGCAAACCCACGGCAATCATCGCACCGGCCAGCGGATGACCGAGGAACATCACCTGGCCGAGGCCTTTGAGTGGTGCGGCGAGCATGTTCAGCGTATTGATTTCGATCAAGTGCGCATCGGTCGAGGGCGTGGCGAAGCACAGCAGCAACCAGCCCAGCCCCACGAAGGGCGCCGTATAGGCAGGCAGGTAGTGGCTGACCCGGACGCGCTTGAGCCATTGTTGAGTGAACATCGCGCTCAGGCCGCCAGCGGCGATGATCAGCGGCGGTAACAGCGCTGACCAGGGGAAGTAGAGGCTCAGCAGCAAACCGAGCAGAACACCGTTGTAACTGAAGAGTCCGGCCTGTCGATCGGCCTTGGCATAGCCGCGTCGTTGCGCGGTGAGCAACCCGGCGACACCGCCCAGCAGTGCACCGCCGAGCAGGGCGGGCGCGGTGAACAGAATGGCCAACAGGCACAGCAGACCGCACAGCGGATGGCGCTGGAGAAAGATCTGACTGAAACCGTTGAGCAGGGCAGTGGCCCAGTCGGGGCAGTGGGTGTTGAAGTGATTGGCAGGCATGATGAGGTCTGTAGTGTGTCTGGGGCACCGAGTCGCCCCATTCGCGAGCAAGCCCGCTCCCACATTTAATCTGTGATAGACACAAAACTAATGTGGGAGCGGGCTTGCTCGCGAAGAGGCCGGTACAGGCGCTAAATCAATGTTTCGATACGCAGTGAGTTAGTCGACCCCGGCTGCCCAAACGGCACACCCGCGGTGATCAATAAGGTGTCGCCACGCTTGGCCATGCCCTGCGCCTGGGCAATCTCCAGCGCCGTCGAGCACACCTCATCCACCTGCCGCAGCCGATCATTGACCACCGAGTGCACGCCCCACGCCACCGTCAACCGGCGAGCGGTTTGCAGGTTCGGCGTCAGGTTGAGGATCGGCACCGTTGGCCGCTCCCGCGCCGCACGCAAACTCGAGGTGCCGGATTCGCTGTAATTCACCAGGACCGCCACCGGCAGCACATTGCTGATGCGACGAATCGCGCAGCTGATCGCATCGGAAACAGTCGCCTCAGCCTTGGGTCGGCTGACGTCCAGTTGCGCCTGATAATCCGGACCATTTTCCACCTGACGAATGATCTTGCTCATCATCTGCACGGCTTCCAGCGGGTACTCACCGGACGCGGTTTCCGCCGACAGCATCACCGCATCCGCACCTTCGGCCACGGCGTTGGCAACATCGGTCACCTCGGCACGGGTCGGGGCTGGGGAGAAGCGCATCGACTCAAGCATCTGCGTCGCCACCACCACGGGTTTGCCGAGCTGACGGCAGATGGTGATGATGTTTTTCTGAATCTGCGGCACGCTTTCGGCCGGCACTTCCACGCCGAGGTCACCGCGAGCGACCATGATCGCGTCGCTCAACTCAGCGATCTCGCGCAGTTGCGTCACGGCCGAAGGCTTCTCGATCTTGGCCATCAAAAACGCTTTGTCGCCGATCAGTTCGCGCGCCTCGCGGATATCTTCCGGGCGCTGCACAAACGACAGCGCGACCCAGTCCACACCCAGCTCCAGACCAAAGCTCAAATCGCGACGGTCCTTGGCGGTCAGCGGGCTCAGTTCCAGCACCGCTTGCGGTACGTTCACGCCTTTGCGGTCCGAGAGTTCGCCGCCATTGAGCACGGTGGTGTCGATGGCGTCGGCGTACTTTGTCACCACGCGAAGTCGCAGCTTGCCGTCATCCAGCAGCAGGTCCATGCCCGGCTCGAGTGCGGCGATGATTTCCGGGTGAGGCAGGTTGACCCGGCGCTCATCCCCCGGCGTCGGGTCAAGATCCAGACGCAGCGCCTGACCGCGATGCAGTTGCACCTTGCCCTCGGCGAACTTGCCGACCCGCAGTTTCGGGCCTTGCAGGTCCATCAGAATGCCCAGCGGATAATTCAGCTGGCGCTCGACTTCACGAATCCACTGATAGCGCTGAGCGTGGTCGGCGTGATCGCCGTGGCTGAAGTTCAGGCGAAAGATATTGACCCCGGCCTGCACCAGTTCACGGATGTCGTCGATCCCGTGAGTGGCAGGACCGAGGGTGGCGAGGATTTTAACCTTCTTGTCAGGCGTCATTTTTAGGGCTCTCGAGAATCAGGATGGCACGGAAGTCGTTGACGTTGGTGCGGGTCGGCTCGGTGACGATCAGCGCGTCCAGCGCCTCGAAATAGCCGTAGCCATTGTTGTTGTCCAACTCGTCGCTGGCACTCAGGCCGAGGTCGGCGGCGCGGGCGTAGCTGTCCGGGGTCATGATTGCGCCGGCATTGTCTTCGGAACCGTCGATGCCATCGGTGTCGCCGGCCAGCGCGTAGACGCCGGGCAGGCCTTTGAGGCTGTCGGTCAGGCTCAGCAGGAATTCGGCGTTGCGTCCGCCACGGCCATTGCCGCGTACGGTGACCGTGGTTTCACCGCCCGAGAGGATCACGCAGGGCGCCGCCAATGGCTGACCGTGCAGCACGACCTGACGGGCGATGCCGGCGTGAACCTTGGCCACTTCGCGGGATTCGCCTTCCAGGTCGCCGAGGATCAGCGGGCTGAAACCGGCCTGGCGTGCTTTCACCGCAGCGGCTTCAAGCGACTGTTGTGGGCGAGCGATCAGCTGGAAGTGACTGCGCGCCAGGCTCGGGTCGCCGGGTTTGACCGTCTCTGATTCCGGGTTCTGCAGCCAGTTGCGCACCGAGGCCGGGACTTCAATGGCGTAACGCTTGAGGATCGCCAGGGCTTCGGCGGAAGTGCTCGGGTCGGCCACGGTGGGGCCGGAGGCGATGACCGTGGCGAGGTCGCCCGGTACATCGGAAATCGCATAGGTATAAACAGTGGCAGGCCAGCAGGCTTTGCCGAGACGACCGCCCTTGATCGCCGAGAGGTGCTTGCGCACGCAATTCATCTCGCCGATGGTGGCGCCGGATTTGAGCAGGGCTTTGTTGATCGATTGCTTGTCGGCCAGGGTGATGCCGGCCGCGGGCAACGCCAGCAGAGCAGAGCCGCCGCCCGAGAGCAGGAAGATCACACGGTCGTCTTCGGTCAGGTTGCTGACCAGTTCCAGTACGCGTTTGGCCACGGCCAGACCGGCAGCATCAGGCACCGGGTGAGCGGCTTCGACCACTTCGATTTTTTCACACGGGGCGCCGTGACCGTAACGCGTCACCACTAAACCGGATACTTCACCCTGCCAGCAACGCTCCACCACTTGAGCCATGGCCGCGGCGGCTTTGCCGGCGCCGATGACGATCACCCGACCGCTGCGGTCTTTGGGCAAATGGGCTTCGAGGACTTGCTGCGGATGGGCCGCGTCGATGGCTGTGGCAAACAGCTCGCGCAGGAATTGTTGCGGATTGACCGACATGGCGGGCTCCCGGATTTCTTGTTATTTGGAGGGCGACTCGGTTCCCTGTGGGAGCGGGCTTGCTCGCGAAAGCGGTGTATCAGGCGCCATTTGTATTGGCAGGCACACCGCCTTCGCGAGCAAGCCCGCTCCCACAGGGTTTTGTGCAGGTGTTACTTATCGCGAATCGAGAAATTCGCCATGTGTTCCAGGCCCTTGATCAGCGCCGAGTGGTCCCAGTTGCTGCCGCCGATGGCCGCGCAGGTGCTGAACACTTGCTGGGTGTTGGCGGTGTTCGGCAGGTTGATGCCCAGTTCGCGCGCGCCGGCCAGAGCCAGGTTCAGGTCCTTCTGGTGCAGGCTGATGCGGAAGCCTGGATCGAAGGTGCCTTTGATCATGCGTTCGCCGTGCACTTCGAGGATCTTCGAGGAGGCGAAGCCACCCATCAGTGCTTCGCGCACCTTGGCCGGATCGGCACCGTTTTTCGAAGCAAACAGCAGGGCTTCGGCCACGGCCTGAATGTTCAGCGCCACGATGATCTGGTTCGCCACTTTGGCGGTTTGACCGTCGCCGTTGCCGCCGACCAGGGTGATGTTCTTGCCCATCGCCTGGAACAGCGGCAGAACGCGTTCGAAGGCATCGGCCTCACCGCCGACCATGATGCTCAGGGTCGCAGCCTTGGCGCCGACTTCACCGCCGGACACTGGCGCGTCGAGGTACTGAGCACCTTTTTCGTTGATTTTGGCGGCGAAGGCTTTGGTAGCCGTCGGCGAGATCGAGCTCATGTCGATCACGACTTTGCCTTTGCCAACACCGGCCGCAACGCCGTCGGCGCGGAACAGCACGTCATCGACCTGCGGGGTATCCGGCACCATGACGATGATGAATTCAGCCTCTTGCGCGACTTCTTTCGGGTTCGCCAGGGCGACGGCGCCACCGGCAATCAGGTCAGCAGGCGCAGCGTCGTGGTGCGCCGACAGGAACAGGCTGTGACCGGCTTTCTGCAGGTTCAACGCCATTGGGTGGCCCATGATGCCGGTGCCGATAAATCCGATTTTAGCCATGAGAAAATCCTCTTGTTTTTGTGTTGCTCAAGCAAATGGGTGCATAGCTTTTTGTAGGAGTGAGCCTGCTCGCGATAGCGGTAGGCCAGACAACGTCAACGTTGAATGTGCTGGCCTCATCGCGAGCAGGCTCACTCCCACAGGGATCTGCGTCAGATTGCGTTATGGGTTTTGAGCCAGCCCAAACCCGCTTCAGTGGTGGTCAGCGGCTTGTATTCGCAACCAACCCAACCCTGATAACCGATGCGGTCCAGGTGTTCGAACAGGAAGCGGTAGTTGATCTCACCGGTGCCTGGTTCGTTGCGCCCAGGGTTATCGGCCAACTGGATGTGGTTGATCTCGCCCAGGTGCGCAGCCATGGTGCGGGCCAGGTCGCCCTCCATGATTTGCATGTGGTAGATGTCGTATTGCAGGAACAGGTTGGCGCTGCCGACCTGTTCGCGAATCGACAGGGCTTGCGCGGTGTTGTTCAGGTAGAAACCCGGGATGTCGCGGGTGTTGATCGCTTCCATCACCAGTTTGATGCCCGCCGCTTGCAGCTTGTCGGCCGCGTACTTGAGGTTGCTGACGAAGGTTTTTTCCACGGTGGCATCGTCGACGCCTTGTGGACGAATACCGGCCAGGCAGTTGACTTGGGTATTGCCCAATACTTTCGCGTAGGCAATCGCCAGGTCGACACCGGCGCGGAACTCTTCAACCCGGTCCGGCAGGCACGCGATACCGCGTTCGCCCTTGGCCCAGTCACCGGCCGGCAGGTTGAACAGCACCTGGGTCAAGCCATTGGCATCGAGCTTGGCTTTGATCTCGGCGGAGCTGAAGTCGTAAGGGAACAGGTATTCGACACCACTGAAGCCGGCCTTGGCGGCAGCTTCAAAACGGGCAAGAAAATCCTGCTCGGTGAACAGCATGGACAGGTTGGCTGCGAAACGCGGCATGGTGGTCTCCCGTATATGTGTGGGGGCGCCCTGTGGGAGCGGGCTTGCTCGCGAAAGCGGTGTGTCAGGCGACATCAATGTTGACTGTGCCGACGCCTTCGCGAGCAAGCCCGCTCCCACAGGGGGAACGATCATCAATCGAGCAACGAAATCGCAGTCGGCGCATCGTTGCCGACCAGCGCCAGGTCTTCGAATTCGTTGACGGCGTTGATCTCGGTGCCCATGGAAATGTTGGTCACACGCTCCAGAATAATCTCGACGATCACCGGCACCTTGAACTCTTCGATCAGCTCCTGAGCCCGGCGCAGGGCAGGCTGGATCTGGCTCGGTTCGAATACACGCAGCGCCTTGCAGCCCAGGCCTTCGGCGACCGCGACATGGTCGACACCGTAACCGTTGAGTTCCGGAGCGTTCAGGTTGTCGAAGGACAGCTGTACGCAGTAGTCCATGTCGAAACCGCGCTGAGCCTGACGAATCAGCCCCAGGTACGAGTTGTTCACCACCACGTGGATGTACGGCAGCTTGAACTGCGCGCCCACCGCCAACTCTTCGATCATGAACTGGAAGTCATAGTCGCCCGACAGCGCCACGACCTTGCGCGTCGGATCAGCCTTGACCACGCCGAGTGCGGCTGGAATGGTCCAACCCAGCGGGCCGGCCTGGCCGCAGTTGATCCAGTGACGCGGTTTGTAGACGTGCAGGAACTGCGCGCCGGCAATCTGCGACAGACCGATGGTGCTGACGTAGCACGTGTCCTTGCCGAACACCTGGTTCATCTCTTCGTAAACGCGCTGCGGCTTGACCGGTACGTTGTCGAAGTGAGTCTTGCGCTGCAGGCTGGACTTGCGCTGCTGGCAGTCTTGCAGCCAGGCACTGCGCTTTTTCAGCTTGCCGGCGGCTTGCCATTCGCGAGCGACTTCAATGAACACGGTCAGCGCGGCAGCGGCGTCGGAAACGATGCCCAGGTCCGGGGTAAACACGCGGCCGATCTGGGTCGGTTCGATGTCAACGTGAATGAACTTGCGGCCTTCGGTGTAAACGTCGATCGAACCGGTGTGACGGTTGGCCCAGCGGTTACCGACACCCAGCACCAGGTCGGATTTGAGCATCGTCGCGTTGCCGTAGCGGTGCGAGGTTTGCAGACCGACCATGCCGACCATCAACGGGTGATCGTCTGGAATGGTGCCCCAGCCCATCAGGGTCGGGACCACCGGAATACCGGTCAACTCGGCGAACTCCACCAGCAACTCGCTGGCGTCGGCATTGATGATGCCACCACCGGCCACCAGCAACGGACGCTCGGCCTGATCGAGCATGGCCAGGGCCTTCTCGATTTGCACGCGGTTAGCGGTTGGCTTGGCCAGCGGCAGTGGTTCATAGGCGTCGATGTCGAATTCGATTTCAGCCATCTGCACGTCGAACGGCAGATCGATCAGCACCGGGCCTGGACGGCCGGAACGCATTTCGTAAAAGGCTTTCTGGAACGCGTAAGGCACCTGACCCGGTTCCATGACGGTGGTTGCCCACTTGGTCACTGGTTTGACGATCGAGGTGATGTCGACAGCCTGGAAGTCTTCCTTGTGCATACGGGCGCGGGGCGCCTGGCCGGTAATGCAAAGAATCGGGATCGAGTCGGCCGAGGCGCTGTAGAGCCCGGTGACCATGTCGGTACCGGCAGGGCCGGACGTGCCGATGCACACGCCGATGTTGCCTGCCTTGGTGCGGGTGTAGCCCTCGGCCATGTGCGAGGCGCCTTCAACGTGGCGAGCGAGGACGTGATCGATGCCACCGACCTTCTGCAAGGCGGAGTACAGCGGGTTGATCGCGGCGCCCGGGATGCCAAAAGCGGTATCAACCCCTTCACGGCGCATCACCAGAACGGCGGCTTCGATTGCTCTCATTTTGCTCATGGTTTTGGTGCCTCTTACGTTTTGTAATTGTATACAAGTGGCTTTGCGCAGAGTGTATTCACGGCGGACGGCGCAGGTCAATCCATTTTCTCAAGCGGCCGTTTCATTCGTCGGAAGCCCAATCTACTGTGGCTTTTCGTCGCATGTGGCGTTTTTCGACAATTATTGTATACAAAAAAATAACCCATTGTGTTCTATTTGTTGCATCGGACTTCTGAACAAAACGCAGTCCAGCAGCTTTCCCTATAACAAAATGAGGACGGCACCATGAGCGCTTTAACCTTGAAAGTCGCAGTCAACCTGGCCAATCAGGCTATCTCCGCAGGGCGTGCAATCTCGGCGGCTCCTTTGACCATTGCAGTACTGGATGCGGGTGGACACCTGGTCACCCTGCAGCGTGAAGACGGCGCCAGCCTGCTGCGGCCGCAGATCGCCATCGGCAAAGCCTGGGGCGCCATCGCCCTGGGCAAAGGCTCACGCCTGCTGGCGCTGGACGCACAACAACGACCGGCGTTTATCGCCGCTTTGAACAGTCTGGGGCAGGGCAGCGTCGTCCCGGCACCGGGTGGGGTGTTGATTCGGGATCAGGATGGGAACGTGCTGGGGGCTGTTGGTATCAGCGGTGATCTTTCTGATGTTGATGAGCAATGTGCGATCAACGCAATCGAGGCGCTGGGGTTGCGGGCGGATGCGGGGGTGACTGCTTGATTATGTGTTGATTGATCTAACGCCTTCGCGAGCAAGCCCGCTCCCACAATGGTTCGGTGGAAGACATAAAATGTCTGAACACCGCTCACCCACTGTGGGAGCGGGCTTGCTCGCGAAAGCGATCCTTCAGACACATCCAGCTAAAAGTCCGCCCCTCAGTTCCCGGTTCGCTGATCTAGCCTTTTCATGAATTCATCCATGAGAGAGGCAAAGGAATGCCTGAGCTGTCAGCTTCACACCGCTTGCGCATCGGTCGCTATGCCGAGCAAAACCGCATTTATCTTCTGACTGCCAACACCCTCAAGCGAGAGCCTGTTTTCAGGGATTACACCTTGGGCAGGATGGTCGTTCACCAATTCAAACAAGCACAGGATCACGGGTTTGCCGAGACCTTGGCTTTTGTGGTCATGCCCGATCACTTTCACTGGCTGATTCAGTTGCAAAAAGGGTCATTGGGTCAATTGATGTGTCAGGCCAAATCGTTGAGTACTCGAACTATCAATGCCGGCACGGGTAGAACAGGCAGCCTTTGGCAGCAGAGTTTTCATGATCATGCTTTGCGGCGAGATGAGGATTTGGTGAAGCTCGCCCGATATGTTGTCGCCAACCCATTGCGGGCGGGACTGGTTGGGAAACTTGGCGACTATCCGCTGTGGGATGCGATCTGGGTTTGAGGCGATATCGAGTCGCCTTCTTCGCGAGCAAGCCCGCTCCCACACTCGATCTCCAACACACCGAAGATCCCTTGTGGGAGTGGGCTTGCTCGCGAAAGGCGCACCACGGTTTAACGGTCCGGCTCACACCCTTTCAACACCAACCGGATAATCGTCTGCGCCGCCGCTTCATAGTCGGCTTCATCGAGCTTGGCCTTTCCGGTCACCGCAGAAATCTGCCAGTCGAAGTCGGCATAGGTCTGGGTCGCGGCCCAGATGCTGAACATCAGGTGGTTGGGGTCGATCGGGGCGATCTGGCTGCGGTCGATCCAGGTCTGGATGCAGTCGATGTTGTGCTTGGCCTGGCCGTTGAGCCGTTCAACCAGATCAGCGCTCAGGTGCGGCGCGCCGTGCATGATTTCGCTGGCGAACACCTTGGAGGCGAAGGGCAGGTCGCGGGAGATACGGATTTTCGAGCGAATGTAGCCGCTCAGCACTTCACTGGGCACGCCGTCGGCGTTGAACGGTGTCGAGGCCTGCAGAATTGGCTCGATGATGCTTTCCAGGACCTCGCGGTAGAGGTTTTCCTTGGATTTGAAGTAGTAGTAGACGTTGGGCTTGGGCAATCCCGCCTTGGCTGCGATGTCACTGGTTTTGGTCGCAGCGAAGCCCTTGTCGGCAAATTCTTCACTGGCGGCACGCAGGATCAGTTGTTTGTTGCGCTCGCGGATAGTGCTCATAAACCAGGTGGTTCCTTGCCTGCTCTGGCGGTTGCGCATGGTAGCACCGGCCTCGCGCGGCGCTCAAGAATGCCCCGCGGCACGTTAGGCCGCGCTATGCTGCGCGGCATTCATTATTCGAAGGAAGCCTGATTCATGGCAGGAAGCAGTTTGCTGTTGCTGATCGACGACATTGCCGCGGTACTCGACGACGTGGCATTGATGACCAAAATGGCCGCCAAGAAGACCGCCGGCGTGCTCGGTGACGATCTGGCGCTCAACGCCCAGCAGGTTTCCGGCGTGCGTGCCGAGCGGGAAATCCCGGTGGTATGGGCGGTGGCCAAGGGCTCGTTTCTCAACAAGCTGATCCTGGTGCCCTCGGCGTTGGCCATTAGCGCGTTCATTCCGTGGCTGGTCACGCCGCTATTGATGGTCGGTGGCGCCTATCTGTGTTTCGAAGGTTTCGAGAAGCTGGCCCACAAATTCCTGCACAGCAAGGCTGAAGATCAAGCCGAACATGCTGAGCTGGTCGAGGCCGTAGCCAATCCGGCGGTCGATCTGGTGGTGTTCGAGCAGGACAAGATCAAAGGCGCCATCCGCACCGACTTCATTCTGTCGGCCGAAATCATCGCCATCACTCTAGGTACCGTGGCTGATGCTTCGCTGACCCAGCAAGTCATCGTGCTTTCGGGCATTGCCATCGTCATGACCATCGGCGTGTATGGTTTGGTGGCCGGCATCGTCAAGCTCGACGACCTCGGTTTGTGGCTGACCCAGAAGCCTGGGCAGATGGCCAAAAGTATCGGCGCCGGGATTCTGCGTGCGGCGCCGTACATGATGAAAAGCCTGTCGGTGATCGGCACGGCGGCGATGTTCCTGGTGGGTGGCGGGATTCTCACCCACGGCGTGCCGGTGGTTCATCACTGGATTGAGAGCGTCAGCGCAGGGGCGGGCGGTGCCGGGTTTATCGTGCCGACGTTGCTGAATGCGGTGGCGGGGATTGTCGCGGGTGCGGTGGTGTTGGCCGGCGTCATGGTTGTCAGCAAGCTCTGGCGCTCAATTAAAGGCTGAAGCTGTCCAACTGTGGGAGCGAGCCTGCTCGCGATAGCGGTGAGTCAGTCAGTAAAGATTTTGACTGTGCTGACCTCATCGCGAGCAGGCTCGCACAGGGGATTTGTGGTGCGGCGAGTATGTAAAAAGGCCATTCGATTCGCATCGAATGGCCTTTTTTGTTGCCGATGAATTACTCGGCAATCTGCAACTTGCGTGACTCGGTGTAGACGTAGCGCACTTTCTCGTACTCGAATGGCGAGTTCAGCTGGCCATAGCGGAAGCTGTTCTGGTGGCGCTTGTCGATGCCACGCAGGACCCAGATTTCCGGGTGGTTTTCGCTGACATCGGAGACGTTCAGGAAGTTGATCGCCGACTCTGCGGTGAAATCGACCGCCAGGCCCCCGGTGTCGCGGATGTTCGAAGGGCCGAGGATCGGCAACACGAAGTAAGCGCCGCCCGGCACGCCGTAGAAGCCCAGCGTCTGGCCGAAGTCTTCGCTCTGGCGCGGCAGACCCATGGCGGTGGCCGGGTCCCACAGGCCGGCGATGCCCACGGTGGTGTTGAGCAGCAGGCGTGCGGTGGTTTCCATCGAACGCTGCCCCTTGAACTGCAGCAAGCTGTTCAACAGGTTCGGCACATCACCGAGGTTATTGAAGAAGTTGCTGACACCGGTGCGCAGGAAACTTGGCGTGATGTAGCGATAGCCATTGACCACCGGCAGGAACACCCATTGGTCGAAACGGTAATTGAAGTGGTAGACGCGGCGGTTCCACTCTTCCAGCGGGTCGTAGACGGCCAGCGCGCTAAGCGTCGAGCGTTCGAACTCGCGCTGATCCAGCCCCGGGTTGAATTTGAGTTTGCTCAGCGGCTCCTTGAAGCCGTCACTGTCAATCACAACCGGTGCGTTGGCTTTGCTGTTGTCGGCATTGGCGACGCCTGCGCAGAGTAGCGCTGCGATAAGCAGGAGGTATTTAGCCACGGAAGAACTCCAGCATGGCGTCGCTGTTGACGCGGTAATTAAGGTTGCCGCAATGGCCGCCCAGTGGATAAACGGTTAAACGATCGCCAAAAGTCTTGCGCAGGAAGCCAAGGTCGCCAGGGCCGAGAATCACGTCGTCGGCGTTGTGCATGACGGCGATTTTCGGGCTGTCGTGCAGGTAATCCTTGAGCGCGTACAAACTGACCTGGTCGATCAGTTGCAGCAGGCTGCCGCCGTCGGTGCGGGCGCGCCACATCGGGATGACCTGTTCGGTGATGTAACAGTCGAAATCGCACTGCAGCGCGCGTTTGAGGAACGGCGTGAGGGTGGTGCCTTCGGTGATCGGGTATTTCGGGGGAGTGATCAGACCGCGGCGGTTGATCAGGTCCGAGGTGAAGGCAATGTCGGCTGCCGAGAAGCGGAACGAAGTGCCGATCAGCATGGCCATCTGTTCGTTGCTCAGGTGCTGTTTGGACTGCTGGAAGTCGTAGAGCAGGGCATCGTTGAGGTCGATGTAGCCTTTCTGCTGGAAGTAGCGAGTCAGTTTGTTCAGCACCAGCTCATAGAACGTTGTGCTGTTGTTGATGCCCTTGACCTCGGTCTGGACCAGCTTGTCGAGGTTGGTGATCGAGGTGTAGAGGTTGACCGGCGGGTTGAGCAGCAAGACTTTCTTGAAGTTGAAGCTGCGGCGGGTTTCATCCAGGTGCGCGACGAACGCCGCATCCAGCGCGCCCAGGCTGTAGCCGGTCAGGTAGTAATCGGTAACGTCCACATGCGGGTTTTGTGCCCGCACGGCCTGCATCACCCGGTACATGTCCTCGGCGTCTTCCTTGGTGATGCCGGGTGTGGCAAAGCGTGAGGCGGCGCTCATGAAGTCGAAGCTGGTGGGCGACGACAGTTGCACCACGTGGTAGCCGGCCTTGTAGTAGAGCTTCTTCAGGTATTCGTTAAGGCTGCTGTCATAGCGCGCGCCGGTGCCGGCGATCAGGAAAATCAGCGGAGCGGCTTTATCCTGGGTGGCGATGCGGTAGGTGAGTTTCTTCACTGGCCAGAAGTTGTCCGGCAAATCGAATTCACGCTCCGGGCGTAACCTGACGCTGCGGGTTTCCTGATTGATGTCATCGTCCAGCGGCAAGTCCGGACGCAGGTCCGGCGGTGTCGTCGCGATGGTCGCCTCGAACGGGTTGGTCAAGGGGTAGCCATAACTGGCGGCGTCGATGTCCGCCGCCAGTGCGGACGCACTCAAAATAAGGCCGCCAAACAGGGCGGCGAAGCGCAAGGAACGGAGCATGACTAGATCCCTTAGAGAAAGGTGCCAAATGAAGTTCGCAGGCTATGACCACGGGGTTTGCGCCAAAGTGCCATGGGTCGGCACCAATCAGGGCTAATTTCGGAGTAATAGTAGCTGGACGATACACTTTGCAGCGATTTGGTGGCCAATTATCTGTCACATGCGTTTGCTTAGCGCTGGCGGGAGATTAAGCTGGCCGCCGTTTTCGTTTATTGGAGTGCTTCATGTCCCGCCGTCTGCCTGTGATTCTGCTGCTCGTTCTCCTGCCGTTATGGCTGGCCGCCAGTTATGGCGCGCGTTATGGCTTTATGGAGGATGCTCAATGGGTCGGCATCTGCGTGGACGAAGCGAGCCGCTGGGAATGCCAGGTTCGTTCGAGCCTGGGCTTGATGATTCACTTCAATGTCTTGGGCTTCGCGGCATTGGCGGCGGCCGTTATCGGGTTTGTGCTGCCGGGCCAGGCCGGGTGGTGGTTGGCGGTGCTGGCGTTGGTGTTCGGGTTTCCGGCGTTGGCGTTGTACAACACGACGTTGGCTGTTTTTGCGGTGGTGATTGCTGGATTGCGTCTGGTCCGGGCTTCCCGCAGCGTCTGATGGTCAGTCTTCGCGAGCAAGCCCGCTCCCACAGGGTTCTTCAGCGAACACAGAATTTGTGTACGACAAAGATCCCTGTGGGAGCGGGCTTGCTCGCGAAGAGGCCGGCAGCCGCAATGAAGATCAGCTTTTACGAACCCGCAAACTGCGCCACAACGCTGCAACCATCAACACACTCGCCAGCGCCCAACCCCAGGCCTGCTGATTCTGCAAGCCTTCACGATAAAGCTGCGGCGCAATGCCGGCACCGATGATGAAGGTCAGCAGGGCAATCTCCCGGCGCGGCACACTCACCGGGCGGCACAGATAGACCAGCGCCGGCAGGATGAACGCGACACTCGGGAAACTGCGATAACGCGGGTCGAACACCAGCTCCAGCATCGTCACCGCAGCGGCAAACCCGGCCGCCGCCAGCAACCAGCCCGCCCGACGTTCCAATGCATTGAACGCGCGTCCGCGCCAGCCGGTGCGAGCGCTCAGGGTCAGTGCCGCATGGGCCAGCACCAACACATTCAGCGCTGTCAGCAAAGCGACCCACAACCACTCACTGGTAAACCGCGTAGTGACACGGGCCAGGTCGCCCCAGGCGCCAATCGAGCAAGCGGCCAGCGCACCGAGCAGCGGTAGAACCAGCGCTGCGCGAGTGCTGCGGACACGGCCGCCGAGGATTAACGTGCCAAGGAAAATCAAACCACCCACCACCAGCCACTGCGTCCAGTAAGGCACGTTCGACACAGGACCGGCGAGCACGCCCTTATCCTGGCGATCGGCATCGAACAGCCCCCAGTAACCACCGACCGCACCTTCGCTGGCGCGTTTCCACGGCTGGTCGAAGGCTTCGATCAGGTTGTAATGCCAGCCTTGCTGCTCCGCCATGATGACAAAAGCGCGAATGAACTTGGCCTCATTGACCCTGCTCGGCAGGGCGGTTTCACGCTGACGGCCTTCGCTGGGCCAGCCGGTTTCGCCAATCATCACGTCCTTGGGTGCGAACTTGTTGCCGAACACCTGACGTACCTCGGCCACATGCTGCAGGGCGGCGTCGATATTCGACGGGTCATCTTCCCAATACGGCAACAAATGGATGGTCAGGTAATCCACCGCAGGGGCGATTTCCGGGTGCTTGAGCCAGAACTCCCAGACGTCGGCGTAAGTGACAGGTTGTTTGACCTGGCTTTTTACCTTGTTAATAAGCTTGGCCAGTTGCGCGCCAGTGACTTCCTTGCGCAGCAAGGTCTCGTTGCCGACGATAACCGCGGTCACCACGTCGGCGTTGGCATTCGCCGAGGCGATCAGCAGGTCGACTTCCTTGGCGGTGTCAACCGGGTTGCTGTTGACCCAGGCGCCGATCATCAGTTTCAGCCCGTGCTTGCGCGCGAGGTCGGGCAGGGCCTCGAGGCCGGTCATGGAATAGGTGCGGATGCATTCGAAGCTTTTGGCCAGCAGCGCTAGGTCGGCGTCCATGCGCTCGGGGCGCAGCTTGAACGGCTGATCGAACGGCGATTGGTCCTTGTCGAACGGGGTGTAGGAGGCGCATTGCAGCTTGTGCGTCGCGCTGGCCACATCCGGCAACACCACCGGTTTACCGAGGCCGTACCAGAAGCCACCCAGGGCAAAAAGCCCCAGCAGGCAGGCGAATAGATAAGCAAAAAAAGGAAAGCGGGATGTCGCGGGCATGGTCAGGCCGTCTGGGAGCAAAGCCGCGCATGTTACCTTCATTTGCCGCGTGCTTGGTGGCCTGCATACTTTTGACATGCAAAGTTTGGGCGGATTGGCGGGCAGACTTCCGGTGGTCTAAATTAATGGCGTTCTGATGTCGTTTCTCGATGCCTTGAGGTCGCTGGCAGAGAAGGTCGCCATTGTCTTGAGGTTGATTATCGAGACGTCAGTACTCCGCTGATGTTCGGATGAGTTTGCGGTGGGCGTGATGGGGGCGCTGTGCACCATAACAATACGTTGACGCGACTCGGCATCCGTCGAGCGCAGCACTTTCGGGGAAGTAACGATGAAGATGCGACGACTCTTGGGCGCAGGTGCCGCTTTGGTGCTGGCGATCAGTTCTACTGTGGCCAGCGCTGAAGGCAAGGCAGTGACTATCGGTTATGTTGACGGCTGGTCGGACAGTGTCGCCACGACCAACGTGGCCGCTGAAGTGATCAGGCAGAAACTCGGTTATGACGTGAAACTGCAAGCGGTCGCCACCGGGATCATGTGGCAGGGTGTGGCCACAGGCAAACTCGATGCCATGATGTCTGCGTGGCTGCCTGTGACTCATGGTGAATACTGGACCAAGAACAAGGATCAAGTCGTCGATTACGGTCCGAACTTCAAGGACGCAAGAATTGGCCTGATCGTGCCCGAGTACGTCAAAGCTAAAAGTATTGCCGATCTGAAAACCGACGACAGCTTCAAAGGTCGCATCGTCGGCATCGACGCCGGTTCGGGCGTGATGCTCAAGACCGAACAGGCCATCAAGGACTACGATCTGACCGGCTATCAACTCAAGGCCAGTTCCGGCGCCGGCATGATTGCCGAACTGACCCGTGCCGAGAAGAAGAACGAATCCATTGCTGTCACCGGTTGGGTGCCGCACTGGATGTTCGCCAAGTGGAAACTGCGCTTCCTGGACGACCCGAAAGGCGTTTATGGCGCGGCTGAAACTGTAAACAACATCGGCAGTAAAGAACTGGCTACCAAGGCTCCGGAAGTTGCCAAGTTCATGAAGAACTTCCAGTGGGCGTCGAAAGACGAAATCGGCGAAGTCATGTTGGCCATTCAGGATGGTGCCAAGCCTGAAGCCGCCGCGAAGGATTGGGTCGCCAAACACCCGGAACGCGTTGCAGATTGGACTAAATGATTTGAGCTGACGCGTCTGGTCAGCACTTCTCAAGGCCGCTTGGCATAACCGCCAAGCGGCCTTTTGTTTTTCCATGTGGGAGCGGGCTTGCTCGCGAAGGCGGTGTCACATTCAACATTATCGTTGACTGAGGCACCGCCTTCGCGAGCAAGCCCGCTCCCACATTGTTTTGTGTCTGCCGGAAAATGGCGATTCTGTCATGTCGTTCTAATACTAAGGTCGTCTGGAACCAGTTCCGTAGCCGCATAGAGTGGATAACGTTCCAACTTCATCTGTGCTGCGAGGATAAAAACAATGAACGACAGCATTTACCTCTCGATTCAAAACAGCCCACGCTTCAAGGAGCTGGTTAGTAAGCGAGAAAGGTTCGCCTGGATTCTTTCGGCGATCATGCTTGGGCTTTACTCCGGATTCATCCTTTTGATTGCTTACGGGCCGCATATTCTGGGGGCGAAAATCAGCCCCGAGTCTTCGATTACCTGGGGGATACCCATTGGTGTCGGGTTGATTCTCTCGGCCTTTATCCTGACTGCAATCTACGTACGACGCGCCAACGGCGAATTCGACGACCTGAACAATGCGATTCTCAAGGAGGCTCAGCAATGATCCGGCGTCTAATGGCTCTATTGAGCATCGCAGCCTTTGCACCTGGCGCCTGGGCAGGTGAAGCCCTGACCGGCGAAGTGCAAAAACAACCGCTCAACGTTTCCGCGATCCTGATGTTCGTCGCGTTCGTTGGTCTGACCCTGTGCATCACCTACTGGGCTTCCAAACGCAACAACTCGGCGGCTGACTACTATGCGGCGGGTGGCAAGATCACCGGCTTACAGAACGGTCTGGCAATCGCCGGCGACTACATGTCGGCGGCGTCCTTCCTGGGTATTTCCGCCCTGGTGTTCACTTCTGGCTACGACGGCCTGATCTACTCGATCGGGTTCCTGGTGGGCTGGCCGATCATTCTGTTTCTGATCGCCGAGCGCCTGCGTAACCTGGGTAAATACACCTTTGCCGACGTGGCGTCCTACCGCCTTGGGCAAACCCAGATCCGCACGCTGTCCGCTTGCGGTTCGCTGGTGGTGGTGGCGTTCTACCTGATCGCGCAAATGGTCGGTGCCGGCAAGCTGATCCAGCTGCTGTTCGGTCTCGACTACTACGTTGCGGTGATCCTGGTCGGTATCCTGATGTGCATGTACGTGTTGTTCGGCGGCATGCTGGCGACCACTTGGGTGCAGATCATCAAGGCCGTGTTGCTGCTGTCCGGTGCTTCGTTCATGGCGCTGATGGTCATGAAGCACGTCAACTTCGACTTCAGCTTGCTGTTCTCCGAGGCGATCAAGGTTCACCCTAAAGGTGAAGCGATCATGAGCCCGGGCGGCCTGGTGAAAGATCCGGTCTCGGCATTCTCGCTTGGCCTGGCACTGATGTTCGGTACCGCTGGCCTGCCGCACATTCTGATGCGCTTCTTCACCGTGAGTGATGCGAAAGAAGCTCGCAAGAGCGTACTGTATGCAACCGGCTTCATCGGCTACTTCTATATTCTGACGTTCATCATCGGCTTCGGCGCGATCTTGCTGGTCAGCACTAACCCTGCCTTTAAAGATGCGGCTGGCGCGCTGTTGGGCGGCAACAACATGGCGGCGGTGCACCTGGCTAACGCGGTGGGTGGCAGTATCTTCCTGGGCTTCATCTCGGCAGTCGCGTTCGCAACCATTCTGGCTGTGGTGGCTGGTTTGACCCTGGCCGGTGCTACGGCGGTGTCTCACGACCTTTATGCCAGCGTGATCAAGAAGGGCAAGGCCAACGACAAGGATGAGATTCGCGTTTCGAAAATCACCACCGTCTGCCTGGGTGTGTTGGCAATCGGCTTGGGCATTCTGTTCGAAAGCCAGAACATTGCATTCATGGTGGGCCTGGCGTTCTCCATCGCAGCGAGCTGTAACTTCCCGGTGCTGCTGCTTTCCATGTACTGGAAGAAGTTGACCACGCGTGGTGCGATGATCGGCGGTTGGTTGGGTCTGATCAGTGCCGTTGGTTTGATGGTCCTTGGGCCAACCATTTGGGTGCAGATCCTGCATCACGAGAAGGCTATCTTCCCGTATGAGTACCCAGCACTGTTCTCCATGGCCATTGCGTTTGTCGGGATCTGGTTCTTCTCGATCACTGACAAGTCGACGGCCGGTGTTAATGAGCGTGCGTTGTTCTTCCCGCAGTTTGTTCGTTCGCAGACGGGGTTGGGGGCGAGTGGGGCGGTTGCTCACTAAGGCTTCAGACTTGGCTATATAAGCTGCGTTAAACAGAAATGCCCCGGTCGAGAGATTGGGGCATTTTTTATTGGGCGGTTATCGGACCCTGTGGGAGCGGGCTTGCTCGCGAAGGCTGTTTCGCGGCTGGTCGAGATTTTTGATGGTGTACATATCCGTTTCTGCGGTAACGGCTGATTATGGTTTCGCTTTTACAGCCAGCCCTTTCAAGGTCTTCGTTTAAACTCTCCCAAAATTCCAGTCAGGGTGACGAAAACGATGTGGGCAGAAGTTCTAGCGCGGTTTGAGCAAAAGACGCCGGCCAGTGTCATGACCAAGTTGA
>NZ_JAHUWL010000040.1:0-6785 GCF_019219045.1 Pseudomonas sp. PDM25
GTGGTTTGACCCAGGAGGAAGTCGCTGAGCGGCTGGGGGTGGGCAATGAGGCGGTATCACGCATCGAGCGCGGCATCGTGATGCCCAACATTGAGCGGTTGCTAGAACTGGCCGGCATCTTTGATTGTGCAGCGGCGGAGCTGTTGACCGAAGTCAGTCCCCGCCCGGACGATCAAGCCACCCGGATCAGCCGGTTATTGATGAAGCTTGATCAGCAAGATCGACAGTTTATTGTGGAGCTGGTTGAGCGTTTGGCCGAACGGCTGAAACAGGGTTGAGCACAAGATCCTGTTTATACGTTGTGAGGGGCGGTGCTGGCGTCTTTATCGAACCTGGCACCGCAGCGACAGCAGAAAAAGTCATAGGGGCCGAACTGGTACTGCTGCACGTCGTTGGCAAACGCGTTCATTGCGCTGCATTCCGAGCGTGCTTCAGACAGGCCTTGGCCCATCAATTCCAGCAGGTGTAGCAGATGGCTCTCAGGCCGGGTTGGCGGGTTGATGGCAGGCTCCTTGGCGCGGGTATGGCTCATGCCGACTAAGATGCTCTCCATCGTCCCAATCAGCATGACGGCCATGTGAGCGGCCTCTTTGGACAGGACAGCCTTGGAATCGCAGATCAGGCAGTAGGCGGACATACTGGATTTCCTTATGTAAGTCAGGTGAGTTAGGTGCGTGAGGTTTTGGCCAGGACCACGGCAAACAATCCGCAGCCCAACCCGACGGCGATGCAGAGCGGTGGGAAACGCAGCATGAGGCAGACGGCCGCCACCACGAGGCCGCTCCCGGCGAGCACGCAAATGAGTACGAACAGGTAGAGAAAAAATCGAGGGACAGTCATGGGAGTGGTCTCTGATTGAGGGATGCTTAATGCATGAGTGACGGAGTGACGGAGTGGCGGAGTGGCGGAGTGGCGTGACGGGATGGGTTGGTGACAGGTCGCCGCATGGTGCCCGTGACACGCGGCCTTCCCATCCATCGTCAATAGAGGTCAGCGTCCGGGAGTAGCAGGCGTTGCAGTAGAGCGATTGACGCTGACGTCCGAATGAGTTCAGGCCACCAGCTGCAAGGCGGTGCTGAGTGCTCGTTGCTTGATCACCGCGCCTTGGCCGAATCAGGCGGCATCCATGCGGTACTCGTTGTTGCGCGCCCGTCGCTCGTGGTCCACGTACTCGGTGACCGCGTTGAGCAGCCCCCACGCGGTGCCTTGAGCGGCCTCCAACTCAGCCCCTCGGCCATGCCCCTCATACAGACTCAGGACTTTAGTTAAGGCGCGCTCATTGGAAAGGCGGCTGTGCTCCGGCTTGCCCATCTGCACCTCACACAACACGTTGTGCAGGTAGTCCTTGGCTTCATGGGTTTTGACCGGACGTGCGGCGAGTGTGCGCATGCGGTACATGAAGTCATCCCACTGCGACACCGTGATGCCCAGTTGCTGTTTGACGGCACGTGGATCGAAACGGGTGCTGTGTGGCACCTTGATCGCCTGGCTGGCGCCGTTGATCGCAATCGTCAGGGTGTTGTTGCAGACCACGCGAATGGTGGTGGGCGTGGCGGTGGTGGCCAGCGTGCCGTCGCAGGAGGTGGCGAGCAGCAAATAACCATTGACCACGTCATTGCCTTTGAGCGCGGTGGATTGTCCGGTGCGTGCCAACGCCCAAAGCTTGCGTCCGCCTTTTAATACGCCAGCGGTTTCCAGCTCATAGCCGGAGCGTTCGGTCAGATCTCGGTAAAATTCTAAGACGGCACGCGGCTGGACCACCTGATAACGTTGCGAGACCACGGACAGTGGCGCTTTGCTGTCGGAGCGGTACAACACCTTCTGCTCTGGGAACGAGTGAATGCTGCCTAAATGACCGATAGCGTCGGCTTTGAAATGAACCGGGCTTTCCTGAATCTGCCAGTCCATTCCAGCTTCACGTTGCCAGATTTCCAGCGGTTGTTTGGGCGACAGTTGACTGCCCAGGCCGTGCCATGGAGTCGCGCCGACGTAAGCCATTTGTTCGAGTTGATGAGCCATGCTGAGGTTTCCTTTGAACACGGGGCGGCATAAGTGCTGTGCAACGCGCAGCACTGGCCGGGAAGGGGTTAGAAGGTGTTAAGTCAGGCGGGTAAGTTGAAACGATGACCGCAGATCAGGCAGAGGTTGTTCGCCAAGACATGGCGATCCAGTTTGTCGCCGAGTTGAGCGCCTAAGGCACAACCACCCGCGCCCCCAACCAAGCCGCCGAGGATGGCACCCGACACGGCGCCGAGCGTGACGCCAATGGGGCCGCCCAGAGCACCGACGGTGGCACCGGCTTGACCGCCAGCCAGGGCCGCACTGACGCCGCGGGCGACACCGCCCGCTGTACCGAGAGCGGCTGCGACTTTCATGGCTTGGTGGAGCGAGGCGATTTTGGGGGAATGACAGCGAGGGCACTGCAATGACATGGGTAGAGCTCCAGGGTGGGGATGTCAAAGCAGTGATGTAGGACTGAATTATTTTGCAATTGAATCGAATGGACGAGGTGTCTTTCAGGTGCTCCGAGGAGATCTCACTCAGCGATGGCGGTCCCATTCACTTTGAGGGTTACAAAGTCGGCCCAGTCAGCCATCAGCGTACGGCGTTTTTCCAGCAAGTCACTGCGCCAGTAGGCGGCTTCCGCCCCGTTGGCAACCACTTGAGCCAATGACATCTCGCAGACCTCACGCGCGAAGTGTGTACATTCAGCCGCCCAATCCCGGAACGTACTGCGAAAACCGTGGGCGGTAATGACGTTGTCATTGCTGTCACGCCAGCCTTTACCTTGATCTTCTAGATCTTTTTGATCCATGCGCCTCAACGTCATCAGCATGGCCATGTTGCTAATTGGTCGCCCTTTGCGGCGCGAGGGCGCAGCCTCGAGGTGCCGTTGCGAAAAGAGCGGTGAGGATGTCATCGCAGCTGTGCATCGAAGGCATCCGTCCCCTGCTATTTCCGCTATTCGTAGCGGAAATAGCAGGGGGAGGTGATCGTCGAGTGAATAAATGACATTTTCTGAGGGTTTTTCATCCATGTTTTTATTTTTATTTCAAGTAGTGCGCTTGCGGTAAAAAAGTGACGTAAGCGGGCGCGGCTAAATACAAAACTCATGCGGGTAGCATTGCGTCATCTCGAATTTTTAGAAGGAGGGTGGTGCGATGCGTGTTGAAGAGGATGAAAAAACTCGTAAGTTTTTGGATCAGAATGGGGAAGAGAAAACATTCATTCGGGTCTTGCGTTTGAAGAAGCTGCAAGAGCACCTCGGCGTGGGGCGGTCTACAGTCTACGATTGGATGAACCCACGCTCGCCACGATACAACCCTGCGTTTCCACGACCAATAAAGCTCTCGTTAGGCGTAAGGGGGGCTATTGGTTGGATCGAGTCGGATATTTGCCTTTGGATTGATTCAAGAGTAGCAGCAGGCGCTGCGGTATTACGTGCGGGCCAGAAATGAGTACTGGCCGTTATCGGCAGCGATTGTTACCGGAAATTGGAGGCCCTTTCCCGTCATTTGGATGCCTGCCCATCCTGAAGGCAGCTGTGCATGAAGCTGAAAACAACATCCAAGCTCCGCGACCGCTAATTTTCTTTGGGGCTTTGGCTGCGATTGCGGTCGGTGTTCAGGGGCTTTGTGATGTCCGTAAGCCAATTGGGCAATGTGTACCAATATCACTAATGTTGTTGTCTATTGCAGATTCGGGAGAGCGAAAATCAACAGCAGAAAATCTTTTCTTTGAACCGATTCGCCAGTTTCAAAAAAAGAAAGGAATTGCGTACCAGTCCAACCTAAGGGAGTGGGAGTCAAAGTCGAAAATATGGGATACAAAAAATAAAGTTATACTTAAACAAATAGCTAAGCTTACCCGTGAGGAGGCGTGTTCGGAAGAAGCTGAGCGACGATTGATCGACCACGGGTTTGTTCGGCCTTTGAAACCTAAGCAGTTTAAAATGTTATACGAGGACTCTACCTCTGAAGCTTTATTTCTAGGACTCTATCAAAATCTGCCATCCGCTGGGTTAGTGTCGAGTGAGGGGGGCGGAGTGCTCAATGGTCGGGCATTAACTGACTTGTCTAAACATAATGCTATTTGGAGTGGCGATTCCATAACTGTTGATAGAAAAACGGCTGAAAGTTATGAGGTTGTTGGTGCCCGCCTGACTGTGTCGATAATGTCACAAAGAAGTGCGTTCGATGAATATATCAAGGCTGCTGGTGAAAAGTCTCGTGGTTCAGGGCTCTGGGCTAGATTTTTAGTATGTTGTCCAAAATCAACGCAAGGTACAAGGTTTCTTAAAAATGAAACTATTTCTTGGGAGTATCGTGATAGGTTCTCTGTGCGGCTGGCCGAGATTCTTGAATGTAACTCTGCTTTGTTAGAGGCGTCTTGTCAGGCGCGAAAAATTATTGGTGTCTCTCCAGAGGCTAGTGAAATGTGGCTGGAAACATACAATGCTATTGAATCTAAAATTAACGCTGAGGGGCGATTTCATCAAATGGGTGATCACGCCTCAAAACTTGCGGATAATATCGCTAGGGTGGCGGCCCTCTTACATTATTTTGAAGGCTTTGAGGGGGAGGTTTCAAGGAGTACGCTTAAGTTTTCTATCGATTTTTGCCTTTGGTGTTCTGATGAGTTCTATTATCTATTTTTGCCCAAGACACAGGAAGAATTAGACGCGGAAGAGTTAAGCAAGTGGTTGTTGTGCTTTTGGGATAAAGGGGACGACTGGTTAGCTAAAAATTACATTCGCCAGTACGGCCCCAATAAAATGAGAGAGAAGAATCGTTTGAATAAAGCGCTTGAGCAGCTGCACAGTCAGGGAGAAATAAGGTTTTTCAATAGGAGGGGAGTTCAATGCGTTGAACTGATGACATAATAGTAAATTTTGATTTGAGATGGGCGCTGCAATTATGCTGAGCTCTAACTGAGCATAAATCGCAGCGAGTTAAGAATATAGGCTGTAGGCATTGAGGGCAGCGTGTCGTTTTGGCGGGAAATTCGGATTACAACGATTGAGTTTTTTGTGGATGTTTTTTTTGAATTTTTAGTTTCCTAAAGTGGTGAGTGTTTTTGTTCTTGCACGGTTGAGGCGGTAAATGCCATTTGGACGTCTCTATCATCTTCAATCATGTTTCGTACTTTTGCGATTAAATCACTCCGTTCTTCGGGGTGATTGTCCTTGCGCGGAGGGGATAATTTGATTAGGTGGTCAATTATTTTGTCCGTTGCCATGCTTGAGCTGCTCCATCCCTTTTTGGGTCTAAAGCTATGCAGAGCTTCGATGACGGATTCTTTGAAATCGCTTATTTTTTTAGCGTTTGCTTTGCCGCCTTTGCTCGCGCGCTTAGTTTTCGGGTTGGCTAAGGTCTCATAAATGGCGTTGCAGGCTCCAATGTACTTGCTCGCTTCCGATATTGCATTCCAAGCCATCATGAGGCTATTGTTTTTTTTAAGCTGAATCGCCGTGGAGGTATAAATGTGGGCCAGCAGCAGACTTCTTGTTAGCTTCGTTTTTGGATCTTTGACTTTAAAGTTTATGTGAAAGTATTGATCGCTTATGTATGTTTTGTCTATTTCTCCGGAGTCTATCTTGTTGGCGATATGTTGAAGTTGTGTGATTGTATTGTTTTCTCCGAAAAGCTCTTTATTTAAATGGTCGAGGTGGCTTAGAAGGTTGTCGATTTTTCCATCGATTTTTATATCGTGGAGGAGTTCGGTGAACTTGTCCATGTTTGTAGGGTGCTCTTCCGGGGGAGTGTCTTCTAGCATGTTTGTTCTCTGGGTTGTAGCGTGGATTTGGATTGTGGATTTTATATCTGGTGTGGCGTGTCCGTTATTTGTAGTTTGCCATCTACAACTATAGTTGGGTGTATTTGTTCTGGGTCCAAAGGTGCATGCTGTATAAACTTAGCCCAGTCGTCCATTAGCAAGCGACGCTTGTCGAGAAAGTCTGAACGAGAGTACGCCCCTTCAGTCTGATCACGTTCGTCATGCGCTAACGCCATCTCACAAACCTCGCGTGGGTAGTGAGTACATTCTCCCGCCCAGTCTAGGAACGAAGACCGAAAGCCATGGCGTGTGATGTGCTTGTATCCCATGCCATGCAGGAGCGTTCGTACTGCGTTTGCGTGCATAACCCCTGTCTTGCCCTGGCCTGGAAATAGAAAAGCGTTTCCCTTATCTCGCGGAATGCTCTTGACCAGCTTTACGACTTCCTCGGCAAGCGGAATTACGAATGCTACCCGCATCTTCATTCGCTCATCTGGCAGCGACCAAGTTCCAGCTTCTAGATCAAACTCATCCCAACGAGCGAACCTGACCATGTGGGCGCGTGCGCTGGTCATGATCAGTAGTTGAGCGGCCCAAGACGGAAGTGTGGTATTTGCCCTGAGCTTTACCATCAGATCCGGTACATCCTGCCAGCGCAATGCTTCAAAGTGCTCGCGCTTCCGAGCCTTCTTCTTTTCAGCACGGCTTAACAGATTGTCTAAGTGCCCGCGCCAACGAGCAGGGTTCTCACCCTCTCGCAGGTTGCGTGCCTTGGCGGCATCCAGGATCTGTTCAATTTGCCCGCGTACCTCATCGGCGGTTCGCGTTTTGGTAGCCCAGATAGGTTGCAACACCTTGAGCACCTCGGAAGTACCGATGTCTTCGGCAGACAGCTTGCCTATGTGATCAAACGCATACAGCTCCAGCTTTCGCAGCCAGCCGTTACGCCATTTTTCCGACCACGTCGCGCCGTGAGCATCACGGTATTCCGTTGCGAGTGTTTCAAACTT
>NZ_JAHUWL010000041.1:0-6061 GCF_019219045.1 Pseudomonas sp. PDM25
GACCCGCGAGCAACACATCCGCCGCGAGAAGGCCACCAGCAACATCTGCACCGCACAAGTGCTGCTGGCCAACATCGCCAGCATGTACGCCGTGTACCACGGTCCGAAAGGCCTGACGCAGATCGCCAACCGCGTGCATCACCTGACCGCGATTCTGGCCAAAGGCTTGAGCGCAATCGGTCTGAACGTCGAGCAGGAAAACTTCTTCGACACCCTGACGATTAAAACCGGCGCGCACACCGCCGCGTTGCACGAGAAGGCCCGTGCCCAGCAGATCAACCTGCGCGTGGTCGATGGCGAGCGTCTGGGCCTGTCCCTCGACGAAACCACGTCGCCAGCCGACGTGGAAACCCTGTGGAGCCTGCTGGCCGACGGCAAGGCGCTGCCAGACTTCGCCGCCCTCGCCGCCTCCGTTCAAAGCACGATCCCGGCCGCGCTGCTGCGCCAGTCGCCGATCCTCAGCCACCCGGTGTTCAACCGCTACCACTCGGAAACCGAGCTGATGCGCTACCTGCGCAAGCTCGCCGACAAGGACCTGGCGCTGGACCGCACCATGATCCCGCTGGGCTCGTGCACCATGAAACTCAACGCTGCCAGCGAAATGATCCCGGTGACCTGGGCTGAATTCGGTGCCCTGCACCCGTTCGCTCCGGCCGAACAAAGCGCCGGCTATCAGCAGCTGACCGACGAACTGGAAGCGATGCTCTGCGCCGCCACCGGGTACGACGCGATCTCGCTGCAACCGAACGCCGGATCCCAAGGTGAATACGCCGGCCTGTTGGCGATTCGTGCCTATCACCAGAGCCGTGGCGAAGACCGTCGCGACATCTGCCTGATCCCCTCGTCTGCCCACGGCACCAACCCGGCCACCGCCAACATGGCCGGCATGCGCGTGGTGGTCACCGCCTGCGATGCCCGCGGCAACGTCGACATCGAAGACCTGCGGGCCAAGGCCATCGAGCACCGCGAACACCTCGCCGCGCTGATGATCACCTACCCGTCGACCCACGGCGTGTTCGAAGAAGGCATCCGCGAAATCTGCGGCATCATTCATGATCATGGCGGCCAGGTGTACATCGACGGCGCCAACATGAACGCGATGGTCGGCCTCTGCGCGCCGGGCAAGTTCGGCGGCGACGTGTCGCACCTGAACCTGCACAAAACCTTCTGCATCCCCCACGGCGGTGGCGGCCCGGGCGTCGGTCCGATTGGCGTCAAGTCGCACCTGACCCCGTTCCTCCCGGGTCACGGCACCATGGAGCGTAAAGAAGGCGCGGTCTGCGCCGCACCGTTCGGCAGCGCGAGCATTTTGCCGATCACCTGGATGTACATTCGGATGATGGGTGGCGCCGGTCTGAAGCGCGCTTCGCAACTGGCGATCCTCAATGCCAACTACATTTCCCGTCGCCTCGAAGAGCACTACCCGGTGCTGTACACCGGCAGCAACGGCCTGGTGGCCCACGAATGCATCCTCGACCTGCGTCCGCTGAAAGACAGCAGCGGCATCAGCGTCGATGACGTCGCCAAGCGCCTGATCGACTTCGGCTTCCACGCCCCGACCATGTCGTTCCCGGTGGCCGGCACGCTGATGATCGAGCCGACCGAAAGCGAATCCAAAGAAGAACTGGACCGCTTCTGCGACGCCATGATCCGCATCCGCGAAGAAATCCGCGCAGTGGAAAACGGCACCCTGGACAAAGACGACAACCCACTGAAAAACGCCCCGCACACCGCGGCGGAAATCGTCGGCGAGTGGACGCATCCGTATAGCCGTGAGCAAGCGGTGTATCCGGTTGCGTCGCTGATCGAAGGCAAGTACTGGCCACCGGTCGGTCGCGTCGACAACGTGTTTGGCGATCGCAACCTGGTTTGCGCTTGCCCGTCGATCGAAAGCTACGCTTAAAACTGATGGGGGCGGGTTCGCCTGCCCCCATTTTCAAGAACACCGCATACACCCTTGTGGGAGCGGGCTTGCTCGCGAAAGCGGTGGATCAGTCACCATCAACATTGCCTGACCCACCGCTTTCGTCGGAACGCCGCCCGGAGCAAGCCCGCTCCCACAGGGGATTTGTGCCAAGCCTCAAGTCCGCTATTCCTATAACAAGAAACCGGAGAACAACCATGTCTTTAAGCGTGTTCGACCTGTTCAAGATTGGCATCGGCCCCTCCAGCTCTCACACCGTCGGCCCGATGCGTGCTGCTGCGCGTTTCGCCGAAGGTTTGCGCCGTGAAGGGCTACTGGCCGCGACCACCTGCGTCAAAGTCGAGCTCTACGGATCACTCGGCGCCACCGGTAAAGGCCACGGCAGCGACAAGGCTGTGTTGCTGGGCCTGGAAGGCGAACACCCGGACACTGTGAACACCGAAACCGTCGCCGCCCGTCTGCAAGAGATTCGCGGCAATGGTCGCTTGAACCTGCTCGGCGAACACAGCATTGCGTTCAATGAGAAAGAACACTTGGCGATGATCCGCAAACCGTTGGCCTATCACCCCAACGGCATGATCTTTCGCGCCTTCGATGCGGCGGGCATACAAATCCGCAGCCGCGAGTACTACTCGGTCGGCGGCGGTTTTGTGGTCGATGAAGACGCCGCCGGCGCCGACCGTATCGTCGAAGACGCCACGCCACTGACCTTCCCGTTCAAAAGCGCCAAGGACCTGCTCGGTCACTGCACCACCTATGGTCTATCGATCAGCCAGGTGATGCTAACCAACGAAAGTGCCTGGCGCCCGGAAGCGGAAACCCGCGCCGGCCTGCTGAAAATCTGGCAAGTGATGCAGGATTGCGTCGACGCCGGTTGTCGTAACGAAGGCATCCTGCCCGGTGGCTTGAAGGTCAAACGTCGGGCGGCCGCGCTGCATCGGCAACTGTGCAAGAACCCCGAATCGTCCCTGCGCGATCCGCTGTCGGTGCTGGACTGGGTCAACCTTTATGCACTGGCAGTCAACGAAGAAAACGCCAACGGCGGGCGCGTGGTGACGGCGCCTACCAACGGTGCGGCGGGGATCGTCCCCGCTGTTTTGCATTACTACATGCGCTTCATCCCCGGCGCCAACGAAGACGGCGTCGTGCGTTTTCTGCTGACCGCAGCCGCGATCGGCATCCTCTATAAAGAAAACGCTTCGATCTCCGGCGCCGAAGTCGGCTGTCAGGGTGAAGTTGGCGTCGCTTGTTCCATGGCCGCCGGCGCCCTGTGCGAAGTCCTCGGTGGCACCGTGCAGCAAGTGGAAAACGCCGCCGAAATCGGTATGGAACACAACCTCGGCCTGACCTGCGACCCGATTGGCGGGCTGGTGCAAGTGCCTTGCATCGAGCGCAACGCCATGGGCTCGGTCAAAGCCATCAATGCGGTGCGCATGGCCCTGCGCGGCGACGGTCAGCACTTCGTCTCCCTCGACAAGGTCATCCGCACCATGCGCCAGACCGGCGCCGACATGAAAAGCAAATACAAGGAAACCGCCCGTGGCGGTTTGGCGGTCAACATTATCGAGTGCTGATGCTCACGCGCATTTGCACACTTTTTCAGGAGCTGAATATGTCCACCGAACAACTGTCGAAAACCCCGTTGCACGCACTGCATATCGAACTCGGCGCCCGCATGGTGCCGTTTGCCGGCTATGACATGCCGGTGCAATACCCGCTCGGCGTGATGAAAGAACACCAGCACACCCGTGATCAGGCCGGGCTGTTCGATGTCTCGCACATGGGCCAGATCCGCCTGACCGGCGCCAATGCCGCCAAGGCGCTGGAAAGCCTGGTGCCGGTCGACATCATCGACCTGCCGGTGGGCATGCAGCGTTACGCGATGTTCACCAACGAGACCGGCGGCATCCTCGACGACCTGATGGTCGCCAACCTGGGTAACGACGAACTGTTCCTGGTGGTCAACGCCGCCTGCAAGGACCAGGACCTGGCGCATCTGCGCAAGCACATCGGCGACCAGTGCACCATCGAGCCGCTGTTTGAAGAACGCGCCCTGCTGGCGCTGCAAGGTCCGGCCGCCGTTACCGTGCTCGCACGCCTGGCGCCTGAAGTGGCGAAGATGACCTTCATGCAGTTCGCCCGCGTGAAACTGCTGGGTGTGGACTGCTTTGTCAGCCGTTCGGGCTACACCGGTGAAGACGGTTACGAAATCTCCGTGCCGGCCGCTAACGCCGAAGCCCTGGCTCGTGCCCTGCTGGCCGAACCTGAAGTGGCGGCCATCGGCCTTGGCGCTCGCGACTCCCTGCGCCTGGAAGCTGGCCTGTGCCTCTATGGCCACGACATGAACACCGAGACCACCCCGATCGAAGCGAGCCTGCTGTGGGCGATCTCCAAGCCTCGTCGCGCTGATGGCGCACGTGCCGGCGGCTTCCCTGGCGCTGAAACCGTGTTCGCACAGCAACAAGCCGGTGTCAGCCGCAAGCGCGTTGGCCTGTTGCCCCAGGAACGCACGCCGGTGCGCGAAGGAGCGGAGATCGTCAATGAAGCAGGCGACATCATTGGCGCAGTTTGCAGTGGCGGCTTCGGTCCGACCCTGGGCGGCCCTTTGGCGATGGGTTACGTCGACAGTGCTTATATCGCTCTCGATACGCCGGTATGGGCGATTGTTCGTGGGAAAAAGGTACCTTTGCTTGTAAGCAAAATGCCATTTGTTCCACAACGCTACTACCGTGGCTGATTGACTGTTCCTATAAGTAACGCGGTTGCGTTAACAGCGCACTAATGTGTAACGCAACCGCCATAAAACAGTGCACACCTTCGATTACGAACTTGGCTTATAACGATCGAAAACAATTGAACACCTCTATCGCATAAGCCAGCGCTAGTTGCCGCCGAACGGCATCAACGCGAGCAAATCCGGGCCCTCCACAGGGCTTGTTTTTTCTCCCGTAGTTGGCGTAGAGTTTGTTCACTGTGTTTGCATGGGTCGCTTGGAATCGTGACCTGGGCAGTAGCCTACAAGTTAGCTACATCCCGTTCGACGTCTTCTTACTCTCCTGCAACCAGCCCCAGTACTCTTTCACAAGAAGGAGGCTGTCATTAATTTTTTGCGTCAAAGGAATAAGAAATGTCCACACGTCAGAGCGGTACCGTCAAGTGGTTTAACGACGAGAAAGGTTTTGGTTTTATCACTCCAGAAAGCGGTCCGGATCTGTTCGTGCATTTCCGCGCTATTCAGGGCAACGGCTTCAAGAGCCTGAAAGAAGGCCAGAAAGTGACTTTCGTTGCTGTGCAAGGCCAGAAAGGCATGCAGGCTGACGAAGTACAAGCAGAAGCCTGATCTTCTGTAACGAAAAAGCCCCTGATGCTGACATCAGGGGCTTTTTTGTGCGCGTAAATCCGTAAAATGGCTTCTTTTTTCCGTCCAGAGGCTGCCATGTCGAAACATCTTCTCAAACCCCAGGGCGACTTTCCTGCCGTTACCCTGGGTCGTCGCCTGGCAGCGATGTTCTACGACTTCCTGTTGTGTACCGCCCTGCTGATCGTCACCAGCGGCATTTACAAGATGATCCAGATGGCGATCATCGGCGAAGACAAAATGCGCACCCTGACCGAAGCCGGCGCGCTGGACGGCGATCCATTGCTGTCAACGGTGCTGCTGTTTGTGCTGTTCGGCTTCTTCGCCAAGTTCTGGACCTGGTCCGGTCAGACCCTGGGCATGCAGGTCTGGTGCATCCGCGTACAAAACGCCGACGGCTCATCCATCAGCCTGTGGCAGGCGTTGCTGCGCTTTGTGGTGTCGATCGCGTCCTTGCTGTGCGTCGGGCTGGGTTTCTTCTGGTCGCTGTTCGACAAACAGAAACGCAGCTGGCATGACATCTACTCCGACACCCAGCTCGTGCGGATTCCAAAGAAAACCAAGTAGCTCAGCCATACAAAAACCACTGTGGGAGCGAGCCTGCTCGCGATGGCGATGTATCAGTCAATATTGATATGGCTGACAGATCGCTATCGCGAGCAGGCTCGCTTGTATGGTAGGACTTGAAGGGAGGAGGAGGGACAAGGCTCGATTCCGACTGTTGACGCAGTACAGACCGTGGGAGATTTCGCCCCTCCTCCTTTCACCCAAGCGCCGAT
>NZ_JAHUWL010000042.1:0-5642 GCF_019219045.1 Pseudomonas sp. PDM25
GCGACGAACTGCACACCACCCAAGGGCTGCGTAACACCGTGATCGGCGGCAATGAGCTGATCAGCATTACCGGCGACAGCAGCACCACGACGGGTGGCTCGCTGGTGATTCAGGCGGGCACACAGGCCCACGTTACCGCCGCCAATGTGGTGATCGATGCGGGTATGAGCCTGACGCTCGAAGCCGGTGGCCAACACATCGTCATCAACTCAGGCGGCATCTTCAGCAGCGTGCCCATCGTCCAGGGGGGAGCGCCCATGGCAGGTGTCCCACCGCTTCAGGCCGCACAAGCACTGATCAGCGCCCCCCAGGCGACTATCGCCAATCCGTCCACGCCCGCACCAACCGTTGTTGCGGGCAACTCCGATTTAGAGGAAGAGGAAGAGGAAGAGGAAGAGGAAGAGGAAGAGGAAGAGGAAGAGGAAGAGGAAGAGGAGGAGCTGGATGAGCCAGAGGAGTCGCCACCACCCGGTATCACCCTGCGTATCGGCATGTTCTTTGATGGTACGCTGAACAATGCAGGCAACAGCGCGGTGGGCCAGCTGTGCGGCGCCACCCATGCCGCCAAGCTTAAGGATCTGGATGACAGTTGTAAGCCGTACATGGCTGATCCGGACAGCAGCTATGCGAACGATGAGTCGAATATCAAGAAGCTCAGTGAATTGTACTTTGCCCCAACGAGACTCTAGACAACGGCGATCAGCATCAACTGTTTCGCATGCTCTACATCGAGGGTATAGGTACCTCGACAGGCCAAGCCGATAGCCTGCTGGGGGCAGGCATGGGCCGTGGGGCTACAGGCGTGCGCGGAAAAGTGGAGAGCGCGTTTCGCGAGATTACCGAAATCATTTACCAGTTTTCCCAGGCTAACCCGGACTCTAAAATCATCAAGCTGACCTTTGACACCTTTGGTTTCAGTCGGGGGGCTGCGGCGGCCCGCCACTTTGTTAACGAAGTGGCGCTGGGTCAGCAAGGTCCTTTGGGGCAAACTTTTAAAATAAATCGCCGGTCTTTTCACGATACCTTTATAGGTACATACCTGTACGATATCGACATGGGGTTTATCGGTTTGTTTGATACCGTCCCATCAGTCGGCGGTTTGGCTAATTTAGGTTATGTGCGCAGCCAAACATCACCTGGGATCAAACTTTACCTGCCACGCCGTTTGTTCCCCAACGTCGTCCAGTTGTCCGCACGCGATGAAATTCGCGCTAACTTTCCGTTGACGCGAGTAAAGGCCGACCACCTGGAAATCACCTTGCCCGGCGTCCATTCGGATCTGGGGGGCGGGTACTTTCCTGAGTCCGAGGAGCTGCTGCTCATTAGTCCGATGCAAACCTTGAGTGTTCCGCTCACCACTGACGTCTAGACCACGTCGATTTACCGCGACGCACAGCAAGTGAAAGCCAAGTGGGAGTCCAATGGTTGGCCCGCCGAGATGCTTGAGGTCATAACCCCCATCAGCGTGAGTTGCCTGAGTCGGAGCGGAATCGTAAAGACCCTTACAAATCCGTGTATGCGGCGCTACATCTCAAGCGACCAGTGCGGGGCGAGTTGTCGCGGATTTACTTGCGAGTGATGTACGAGTTGGCCAAGCAACATGGGGTAAAGTTCGACCATCTCGACGAACTCGATCCGCGTCATACAGTACCGAGCGAGCTTCAAGCGCTTTGTGAGCGCTTTGTTGCCGGGGACTACAGCACAACGATTGAGGAAGAGAAGTTGCTCAAGCTGAAGTATATTCACACCTCGGCCAACTGGAATCCACCCGCCAATATGCGAGGTTCCTTTCCGCGAACCAGTCTGGAGTTGCTGTATTTTAATGCCCCCACCGCGGATGGGATCCGCCTACAACACCCCCATGTCCCCGACTAGGAGTCACAACGATGCGAACACTCTGGATATTACTGGGGGCTTTGCTGCTCAACGGTTGTCAAGCTTCTGCGCTCGTCGGGAGGCACTCAGACACAGACGCCGTGCCATGGGCGATAGGTTTTATTACACCTTACCGGATGGGTGGCTGGGTTGAGGACAGTGCCACTATCGATGTCGATGGCAACCTGTTTCGGCGGATTGGCAGTTCGGCTTCCGGAGGGGCGAAAAACGGAGCTCTGGGAGCGAGTGGTTGGAATGCGGGTGGTGGGGGAAGTAGGCGAGAGGTGATCGATGCGAAGCTTCCAGTGAGGATCTACGTTCGCTGGCAATCGGTGGTCGAGCCGCAAACCTATCAAGGCTGGTTTGAGATACCGGAAAGTGCCTGGCAGCTCATGCGCGATGCCTTGGCCAAGGATTGTCCCGCGCACCCCGAAATAAAAGAATTTGGTACAGCCGTTACCGTACGACTTGGGCTTGCACTAGGGGGAGTGGTTCAGATATGGACTGAGAATGAGTGCATGGATCTGGTGAATATCGCACGCGGCCAAGCAGAGATAGTCCCTCTAGGGCCGTACCTTGGCAAGTCAGATGGGCGTTATTACCCCCTGACTGAAGCCTCCAAGCAGTATGTTGAAAAGTATGGCATTCCCTATGGCAGCTGGTAAAACAATGTAGGTTCAGCCCGTCCATTGGCGGGCTTTTTACTGTCCAATATTTTTACATCAGAGCGTAGGCTCGATGCAGCTCGACTGAAGCGGCTTCAATATCGGAGTTATTCAGCGCTCGGTCATACGCTCGAAGAAAGGCGTAACCCCCCCCCGCTTTCTTGAAGTCTTGCTCTTTGACGATGGGTAGGTATTTGGGTAAGTCTTCATCTTCTATTTCTTTGCCACCAACCGAGCAGTTAAAACCTGCTGTCGGCATACACACCACTTCTGGTAGATACCGTCTTGAACCTCACCGGGCAAGCGCAAGTTTCGGGTCATAGGGTTGGCCCTGCTGATCGGTGTAGACGTTGCTGATTCGGGCGGGGGTATTGGGAACTCGGCAATCCCATTCCTTAAGGCCGTAGTACTGGTCTATCCGAATGAGAGCACAGCCTGTGACATGGTCGTGTGCGTTGGCAGTGTTACCAAGAAACATGAGCAGCGGGAATAGAGCGCATAGCAAAAGTTTCATGCTGGTTACTTTCCTGATAAAAGGTGAGGAGCCCTGTAGTTTTAGGAGCGCTATTATTTAGCGGCTGAAAGACAAGCTGAGATCAGGCTCGGGGGGGGGGGGGAGAACGGTAACGCCAAAAAGCCATAAAAAGACTTAAAATACCGCCGGTTCTTTACCTTTACATCAGTGGATTGGATCGGCTTGCAACCAATGTTAACAATTTTCCGCCAGTTACCTCTTTATCTCGAGACGCAAGAGCTGAAGATGTGAGATGTGCGGGCTGGCTGCGCCAGTTAGATGTATGCATAGTTGTCCGCGGCGGGCGTTCCGTTCGATGGCTTTGTCGCATTCCTCACCATCAAAAACTGGGTGCTTGCGCGACCAACTTCAATAAGGGATATATCATGAATTTAAAGGGCTACTTTTTTCAAAAATCCAACAACACTCGTTACGACAGCGCCACTGATCAAGCTGATACGGGTTATCCGCGCCAGACAGCAACAGATTGGCCAGAGTTGCCGTCAGAGTTTCAAAATAATATTGATGATGTTATCAATCTAAATGATATTCTTTGCTTCTTTAAAGGTAGTAACTTTCTAAAGTTCGACATCAAACAAGCCAAAGTAATCGAAGGGCCAAAAGCCATTTCTGAAGGTTGGCCAGGATTGGTTGGTACTGGCTTTGAAATGGGGGTTGATGCAGCCACGGAATGGGCGAATTGGACTCGGCCAGCGGCGGCGCCGAATGCGGATGTTGTGCAGTTTTTTAAAGGTCATCAGTGCATAAGCTACACTCTAGCCACTCACAAGGTAGAACAAAAATCTATTGCAGATAAATGGCCAGGCTTTAAGAACAGCGCCAGTAGCGAGTTCAGCAGCAATCTTGATTCAGTGTTGTTATGGAATAATGGAAAAGTCTATTTCTTTAAAGGTAGTGCGTACGCACGTTATGATCTGAAGAGCAATACTATTGATAGAGCAAAACTTCCTCTTCCTAACCAATACTGGAAGGGGCTCACCTTCACAGGCGTACAAGCTTCCATTTTGTTTGATGCTGAGCTGCTAGGCTCTCAATCTGTATCGCCATCCCCTGTTATAACCACGGGCAATACAGGACCTGCAAATCAGCCTGACTGCTCTGGCGACCACCATCATCATTTCCATGGGGGTGATCATACGCACCATCATCATTATGGAAATTGTGGTCCGCATACCTCGACTGGCCCAGGGCCTGCTAGCGATCCATCGGGTGGCACCAGCCCAATACTAATCCCTGGCCTGGCAACGAATACTCAATTTACCATTACGCTGCTCAATAATGAGCAGTGGGTTAGAACCGCGCTGCTCAATATTGATGGAAAAGATACCTCAATGAAGGTTGACGGCAATAAGGCGGTTTCGGAGGCTTTTACCACCATGACAGGAAAAGTCACTATTGCACTATTTGATAGTCAGCGAGGAGTTATGCGAACTCCATCCGACATACCCGTCAACTCGCTAGGCGCTACGGGCATGACGATGGCATTTGGTGCCGAGAAGCCAAGTGGAGAAGATCGCCCAGGCTTTATGGATGTGTTTGTACATGTTGATTGGGTGACAAATATCATAAACTAAGCCGAAAATGACCGTCTTATCTTCGCCATCTTATACGCTGTTCTTCCTTGTCCCCCTTCAGCAACTTAGCCTGCTGAGGGGGGCAGTGAGACTGTATCGCCCGTCAAACCTGATGCCCAAGATTGATGGCATTTACGTTGATCGCCATTTTTTGCTAGCCCCAAGTGGAATAAAGAAGATCGGGCGCGAGGAGAGGCAACCTTTATCAGCCTCATCCACCGAGGCATCGTTATTGAAGCGCAAATCGACACGATCAATGCGCTGGAGGGGTCGCCTGAATAACCCCGTAACAGTGTTAGGCTTCGGTGCGTTAATTTAATTAATTGTGCAACGCATTAATCACTGCTCAACTTTGCATTGGGCGACTGTGGACCTTATTCGGATATTTTGCCGTCCCTAAAGGGGCCTCCGTACTTCACACTCCCCGGTCTGTTTCCTCCTAGTGTCCTGCTCACCTCTTTCTGCTTAAGGATAAGCGTATGTTCGCGCCAGCCAATACTGCGCACTTCACATTACTAATTCCCTCGGTTCGTCACGACTTCAAGGTGCTGGCCTTTGATGGGCTTGAGACCATCAGCAGTTTGTACGCGATCGAGGTTGAACTGGTCAGCGAATACCCCGACTTCTATATGGAGAGCCTGCTCAGCCTACCGGCGTTTCTGCAGTTTGGCCTCAATGGCGAAGGCATTCACGGGCGTATCGAAGGGCCGCTCGTGGGCGGCGCGGGTAAACGCCTGACCCATTACAAGTTGACTTTGGTCCCCACGTTGCACTATCTGCAGTTCAGCGACAACCAACGGATCTTCCAAAATCTAACGGTGCCGCAAATCATCGCTCAGGTACTCAACGGACATGGTATTCAGGCTGATGCCTATACCTTTCAGGTCAGCACCAGTCCCGAGCGCGAATATTGCACGCAATACGGGGAATCCGATTTTCAACTGATACAAAGGTTGTGCAGTGAGGAGGGGATTGCCTGGCACCACCAGCACA
>NZ_JAHUWL010000043.1:0-4337 GCF_019219045.1 Pseudomonas sp. PDM25
TCGAGGAGGCAGAGGGCTTGGTGCATATCCCTGCAAACGCCACATTCCACCTCTCTCAGGATGATTCGGGGGAGATGGATCGATACTTCTATCGGGTCAGTTACCTCTGCAAGGCTGAGACCAAGGATTACGGGAATCGATGCCGTGCGTTTGGTTGTAGCAGGGGATAATGAGCCCTGTATAGGGCTCCATGATCGAGCAGGGAGTGCCTTGCTCTGCCCCGTCGATAAAGCGATATATCGTACTTGTAATCGATCTTTCCAGTTTTGCTCCAATGTGTTGGGGCTTTCGGACTTTCAATGAAACGGGTTCAGCACTCTAGACCGCCCCGCGGAAGATTTGGTACGCCTGAAAATTGAACTGGGGTTCACCAGTCCACAGGCTGCTTAGTATTGCTTGCAGCCCTCGCGACAGGCCGTAAACGGCTCAATGCGACAGCAAGCCCCCCATGATCTAAGTGAGCTGGTTGGATGTGAAGTCCATGGTGATCTATGCCGATTTCCAAACGCCATTCGGCGACAGGGAAATCAGGGTTGAGGTCTGCGACAGCGCTTGGCCGGGGGGGGGCTCAAGGCGGCCGTGGCTACGGTAGCGGGCAAGCCTGCCGCGCTCTACAGCGGCCAAAAGTTGCTTAGCAGCTTGGCGCCTACCATTTGAAGGCTGGTCAACAAACCTGATGCCCATTCGAGCGGAGGCGTCAGCAGCAGTGCAATTTCCGGCGTCTTGACCACAAACACGTAGCTCGTGATAGCCGTTAGTACAAAGGAAAGCACGGTGAGCGACCAAGCCATTTTCAGGTTCAGATTGCAGTCGGCTTTTAAACTGTCGAAGATCGTGGCCACTTCAGCGAAAAGCTTCGGCAACTCCTGACGGAAGCGCTTTTCTTTCTGCACGATTTCTTGCCTGATCGCCTTGATGGCAATCATCTGGCTTTTGATGAGCCACACGATGATCGTCAGAAAAAACAGTGACGACATCATCACCGTACAGTTGATGGTGAGATGATTGTCATCTGTCGCGTCTTTTAGCTGCGTTGTGGCTAGGATCGTGGAAACCGGTATCGCCAACAGCTTGCCCTGGATACCAATGAGCAGTCCATTGAGCTTGACGCTGAACTCTCGTTTCTGCTCATTGAGCTTATCGAGGTCGTTGTTGAAAGAAAAATTGGAGATGAACAGCTCATAGTTGTTCTGTGCATTTTCAAGCATTTCATCGCAGTGGCTCAACAGGTGCGCCAACCGGTTGGACTCTTCGCAGGACTTCAAGCTGGAGATCAACGCATTACGAATGAGCCGTTTTTTTTCGGTGCCGTGAAGCGTGTCGGACAGCATGTCTTCCAGCTTCTGTAGGCCATTGGCGACGATGTCGGCGGTACGTCGCACGGTTAGGGCGCTGACACCGTAGGTCAGATAGATCTTCTGGTCGTAGGTCATCAGCGTGAAGCGACTGCCTGTTACTTCCAATATGGCATTGCGCTCAAGCTGCTTGATGAAACAGGACGCTCGGATCACGGCGGGAGACTTGTCCGTTGGCTCGTCGCTCCAGGTTTTATAGCCCGAATCGAGCAGTGCGAAATGCTCAGGCAGACAGTGCAGATTGAATACGCAGAGCAGGTCGTCCTCATCTTTGGCAAGGCAGTGCTGCGACCCGCGAGGGGGGACGATTGCGATTTCGACGCATTGCTCTGCGGCGGTACCGAGGGTGATGAGTCGTCCATTCTGGCGTACCTCAACCTCGACTGTATCGCTCTCGTTTAACCTGTCCAGAATCACGCATTGCGGTGCTTGTAGGCGCAATGTCGCGGTGAGTCGATGACCGGACCATTGCAAGGGATACATGCAGTGCAACCGCAGAATATCCTCTATCTCGTCGATGGGCGTCATGGAAGCCATCATCAGGCTTTCGGAATGTTAGGCTTGATGCTATCAGGCACCTTGGTAATGACTAGGTGCCCCTCAGCGTTTAGGTAAATGGTCTTGTTCTCCAGGGCCGCCTGTTCGAACGAGAGCGTATATTCCTTGTTCGGTCCAGAGACCCTGTATTTGAGCAGTGACTTCAGGTGCTTGGCGACAGGCTCGAACTCCGCAGGGATCTCTATTTTGCTCTGGGTGACAAAATCGATGAAGCTATCAGGATCGCCCGGTTCCAATTGGTTGGCTACTTCACGCAGGGTAATGCTTTCGCCCTTGGCGATTTTGCCATCGGCCCACTCCTGGATGGCACGGCGGCTGTTCAAGGCCTCGTCCTCGCTCTTGAACTCCTCGCAGTAGTTTTTTATCAATGTCACGAGTTGTTGAGTGTGCTTGGACGGATCTAAGTAGGCTTCCTCATCGATCCCCAAGAGGGACTTGAAATAGCCCACCACAGTGTCTTTCCGATTCTTACCCTTTAAGAAGGAAACATGGGGCGCCTCAAGGTCCTTGTCAGCTTCCTGCCAACGGCGTATGTCGATATTCGCTGCAAAGTGCAGTTTGTCAATGTCGAGCGTGTCGATTTCTTCAAGATTGAGGTCCGCATCAATACCGATGCCCTTGGCATTCTTGATGAGAACAATCATGAGATTAGGCTCCCCATCGATCAGGTAATCGATGATAGTCAAGAATCCCCCGGTGGCCAGTGGCGCCTTCTCTAGCTCGATTTTGAGCTGAGAGAGGGTGTCCCTAGAGAACTGGTAAAATCCAAGTTCCTTGGCGAAGTATCGCTTGGTTTTTATGTCGAACCAGCTATCGGCCAGGATACGGGCGTACGCCATGTTGCCCTCGCCCTGATAACTCGTAAGGATCGTGCTTACAAGGGTGTTGGCCTTGGGTTCCGGAAGCTCAATCTGTCGTTCGCGTGGAACTAATACAACGCTCTTGTCACGTTGGTTGGTCACGACCTTGTGAAACACAAATCCTTGTAGCTGAAATTCCATGATGATCCTTGCCGGAAGCCGCGGGCATCCCCGAGTGGCGGGGATTCTAGCTCATACCGGCATGAAGTCACATTGCCACATACTGCGATTCATCTCGTCAACTCCTCTAGCAGCCCGCCACACTATGATGACGCTGTATGAGTAAACTGTATTTGGGTTTCAATTTGCTGGCAAGTCTGCGGTGTTCGCGCAGATAGCTTATGGCCCGTCATTGCAAGCTGGACAATGTCCTGCGTCGGTAAAAGGGGATTGCCCTCACGGCACGATCAGATGACCGAGTCTTCCAAAAAAAGGATTTAGGTGCGGCGCGGGGTAACGTCTTAACTATCCTACGGTGAACTTTTGGCCGATTGCTACCTGTCGCTAATATCAGCGAGGAGGAACGGAACCTACGATCAGTTAGGCGTCGAGATTTTGGATGGAGTGATGGTTTACAGATAGCCAGTGATACGACTACCGTACCTTGAGATTTGATGCCTCAGTCGATACGGACTGGCCGGTCGGATAGCCCGTGGTACCCGAACGCGATTTGATGTCTGACGAGCGAGCCAAATCAGTTCGGCTACTCACATCGACTTTATCGATACCACTTCCACAAACCTGAATTTCTTTCTCGCCATCTTAGTCGCTTCTTGCTCCGCAACCAGGGAGTTCAGCGTATCGGCCTCATGTACCATCTCGTGCATCTTGCCTTCAAATTCATTTCCGACGCGCAGCGTAACTCTCAGCCTGGGAGTAAAGCCTTTCGACACCTGCTTTTTTTTCGCTGCTGTTATCGGTTTCACCATCGCGACATCCGTGACGGCTTGCATGTGTGTATTAATTGCCGACGCGGGAGGCTCAGATCTACCGAATAGCGCCCGTCGCATCTCTTCTTCCATCAATTCCGTATTCATACCAGTTCTCAGAAAAGGCGTTGTGTATAACCTACCCCATTATAGCCGGAACCACTGCTAGGTTTGGGGTTGTCGACGGGAATGGAAACGACATGTCTGTGGAGTATTCACTGTCAGACCTGCTGGAAAGGATGTATGTAGCGGTCAACTAATCTGGGACACGACGTTAAGTTTTTCTTAAGCCCGAGCTGGTGCCAGCCCATCGTCGAATTGATGTGGTGAGCCAAGCTGGTCTGGTCCAGCAGTCTTGTGATGGAGGTTGACGCCAATGAACACTCGGTGGTCCTTTTCAACTTTTGGGAGCTTTCGGTCTATCGGCGCGTAGGCGGTGTGAGCCTGGATTAAATTCAATCTTGCATATGCCAAGTGTTAATTCGCCGGGTCGGAAGGAATCGGTTTTTGAGCGAATTCTTGAATAAGAGTGATCGCACGCTGCGCTATTGGAGATAGGGTTTTGCCGGCCACCTGTACTATCGCGTAGTTGAGATAGAATGTTTCCTGCGGTATTTCTGGGGTGAGCTGATATT
>NZ_JAHUWL010000044.1:0-4316 GCF_019219045.1 Pseudomonas sp. PDM25
TCGACTGGTCGAGCGTGTTGTCGGTGATGTCACCGGGCCTCGACCTGGACAAGTTCAAACTGCTGCAGGCGTTTTTCGCCAATGGCCCGGCCGGGGTCAGCGAAGAGATGCTGCGCCAGCGCGACATCTACCGGCAAAGCCGCTTGAGCGGCCCGGTGATTGCCTATGTGCCGGACGACCCGCAGCACCCGCTGAAAGAGTACGCCTCGCTGGCGGACTTCATGAAAACGCTGATCCGCCAACTGCGCGAGCCGGACTATCAAGCGTTCTTCAGCCGCTTCGTGGCGCACAAGGACCAAGGCCGGTTCTTTGCCCGGGTCCGCGAGCGCCTGAGCCGGATCACCTGGCAGCAGCGCGAACCGCTGGACATGGGGCCCTGGTGGCGGGAAACCGCGGTGGAGAACCCGAATGCCGAACCCGTCACCCACCGGCTGGCGGGTGAGCTGTGGCCGCAGCTGTATCGGCTCAAGCGCGACAAGGCACTCAGCGACGCGCGCGCAATTGCCGTCCCGACCGGCGATGAGGACGCCGCCACGCGCTGGAAGCGCCTGAGCAGCTACCTGGACATCGGCTGGAACGTCTTCAACTTTGCCGCGATGCTGGTGCCGGGGCTGGGCGAAGCCATGCTGGCGCTGATGGTGGCGCAGATGGCCGAAGAGTTGCTGGAAGGCATCGAAGACTGGAGCAAGGGCGACCGCGACGAGGCGTCGGCGCACATCAACGGGGTCATCATCAACTTTGCGCAACTGGCCCTGATGAGCGCCGGGCACGTGATCCCGCAGGCGGCCCGGCTCCCGGTCAAACCCAGTGCGCTGATCGACAACCTCAAACCGGTGGAACTGCCCACGGGCAAGACCCGCCTGTGGAAACCGGACCTGACGCCGTACGAGCATCCGGTGGCGCTGCCGACCGAGGCCAAACCCGATGACCTGGGGCTGTATCGACACAACGATCAGCAATGGCTGCGCCTGGAACAAAAGCATTACCAGGTGCGCCAGGACCCGGCGACGGGCGAGCATCGCCTGCAACATCCGACCCGTTCCAACGCTTATCAACCGGCGGTGGAGCATAACGGCGCTGGCGCCTGGAAAGCCGAAACCGAGCAACCCTTGACCTGGGAGCGTCCGACTTTGTTACGACGCCTTGGCCACCGTGTGGACGCGTTAAGCGATGGCGAGCTTGAGCTGGCCCGCAAGATCAGCGGCACCCACGAAGGCCTGTTGCGCAAAATGTATGTCGAGCGTGAGCCCCTGCCGCCATTGCTGGCCGATACCCTCAGCCGTTTCGAGGCCTACCGACAGACCGAAAACCTGGTCTCGCGGATGGAAAGCACTGAGCCGGGTGTCCACGTGACGATCGATCACAAGACCGAATTGTTCAATACGCGCTACGCCAGTCAGCAAGTGTCGGGTGATCCACGTGTCGAGCTGATCAAAAGCCGTTTCACCGGCGTCCCCACCAACATTGTCGAAGACGTGCTGGCCGGTGCTTCCAGCGCCGAGCGCCGACAAATGGCGCAATGGGATTTTGCCAATCCGCAACAGACCAAGCCTGTTCCTCTGCGCCTGGCCGAGGCGCTGCGCAATGCTCAGCGGGAAGTGCGTCTGTCGCGGGCCTATGAAGGGCTGTATCTGCAGGTCGCATTGACGGCGGATACCGAGACGTTGGTTCTGCACACACTGGAAGCATTACCGAGCGGGAAAAAAAACCTGCGAATTGAAGTGCGCAATGGTTCCTTCAATGGCGAACTGCGTGCCAGCGTCGGCCCGCAGGATGCAACCGAGCGCAAGGTCCTGGTGCGCAACGAAGACGGACGATACGAAGCGCGTGACAGCGACGATAACCATCTGCATGGCGCGGACGATCTGTATGCGGCTCTGCAGCATGCTTTACCGCAAAACCATCGCGCCGCGCTGGGGCTTCCTCATGTGGGGCAGGGGGCAGAATTGAAGCAGCTGATCAAGCAGCATGTTCTGTCGCGCGACGGCTTGCGCAAGGCGTTGCGAATGCAACCGATCAAACCTTTTTTCAAGGCGCCAATGCGCGGGGGCGACGGCACCTTTGGCTATCCTTTGAGTGGTCGTGGGCAAGGCACGAATCTGCAGATGGCAGAGCGACGTGCGAGAGTTCGCCGGCTGTATCCCTCCCTTGGCAATGCAGATGTCGAAATGGTTTTGGCACAGGCGGAGCGTGCGCAGGCTCATCCCACCTATCCGTTGTCAGTCGAAGAGTATTTGCTGGGTCTTGAAGAAGAATTCGCCAGCCTGCAACAGGAGGCGAACGCCTGGGTGGATTCACCGGGGACACACGTCTTGCCCGATGGGAGTATTGAACCGGTCAGCCGGCAGGACCGGCAGCGGGTGGCCGACTTGCTCCGGCGTTGCTGGCAGAGGACCAATTCGCCGCAGCAAGCGACCGGCAGTTTGTACGCCGAGGGTGTTCTGAGCCTGACCGGCCTGCGTATCGGGGAGCTTCCAGTGTTGACTCGAGCTCTTTTTACGCACGTTTATTCACTGGACCTCAGTGCCATGGCGCTTGGTGAGATAACGGCCAATTTCCTTGAGGCGTTCCCCAACTTGCGCGAGGTGAGCCTGGAGAACAATCGGCTGCAAACGCTTCCGCAAACATTGCGGCTGATGCCGCGGCTGCAGGCGCTGTATCTCTCGAGGAATGTCATTTCGTTGAGTCCGGAAGCCATCGTAGCCCTCGAGGGATTTCCGGCGCTGCGACAACTGCACCTGAGCCACAATCCCTTAGGGCGCATTCCCGATTTCCGGCGGATGCCAACGTTGAGACAACTCAACCTGCGCAACACTGGGCTTACCGAGTGGCCAGCGGGGCTGGATGCTTTGCCGCACCTTCAAGGCATCGACCTGCGCGATAACCTCATCACCCGGGTGGCGGACGAAATCCTCAATCCCGCCGAGGAAAACGCAGCTGCTGCGCGTCGGGTATTCAACAGTGCCGTTCTGGACGGTAACCCGCTCACTCCGGCTGCTCTGGAAGACTATGCCCAGGCCTGGCTACGTATTCCACCACCCGAGGATGGGGTGCCGATAGCCATTGAACCCCTCGCGGTTGCCGACCCTTTGGCAAACTCCAATGAGCGATTGCAACACTGGATGCGCGACCTTCCGGCTGGAGAGCGTGCCGCCAGACAAGAGCAGTGGAGTTTGCTCGAGGGGGAAGATCCCCGCAGTCAGGAGTTCTTCAGGCTGCTGGAGAATCTGCGACAAACAGGTGAGTACAGGAACGCTTACCCTGATCTGCAGGCTCGGGTATGGGCACTGATGGACGCCGCTGGAGAGTCCGAGCAATTGCGCACCGAGTTGTTCCGTCTGGCCGGGGATGTGGAAACCTGTGCCGATGGGGCTGCGCTGATTTTCAGTCGCCTGGAGGTCAAGAGTCTGATCAGCCACGGCTTGAGCACGCAGGCGACCCCGGAGCTTTCCGCACTGGCAAAGGGTTTGTTCAGGCTCGACGAAGTCGAACGGATTGCGCAACAGGATGCGAGCGAACGGATTCAGAGCATTTCGGCCAATCACGCGTTGACCCTGGAGCAGAAGGTCCAGGAAATTCTGCTGATCGATCGAGTCGAGATTCGTCTTGCTTACCGTATCGGACTGAAGGATCGACTGGGTTTACCGGGGCAGCCGCAGCAGGCCAGGTATATCGGCGTGGCTGATGTGACGGCGACGATGCTCGATGCTGCCGAGCAGCGGGTGTTGGCCCTGGACAATTCGCCCCAGGAATTTGCGGCGACCACCCAGCGTGATTTCTGGCGAGGGTTTCTGAAGCACAAATACGCCGATGAGTTTCTGCTGGAACAAGCGCCGTTGCACGCACGACTCGAGGCGCTGACGGCAACGGAGATGGCAAGTCAGGAATACCTGGTCAAGAGTGCGGAACTGGCCAGGGAGTTCGAAGCGGTTGAAGATGCATTTATCAAACGCAAGACGCAGATGGAATTGCCTGATTTGAACGCAGGAGATTAACACTGCGCGTATTGAACACCCCGAAGGTTGCTTCAAACGCAACGTTCGGGGTTTTTTTATATTCGCTCGCTGGTGGAACATAAGTGATGGGAGGTGGTGGTATTTATATATATCCATCTCTTTAATATTCGAATGATTATTCAACTATTGCCCAGAGCGTTCAGCAGGTTTTTGGTCTTTTGTTTTATTGCGCAGGATTTAAGCTGAGGGCTTATCAAGTTGTTTTGGATTGTCAGTTTATGGATGAGTTACAGGATGTAAGCGATGTTTCAAGTTCGCCAGTTTTACCGGCGAACAACAACGGTGTTCATTATGAACGTA
>NZ_JAHUWL010000045.1:0-3303 GCF_019219045.1 Pseudomonas sp. PDM25
CGGATCAGGCTAAGGTAAAATTTGTGAGTTGCTCTTTGAGCAAGAATCGAATTTTCGGCGAATGTCGTCTTCACAGTATAACCAGATTGCTTGGGGTTATATGGTCAAGTGAAGAAGCGCATACGGTGGATGCCTTGGCAGTCAGAGGCGATGAAAGACGTGGTAGCCTGCGAAAAGCTTCGGGGAGTCGGCAAACAGACTTTGATCCGGAGATGTCTGAATGGGGGAACCCAGCCATCATAAGATGGTTATCTTAAGCTGAATACATAGGCTTAAGAGGCGAACCAGGGGAACTGAAACATCTAAGTACCCTGAGGAAAAGAAATCAACCGAGATTCCCTTAGTAGTGGCGAGCGAACGGGGACTAGCCCTTAAGTGGCTTTGAGATTAGCGGAACGTTCTGGAAAGTACGGCCATAGTGGGTGATAGCCCTGTACGCGAAAATCTCTTAGTCATGAAATCGAGTAGGACGGAGCACGAGAAACTTTGTCTGAATATGGGGGGACCATCCTCCAAGGCTAAATACTACTGACTGACCGATAGTGAACTAGTACCGTGAGGGAAAGGCGAAAAGAACCCCGGAGAGGGGAGTGAAATAGATCCTGAAACCGTATGCGTACAAGCAGTGGGAGCCCACTTTGTTGGGTGACTGCGTACCTTTTGTATAATGGGTCAGCGACTTATTTTCAGTGGCGAGCTTAACCGAATAGGGGAGGCGTAGCGAAAGCGAGTCTTAATAGGGCGTCTAGTCGCTGGGAATAGACCCGAAACCGGGCGATCTATCCATGGGCAGGTTGAAGGTTGGGTAACACTAACTGGAGGACCGAACCGACTACCGTTGAAAAGTTAGCGGATGACCTGTGGATCGGAGTGAAAGGCTAATCAAGCTCGGAGATAGCTGGTTCTCCTCGAAAGCTATTTAGGTAGCGCCTCATGTATCACTGTAGGGGGTAGAGCACTGTTTCGGCTAGGGGGTCATCCCGACTTACCAAACCGATGCAAACTCCGAATACCTACAAGTGCCGAGCATGGGAGACACACGGCGGGTGCTAACGTCCGTCGTGAAAAGGGAAACAACCCAGACCGTCAGCTAAGGTCCCAAAGTTATGGTTAAGTGGGAAACGATGTGGGAAGGCTTAGACAGCTAGGAGGTTGGCTTAGAAGCAGCCACCCTTTAAAGAAAGCGTAATAGCTCACTAGTCGAGTCGGCCTGCGCGGAAGATGTAACGGGGCTCAAACCATACACCGAAGCTACGGGTATCACTTAGGTGATGCGGTAGAGGAGCGTTCTGTAAGCCTGTGAAGGTGAGTTGAGAAGCTTGCTGGAGGTATCAGAAGTGCGAATGCTGACATGAGTAACGACAATGGGTGTGAAAAACACCCACGCCGAAAGACCAAGGTTTCCTGCGCAACGTTAATCGACGCAGGGTTAGTCGGTCCCTAAGGCGAGGCTGAAAAGCGTAGTCGATGGAAAACAGGTTAATATTCCTGTACTTCTGGTTATTGCGATGGAGGGACGGAGAAGGCTAGGCCAGCTTGGCGTTGGTTGTCCAAGTTTAAGGTGGTAGGCTGGAATCTTAGGTAAATCCGGGATTCTAAGGCCGAGAGCTGATGACGAGTTACCCTTTGGGTGACGAAGTGGTTGATGCCATGCTTCCAAGAAAAGCTTCTAAGCTTCAGGTAACCAGGAACCGTACCCCAAACCGACACAGGTGGTTGGGTAGAGAATACCAAGGCGCTTGAGAGAACTCGGGTGAAGGAACTAGGCAAAATGGCACCGTAACTTCGGGAGAAGGTGCGCCGGTGAGGGTGAAGCATTTACTGCGTAAGCCCATGCCGGTCGAAGATACCAGGCCGCTGCGACTGTTTATTAAAAACACAGCACTCTGCAAACACGAAAGTGGACGTATAGGGTGTGACGCCTGCCCGGTGCCGGAAGGTTAATTGATGGGGTTAGCTAACGCGAAGCTCTTGATCGAAGCCCCGGTAAACGGCGGCCGTAACTATAACGGTCCTAAGGTAGCGAAATTCCTTGTCGGGTAAGTTCCGACCTGCACGAATGGCGTAACGATGGCGGCGCTGTCTCCACCCGAGACTCAGTGAAATTGAAATCGCTGTGAAGATGCAGTGTATCCGCGGCTAGACGGAAAGACCCCGTGAACCTTTACTATAGCTTTGCACTGGACTTTGAATTTGCTTGTGTAGGATAGGTGGGAGGCTTTGAAGCGTGGACGCCAGTTCGCGTGGAGCCAACCTTGAAATACCACCCTGGCAACTTTGAGGTTCTAACTCAGGTCCGTTATCCGGATCGAGGACAGTGTATGGTGGGTAGTTTGACTGGGGCGGTCTCCTCCTAAAGAGTAACGGAGGAGTACGAAGGTGCGCTCAGACCGGTCGGAAATCGGTCGTAGAGTATAAAGGCAAAAGCGCGCTTGACTGCGAGACAGACACGTCGAGCAGGTACGAAAGTAGGTCTTAGTGATCCGGTGGTTCTGTATGGAAGGGCCATCGCTCAACGGATAAAAGGTACTCCGGGGATAACAGGCTGATACCGCCCAAGAGTTCATATCGACGGCGGTGTTTGGCACCTCGATGTCGGCTCATCACATCCTGGGGCTGAAGCCGGTCCCAAGGGTATGGCTGTTCGCCATTTAAAGTGGTACGCGAGCTGGGTTTAGAACGTCGTGAGACAGTTCGGTCCCTATCTGCCGTGGACGTTTGAGATTTGAGAGGGGCTGCTCCTAGTACGAGAGGACCGGAGTGGACGAACCTCTGGTGTTCCGGTTGTCACGCCAGTGGCATTGCCGGGTAGCTATGTTCGGAATAGATAACCGCTGAAAGCATCTAAGCGGGAAACTAGCCTCAAGATGAGATCTCACTGGGACCTTGAGTCCCCTGAAGGGCCGTCGAAGACTACGACGTTGATAGGTTGGGTGTGTAAGCGCTGTGAGGCGTTGAGCTAACCAATACTAATTGCCCGTGAGGCTTGACCATATAACACCCAAGCAATTTGCGTCGAAAGGCCAGATTGCGGTGTGTGAAGACGAAATGAACCGAAAGTTCGAATCTCACAAAACACCGAAAGCTGTCACATACCCAATTTGCTGAAGCGAAGCCAACTGGCTACGACTCAGTACCCGAATTTCTTGACGACCATAGAGCATTGGAACCACCTGATCCCATCCCGAACTCAGCAGTGAAACGATGCATCGCCGATGGTAGTGTGGGGTTTCCCCATGTGAGAGTAGGTCATCGTCAAGATTAAATTCCGAAACCCCTATCTGCGTATGCAGGTAGGGGTTT
>NZ_JAHUWL010000046.1:0-2764 GCF_019219045.1 Pseudomonas sp. PDM25
GTGGCGAGAAAATTGCCGGTGATGCGTTCACCCATTTGAGCCAGTCCACCCATGAGCGCATGCTCAGCGACGCCAATTTCCTGCTGCACTCCAACGGCGAGATCAGGAAAAAGCTGTGGATCGGCTACCTCAATGCCTTCAACCACACGTTCGGACCGATGGCCGCCCTTGCATGGCCGGCAGCGCTGGTCGTCATCGGTGCCGGCATCGCCAATGTCGGCCTGCACATCGACCAGGCCATCAACGGCACCACTGCGATGGAACGTAAGGCCGCGGTCAAAGCTGCGATTTTTGGCAGTGTGGATGTACTGTTTAATTTGCCATTCCTGCGCGGCGCAGTTGAACTGGCAAATGCCGCCGAGATCGCAGAGGCCGCCGAGACAGAAGAGGCGCTTGCCTCCGGGGAAGCGCCGAAGACAGACATAGAATCGCCCGCGATACCTTCCCTTTCCGTCGACGCCGAGGCTATTGGCCCCTCAGACATGGACATACTGGCGCCCTTTGAAACCAATGAGGTTCTCGACGGCGAATTCCCGGTGAGTGTTGAAGGTAAATTTCAAGGCATCTATCAACCCGCAACCGGGGGTCACTACATTACTATCGACGACCGTTTTTTTCAGGTGCGTTACAGCAATGAACTGCGGTCCTGGGCAATCGTCGACCCCACCAATCCCTACTCCTTTTTCCGCAACATTCCGGTACGTCTGAATGAAGCAGATGAATGGGAAATGTTCTCGCGACAGGGTTTGAAGGGCGGTGGCAAAAACCTCTCTAAACCGGCGACACCGAAGCCCGGCCAGAGCACCATCAACTCCGCGCCACCAGCCCCTGCCCCCCTTGAACCAGTAGCTTCTACCTCCCCCCACCCCACAATGCAGCCCCTTCGTACTCTGAGAACGCCATACGATGTTCAGCCGCGACTCCAGGCATCACTAAAAAAATGGGCATTGAACCTATTCGAAACCCATGTCCGCCTTACAATGCGTCACTTGCCCGTGTTCACGGTGGAAGACCGCTACGCAAGTCACTTCACCGACAAGCTAAACCTGCTTAGGTCCACGGCCGGACGCTTCTTCAACGAGTTGCAGTGGCGCAACCTGCCGTCTCGGCCAATGATTCCTGCCGTCAGTGAGTCCATGACCAGTGCCGAATTGATTGAGAGAGTGTTCGAAACAGCACCGGGGCTGGTCGTGGGTGAAACCCTGGATCGCATCAGCAGCATGCGCTTCATGATTGAAAACATGCCTGAATTCGCTCGTCGGGGTGTCAATACGATTTACATGCGCGGCTTGCTCAGTGATTTTGCCCAGCAAGATCTGAATGCCTTTTTCAACACGGGAAGCATGCCCAAGGATCTGCACGAATACCTGACCGAGCTCGGCCAGGATCCCGCCGGGCGTTTCAACGAACTGGAACTGGTCAAGAGCGCAAGACAAAACAACATCCGGATCCAGGCCACCGACTGCGCAACAAGCTTTAAAAAACCGCTTTTTTTCAGGCCGGTTGAAGAGCAAATGATCACTAACAGCCTGACGAACGAAATCATGCTTGCCGATAAGGCCTTGAACCAGCCGACCAAATGGGTGGTGTTAACCGGACAGGAAAACATCAATACCTTCCGCGGGATGGCCGGCATCAGTGAACTGCAAGGCGGTATCGGCCTGCGGATCGAAGAGGTCAATCCAGGCGAAAGCCTGGGCATCACCTTGGATCCCGGCATCGAAATCGATCGCGGACCGATCATGCAGAACGAGACCATGCGCGGAACTTTCGACCCATTCTATGCAGACCTTCGCATACAAATGGAAGCGATGCCGGCGATCCGAACCGAGCAGCAAATGGAGAAGCTACTCGATGTACCCAGCAAATACCTGTTCGAGAAAACCGGTGACAGCTACACCCTGATTCACCGCGGCAGAAACGAACTGATCAATCGCACGCCGGTCGAGCGACTCGCCAACGGCAGTTTTGTTATCGACCGACCATCCTGGCCACAAAACAGGCTTCCTTTCCCCAGCATCGAAGCGCTGTCGAGCTCGCTGAACAACTCAGGTATGAGGCTGCAGATGCGAATTCCCACTTGATCAGTTGTATGTAACAGCAGTTTTGCCCGCGAATTCACTGCATACCAAGGAAAGCATCATGGACGATACCCAAGACACAATCCTGGCCAACGCCGTCGATACCCAGACGCTTCAGGCTCTGATCCCCGATCTGGTCGACGACTGCCCCGACCTGTACGCCATGGCGTACGAAATCGCCCAGGACATCCTCACCCGACATCACATCACCGACATCACCCCGGACAAAGTCTGGTGGCACCGGTTCCATGGCGCCCAAAGCAGCTCCACGGCCTTTACCGGCTGGCAGCACATCCTTGAAAAACCCAAGGAATCCATGACCTTCCCGCAACTGGTCATGCACCGTTTCAGCGTCCACGACCAGGACAATGCCGACCTGCTGGATCTCTATGGCGGCTTTTACCGGATCGGTGATGACGCCGAGAGTTACGACGAAACCAACGAAGTGCGCCTGCATGCCAGCGACGTGCTGAAAGCCTTCTGGGACATCAATTTCGCTGATCGCTACAAAACGGCCATCGCGACATTCTGGGAAAAGCACAGCGCCAACTTCCGTGCGCTGGCCAAGTGCACGTTCATCGCCAAAGCCATTGAAGACTACGAGAAGGGTTACTTGACCCAAGAACACTTCAGCACGGTGCTCAGCGCCTGCGCCGGTAATGTCAGCAGGCCGCTCACCCGGC
>NZ_JAHUWL010000047.1:0-2145 GCF_019219045.1 Pseudomonas sp. PDM25
TGCTGAGGGTGCCGTTGGTGGTCAACGGGGCATTGGTTTCGATCAGGTTGGTGATGTCGGCGGACAACACCGCAGCGTCATTGCTGCCGGTGATGGTCACCGTCACTGCGGTCGCGGTGCCGTCGGCACTGCTTACCGTGAAGGTATCGGTGTAGGTGGTGCCGGCGACGAACTCGTTGTGGGCGCTATCGGCGACGTAGCTCCAGGCACCGTCGGTGCCGAGGGAGAACTGGCCGTAGCTGCCGGCGGTGTTGGACTGGGCGATGAAGGTTGCGGCGCTGTCGACGTCGCTGATGGCCAGGGTGCCGTTGGTGGTCACTGGGGCATCGGTTTCGGTCAGCGTGACGCTGGCCGAGGACAGTACCGCGGCATCGTTGCTGCCGGTGATGGTCACCGTCACTGCGGTTGCGGTGCCGTCGGCACTGCTTACCGTGAAGGTATCGGTGTAGGTGGTGCCGGCGACGAACTCGTTGTGGGCGCTATCGGCGACGTAGCTCCAGGCACCGTCGGTGCCGAGGGAGAACTGGCCGTAGCTGCCGGCGGTGTTGGACTGGGCGACGAAGGTCGCGGCGCTGTCGACGTCGCTGATGGCCAGGGTGCCGTTGGTGGTCAGTGGGGCATCGGTCTCGGTCAGCGTAACGCTGGCTGAGGACAGCACGGCAGCGTCGTTGCTGCCGAGAATATGCACGGTGACCGAGGTGAGGGTGCCGTCGGCGCTGCTCACCGTGAAGGTGTCGGTGTAGGTGGTGCCGGCGGCGAACTCGTTGTGGGCGGAGTCGGCGACGTAGCTCCAGGCACCGTCAGTGCCGAGGGAGAACTGGCCGTAACTGCCGGCGGTGTTGGACTGGGCGACGAAGGTCGCGGCGCTGTCGACATCGCTGATGCTGAGGGTGCCGGCGGTGGTCAGCGGGGTATCGGTTTCGGTCAGCGTGACGCTGGCCGAGGACAGCACGGCGGCATCGTTGGTCCCGTTGATATGCACGGTGACCGACGTGAGGGTACCGTCGGCGCTGCTTACCGTGAAGGTATCGGTGTAGGTGGTGCCGGCGACGAACTCGTTGTGGGCGCTATCGGCGACGTAGCTCCAGGCACCGTCGGTGCCGAGGGAGAACTGGCCGTAGCTGCCGGCGGTGTTGGACTGGGCGACGAAGGTCGCGGCGCTGTCGACGTCGCTGATGGCCAGGGTGCCATTGGTGGAGATGTCGACGACGGCATTGGTCTCGGTCAGGTTGGCAATATCGGCGGACAGCACGGCAGCGTCGTTGCTGCCGAGAATATGCACGGTGACCGAGGTGAGGGTGCCGTCGGCACTGCTCACCGTAAAGGTGTCGGTGTAGGTGCTGCCGGCGGCGAACTCGTTGTGGGCGGAGTCGGCGACGTAGCTCCAGGCACCGTCGGTGCCAAGGGAGAACTGGCCATAACTGCCGGCGGTGTTGGACTGGGCGACGAAGGTCGCGGCGCTGTCGACGTCGCTGATGGTGAGGTTGCCATTGGTGGAGATGTCGACGACGGCATTGGTCTCGGTCAGGTTGGCAATATCGGCGGACAGCACGGCAGCGTCGTTGCTGCCGAGAATATGCACGGTGACCGAGGTGAGGGTGCCGTCGGCGCTGCTCACCGTGAAGGTGTCGGTGTAAGTGGTGCCGGCGACGAACTCGTTGTGGGCGGAGTCGGCGACGTAGCTCCAGGCACCGTCGGTGCCAAGGGAGAACTGGCCATAACTGCCGGCGGTGTTGGACTGGGCGACGAAGGTCGCGGCGCTGTCGACGTCGCTGATGGTGAGGTTGCCATTGGTGGAGATGTCGACGACGGCATTGGTCTCGGTCAGGTTGGCAATATCGGCGGACAGCACGGCAGCGTCGTTGCTGCCGAGAATATGCACGGTGACCGAGGTGAGGGTGCCGTCGGCGCTGCTCACCGTGAAGGTGTCGGTGTAAGTGGTGCCGGCGACGAACTCGTTGTGGGCGGAGTCGGCGACATAGCTCCAGGCACCGTCGGTGTCGAGGGAGAACTGGCCGTAACTGCCGGCGGTGTTGGACTGGGCGACGAAGGTCGCGGCGCTGTCGACATCGCTGATGCTGAGCGTACCAGTGGTGGAGATGTCGGCGGCGGCATCGGTTTCGGTCAGCGTGACGCTGGCCGAGG
>NZ_JAHUWL010000049.1:0-1747 GCF_019219045.1 Pseudomonas sp. PDM25
CGACGACGTCGCCTCAGCGATTCGTTATGCCTACGAGCAGCCGCAACATGTGTGCATCCGGGAGATCGTGTTGGCGGCAACACGGCAGCAGCCTTGAGTTCAATATCTCGTCGAGCGGCGGTTTGTAAAGTCTCTCTCGGATTATTGTATTTCGCCAAAAAGGGAAGTGTCTGTCAGATAATTAGTTGAATGCCTATTACGATGAGCGGGATGGCGTATTGACGGCATGTCACAACGTGGCCCTTTGTTAGTTCTGCGTGATCACTGACTTCACGTCTGTCAGCTAGTCGTATTGCCGACGTTAAGGTTCAAAGTACCTGGTGGCCAGCGACTGCTGGTTGAGCACCTTCTCTCGCGAGGAATGTACCCAGGACTAGTATTGCTACCGGTCACGGTCGCTCGTGGGGCTGAGATCGCCATGCTGTTGCGCTAGGTGTCTGGGGGGGGCTGTCTGGGACATAACTGTTTCGCCCTGGCGGCTGTCGTGCTTAAATATCCGGCGTTGTTTCTACTTGAGACTTTCCACAATGAGCGATCTGCGTAACGAAGTATCGGGTCAATATATGAGATGCAATGAAGTGTGGAGATCATTTTTGATCAATATTGCCAGTTGGCCCTACTTTAGGTTGCTATCCCGGTATTTGGTTCGATGGTGGCAAATGCGAGTGCCTTACCGCCAGGAATCTACAGCGAATTTTTGCCATATAGGCTGACCGTTTGAGTCGCGCCTGAGCTGGTGAGCGGTGCGATGGTCTCGTCAATGGTCAATGGTCAATGGTCAATGGTCAATGGTCAAGGGATGTGCATCGTCTTGGAAGTCTTAGAGCGCAATGAGTTGCCGGCACACTCAGCGCGATTCGCAGCTAAAGAGTTCTCCGCCTATTTACAAGCTAGGAATATAGTTAGTGGCGACCGCGTCTAAGTCCAGACAGAGTGTTGCATAGAGTTAATTATTCCACTCTTGCGATCATCAAGTGAGGTGTTGCGTATGTCCCCTTATCGTGGCGGATTTCGCTCAAGCGCAAAGAGTATATGACTGAACAATTCGCAGCGTTTACCCCGGCTGTTTTTCGTCGGCAGTATGCGCGAAAACATCAGTGAGCGCCGATGCAGATTAGGTTTCGCTATTTATTTATCTGGGATTGGATCTAGGTGAGAGCCCTTCCAATGCCCGAGCGCGTCTGATCATAATAATTACGCAGGGCGTCAAATAGTCGGGCGAGCTGAATTGCGCGGGGTGTTTTTGTAAAGAGCAATGGATCAATCGATATATATGGTCGATTTTCTGATTGGGCTTTGGAGTGTCTCATTTAATACAGACTCGCTTACCTCATCGCCAGTTCGCGATGGTATCCAGTCGTGCGATAGGGTTTGCAGTCCCATTTTCAGCAGCGTCACACGTCGAATCATTCGCACTTGGCCCGCAATGGCACCTTTAAGGTGCTGAAAATCGGGGTTAGGAATAGGGTTGGCAAGGTGAGCAGGGTGGTCCAGTTCCCGTGGTTCGGAATTGGTGTCCGCATCCAATAGGCTCGCGGCAGTATGAGTTTGATAATTAGTGCTCGCGAGAGGTGTTCATCCCTTAGTCAGTTTTTGGTGCCTTCGAAGCTTATAGCTTGATTATTGTGTATTCATTCTTCTCTTTTTCTTCGGGGGGCAAATCATGGTATATGCGTGTGGTTGGGGACGTGAGGGTGATCTATATGAGACACAAGGGGGGGGGGGGGGGCGGGGGGGCGGGGGGGGG